>CAVVGF010000025.1:0-129995 GCA_963747705.1 uncultured Actinomycetes bacterium | reverse complement strand
CGGCCATCGTGGTCTATGTCGGGCTGCAGCGCTTCTACGTCCGCGGCCTCGTTTCCGGCGCCCTCAAGGGCTGACCCCCAAGCCCGCGCTGACCGCCAAGCCCGCGCTGGCCGCGCCGGGTAGTACGGCGGGACGTGCCAGGCGGCCCGGCCTGCCCGGCTGGCCGGGCTGAGCCTGGCCGGCTGCCCGGCTGGCCGCCTTACCGCAGCTCAACCCCACTGATGTTTCATTCATGCCCCCCGCCAGCCCGCAGGCACCGCATGGCTGAAACAGTCATGCGCACCGGTGCGCATGACTGTTTCAGCCACGCGCTGGACCGGGGTGAACATCGCCCCCAGGCCGCCAGCCACGTCCCGGACGGCGCCGACCGGCGCGGCGCCAACTGGCGTCAGCCACGGGCTGGCTTAGGTTAGCGGCCTTGCGCTGGGTAGCCGCGGGATATGTGCTGGGCTGGTGGGCCGCGGCCAAGATGCAACCGTCGTGGTCTTGACGCTGCCCTTGGCCACCTTCTAGCGTTTAGGAAAACCTATTCCTTCTAAACCCGTAGGAGGCGCATCCAGCTGGGGGAAGCGCTTCGTCTGGATGCCCATAGCGCACGATAACCGGCCGCCGACTCTTTGGGGAGGGCCCCCGCCGATGGGCTTGTTAATACAGGACGGTACGGCTCTGGTCTGGCGAGGTGGCCAGGAGACCGTCCGAATCGAGCCCTGGGGTCACGGCAGCCTGCGGGTACGCGGCACGATGTGGCAGGTCATACGGGACGATCTGCCAGGTGCGCTGCTGGACCAGCCCGGATCCGCGGCCGACATCGAGATCACCGGCGAGCTGGGCCGGATCACCAACGGCGGGCTGACCGCCGAGATATCCGGGTCCGGCCAGCTGCGGTTCCTCGGCCCCGCCGGCCGGGAGCTGCTGTCCGAGACAACACCTCACTTCACCGGGCCGCCCACCCGGCGGTACCGCCCGGCCGGCGGCGGCATGCATCACTTCGAGGTGCGGTTCAACGCCGCTGACGGCGAGCGCTTCTACGGGCTCGGCCAGCACCAGCACGGCCTGCTCAACCAGAAGGGCGCCGTGATCGAGCTGGTGCAGCGCAACACCGAGGTCAACATCCCGTTCCTGGTCTCCAGCCGCGGCTATGGCCTGCTCTGGAACCACCCGGCGATCGGCCGGGTCGAGCTGGGCACACGGCACCCGCTGGGTGTCCGACGCGACCCGGCAGTTCGACTACTGGATCACCGCCGCCGCCGAGCCCGGCGGGCATGCTGCGTGCCTACGCCGACGTCACCGGCCACGCGCCGCTGCTGCCCGGCTGGGCGGCCGGTTTCTGGCAGTGCAAGCTGCGCTACCGCACCCAGGATGAACTGCTCGACGTCGCCCGCGAGTACCACCGCCGCGGCCTGCCGCTCGCGGTCATCGTCGCCGACTTCTTCCACTGGACCCGCCTGGGCGACTGGCGGTTCGACCCGGCCGAGTGGCCCGACCCGGCGGCGATGGTCGCCGAGCTCGACGCAGCTCGGCATGAAGCTGATGGTCTCGATCTGGCCCTCGGTCAGCCCGGCCAGCGAGAACTACGCCGAGATGGACGAGCCGCGGCCTGCTCGTCGGCACCGAGTACGGGTCTCGCGCCCAGCTGGCGATCTGGGACCGCGGCTCGGCCGGCCCGCGTCCGATGACGTTCTACGACGCCACCAACCCGCGACGCCCGCGCCTTCATCTGGTCCAAGGTCAGGGAGGGCTACTACAAGTACGGCATCCGACCTGGTGGCTCGACGCCTGCGAGCCGGAGCTGGTGCCCGAGCAGCCGGCGAACCTCCGGTACCACGCGGGTCCCGGCGCCGAGGTCAGCGGCCTCTACCCGCGCTGCACGCCCGCGGGTTCTACGAGGGGATGCAGGCCGAGGGGGAGACGGAGATCCTCAGCCTGTGCCGGTCCGCCTGGGCGGGCAGCCAGCGCTACGGCGCCCTGGTGTGGTCCGGCGACATCGACTCGACTTCGACACCTGCGCCGCCAGATCCCCGCCGGGCTGAACATCGGCCTGTCCGGCATCCCGTGGTGGACCACCGACATCGGCGGCTTCAAGGACGGCGACATCACCGTCGCCGTCGTTCCGCGAGCTCATCGTGCGCTGGTTCCAGTTCGGCGTGTTCTGCCCGGTCTTCCGGCTGCACGGGATCCGCCTGCCCGGGACCCTGATCGGGCGCGGAGCAGACCGGCGCGGCCAACGAGGTCTGGTCGTTCGGCGCGGAAGCGTACGGCATCATCAGGCAGCTCCTGTTCCTGCGCGAACGGCTGCGCCCCTACGTCATGGAGCAGATGCGGGCCGCCCACGAGACCGGGCTGCCCCCGATGCGCCCGCTGTTCCTGGACTTCCCCGCGGACCAGGACAGCTGGGCCGTGGACGATCAGTTCCTGTTCGGCCGCGACATCCTGGTCGCCCCGGTGCTGACCGAAGGCGCCCGTGAGCGCCGTGTCTACCTGCCCGCCGGGCACGACCTGGCAGGACGCCTGGACCGGCGCCGAGCATCCGGGCGGGGGCTGGGTCACCGCGCCGGCCCCGCTCGACACCATTCCCGTCTACCTGCGCGCCGGTGGCCGCCTGCAGCCGTTTGGCCCGGTGGCGAGCCTCGGCCCGGCCGAGAATCTGGGGGAGTGACGCTGGTTGGCCAGGACCGCCATCCCGACCCGCCGGGCCACCGCCCGCCGCCCAGGGCCTGATCGCGCGACGGCCGAGGTCAGCCGGGCGTCGCGGTGGACCCGCTACGCCCGGGCGGTCTTCCTCATCCCGGCGCTGGCCTATGTGCTGTTCGCGTTCGCGCTGCCGATCGTCTACAACCTGATCCTGAGCTTCGAGCAGACCTCCCCGGCCACGATCGCCAGCCTGTTCGCCCCGTTCGCCGGGCTGGCCAACTACAAGACGGTGCTGCTCGACCCGACCACGCAGAGCGCTATCGTCCGGACGTTCTCGTTTACCGCTCTGTCACTGTTCTTCCAGTTCATCATCGGCTTCAGCCTGGCCCTGCTGTTCAACCTGCGGTTCCCGCTGCGCCGGGTGGCCCGCTCGCTGGTCATCATCCCGTGGCTGCTGCCGCTGCTGATCACCGGCTTCATCTTCCGGTTCCTGTTCCAGCTGGAGGCGGGCGCGGTCAACGAGGTGCTCATCGACCTGCACCTGATCAGCCAGCCGGTGGGCTGGCTGACCTCGCCCGGGCCCGCCTACGCCACGATCCTGATCGCGAACATCTGGATCGGCATCCCGTTCTTCACCGTGCTGCTGTACAGCGCGCTGCAGGATGTCCCGGTCGAGCTGACCGAGGCAGCCATGATCGACGGGGCCAACGCCTGGCAGCGGCTCATCCGGATCACCCTGCCGGTGATCCGGCCGGTCATCGAGGTCGTCTTCGTCCTCGGCTTCGTCTTCACCGTGAAGGTGTTCGACGTGGTCATCGGGCTGACCCAGGGTGGCCCGGCGAACTCGACGATGATCATCGCGCCGTGGGCCTACAACCTCTCGTTCCAGCAGTTCGAATACGGTCCCGGGGCCGCGCTCAACACCATTCTGCTGATCATCGCCCTGCTGGCCGCGCCGGTCTACATCTGGCTCAACCGGGAATCACTGCGGAGGGCATGACATGATCCGGCAGCGTAAATTCGCCGCCCCGCTGGCCGCGCTCGGTGCGCTCATTGCCCTGGTGGTCATGCTGTTCCCGCTGTACGCGGTGGTGATCGCGTCCTTCGAGAACAACGGGCAGCTGCTGGGCAACCACTACAATTTCTGGCCGCCTACGTGGAGCTTTTCCAACTACAGCGCGGTCATCTCCAGCCAGGGTGGCCACATCGCCAGCACCCTGATCATCGGCCTGGGCACCGCCCTGCTGACGCTGCTCATCGCGCTGCCCGCCGCGCACGCGCTGTCGCGGTACCGCTTCCGGGTCACGGTCATCATCATCGGCGGGCTGCTGATCGCCCAAATTTTGCCGTCAATTGTGATCGCTAACTCACTCTTCATCCTGTACCACAAGCTGCACCTGCTGAATACGTATCCCGGCCTGATCCTGGCGGACGCGAGCTACACGATCCCGTTCGCCATCCTGGTCCTGCGCGCCTTCATGCTGGGCCTGCCCGCCGATGTGCTCCAGGCGGCACGGGTGGACGGTGCGTCCGAGTGGATGACGTTCCTCCGCGTCGTGCTGCCGATGAGCCGGTCGGCCGTCATCACCATCGCTGTCTTCGCGTTCTTGCAGGGCTGGGGCGACTTCATCTTCGCGCTCACGCTGCTGTCCGGAAATACCTTCGAGCCGATCACGCTGAGTATCTACTCCTACATCGGAGAGTTTCAGACAAACCTGGGTCAGGCAATGGCGTTGTGCGTTGTCGGGATACTGCCCGCGGCCATGCTGCTCGTTGCCGCCCAGCGCTATATCGCGGCCGGGCTGACCGTCGGCTCGGTCAAGGGCTGAGCCAGATACCAAACGGAAAGCCCGCCAGAGACACCGCTGTCCGGTCCGATATTTGGGAGGAAACGAGAATCATGCATACCGCAAGGTGGCCTAGACAGCCCGGCCTGGCGCCGGGGCCCGGCGGGGCTGGCAGTTGCTGGCCGTCGGTGCGGCAGCCCTCGCGCTGGCTGCCGCGGGCTGCGGCTCGTCGGGTGGGGGCAGCAGCAACGGCAAGATCACGATTACCGAGCTGGACTACTTCACCTCCAGCGGTGGTAACGCGGCTGTCAACTGGTACAACAAGCAGTTCGAAAAGGCTCACCCCAACGTCACGGTGAAGCGCGAGGTCGTGCCCTACGCCAACCTGATCACCAAGGTGCTGCAGGAGGCCAGCGCCGGCGACCTGCCGAACCTTGTCATGCTGGACAACCCGAACGTGCCTGAGGTCGCGGCCACCGGCCAGCTCAAGCCGCTCAACGGCCTGCCCGGCTTTACCACCAGCGGGTACGTGCCCGGGGCCATCAGCGAGTGCACCTTCCAGGGCAAGCAGTACTGCTATCCCATTGGCACGAACACGGTCGGCATCTTCTACAACAAGGCCATGTTCGCCGCCGCGCACCTGTCCCCGCCGACCACCTGGGCCCAGCTGCAGTCCGACGCGAAGGCCCTGACCAAGGGGAACGTCCACGGCATCGCGTTCGACGCGACCGCGGACGAGCAGTCCACCTGGCAGCTCGAGCCGTTCTTCTGGAGCGCCGGCGGCAACCTCGACAAGGTGAATTCGCCCGCCTTCACTCAGTCCCTCCAGCTCTGGGTCAACATGGTCAAGGACGGGTCGGCCTCCAAGTCGGTCCTGCAGTGGGGCCAGGACCCGGACCTCACCCAGCAGTTCCTGCACAAGAGCGCGGCCATGATCGAAGATGGCCCGTGGATCTTCCCCGAGCTGAACGCGGCCGGCTGGAAGTACAACAACCAGTACGGGATCGTGCCGATCCCGACCCAGAAGGCCGGCCAGAACCGTGGTCACCCCGCTCGGCGGCGAGACCTGGAACATCGGCAACTCCGGTAGCTCGGAGCAGCAGAACATGGCCTGGCAATGGATCAAGGGCGCTCAGGTGCCGTCGGTGATGAAGCACATCACCGGGCTGATGTACTACCTGCCCACCAAGCCCGCGGTCACGGCCCAGTACCTGAAGGGCGGCCCGGAGTACACCGTGTTCGCCCATGAGACCGCGACCTCCCGGTCGCGGACGACCCAGTACGGGGCCAACTACCCGAAGGTGTCCCAGGCCATCTGGACCGCGATCCAGTCCGCGATTACCGGGACCGCGTCGGCGCAGTCGGCCCTGACTACGGCGCAAGGCACCGTGTCCGGGGTCCAGCAGGTCTCGTCGGGAGGCTAACCAGAATCAGCAGATGACAGGCGGCGGCCGCGCATCCGTGCGCGGCTGCCGCGCTGCGCGGTACCCGGCCCGGTCCAGGCCGGCAGCGGGCCGGGCCCGGTCAGAACCCGAAGCCGCCCGGGCGGCCGTTGCGGTCCGCGATCAGCCCGGCCAGCGTCGCGATGGCGATCTCCGGCGGGGTCCGGGAGCCGATGTTCAGCCCGACCGGCCGGTGCACCCGGGCGATCTCCTCGTCGGCACGCCCAGGTCGGCCAGCGCCGTGATGTGCGGTCCCTGGTGCCGCGGGTTGCCCAGGATGCCCACCCAGCGGGCCTTGCTGGCCAGCGCGTCGCGCAGCACCACGCCCAGCTCAGGCCGGTGATGGTCGGTCACCACCACGTCCGTGCTGTCGTCCAGGAAGTCCCCGAACTCGCCGGTGACCAGGTAGGGCGTGGCCCACTCGGCGCCGGCCCGGGCCAGGTCGGGCTCGACCAGCACGGCCCGGAAGCCAGCATCGCTGGCGAAGTGCAGCAGGTAATGCGCGACCGGTGAGGCGAACGCCACGACCAGGGTCCGGTCGGTGGCCGGTACCGGGGCGTGGCCATGAGCGACCGCGCAGGCGGCGGTCTCGATGTCGTCAGCCAGCACTGGGTTGTCCCGCAGGCTGGTGCTCTCCCCCTCGTTTCCCATACGACCGAGCTTGCCACTTCCCGGCCCGCTTTGGCGACGCCGGCCACTGGTCGGCCCGCCAGCCCCATGATCGTGGTCAATAGGGGGCGCTATGTGGCAGTAATTGACCACGATCATGTCGGCTGGCTGGGGGTGAGGGCGGCGGGTGGCTGGCCGAGCGCGGCGGCCAGCCGGGCCAGGGTGCGTGTGCGGCAGCGGCGCTGGTGCTGGCGTTCGAGCCGGGTCACGGTGGACAGGCCGATGTTGGCTTCGCCGGCGAGTTCGGCTGGCGACAGGCCGTGCTGGCGGCGTAACTGCCGCACTCGCCTCCCGTCCACGACGGCGAACCAGCGGCTAGGTGTGCGGGCAGGGGTGGGCGTTTCAGTCATGGGCTGGGCTTCCTTTCGCTGATGGTGATCTGGGGTCGGTGGGCAAGGTGGCGAGCTGATCGAGGAGCAGCCAGGCACTGACGGCGGGGTCGCGGGCCAGGCGGCGCAGCCAGTCCCCCGCCGCCCGGGCGTCAGAGGCGGCGAGCTGGCTGAACTGGCGGGCCAGTTGCCGGTGGCGGGCGAGGGTGAGGGGGTCGGCGCGGGCTGGGAATGGCACTGTGCCTGGCGCGCGGGGGGCTGGTGCGGCCGGGTCGTCGCGGCCATCGGCCAGGTAGAACGGGGAGACCTTGAGCGCTCCGGCCAGGGCGAGGACGTAGTCGGTGCTGCGCAGCGTGCGCTGCCCGGTCTCGACCATGGACACGAACGCGGGCGAGACGGCGGCCAGATTGGCTAATGCGACCTGGGACATGCCGCGCCGCAGCCGCAGCGTGCGCAGCCGCACCCCGGCGTCATCGCGCCCCGGGTCCAGGCTTCTCATCGCCCGCCCTGGCCGGACGGGTGGGCTTGGATCTCAAACCAGACGTTCCAGCCGGTCTGGCTGCGCCCTTCGCATCCCCACCGGGTGGCGAGCTGGCTGACGATCAGCAGCCCCCGCCCGTTCTGCGTATCGTCGCTCGTGCGGGTGGCTGCGTGCCATGGGCCGCCCTGATCGCAGACTTCGACTCGCAGCCGGTCACTGCCGAGCTGGGCGCGGACGGTGAACGAGCCGCCCGGCTCGCGGGAGCGGCTGTGCACTATCGCATTGGTCACCAGCTCGGACAGGCACACCAAAGCGTCATCTGCCCACTGTTGACCATCGAGGATTCCGGCCAGCAGCTGGCGGGCGCGGTCGGCCTGGTCGGCTCGGGCCGGGAACTGTTGGTACCGGACACGTGGTCGCGTGGTGAGGCCGATGTCTTGCTGGCGGGCTGATGGTGTCATTGGTCCTTCTGCGGCTGCTGGAATTTGGTAGCAGCTTGCCAGGCTCGGCGTTACGGTGGGGAAGTGCCTGGGCGCGTACTTCGCAATGCGGCGGGCCGGGTAAGCAACGTCGGTTCTCGGTAAGGACGGGTGAGCAGGTGCGCAGAGATCGTGACTTTGACCGCTCGTGGCTGGGCTTATTCGCCGAGGAACTTGAAGCTGGCCCGGTCCCGGGCTGGCCTGTCCCAAGATCAGCTCGCGGACGCGATCGGCTACAGCGCGTCGCTGGTGGCGAAGATCGAGACCCGGCGGGGTGTGCCCA
Organism: uncultured Actinomycetes bacterium; assembly: GCA_963747705.1. Classification (GTDB taxonomy): domain Bacteria; phylum Actinomycetota; class Actinomycetes; order Streptosporangiales; family Streptosporangiaceae; genus RYN-230. Next base: position 121,894 of record CAVVGF010000025.1, on the reverse strand, counting down.
CGCTGGACTTCGCGGCCCGGTGCGACGAGACGCTGGGCACCGGTGGGTCGCTGGAGCGGATGCACAAGTTCCTGGGCAAAGCGCCGTTCCCATCGTGGTTCCGGCCGTTCGTGGACTACGAGGCAGCCGCCGGGACGCTGCGGCTGTTCGAGCACGTCCTGGTGCCTGGTCTGCTGCAGACCCGGGAGTATGCGCGGGCGGTGCTCGCCACCAGGCCGAACACGACCGATGACGAGACCGAGCAGATGGTGAACGCCCGCCTGGACCGCCAGGCGATCCTCACGGGTGAGGATCCCCCGCTGCTGTGGGTGGTGCTCGATGAGGGTGTGCTGCACCGGCGGGTCGCGGAGGCCAAGGTGATGCATGACCAGTTGCTACATCTCGCGGAGATGTCACGCCGGCCCAACATCAGCATCGAAGTCGTGCCATACGGCGCTGGTGCACACAGCGGCCTGCTGGGTGCTTTCGTGGTCGCTGAGTTCGACGACGCACCGGCTATCGTGTACCTGGAGACGGCCGCGGGTGGCCAGATCGCGGAGGGCGCCGACATGGTGTCGCAGGTCATGCTGACCTTCGACACGTTGCGGTCCGAAAGCCTGCCCCGGGGCGTTTCGCGCGACCTGATCACGAAGGTGGCTGAGGAGACATGGACCTGACCCGCGCACAGTGGCGCAAGGCGTCGCTGAGCGGCAACAACGGCGGCAACTGCGTGGAGGTCGCGGGAAACCTCCCTGGCATCGTCGCCGTACGTGACTCAAAGGACCGGCAAGGCCCGGTCCTGGTATTCGCCTCCCAGGAGTGGCAGACATTCGCCAGCCAGGTCCGCCTCGGAGAGTTTGACCTGGCCTGACCGTCGAGAAGGCAGGGCCGTCATCCGAAAGGGCATCGCTCTAATTACGCTGTAGCCTTTCCTCGTCAGTTACCCGGACGCGGCGGCTTAACTTGACTTTGACCTTGCGCGAAGCCGAGGTGTACCGCTACGGGCTGGCCTTCGACCGGCTGCGCGGACTTGCCCTCACGGCGGAGAAATCGGCTGAGTTCATCGCCAGAGATGTTCCGTGGAGCGCTGACAGTGGCCGCACGCGTCGTATAGGCAGCGTGCGCTGGTTACGGCGGCCACAGTCGTCAGTAACGTTGAGACGGGTGGCGCGCGCAGGCAGGGTGATGCCCGCAAGTTCGTGCTGTGGGAAACGCCGCGTGCCTGGCGCATACCGCCCAACAGAAAATTGGGGTCTTCGTCCGGCCTCTGGCCTGCGATGATGCCTGGCTTTTCCAAGCGGCCACCGACCCTATTGCGCCACCTTCTGCGAAGGTATCCACAGGCCGGTGCGACAGCAGGTTGGAAGAACTCTCGCAGCAGAAGCAGACTGTCAATCCTGCCGAGGCACTATGGCAGAGTGACGGCCCCCTGCCGGTAACAGGAGGCCGTCCGGTACTGCGGTGAAGGTAGCCCAAGGGAGGCCGCTTCGGTGTTGAGAGTACCTCGCGGATCACCGCGGTTCACGATGCCTAAGTGGCCTGGCCTGCTCTTGTCTATCCCGCTGATGACCGGCGAACCCCGGCCTGATTCTGGCCGGGACGCTAGCCGCGGTCTTGCTCGGCGGGTTCGCATTGGTTGTCTGTCCGGCTGATCTGGTCTAAGAATGCCGCGCGGCAAGAAAGCGGCCTTAGCTGTGCTTCGGATCTTCCGCAAAGGTGGCCGTTGATCCGTTTGCAGACGCTAGATGTATTCCTTGGTGGTCCGCCCTGCCAGAGTCAGATCAGTGCCCCACAACAAGGATTGCGATCACTGCTGCGAGAGCCGAAACAGCCGAACCAAGCCCGGCAAGGGTGTTAACTCCTTCTCGTGGCGTCGCCCACAGTCCGCGGTTCAGCTCCCGCCAAGCCCTAGGAATGAACGCCATCTTGATTTTCTGCCACTTGTGCTCTCGCAGGTGGCAGCCGATCAAGAGCCCTGACGAGTTGTTACGGCACAGACTCCCCTCCCGCGTGACGGCCCCACACCAGAGGGGAGCCTGAAACAGGAAGTACACGAGTGCCCCGACAGACAGGACCAGGACCAGGGCGACGATCGCCGTCGTGACCTTCCCCAGAACTACGCCAACCCAGCACGCTAGCGCGGCCAGCAGGGCAAGAACACCCCAGTAACGCCTTAAGAAAAGCCCCATGCCAAGGAAGCTAACCCTGTATGGGCAGGCCGTACAGTGGGCGAAAGCCGGGCAATTTAGACAAGTGGGCCTGATCATTAATCCCGAGGGTCTCGTGTCGTTCCGACTGGTCGTGCCCCTGGGCTCCGCGATACGACCGAGCTTGCCACGGCCCGCCCTGCTTTGGCGACGCCAGCCGGTTCAGGCTCAGGCCGGGGCGGGCCGGAAGGTGCGCGCGAATACCTCGAAGAGGTGCCAGTCCTGCTTCCACTGACTGGCCGGGGTGGACCAGTACAGGGCGTACGCATGTTTGGCGTTCGCCAGCACGTTCCGGTTCAGCACGTGCGTCAGGACACCCTGCCGGTAGTAGGTGAATTCCCAGTCCGCGGCCTTTTCCGCTTGCGCGTAGTGAACCGCCCGCAGCCGGATGCGGTGGTAGCCGGGATAACTGCCTCTCCGGTTGGCTTCCTGCTGCTGCCAGTCGGCCAGCGGGTTGGGCTGCGGATGATCGCTCTGATCGATGAGCAGGAACATCGCCCCGGACGGCGGTAGCAGGTACACGTAGTGGCCCTGATGCGACACGCGCCAGCCGTCTGGCACCGCGATGGAGAACCCGGTGGAATTGCGGAACTCATGCCAGCCGGCCGGGATCACCGCGAGCCCACCCCCACCGCGGCCAGCGGCCGGCCGGGACCGGGCGGTGTGCCCGGTGGCCGCGTGCGAACCGCCACGGCCCGGGCCGCCAGGGTGCCGGGATGGCCGATCGTGACCAGCGCGTACACCACGCCCGCCAGCACGGCCGCCGCAGCCAGCGCCGCCGTGGCGAGCGGCCCGTAAGCCCGGCGGCGGGACCGCGGCGTGTCGGCCTGGAACAGCCCGGCCAGTGGGTGCGGCACCGGCCGGCCCGGTGGCGTTTGCTCCGGCTGGGCCGGATCTGGCCGGCCGCCCTGGCTGGCCGGCTGAGCTACCGGCGCGTCGTGGGCTGGGCCGTCGGCTGGCTGGGCCGGCCCGGGTTCCGGCTCACTGGGTGGTCGCGGGTCCGGCACGGCGACTGGCCCGGGTTCCGGGTCGTTGTGGGCTGGGCTAACGGCGGGCTCGCCCACCGGCTCGATGTAGCCGGTGTCTCCCGGCCGGAACGTGCGGGTCTGCTCGGCCGCGGCCAGGCTGCCGCCGGCGCCGTCCGGGCGGACCGGCGGATCCGCTGCGGCGGGCATCGGCGCGGTGCCGGGTCCGTCCGCTTCCTCGGTCACTTGCCGCAGCATCTGCTCGGCCTCGCTGGCGTCCGGCCGCCGGGATGGCACATGGTCCAGCAGGCTCCTGATCACCGGCCACAGGGGCCGGCCCGGCCGGCGGGTCAGGGTCTTCGTGCACCACCGCCATCAGCGTGGCCAGCGCGCCGCCCCGGTCGTACGGCGGCCGGCCCTCGACCATCGCGTAGAGTGTGGCGCCGAGCGACCACAGATCCGACTCTGGCCCGCCCGGCTCTCCGCTGGCCCGCTCCGGCGCGATGTAAGAAGGCGATCCGACCACCACCCCCGAGGTGGTGAGCGTCGGGCTGTCCTGGGTCCGGGCGATGCCGAAGTCGGCCAGCACGGCCCGTCCACCCGTGTCGATCAGCACGTTCCCCGGCGTGACGTCGCGGTGCAGGATGCCGAGCGAATGCGCGGCGGTCAGCGCGGCCAGCACCTGCAAGCCAACCCGGGCCGCCTGCTGCGGGCTCAGCGGTCCGTCGGCCTCTAGCAGGTCGCGCAGCGACCGGGCGGCGATCAGCTCCATCACGATCCACGGCTGGCCGTCGTCCTCGACCACGTCGTAGACGGTGACCACGTTCGGGTGGCTGAGCCGGGCCGCGGTGCGGGCTTCGCGCAGCGTCCGCTCCCTCAGGATCGCCCGTTCCCCGGCCGTCACGCTGGCCGGCGGAGAGACCTCCTTCACCGCGACCGGGCGGGTCAGCAGTTCGTCCTCGGCCTGCCATACCGTGCCCATTCCGCCATTGCCGAGCGCGGCCAGCAGGCGATAACGGCCCGCGACCAGATGCCCGGTAACAATTGGCGCTCCCACTCGCCGCGCTTTACCCCACGGGCAGGGATCAAACCTTTCCCGGCTCCGCCGCCAGCACAGCCCCCCGCCCGGCACACGGGCGGACGTGGTGGGGGTCAGGCTGGGGCGTCGGCGTCCTGCATGGAGGCCGCGAACTCCCCGGGGCCCTGCTGCGCCGCCGCCGGATCCATCCACATGACCTGCCAGCCGTGGCCGTCGAGGTCGAAGAAGCTGCGTGAGTACATGAAGCCGTGGTCCTCGGGGCCGTCCGCCTCGGTGCCGCCCGCGGCGAGCGCGGCCTCAGCGACCGTGTCGACCTCATCGCGGGCTGACACGCTGAAGCAGTAGAGCGCCAGCGTGTGCGTGGTGGGATCGGCCATCGGCAGCTTCGCGAACTGCGCGAACGTCTCGTGGCTGAGCAGCATGACGCAGGCTTGCTCGCCGACCAGCATGCAGGCGGCGGTCTCGCCGGTGAACATCGGGTTGTAGCTGAACCCGAGCCGCGCGAAGAACGCCTTGCTGCGCTCGATGTCCGCCACGGGGATGTTCACGAGCAGCATGCGGCCGGCGTGTGCGGGAGTGGTCATGGTGGGTCTCCAGTCCGGGGGTCGATGGTGTACGCCGGGTAGACCGGCCCAGCCTGCAGAACTCATCGGTGGTCCCGGGTCCGCCCGCCTGTAGACCCCTCCCGGCCGCGCCGCTTACCGGGACGCCAGCCCGAAATGTCGGCAGCGCGCACTAGATTGCTCGCCAGGAGCGGGATGATGACCGGGGTCAAACGCTGGAGGGACAGGAATGGGCGGCGAGAATGCTCAGGCAAGCGGCGAGTGGGACTGGTTAGAAGAGAGTGAACTGCGCTTGATGTGCGCCTTGATCTTCGCGCGTGACGTCACCCAGGACCAGGCGTTCGAAGCGTTCGACCTCGACCCCTCGACCGCGCGGATGGAGGACCGGACACCCGGCCCGGGCCACCGGCAGGTGCGAGTGGGACGGCTGGGCGCATGGACATTCGCGATTGACGAGGAGTTGGAAAGCCTTGATCTGGCCTTGCACGGCAAGAACGTCGGCAAGCGCTTATCAGCCGGGACCGAGGTCGTCATGGTCGAGTGGACCCCGAAGCCGACCGAGGTTTTCGAGTACTGGGCTGACAGCACCCTGATGACAAAGTTCGAGCCCTACCGGGCCTGCGACCGCCACGGCAGCGAGCCGGACCGGTTCTTGCCCGAGATGCGGCAGGTGGGAATGGTCACCGAGGCTGACGATGCGGCGGAGGGCCCCGAGGACGATCTCATCGCCGCCCTGAACCTGGCGACTGTGGCGCTGGGCATCCGGCTCCCCGGTCGGGTCGCGATGGGCCCGCTGGCGACCGTCACGCTGGAGGCCGACCGCTGGGGGCCGTGACCGCTCCTAGTTGAGCAGGGCGCTGATGCCGGCGCGCAGCGGGGCCAGGCGGGCGGCGGCCCGGGCCCGGGCCGCGGGCAGGCCGTCGCCGGTGACCGGCTCGACGACCTCCAGGTAGCACTTGAGTTTCGGTTCGGTGCCGCTGGGCCGCACCACCACCCGGCTGCCCAGCAGCCGGAAGATGAGCACATCCGACGGCGGCAGCGGGCCGCCGCCGGCCAGGTCGGTCACGTCCAGCACCGGCTGCCCGGCCAGCTCGGCGGGTGGCGCCGCGCGCAGCCCGGCCATGATCTCGCCCGGCGCCCGGGTGGGCACGGTCAGCTGCGCCCGCAGGTGCACGCCGTGCGCGGCCTCCAGCGCGTCCCACCGGTCCAGCAGGCCCTGCCCGGCGGCGCGGGCCCGGCTGGCCAGGCTGAGCAGCGCCAGCGCGGCGCCGATCCCATCCTTGTCCCGGACCACGTCACCGACCGCGTAGCCCAGCGCCTCCTCGTACCCGAACACGAAGCGGCTGCCCGGCTGATCATCAGCTGCCCTGACGATCCACTTGAACCCCGTCAAGGTCTCCACATATTTAACGCCCACCGCGGCGGCGATGCTGGCCAGCATGACCGAGGAGACGACGGTGGAAGCGACCAGGCGCCGCTGCGCGTCCGGGGCGCCGGCCGTGACATCGAGCAGGTACGCGCCGAGCAGCGAGCCGACCTGATCGCCGGTGAGCGTGCGCCAGCCGCCGCCGGTGGCCGGGTCGGGCACGGCTACCGCCAGCCGGTCGCCGTCCGGGTCGCTGGCCAGAACCAGGTCGGCGCCGAGCCGGGCGGCCTCGGCCAGCGCCAGGTCCAGCGCCCCGGGCTCCTCCGGGTTGGGGAAGGACACGGTCGGGAAGCCGGGATCGGGCTGCGCCTGCGCCGCCACCACGTGCGGCGCCGGGTACCCGGCCCGCTCGATGGCCTGGAGCATCAGCTCGCCGGCCACCCCGTGCAGTGGGGTGTAAACGACCTGCAAGTCGGAACCCGGCGGGGCCACCAGCGAGAGACCTGCGCCGAGACGCGGCGGCTTGCCGCCGCTCGGCGCGGAGTGGCGATCGGGGGCCGGGGGTTCCGGGGGTAGTCCCCCGGGCAAGCGGAGCGGGGGGTCGTCCCCCCGGGCTAGCAGAGCTGTTAGATAGGCCTCGGCGATCTCGCTGCCGTGCCGGGTGATCAGCGGGCCGTCCGGCGGGCCCAGCACCGCTCCGGACAGCGGCCCCAGCTCCCTGATGGCCGCCTCGATCTGGGCGTCCACCGGCGGCACGATCTGCGCGCCGTCACCCAGGTAGAGCTTGTAGCCGTTGTCCGCGGGCGGGTTGTGGCTGGCGGTGATCATCACCCCGGCCCCGCAGGACAGGTACCGGACCGCGAACGCGAGCAGCGGGGTCGGGCTGCGGCCGGGCAGCAGGTGCACCGGGATGCCTGCCCCGGTGAGCACGGCTGCCGCCTCGGCGGCGAACTCGGCCGACCGGTGCCGGGCATCCCAGCCGATCACCACCCCGGCCTGGGCCGCCGCTGGCCGGCGCTCATGCAGCCAGCGGGCCAGGCCCATGGTCGCGGCCCGGACCACCGCGCGGTTCATCCGGTTCGGCCCGGCGCCCATCGCGCCGCGCAGGCCCGCGGTGCCGAACTCCAGCCGCCCGGCGAACCGGTCGGCCAGCTCGGCCAGCGCCGCCTGGCCGGCCGCGCCCGGCTGCCCGGCTGAGTCCAGCAGCTCGGCCAGCTCGGCCCGGTCGGCCGGGCTGGGGTCGTCGGCGATCCAGGCCCGGGCCTGCGCCGTTAGCTCACCGGAGGGCAGCTCACCGGCGATCATGCGACCGACGGCAGCACCCGGGCCAGCAGGGTGCCCATCCGGTCCGCGGCAGCGCGGCCCGCCGCGACCACCTCGGCGTGGTCCAGCCCGTGCCCCGACAGCCCGGCGGCCAGGTTCGAGACCAGCGAGATGGCCAGCACCTCAGCCCCCAGATGACGGGCGGCGATGGCTTCCAGCGCCGTGGACATCCCCACCAGGTCGGCGCCGAGCTGCCGCAGGGCACTGATTTCAGCTGGCGTTTCGTAATGTGGTCCAGGGAGCGCGGCGTATACGCCTTCGGCCAGACCCGGGTCGGTCTCCCGGGCCAGCGTGCGGAGCCGGGGCGAGTACAGGTCGGTCAGGTCGGTGAACCGGCCGGGGTAGCCGGCCGGTGGCGGCGGGCCGGTCAGCGGGGAGCGGCCGGTCAGGTTGAGGTGGTCGCGGATCAGCACCGGCTGGCCGACCCGCAGCCCATTCTGGATCCCGCCCGCCGCGTTGGTCAGCACGACGACCCGGCAGCCGGCCGCGACCGCGGTGCGCACGCCGTGCACCACCACCGGGACCGGGTGGCCCTCGTACAGGTGCACCCGGCCGACGAAGACCAGCAGGCTGACCGGCCCGGCGCGCAGCGAGCGGATGGTGCCGGCGTGCCCGGACACGGTGGCCGTGGGGAAGCCGCCCAGCTCGGCGGCGGGGAATTCGGTGACGTCCGCGCCCAGTTCGGCGGCCAGCACGTCGGCCGCCGGGGCCCAGCCGGAGCCGAGCACCACGGCCGCGTCGTACCGGTCCTGGCCGGTCAGCCCGGCCAGCCGGGCCGCACTGGCCGCCGCGGCCGCGTACGGGTCGCTGGCCGGGCCACCCTCGGGCTGCTGCGGGCCGGTCATGCCCGCACGTAGGGTTTGCCGTCCGCGGCGGGCGCACGGACCCGGCCCACCAGGCCCGCCACCGCGATGATCGTGGCCACATAGGGCAGCATGCCGAGCAGGAACGGCGAGATCGGCACCGTGATGCTGCCCATGAAGCTCTGCAGCGCCTCGGTGAAGCCGAACAGCAGGGCCGCGGCCGTGGCGCCCCACGGGGTCCACCGGCCGAAGATCATCGCGGCCAGGGCGATGTAGCCCAGACCCGAGGACATGTCCTTGCTGAACGTGCCCACCGACCCGATGGTCAGGTACGCGCCGCCGATGCCGGCCAGCATGCCGCCCATGATCAGGTTGCCGTACCGGATGCCGTTGACCTTGATGCCGACCGTGTCGGCCGCCGTCGGGTGCTCGCCCACCGCGCGCACCCGCAGCCCCCACCGGGTGCTGAACAGCCCGACCTGGACCGCGATGATCGCCGCGTAGGTGATGTACAGGAACAGCGTCGAGTCGAAGAAGATCGGCCCGATGATCGGGATGTCACCCAGGCCCGGGACCTTGATCGCGCTGAACGTGGTGGCGTTGTTGTAGGTGTTGGCGTCCGGCACCAGCAGCCGGTCGTAGAGGTACCCGGTGATGCCGCTGATCAGCAGGTTCAGCACCACGCCGAGGATGATCTGGTCGACCAGCCAGCGGATGGCGAACAGGGCCAGCACCAGGCCGACCAGGCCGCCCGCCAGCGATCCGCCGATCAGGCCGAGCCACAGCACGCCGACCGCGCTGGCCACGATGGCCGCGGTGAACGCGCCGAGCAGCAGCTGGCCCTCGATGGCGATGTTGATCACCCCGGCCCGCTCGCCCATGCAGCCGGCCAGCGCGCCGAGGATCAGCGGGATCGACGCGGCCAGCGTGTTCTGCAGCAGGCTGACCACGTTGACCGGGATGCCGTTGGCCCAGCTGCCGGTGTCGGCCCAGCAGAGCAGGGCGATGACGAAGAACAGCAGCACCAGGCCGATGCTCAGCCGCTTGGCCCACGGTGGCTCGTCGACGGTGGCGCGCAGGATGCCGAGCGCGATCGAGATCGCACCCAGGATGATCGGCACCAGCCGGGCCGGTGCGTGGATGCTCGGCACGTGCACCGGGAGGTGGGCAGCGCGAGCGCGAACGTGGCGTCGCCCTTGTGCGCGAACATGCCGAACAGGAAGATGTCCACCAGCCCGAACAGCACCAGCACGCCGGCGGCGATGTACCGGCGGTTGACCGTGATCGAGCTGCGCGCGCTGGTGACGGTGGCGAGCGCGGTCATCCGTTCCACCCCTTCGCCACTGCTTCCAGCCCGCTGGCCCGGGCCTAGCGGAGCCGGAACACCGCCCGGATCAATGGCGGCGCCGCGACGAACAAGACGATCAGGCCCTCGATGACCTCGGTGATATCGACCGGCACCGAGGTGGCCGCCTGCATCACCGTGCTGCCCGCGTTCAGCGCGCCGAACAGCAGCGCGGCCAGCACCACGCCGAGCGGCTTGGCCCGGCCGAGCAGCGCGACCGTAATGCCGTCGATGCCGTACGTGCCGTAGCTCTGGAAGTTGAGGCTGTAGAACGTGCCCTGGATGGTCACCGCGCCGCTCAGCCCGGCCAGGCCGCCGGCCAGCAGCATCGCCAGCACCCAGGTCCGGGCCACGCTTATGCCGGCCGTGCGGGCTGCGCTCGGGTTCGCGCCGACCGCGCGGAACTGGAACCCGGTGGTGCTGCGGGCCAGCAGCCACCACATGCCGGCGGCGGCCGCCAGCGCGACCAGGAACCCGACGCCGACCTGCGGCGGCGGCCCGCCGACGTGCGGCAGCTGGGCGTCGGGGTCGATGTTCGGGCTGATCAGGTTGGACTGATGCGGCAGCTGCAGCGCGGTCGGCGTGCCCAGCAGGTAGGACAGGAAGTTGTACATCACGTAGTTGAGCATGATCGTGACGATCACCTCGTGCGCCCCGGTGCGCGCCTTGAGGTCGCCGACCAGCCAGCCCATCACCGCGCCGCCGGTGAACCCGCCGATCAGGCAGACGATGGCGTGGATGACCAGCGGCAGGCTGATCGCGAAGCCGAGGTAGGTGGCCACGATGGCGCCGCCGATCCACTGGCTGGCCGCGCCGATGTTGAACAGGCCGGCCCGGAACGCCAGCGCCACCGACAGCCCGGTCAGGATCAGCGGCGTGGCCTGGGACGCGGTCTGCGACAGCGGGTAGAAGATCGCGCCGACCGAGCCGCCGTGGAACGCGGCCGCGATCGTGTGCGGGTTGAAGATCGCGCCCTCGAACAGCGCCGAGTAGGCGGAGGCGACCGCCTGCCAGGCAGCGGAGATCGCGGCGCCGGGATTGGAGAAGAACGTTGACCACTCGTGCAGCACCGCGGTGTTGCTGAACGCGATGAGCAGCCCGCCGATCACCAGGGCGGGCAGGATCGCCAGCATCGTGGTGACGGCCGGGCTGCCCTCGGATCGCGTCCATGATGACGTGGTTCAGCCCTGGCCCTGGGCGGCCGCTCCCCCGGCGCGGGGCCGCCTGGGTGCTGACCGGGGCGGGGTCCGGGTCCGCGCCGGCCGGGGCCGGGGGACGGCCGCTGACTTCGTCGCTCATGTCTGCTCCGCCTGCCCTCCGGGCCGTCCGGCTCGCCGCCGCCGGCCGTCCGCCGGCCTGCGTCGCCGGCGGCTCGGCCGTCGCCGGCCGGCCTGCCGCGCTGCCGCCGGCCGGGCGCGTGGTCACTACCGGTTCCGCGGTCATCACCGGCACCACGCCGGCGCCGGGTCGGCCGCCTCGATGGCCGCGCCGCTGTCCACCACGCTGGCGCCGTCCATGCCGCCGGCGGTCTCGCCGTCCCCGGTCGTGGCCCCGGCCATCAGCAGGCCAAGCTCGGCCACCGGCACGGTCGGCGGCCGGAATCCGGTGATCTTCCCCTCGTACATGACGGCGATCCGGTCGGCCAGCGCGTAGATCTCATCCAGCTCGGACGACACGATGATCACCGCGACGCCCTGGTCCCGCTCCTCGACGATCCGGCGGTGCACGAACTCGATCGAGCCCACGTCCAGGCCGCGGGTGGGCTGGCTGGCCAGCAGCAGCCGGACCCGGCGGCCCACCTCCCGGGCCAGGATCACCTTCTGCTGGTTGCCGCCCGACAGCGTGCCGACCGGCGTGTCGATCGACGAGGTCCGCACGTCGAACTCGGCCACCAGGCCTTGGCCGTTCTCCCGGATCGCCGGCAGGTCCATCGCGATGCCGGAGGCGAACGGCGGCCGGTCGTAGGTGTCCAGCACCAGGTTGTCCGCGACCGAGAAGTCCTTGATGATGCCCGTCCTGCTGCCGGTCCTCCGGGATGTAGGAGATCCCGGCGCGCAGCCGGTCCCGCGGGCTGGCCCGGCTGATGTCCCGGCCGTCCAGCCGCACCGTGCCGGTGGCGGGCCGCAGCCCCATCAGCGCCTCGCACAGCTCGGTCTGCCCGTTGCCCTGCACGCCCGGCGATGCCCAGGATCTCCCCGCCGCGGACCTGGAAGGAGACGTCGTCCACCACGTTGCGGCTGTGCCCGGTCTCGTCCGGGACCAGTTCGCCGGCGACGGTCAGGTCGCTGACGTCCAGCACGACGTCCTTCGGCTGGGCCGCTTCCTTGCTGACCCGCAGTTCCACCGCCCGGCCGACCATCAGCGCGGCCAGCTCGGCGTCGGTGGCGGTGGGCGGCCGCTCGCCGACCACCCGGCCCCGCCGGATCACGGTGATCTGGTCGGCGATGGCCTGCACTTCCTTGAGCTTGTGCGAGATGAAGACGATGGACCGGCCGCCGGCGCGCAGCTCGCGCATGACCCGGAACAGGTCCTCGGTCTCGCCGGGGGTGAGCACCGCGGTCGGCTCGTCCAGGATCAGCACGCTGGCCTGGCGGATCAGCGCCTTGATGATCTCGACCCGCTGCTGGATGCCGACCGGCAGGTCCTCGACCAGGGCGTCCGGGTTGACCTGCAGCCCGTACCGCTCGGACAGTTCCCGCACCTGGCGGCGGGCCTGCCGCCGGTCGAGCAGGTCAAGCGCGCGGGTGGGCTCCAGGCCGAGGATCACGTTCTCGGCCACGCTGAACACCGGGACCAGCATGAAGTGCTGGTGCACCATCCCGATGTGCGCGTTGATCGCGTCCTTGGGGGAGTGGATGACGATTGGCTTGCCGTCCACCCGGATCTCGCCCTCATCCGGCTGCAGCAGCCCGTAGAGGACGTTCATCAGCGTGGTCTTGCCGGCCCCGTTCTCGCCGAGCAGGCCGCGGATCTCGCCCGGCGCCACCCGCAGATCGATGTGGTCGTTGGCCACCAGGCTGCCAAAGCGCTTCGTGATGCCGCGCAGCTCAAGTTCCACGGCCGTCCCTTTACTGATGATCCCGGTTGATTACCGTCAGTGTGACGCAGACCGGGCCGGGGCAGCTATCGCGACCCCGGCCCAGCCCTTGGCACAACGGGTTGCTACACCGGGCTCTTCGTGGCCGGCTTGATCTTCCCGCTGATGATCTCCTGCTTGATCGTGCTGATCTCGGTCTGCAGGCTGGATGGGATCTTGCTGGCGAAGTCGTGGTACGGCGCCAGCGTCACGCCGCCGTTGGCCAGCGTGCCGACGTAGGTGCCGCCCTTGAACGTGCCATTGGCCGCGTCCAGGACCGAGGTCTTCACCGCGGTCTGGATGCCCTTCTCCACACTGGTGATGAAGTACTTGCAGTACTGCGCCGCGCTGACGCAGCCGTCGGTGTCCACCCACATGGCGTTCACCTTCTGGGTGCCGGCCGCGTTGTCCGCGTTCTGCACCGCCTTCATGGCCCCGAGGCCCACGCCGCCGGCCACCGGGAAGATGATGTCCGCCCCCTCGGTGATGAACTGCTGCGTGATGGTCTGGCCCATGGTCAGGTTGGTGAAGCTGTTGGTGAACTCACCGGACTGGGTCTGCTCGTTCCAGCCCAGCACCTTCACGCTCTTGTGGTGCTGCTGGTTGTAGTACTGCACGCCGTCCCAGAACCCGTCCATGTAGATGGTCACGGTGGGCAGCTTCTCGCCGCCGAACGTGGCCACCTTGCCGGTCTTGGTCATGCCCGCGGCCAGGTAGCCGCCGAGGAACCCGTCCTGCACGGTGTTGAACACCAGCGAGTTGACGTTCTTCGGTGGCGTGCTCGCCTTGCCGGACGACGTGGTCGGGCAGTTCGCGGTGGCGATGGCGCAGTCCACGATGGCGAACTTGGAGGACGGGTTGGACGCTGCCGCCGTCCCGGTCGCCCCGGCCATCAGGAACCCGACGGTGACGACGATGCCGCACTTCTGGCCGAGGAAGGCCGAGATGTTCGACGCGTAGTCGGCCGACGAGGTGGACTGCAGGTACTTGACGGTGACCTTGCTCGGCTGGGCGGACTGCGCTTCCTGCATGCCCTGCCAGGACGAGGCGTTGAACGACTTGTCGTCGATGCCGCCGGTGTCGGTCACCATGCACCCGGTGAACTTCGCTGCTGAGCTGCCTGAGCCGCTGGACGGACTGCTGCTCGAGGAACTGCTGTTATTGCCGCTACTGCCGCACGCGGCCGCCAACAGAGCCACGATGGCGAGCGTGGCTGCGGCCCGGACGGTCTGCCTCACGGTTGCCTCCTGTTCCAGGGGCGGCTTCGCCCGGTCCGGGCGCTATCCCCCGCCGCCCCGATGCGGGTGAACCGGTTCGAAGATCCAGAACGCCCCGCTCTGCGATGTCCGCAGGTTAGACCGGGTAGGGCGGCCTGGGAAGGAGCGACGGCCGGCCGCAGCCGTCCCGTTGCCAAATCGAAACCCGCTCCGCCCCAGCCGTGACACAGCGTGGCCCCCGGACCGGTCAGCGTGCCTTGAGGCTGCCGATGCTGAGCGATCCGTCGGCGGGGCCGGTGGCGGCCGGCTCGTCCCCGGCCGTCCCGATCTGTTCCTCGACCGCGCGCACGTAGCCTTCCGGGTCCTTGTCCACCGGTGGCACGCCCGCGTAGTGCTGCGTCTCGAACCGGATGAACGCCACCGCCAGGTCGTGCCGCCGCTGCAGGCTGGCCAGGTGGCGGAAGTCGGTGAGCCCTTCCCGCTCCTCCTCGGCCATGTGATCGCTGTTGGCCAGGTTCGCGGCGGCCACCGCCGCGTACCACTCGGCCGACCCCACCGCGTGCCCGGCCACCCCGGCGATCGCGTCCCGGATGTCGTTGTGGTCACCGATCGCGTCCAGCGTCTCGTCCTCCACCTGGCCGGTCCGCCGGGCGCTGGTGCCGACCCGGAGCAGTTCTGGGTAGAAGACCTCTTCCTCGGCCGCGGCGTGCAGCTCCAGGAACGCGGCCAGCCGGTCCCAGACCGCGCGCAGCGTGTCCCGGTCGGCCGGGTCTACCTGCTCCAGGATGGCGAACAGCCGCCGCTGCTCGTGGTGGTCGTCCAGGATCAGCTGGGTGATGTCCACCCGGCCATCATCTCAGGGCAGCAGGACGATCTTGCCCTGGACGTGGCCCTGGGCCAGCAGCCGGTACGCGTCGCGCACCTCAGCCAGCGGGAACGTGGCCGCGATCGGGATCTCCAGCTCGCCGTCCGCGATCAGCGCGGCCAGCTCGGCCAGCACGGTGGCGCTGGCCCCGGCGGCGTTGCCCTCACCCTTGACCCCGTACCGCGAGATGGCCGCGAAGTCGGCGATGGTGTCGATGCGCTCCGGCGCGACGCCGAGCTCCAGCGCGAGCTGGACGTAGCCGCCGCCGACCGTGTCGATGAACGCGTCCACATGGTCCGCGGCCGAGCGGATCCGGCCGGCCACGCCGTCGCCGTAGCTGACCGGGATCACGCCGTGCGCGGCCAGCCAGTCGTGGTGCACCGGGCTGGCCAGGCCGACCACGGTGGCCCCGGCCCGCCGGGCCAGCTGGATCGCGAGCGAGCCGACCCCGCCGGCCGCGCCGGACACCACCACCACGTCGCCCTTGGCCAGGGACACCGCCCGGACCGCCGCGTAGGCGGTGGCTCCGGCGACGAACAGCGCCCCGGCCACCGGCCACGGCACCTCGGTGGGCTTGGCCGTCAGGTGGCCCGCCTCCACCACCACGAACTCGGCCTGGCTGGCCCGGTTGTCGGTGTAGCCGATGACCTCGTCGCCGATGGCGACCCCGGTCACCCCGGGCCCGGTCCCGGCCACGATCCCGGCCAGGTCGCTGCCCTGGCCGGACGGGAACGTGGCCGGCCACCGCTGGCCAGCAGGCCGTCCCGGATCTTGGCCTCGCCGGGGTTGATCCCGGCCGCCTTGACCTGGACCAGCACCTGGCCAGGACCGGGCACCGGCCGCGGCACGTCCACCACGTTCAGCACGTCCACCCCGCCGTAGTTGTCGAACCGCACGGCCTTAGGCATGGCTGCTCCGTTCCTCGGGTCCGTCCCAGCCCGGCTTAGTTCCGGTTCCTGGCGGCCCGGGCCGCCAGGAACCGGTGGGCCCGCCTGGATCCGCCTGGATCCGCATGTCCGGTTCGGGCTAACCGTCGGCTGTGGCCGGTTATGCCCCGGCGCTAGCCCAGGCTGGCCGTCCAGTCCTTGATGCTGGTCACCTCAGCCTGCCGCGGGAAGACCTTCTCCGTCAGGACCCGGTGCACCTCCGGGTCGGCGTCCAGGCAGCCGTCAGCCAGCAGGGTGAGCTGGTAGTCCAGGTCGGCCGCCTGGCGCAGGGTGGACAGCACCACGCCGCTGGTGGCGATGCCGGCCAGCACCAGGTGCCCGATCCCCTGGGCGCGCAGCACGACGTCCAGGTCGCTGCCGGCGAAAGCGGACACCCGGCGCTTGGTCACGACCACGTCACCGGGCGCCGGTGCGACCGCCGGATGCACCTCGCGGGACGGGTCACCGTCGGTGAACCGGCCGGTCCCGGCGATCGCGGCGAAGCTCTTGTTCCGCGGGCTGACCTCGGGATACCCGGGGCGGAACCCGACCACTACATAGATGACCGGGATCCCGGCCTGCCGCGCGGCCGTGATCGCGGAACCCAGGCCCGGCAGGTAGCCCGGCTCGCCGCCGAACCGGTCCACGATGCCCTGCTGCACATCCATGATCAGCAGCGCGGTCGACGTCATGACTGGCTCACTCCTCATCCCCGATGGGTCGGTGCGGCTGCGCGCCACAGGTCGGTGAGGGCCACGCCCAGTTCGGCCAGCATCCGGCGAAGCAGCGGCAGGGACAGCCCGATCACGTTGCCCGGGTCGCCGTCGATGCCGTCCACGAACGCCGCGCCGCGGCCGTCGATGCTGAACGCGCCGGCCATCGCCAGCGGCTCGCCGGTGGCCACGTACGCGGCCACTTCGGCGTCAGTCGGGGTGCCGAACCGGATCGTGGTGCGGGCCACTTCCCGTACGACGCGGCCGCCGCCCGGCTCGATCAGGCAGTGCCCGGTGCACAGCGTCCCCGTCCGCCCGGCCAGCCGCCGCCACACGCTGGCCGCCTGCCCGGCCGAGGCGGGCTTGCCCACCGGCTGGTGATCGAATTCGAGCAGCGAGTCGCAGCCGAGCACCAGCGCGTCCTGGCGCAGCCGGGCCACCGCGGTGGCCTTGCGCTCGGCCAGCACGACGACCAGATCGGCCACGGCCAGCTGCCCGTCGTGGCTCTCGTCCGCGCCGCTGACCACGACTTCGGGATCCAGCCCGGCCGCGCGCAGCAGGCGCAGCCGCCCCTGCGACCCGGAGGCGAGCACGAAGGCCGGGGCGGCGGGCGGCATCACGCCGTCACCCTAGCAACGAAGCACCAGCTACCCGCGCGAGTCGGACAGCGCGGGCCCGCGCCGCCGGGCTTACGGTGAGATCATGGCCTACGCGCGGCGCGGCGGGGCGCCTGGTGACGGCCAGCAAGGGCCGCCGGACCAGGCCGGGGCCAGTTCGTCCCGGCCGCCCGGCCGGCCCCGGGACGCCGCGCTGGACCAGGCCATCCTGGCCGCGGCAGAGCGCCAGCTGCACGAGCGCGGCTATGCCGGGATGTCGCTGGAGGCCGTCGCCGCCGCCGCGGGCACCACCACGCCGAGCCTGCGCCGCCGCTTCCGCAGCAAGACCGAGCTGGCCTCCGCGGTCATCGACACGCTGCGCGCCGAGCCGCTGCCCGAGCCGACCGGCGACCCGCGCGCCGACGCCCGCGCCGTGCTGGAGAACCTGCGGGCCACCATGCTCCGGCCGGACGGCATGGCCACGCTGGGCAGCATCCTGGCCGAGGAGAGCCGGCACCCGCTGCTGCTGGAGCGGTTCCGCCAGCGGCTGGTCGAGCCGGGCCGCGAGCGGCTGCGCCGGGCCCTGCGGACGGGCATGGAGCAGGGCCAGCTGCCGGCCCGGCTGGACCTCGACGTGGCCGTCAACCTGCTGGTCGGCTCGTGCTACGCGCGCTACCTGGCCGCCGCCGCCATCCCACCCGACTGGCCCGACCGCGCGCTCAGCCTCATCTGGCCCCCCGCAGCCAGCTCCCGGCCGGACCCCGCCGGCGGCTGACCGCGCGCCGTCACCCGAGCGCTCACGATCTTCGAAATAGATCTTTCGAGAGAGTTCTCTTGACAACTTTCTCTCGATAGATACTATCGAGACATGTCTCTCGAGGATTCTGCGGCCGAGACCGGCCGGCCGCGCACCCCGGCGCTGTCCGAGATGCGCGACGTGAGCGACGCGCGGACCCTGCGCGCGCTCACCCATCCGGTCCGGATCGCGCTGCTCGAGACACTCAGCCTGGGTGGCGCGATGACCGCGACGCAGCTCGGCGAGCAGATCGGGGAATCCCCGACCACCTGCTCGTTCCACCTCCGCCAGCTGGCCAAGTACGGGTTCGTGGAGGAGGCGGGTGGCGGTAAGGGCCGGGCCCGGCCGTGGAAGATGACCTCGATCGGCATGCACATCCGCGGCATCGGTGATCCGGAGGCCGAGATCGCCGCGGCCACCCTCGGCAGGCTCGTCACCGACCGCCAGATCGCCCGGTACCAGGCCTGGTCCCGGTCCCGGGGCAGCTACCCCCGGGAGTGGCGGGATGCGGCGGGCACCAGCGAGTGGATCCTGTTCCTGACCCCCGACGAACTCAAGCAGTTCAACGATGAACTGGCCGAGGTGATCGTCTCCCGGTTCCGGGAGCGGATCACCGACCCGTCGAAGCGCCCGCCCGGCTCGCTCCCGGTGGAATGCCTGCTGTTCTCCTACCCGATCGCCGTGCCCGGCGCGGATCCAGGCAGGGCCCCCCAAAGCGGCGACCCCGAAAGCGACGATCCAGACAGCGGCGGCGAGCCCACCGCCTGACCGCCGCGCCCCACCCGACACACCATCCTCAGACCGGAGGTAATTCCGTCATGCACCCGTACTACTACCAGCAACTGATCAGCGACCGGCAGGATGAGCTGACCCGGGCAGCGGCCCGCGTCCAGCTCAGCGAGCCCTCCACCCGGGGCCAGATGCGGCGCAGCGCCGGCTGGCTGCTGGTCCACGTCGGCCTCAGGCTGGCCCTGGGCCCGGAGGCCCGATCCGCAACCGCACGACCTGCTTGATGCCGAGCAGCCGGAAGCTGGCCCGCTCGGCCGGGCTGAACGCGGCCCGCAGGGCTGGACAAGCCCACGCCGGGCGGGCCTGACCGGCGTCTGGACCGGGAATCTAAGCTGCTAGGCAGAAGTGTGATCATGGCGATCCGGGACCGGAGGCACCAGCGTGGCGGTTGACTGGGCAATGCTGCGGGCGGCGGCCACCGAGGTGGCCGGCCAGGCCTACGCGCCGTATTCGAAGCTGCGGGTCGGTGCCGCGGGCCAGACTCCGGACGGACGGGTGGTCACCGGCTGCAACGTGGAGAACGCCTCCTACGGGCTGACGCTGTGCGCCGAATGTGGCCTGGTCAGCGCGCTGCACGCGACTGGTGGCGGCACCCTGCAAGCGGTCGCCGTGGTGGCCGGGGATGGCGCGCCGCTGCTGCCCTGCGGCCGCTGCCGGCAGCTGCTGCTGGAAGCGGGTGGCCCGGATCTGCTGGTCGACACCGACAGCGGCCCGCTGCCGCTCAGCGCCCTGCTGCCGGCCGCGTTCAGCGGCACCGACCTGGGCGCGCGGCGCGATGGCTGAGCCACTGGTCATCCCGCCCGACACCGTCCACCTGATCCGGGCCAAGCGGGACGGGCAGCCGCTCACCACGGCGCAGATCGGCTGGCTGATCGAGGCCTACCTGGGCGGCGAGGTCGCCGACGAGCAGATGTCCGCGCTGCTCATGGCGATCTATTTCCAGGGCCTGGACACCGAAGAGCTGCGCGCCTGGACCTCGGCCATGATCGACTCGGGGGAGCGGCTGGAGCTGGCCGCCGCGGGCCGGCCGACGGTGGACAAGCACTCCACCGGCGGCGTCGGCGACAAGGTCTCGCTGATCCTGGCCCCGCTGGTGGCGGCGTGCGGGGCCGCGGTCCCGCAGCTGTCCGGCCGGGGCCTGGGGCACACCGGTGGCACGCTGGACAAGCTGGAAGCCATCCCGGGCTGGCGGGCGCTGCTGTCCCCGGCCGAGATGCTGGCCGTGCTGCGCGAGGTCGGCTGCGTCATCTGCGCGGCCGGCCCGGGCCTGGCCCCGGCCGACCGCCGCCTGTACGCGCTGCGCGACGTCACCGGGACGGTCGAGTCGATCCCGCTCATCGCCAGCTCCATCATGTCCAAGAAGATCGCCGAGGGCACGGCCGCGCTGGTGCTGGACGTCAAGGTGGGCAGTGGCGCGTTCATGCGGGCGGAGGCCGACGCCCGGCTGCTGGCGCAGACCATGGTGACCATCGGCGCCGAGGAAGGCGTCGCCACTTCGGCGCTGCTGACCAGGATGGACACGCCGCTGGGCCGGGCCGTCGGCAACGCGATCGAGGTCGAGGAGGCGGTCGCCACGCTGCGCGGCGAGGGCCCGGCCGACCTGGTCGCGGTGACCCTGGCGCTGGCCCGCGAGATGCTCCGGCTGGCCGGCATCGACGCGGACCCGGCGGCCGCTCTCGCCGACGGCCGGGCCCTGGCCGCCTACCGCGCGATGATCACCGCGCAAGGCGGCGACCCCGACGCGCCGTTGCCGGTGGCCGCGCACACCCGCAAGATGCTTAACGCCCCTGCCTCCGGATGGTTGCGGAAGCTCGACGCGTACGCGGTGGGCGTGGCCGCCTGGCGGCTCGGCGCCGGACGGGCGCTCAAGGAGCACCCGGTCAACCCGGCTGCCGGGGTGCTGTGCCTGGCCAAGCCGGGGGAGTGGGTCGAGCGCGGCCAGCCGGTGCTGGAGCTGCGGGCCGACGACGAGACCCGGTTCGCCCGGGCCGCCGAGGCGCTCACCTGGGCCATCGAGGTCGGCGCCGAGCCGCCCACCGCCAGCTCACCGATCATCGACCGGCTGGCAGCGCTACCCGAGACCGGCTAACGAGCGCAGGCCCGAAGGGTCTGCGCGAGCGGGCGGTGCGGGTGATCCTCGGGTAGCGCTGCTGTGAGTGAGACACCGTCTGTGAGAATGGGCGGATGACTCCCACCATTGAGGAGATCAGGGCCGCTCCCAAGGTGCTGCTGCACGACCACCTGGACGGCGGCCTACGGCCGGCCACCGTGGTGGAGCTGGCCCGGGACATCGGTTACGACCAGCTGCCGTCCCACGACGTGGACGAGGTCGCGCGGTGGCTGCGCCGCGGCGCGCACCGCGGCCACCTGAACCTGTACCTGGACGCGTTCCAGCACACGGTCGCGGTGATGCAGACCCCGGAGGCGCTGACCCGGGTGGCGGCCGAGTGCGCCGAGGACCTGGCCGCCGACGGCGTGGTCTATGCCGAAGTCCGGTTCGCACCGGAACTGCACGTCAACCGGGGTCTCACCCTGGAGCAGGTGGTCACCGCGGTGCTGGAAGGCTTCCGGATCGGCAGCGCCGGGCGTGGCATCACCGTCTACGCCCTGCTCACCGCCATGCGTACGGCGGCCCGCTCGCTGGAGATCGCCGAGCTGGCGGTCCGGCACCGGGACGAGGGGGTGGTCGGGTTCGACATCGCCGGGGCCGAGGCGGGCAGCCCGCCGACCCGGCACCTGGACGCGTTCCAGTACGTGGCCCGGGAGAACTTCCACATCACCATCCACGCGGGTGAGGGCTTCGGCCTGCCGTCCATCTGGGAGGCGCTGCAGTGGTGCGGCGCGGACCGGCTCGGGCACGGGGTGCGGATCGTGGACGACATCCGGATCGGGGCCGACGGCACCGCCTCGCTCGGCCGGCTGGCCGGCTACGTGCGCGACCAGCGGGTCCCGCTGGAGATGTGCCCCAGCTCCAACGTGCAGACCGGCGCGGCCCCGTCGATCGAGGAACACCCGATCGGGCTGCTACGCCAGCTGTCCTTCCGTGTCACCGTGAACACCGACAACCGGCTGATGAGCGGGGTCACCCTGTCTTCGGAGTTCCACCGGCTGGCCGACGCGTTCGGCTACGGCTGGTCTGATTTCGAGTGGCTCACCATCAACGCGATGAAGAGCGCGTTCGCCCACTTCGACCAGCGACTGCGGATCATCAACACGGTGATCAAGCCCGGGTTTGCCACCGCGCGCGCGGCGAGTGATGCTGTGGTCCGGGTACACGGACCGAAAGTGGGGTAACCGGGCAGCGTGAGCGGATCGGTGCAGGCCAGGCCGGCGACGGCGGCGGCCAGTCAGGCAGGTTACTGGGCGGCGGAGATCGTCGGGTCGGACGGCGCGCTGCGCCAGGTGCTGCACGGGCTGCCCGGCACCGACACGGTCGGCGTGCAGCAGCGCGCGGCCGCGCTGGCCACCCGGTCGATCAAGCGCGAAGCCAAGCTGTGGGCGCTGGACACCTCCGTCCGGATGACCGACCTGACCACGCTGGAGGGCGCCGACACCCCGGGCAAGGTGCGCGGGCTGTGCGCCAAGGCGCGGCGGCCCGACCCGCAGGACGACGGCGTGCCGCCGGTCGCGGCCGTGTGCGTGTATCCCGACCTGGTCGCGGTGGCCCGCGAGGACCTGGCGGGCAGCGGGGTGAAGGTCGCCTCGGTGGCGACCGCGTTCCCGTCCGGCCGGGCATCGCTCGCGGTCAAGCTGGCCGACGTGGCGGAGGCGGTGGCCGCGGGGGCCGACGAGGTCAACATGGTGATCGACAGGGGCGCGTTCCTGGCCGGCAAGTATGGCCAGGTCAGCGAGGAGATCCGGGCGGTCCGCGAGGCCTGCGGGACGGCCCATCTGAAGGTCATACTTGAGACCGCCGAACTCGCCACGCTGGACAACGTGGCCCGGGCGTCCTGGCTGGCCATGCTGTCCGGCGCCGACTTCATCAAGACCTCGACCGGCAAGGTCTCGCCCGCCGCCACGCCCGCGGTGGCCCTGGTCATGCTGGCCGCGGTGGCCGACTTCGCCGCCGCCACCGGGCACCAGGTCGGGGTCAAGGTGGCCGGTGGGGTGCGCACGGCCAAAGACGCGATCCGCTACCTGGTGCTGGTCAAGGAGACCGCCGGGCCGGACTGGCTGACCCCGGACCTGTTCCGCATCGGCGCCTCCAGCCTGCTCAACGACCTGCTCATGCAGCGCCGCAAGCAGTTCACCGGCGCCTACGCCAGCCCCGACTACTTCACCCTGGACTAAACCGCGGTCTCAGACACCCCAGGTGTGATCCCGCGGATTCAGGTAGAAGTGGCGAAGCTGCCCCGCCTGTCCGTCGTCGATCAGCCCGGCCGCCCGCGCGCGGTCGATGACCTGCGGATAGCTGGTCAGCGCGCGCACCGGCCACTCACCCAGGGTCTCCCGCATCTCGGGGAAGCCCCAGTTGGCGATGGATTGGACCCCAGCGACCAGCCAGCCGGTCTCGTCCTGGATCGCGCGGATCGCCTGCGCGACGCTGCCCCCCGAGGCAACCACGTCGTCGATCACGACGGCCCGGGCCCGCGGCTGGAAGTCGCGCCTGGGCAGGCCCTCCACCCGGGGCCCTCCGGCCGCACGTGGCTGTGCGCGCACATAGGCCAGCGGGAGGCTGAGCCGGTCGGCGACCGCCGTGGCCCACGGGATCCCGCCGTGGGCCACCCCCACGATGTAGTCCGCGGCGGTGATCGCGCCGGCGATCGCGCCGGCCAATGCGTCATCGATCAGGCGGCGGTGGGCGGGAAAGGCGTTGAGCCGGCGGCAGTCACAGCCGCACGGCGC
This sequence comes from uncultured Actinomycetes bacterium, assembly GCA_963747705.1. Lineage (GTDB taxonomy): Bacteria > Actinomycetota > Actinomycetes > Streptosporangiales > Streptosporangiaceae > RYN-230. The sequence goes on along the minus strand of CAVVGF010000025.1, from coordinate 98,481 downwards.
GACGATGCCGGATTTCCAGCGGAACCAGCGCTCACGCGGCAGGCTGAAGTCGACGGTGAAGGCGCCGCACGCCACCAGGCTTTCGGCGGCGGACAGCGCATAATGCGCGTCGGTCAGGCCCGTGGTCGGAGCGGCCATGGTCAGGAACGAGGACCCGGCGGGCTCAGCCCCGCCATATCGGCCGCTGGCCGGTCAGCCGATGGCCCGCCGCGCCGGCTGAGTTCCCGGCGCACGATCGAGTGACTTGGCCGGTAGGCGGCCATGCCCGCGTAACCGTCAAGCAGGCTGTTGCGGTGCAGCTCCCGGACGAAGTGGTCCGGCATCCCGGCGAGGAAGGACGGGAGGCCGGGCCGGCTGGGCGGGCTGAGCAGGAATTTGCAGACGCGGACGTTCCAGCTGAAGTCGGCGGCCGTGACAACATCCGCCAGCTCCCCCAGCGACTTGACGAATGCGTGGTTGAGCCGGTCTTCCAGGGTCGGATCCAGTCCGGCGCCCGCCTCCTGGACCGCCGCGACGTGGACGAACATCCGTGATCCGAGCGGCAGTACGTCGCTGGCCAGCAAGAGGCAATGCTGGTGCGCCCCCGTCACCTTGACGTCGTCCACGACGATCAGATGTGCGTCTTCCGTGCTCGGCTGCAGGCGGCCGAAGGAGAGCGTGTTGGCCGCCATCAGCCGGGCCCTGTCGGCCGCGGGCAGCGTGCCGTAGTCACCCGGCGGCACCTCCGCGCGGTCAATCCGCACGAGGTGGGCGGGCGGCAGGCCGCGCCGGGCTCGCTGGGCGCTGAGCATGGCCGTGAACCGCACCGCGAGAGCATGGGCTGCGGTCGGCACATGACGGTACGGGGACGCGGCCACCAGCAGCCGGCGCTGGGTGACCAGCGCGTGATGCCGGGCCAGGAAGGCCGCCCCCAGCGCGCGGGCGAACACACCGGCGGCGGCCGCGGAGCCGTACTTGTACTTGCTGTAGAGCACGGCGTCGAACGACCGGGAACCGTCCGTGCCGATGGCCGAACCCTGATCATCGAGCTGGTACAGCGCGAACTCGGCGGCCGTGCTGGGCGGCCCGGCCGCCGCCCGGGGGTGTAGCTGGTTATCGGGCATGAGTCAGGTGCCTGCCAGGAGGAGAGCCGCCACCCCGGGCAGGTCCCGGCAGCGAAAGTCGGCATCAGCCCGCGCGGCCTTGGTATGCGGTAGGCCCCGTTCAACCAGCACGGTTCTTATCCCCAGTTGCTTCGCACCGCCCAGTTCCCCGTCGCCGCCGTCGCCGACAAAGACCGCCTCCGCCGGGGTGACGCCGACGGCAGCCAGGGCAGTGCGGTAGATGCGCGGGTCCGGCTTCAGCACCCCGAGCGAGTACGACATGACCACGGCGTCCGCGGCGGCCCGCAAGCCGAAGATGTCCAGCACCCGCTCAGACGAGCGGGCGGCGTTGGAGACCACCGCGAGACGCAGGCCGGCGGCACGCAGTGTGGTCAGCGTGGCCAAGGCGTGCGGGTCGAGGTGTATAGCGGCATAGAAGCTGGCCAGGTGCTCATCCACGACGGCGGCGACCCGCGCCGGGCGGCAGGTTTGACCGGCCTCCCGGCAGGCCAGGTGGACCCGGGTGGTCAGGTCCGGCACCGCGCCGGTCATGGCCGCCCGCCCCAGGGCCCGGTACGCCACGAGCCAGCGCCCCGGGTCAACCCCGAGCGCGGTGGGCACGGAATGATAGAAAGAACTGCCCGTACGAGCGTGGATCAGTGTGTCGTACAAGTCGAATAGCACGGCAGCCGGCCGTGTCGTTCGACCACACATGATAATCAGGCTAGCGCCGGTGATTGCCCGAGCACGCCAATTTCAGGCATAGTTAAGAGCCCTCCTCGCATGACGGCTGCACGTGCACCTTTGCATGCCGCCTGCCAGGCGGCTGTGATCTACTACTTGCGGAACCTAAGTCAGCTCTCTTTAACTGTCAACAGCGTGTAATAGGTGTTGCAGCAGGCCCAGCGGACCGGGTGACCGAAACAGGTGTTGTGGACGAATGGTGACGGACGAGACTCCCGCTGGCTGGCTCGTATTTCTGAGCCAGCTGCCCAGTTCGCCGTCCAGTCCCCGGGTAACGCTGTGGCGTCGACTGCGCACGGTCGGTGCGACGGGAATGCTGAATGGCGCCTGGGTGCTGCCGCATACCCCGGCGCATGCGCAGTTCTTCGAACAGTTGCAGGAGATGGTGCTGCGGAACGGCGGGAGCGGATTCGTGCTGGCCGTTCCGGAGTCATCCACGGAGATGGACGAGGCGATAGTGCGGCGCTTTCGCATCGACCGGAGCCGGGAGTACGACGAGTTCATGGAGCGCTGCGAGGCATTCCTGACAGAAATAGGAAAAGAGAGCCGGGCAGGAAAGTTCACTTTCGCCGAACTCGAGGAGACCGAGCAGGACCTGAAGAAACTAGCGCGCTGGCTGGCAAAGATTCAGAAGCGGGACTTCTTCCCGGACGATCGATGGTCACAGGCGACCGACATCGTGGAGCGCTGCCGGGACGCACTAGCGTGCTTTTCTACTGCCGTCTATGAGGCTGAGAAAGTACAGGAGCCGGCCCGGAGTCCGGCGGCGGTGCCGCCCAGCCAGCTGGGCTAGCGTCAGCTGCCGTCGGGGTATCCGCCGCGGTGCGACACCATCGGGTAGTGCGGCAGCGCCGCGGCCGGGTCGGCCAGCATGGCCTCGGTCTGGCTGAGGTAGGGCGGGTGGGCCCGCCAGCCGTCCGGGTAGGGCACCAGGCCGGCCGCGATCCGCTGCCGGCCGCCGCCGTCCGCGAACAGCGCGCGGAGCGCTCCGGCCAGCCCGGCGATCTGGTCGGCGCCGAACCGGTCCCGCCAGCGCTGCTCGACGGCGCTGACCAGCCGCTGGTAGTCCTGCTGGGCTTGCTGGCCGCGGGTGGTGAGCCGGGCCACCTTGCCCCGGGCGGCCGCCGGATCGGGTTCGACCAGCGCGTAGCCGCCCCGCTGCAGCAGCCCCAGCGCCACGCTGATCGCCTCTCTGGACAGCCCGGCCCGGTGCGGAAGATCGGCTACCCGGATCGGGTCCGGGCTGAGCACGCGCAGCGCGCCCGAGCCGACCACCATGGTCAGCGGCGACCCGCCCGCCACGTCCAGGGCGAAGGCCAGCAGCGCGTGGCACAGCAGCGCCGGGAGGCCGGGACCCACGCCCCGGCCGGCCTGGCGGCCCGCGGCCAGCCAGGCACCATGATCGGCCGGGTGCACGCCGGTCACGGGCAGGTACGGCGGCAGGGCCAGGCCGGTCTGCCGTGATAGCGCACGCAGCGCCCCGGTCAGCGCGGAGATCTGGTCCGTGCCGAACCGGTCCCGCCAGCGCCGCTCGATCTCGGCCGTCAGTGGCCGCCAGATGTACTGGGCCTGCTGGCCCGCGAGGGTGGGCCGGACCACCCAGTCCAGCCGGGGCGGCTTGGCCCGGCCGTCGGCCGGGTCCGGCTCGACCGTGACATAGCCCCACCGCTGCAGCCCGGCCAGGTTGGTGATGGCGGCCAGCGCCGACACGTCGCCCAGCCGCACGCCGCCGGGCGGGATGAACCGCATGAAGTTCGCCCACATGGCCTGCGACACGAGCCACGGCCCGCGGGCCCCGGCGGCCGGGCCGCGGGTGGTCCGGTGCTGAATCTGGTGCTCGGACTCGTTGTCGAACTCGATGGTGAACGCGACCAGGGCCTGGGACAGCAGCGCGGGCAGCGGCCGGTCCGCCGCCGAGCCGGCCCGGGCGGCGGTGGAACCCGGCTGGCCGGCCAGGTGCAGGCGCGGCGTGGTGCTGGCGGCCCGGCTGCGCCGCCGGGCTGGGCTAGACCGGGGCAGTGTAGGGTCCAGGGCCGCGCCGATCAGCAGAGCCCGGTGTCCGCGCTGGGCCGGGGCGGGTGGGACCGCGCGGCCGTGCGCCTGCAGCACCTCGCGGGCGCCGGTGAGCTGCGCGGCCCAGCCGTGCCCGGCCAGCCAGCCGACCGGGTCGTCCGGGGCCGCCGACCGGCGCAACGCCACGGCGGGGGAGCTCTGATCGTCCGGCACCCGGCTGCGGAACGTCAGGCCCAGCCGGCTGCCCGGGGCAGACAGGCTGGTCACCCGGTCCAGCAGCTGGTCCACGTCATCCGGGCTGAGGTAGACGAGCAGGCCCTCGGCCACCCAGACGGCCGGCTGGTCCGGCCGCAAGCCCGCGGCCCGCAGCGCGGCCGGCCAGTCGTCCCGCAGGTCCCCCGGGATGGTGGTCCGTTCGCAGCCGGGTACGGCCCGCTGCCCGGCCAGCACCTGCTCCTTGCTGGCCAGCACGTCGGCGGTGTCCAGCTCGAAGCAGCGCACCCCCGGCGGCCAGGGCAGCCGGAACGCCCGGGTGTCGAAGCCCGCGCCGAGCAGCACCACCTGCCGCGTGCCGTCCGCGCAGGCGGCCAGGACAAGCTCATCGAGGAACACGGTGCGGGCCACTATCCACAGCCGCAGCGCGGCCGCCTGCCGGCCGGTGGCCTGGCGTGGCGGCGACCCGGCCGCCGCCACGAACGCCCCGGCCAGCGGGTCAGCGAACAACCGGTCCGCCCGCTCGGTCTCCGCCGCCCGGATCCCGGCGACGATCAGCCCCGTCCCGCCAACCCCCGCTAGCATCCCGCTGGCACTCAGGCCGCTGGGGCTGGCCCGCGATAGTGCCAGTTACCAGCCTCATCGTCGTAAAACAGCTCAACCCGCAGCAGGCTCACACCGTCATGGTAGGCCCAGATACGCTGCTCGTTTCCTTTGGCCATAGGCGCACCATAGAAGAGGTGGCCGACAATTCGGACAGACAGAGGGGACGGCGGATGAGGGCGGACAGGGACGGGTACATCGATCTGCGGTCGGACACGGTGACCAGGCCCTCGCCGGCCATGCGGGCGGCCATGGCCGAGGCCGAGGTGGGCGACGACTGGTACGGCGACGACCCGACGGTCAACCGGCTGCAGGATGCCGCGGCCGAGCTGACCGGCAAGGAAGCCGCGATCTACCTGCCGACCGGCACGGCCTGCAACCAGATCGCGGTGCACGCGTTCGTCCGGCCCGGCCGGTTCGCGGTGTGCGAGGCCACCGCGCACGTCGGCGGCACCGAGGCCGGGTCGGCGGCCGCCCTGTCCGGGGTGGCGTTCCGCCGGGTCGCCGCGCGCGAGCGCGGGCTGCTGGATGCCGACCAGGTCGCGGCGGCGCTGCAGCCCGATCCCTACGACGTTGACGTGGTTGACCTGGTCGCGCTGGAGAACACCCATCAGGTGGGCGGCGGCTCGGTCATGCCGGTGGAGAGCCTGGCCGCCATCTCCGGGGCGTGTGCCGCGGCTGGCACCCCGCTGTACCTGGACGGCGCGCGCATCTTCAACGCCTGCGCGGTCTCCGGCGCCGCCGTGGCCGAGTATGCCGGGCAGGTGGACGCGATGATGTTCTGCCTGTCCAAAGGGCTCGGTGCGCCGATCGGGTCGCTGCTCACCGGGGACGCCGAGTTCATCAGGGAAGCCCGCCGGCTGAAGGTGCTGTTCGGCGCGGCCTGGCGGCAGGCCGGGGTGATGGCCGCGGCGGGCCTGATCGCGCTGCGCGATGGCCCTGGGCGGCTGGCCGAAGATCACGCCAACGCGCAGCGGCTGGCCCAGGGGATCGCGGAGACCGTGCCCGGCGCCATCGACCCGGCGGCGGTGCAGACCAACATCCTGTTCGTGGACGTGACCCGGACTGGCCATCCGGTGCTGGAGTGGCGAGAGCGACTGGCTGGGCACGGGGTGCTGGTGACCATGGTGGCCGGGCGGCTACGCATGCTCACCCACGCCGACGTCAGCGCGGCGAGCATTGACGCCGCACTGGCCGCATGGCGAAAGGTCGCTTCCGAGCTGACCGGGTCGGTGTCCAGAATCCATCCGGCCTGAAACTTTCATAAACTCGGCCGGGGCCGCCCTATCACGCCGGGGTGGGCCCGGCCGTGTATTCCGGGTGTCTATTCAGGAGCTGAGCCAAATTAGCCCGGGAAATGACCCGGGCCGAAACGGGTGAGCCGTACGGCGCGGTTCCGTTCGGCCGCGGCCACCTGCGGGCGGTCGTCCGCCGGGCGCTGGCCCAGCCAGGGCGACGTGCTCGGGAACGGCCGGGCCGGCAGCGAGATGGCCGCCTCCAGGGTGCCGATCCGGCGCAGGAACGCGTACGCGAACCAGGTGGGCGCCCACAGGATGCTGCGCCAGAACCCGTACTTGATCGCGTAGGGCAGGCTGATCACCAGCACCACCCCGCCGCCGGCCGCATACAGCAGGACGAACGACAGCAGGTTGGCCCGGTAGGCCGGGCTGGTCAGCGCCAGCGCGAGCAGGAACACCGGGGCCACCAGGCCGGCCTGGATGGAGAACCAGGAGAACCCGCGGCGCAGCGTCCAGAACCATACCCGCGGGCCGGCCAGCCCGCTGCGCAGTGGGACGTGCCGGGCGTAGACGTGAAAGCCGGCCCGGGCCCACCGGGTCCGCTGCTCGACGAACTCCCCAGGGCTGCGCGGCACGTCCTCATACGAGCGGATCCGCGGGTCGGCCACCACCCGGTAGCCGAGCCGCCCGATCTGCATGGTGACGTCCGAGTCTTCCCCGTTCATGCCGACCGGGAAGCCGCCCGCGGCCTCGACCGGGCCGCGCCGCATGGCGGTGAAGGTTCCCGGGATGACGACGATCCCATCGACCATGCTCTGCCCGAGCCGGGCGAAGCGGAACTGGAACGCGGTCTCCAGCACCCGCATCCGGTGGAACCAGGTGACCGTGTCGGTCCGCGGCTCTTCCATCGCGCCGACGCAGCCGACCTCAGGGTCGGCGAACCACGGCACGGCATAGACCAGGGTGTCCTCGCCTAGCACACAGTCGGCGTCCACCCGGATGACGATCTCCGCGTCAGTGGCCGCGATGGCCCGGTTGAGCGCCGCGGCCTGGCGCGCGTTGGGCCCGGTGAGCACCCAGCCGGTGGCATACCGGAAGCTGGCCATCACCTCTTCGGCGAGCTGGGCGGTGTCGTCGGTCGAGCCATCATCCGACACCACCACCTGGACCGGGCCGCCGTAGCGGCCGGCCGCGATGTCCGCCGATTCCAGCAGCCGGATGATGTTGTCCGACTCGTTGTAGGCCGGGATGATGATGTCCACCGGGGGCCGGTACCGGCCCGGCTGCGGCAGCTTGCGGTTGACCCACCAGAGCAGCCACAGCGGGGCGAACATGAAGATGAACAGCACGCTCACCGCGTAGAGCGGCAGGAATACCTGCAGTACCGAGCCCAGGTGTGACACCTCGGAAATGTAGGCGTACCCGGCGATCAGCACGGTGACCACGGTGACCAGCGCACAGCAGGTGAGCGCGGTATCCCACAGCCGGGGGCGACGCTCGATCGGCAGCACGGTGGCCCGGGGCAGCACGAACGTCGTGAACGTCATGCGCATCACGACCAGGCCGCCGATCAGCAGGTTGGCCAGGGTGGCCTCGATGCCGAACGGCGCGACCAGCCAGCCGGACGCGATGCCAACTGTGATCATCAAGGCCTGGGTGAGCACCGACAGGGCCAGGTAGATCACCGCATGCCCGAGCACGGCCAGCCGGGCGGCCCAGGTTGGCCCGGACCACGACGGCCATGGCGGCGAAGTAGGTGACGCCGAAGAACACCAGGGCAGGCCGCAGCCGGGCGATGTAGCCGTTCACGGTGGCCGGGTCGCGGGTGATCGCCGCAGCCACCTTGCTGACCGCGGCCGAGTACAGCGCGGGCATCGACGGGTGCCGCAGCAGCAGGAAGACCAGGCTCAGCGCCGCGGTCACGGCGAAGAAGGCCAGCGTGCGCGGCCGCCAGCGCGGGGTCTTGACGTGCCGCGGTATCACCACGCTGGCCAGCCCGTCCCCACGGTCGTCGGTACTGTCCCCGGCCACCGGCAGGAGGCAGGCGGCGATGAGCGTGACCAGCAGCAGCACCGAAAGGGCCAGGACCGAAATATTCATTAAGCACCCACATAAACACGCATTAAGAGTTTTTGTTAACGCTATCAGGGGGCTTACTGGCGGCCGCCGAAGTTGCCTATCCGTAGGCTTTCCGTAAGCAATGACAAGCCCGGCGGATTCAGTCCGCTTGGGCAATTATCGCGTGATAGGCTTGTTATAAGCCGCTCACTTGGGGTGAACCGATATGTCCCTGCTGATCGAGGACGACTACCCTGAGCCAGTTGACCCACAGCAGGACGCCGAAGGCGAGCGGAACTGGCCGGGCCGGTGGCCCTGGCGGGCCTGGTCCCGGCAGGCGCCGGGTCGGCTGGGCCAGGATCGGGCCGCGGCGACGGCGCGGTCCGTGCTGATCGCCGATGACGAGCCAGCCCCGGCGCCGGATGTGCACTACCCGTACCCGGACCTGGGCCGGTACCAGAACCCGTACGTAAGCCCGTACGAGAACCCGTACCCGCCGGGAGCGGACGGGGATCGCGGCACCAGGGACGAGGACCGCGATGAGGACCCGGACGAGAGCGAGGAAAGCGGCGCCGGCGACCCGTACTACCCGGAACCGGCTGGCGGCCGGGAGCGTCCGGACGGGCTACGTGGGTACGTCACCACCCCGCAGCGCCTGGGCGGGATCCTGCTGGCCGCCGCGTCGGTGCTGGCGGTGGCGCTCTACGTGCCGTCTGTCCTGGCCGCGGACCAGCACTCGTTCACCGGGGTGGTCAGCAACACCGCGATAGCCAGCCTCAACTTCGGCGCGGCCGGCCGGGTCGCCGCGGTACCGGTGCGCCTCGGGCAGGCGGTCCGTAAGGGCCAGGTGCTGGCCACCGAGACCGCCCCGGCCAGCATGGCCGCCCTACGGGCGGACCGCGCGGCGGTCGCGGCGGACAAGTCGAACCTCGCCGCGCTGATCGCCGACTCTGCTCCCTCGGCCAGCATCGGCACCGTCGAGAACGAACTGGCCACCGACCGGGCCCGCCGGGCGGCGGCCCGGATGAAGGTGCTGGCCACCGAGATCCTGGCCCCGGCGGCCGGCACCGTGGTGGCCATCTACGGCCAGGCCGGTGAGACGGCCACCCCAGCCGGGCTGCGGAACTCGGCCCAGGCAGGCCAGGCCGCGCCGGGCCAGCAACCCCAATTCTCCCTGCTGCCCAGCGGTCCCATATCCAGCCTCAAGAGCAAGAACGGACTGTCACCGGTCCTGGCCCTGCGCACCTCAGGCGGCTGGCAGGTACGGCTGCTCATCCCGCAAGGCTCCGTCTCACGGGTGCGGGTCGGCACGACGGCGACCATATCCGTGCCCGCGGCGCGGCTCAGCGGGCTGCACGGCACGGTCACCGAGCTGTCGCCCACGCCGGTGAGCACGTCCGGCGGGGCCAGCTACGAGGCGGTGGTCAGCGTGCATAGCCATACCGCGGTCATCCCGCTGAGCGGAATGTCGGCCAATGTCCAGCTGGGCTCGTGACCCCCGGGCGGCCGCGATGACCTGGTCCAGGCCGGCCCGGCTGTCTGCCGCGCTGTCCCGCGAGTTCCGGGTGGCCATCGCCATCGGCGTGGCCGGGCTGCCTGCTGGCCAGTTGTGCTACCCGGGGGTCCGCCACCGGAACGCCGGGCGCGGCCACGCCGGCCGCGGCCACGACGGCGGACGGCGGGCGCACCTGGATGCTGACCAGAGCCGCGTTAGCGCAGCTGGTCAGCGAGCCCGCGGTGCAGGCTGGCCTGGCCCGGTCGCAGGTGTATGAGATCCTGCAGGCCGGCCAGCAGCCACTCAGCGCCGCGGGCGCGGTGCCGGTGGTCACCTTCTCCGCGGTCGCCGGCCTGCGCCAGGCGGTCGCCAGCCAGCAGTTGCCGGCCGGGCACCCGCGCCCTGCTCTACGATCCCGAGGCCTGGTCCTTCACCCCGCACGCGGAACAAGTGGCCCCGGCCCGGGCCGCCCGGCGCGCGCTGAGCCTGGCCCGCGCGCACGGGTTGCGGCTCATCGTCGCCCCGGCGCTCAACCTCACCACCGTCCGGCCCGGCCTGTCCGGGCCACGCTGGCGGCAGTTCCTCGACCTCGGCCTGGCCGGGCAGCTGGCCAAGGTGGCTGATGTGATCGAGCTGCAGGCGCAGAGCCTGGAGCGGAGCACCCGCACATACGCGGAGTTCGTGCGGACCGCGGCGGCCCAGGCGCGCAAGGCGAATCCAGCTGTTCAGGTGCTGGCCGGGCTGTCCACCAACCCACCTGGCGCGGCGGTGAGCAGCCGCCAGCTGATCGCCGCGATCCAGGCCACCAAGGGGCTGGTTGACGGCTACTGGCTCAACATCCCGGGCCGCGGTCCGCGCTGCCCGACGTGCAACGCGCCCCGGCCGGACATCGGCCGGGAAGTCCTGCGTTCTGTAATGTGAGCGAAAGCCGCTCCCGGCCCGGGCCTCAGCTCGGCTGCGGCACCTGGTGGGCCACCTGCGCCGGGCCGTCGGTGCTGCGCCCCCCCGCGGCCTGGCCACCGTCCCCCGCGGCCCGGCCACACGCGGCCCACCGTCCGCAGGCCCACCATCCGGGGACCCACCATCAGCGAGCCCAACAGCCGCGTGCGCCCCGCTCTCGTGGCCACCACCCGCGTGCCCGCCCGGGCCATGGGCGCCGGCGCCGCGGTCACCGGCGCCGCGGTCACCGGCGGCGCGGTCACCGGCGGCGCGGTCACCGGCGGGCTGCACGGTCAGCCCGGCCGTCTCGGTGAGGAACTTCCAGCCACCCAGGGTGTCCCCGTTCGGGTAGATGGCGGTGCGCACCGTCGCCATCAGCTTGGCCACCGCGAGTTCCAGGGACTCCTGGTCGATAACCATCGACGCGGTGATCCAGCCCTGGGCTAGCGAGGCGGTGAGGTCCACCTCATCGACCGAGGGGTCGGTCTCCTCGATCTCGGCCAGGGCGTAGGCGAGCGCGTCGAAGCGGGCGCCGTCGAGCGGGCCGCTGCCCTGCACCCGCATCTCGCCGTAGAACCTCATCGCCCTGCCCCTTGCCATGCCTGTTCGCGCTCAAGCCTGCGCAGGATGGTAGCCCAAACCGGCCTCCGGCGAGCCAACCGTGACGAAGCCCCAGGCGGCGCCCACAGACGACGGGTGTGCAGTTGTGTGCGATTACGGGTGATATTGACCGGGCCTGTGTCGCGAGTTACGAAGGAGACAGGCATCCCAGGGCAAAGGAGGCAAAACGGATGAGGCGATTGATCTGTGCGCTAATCGCTGCCTTACCGCTCATCCCACTGGGCCTGGTCGCCGCGGTGGCGGCCGCGCCCGCGGCGCAGGCCGAGGACAACGGGGTCGGGCTGACCCCGGCGCTCGGCTGGAGCAGCTGGAGCTTCGTCCGGCATGACCCCACCGCGGCCGGCATCGAAGCGCAAGCCCGCGCGATGAAGAGCAGCGGGCTGGCCCGCGCCGGGTTCCAGTACGTGAACGTGGACGACTTCTGGTACGAGTGCCCGGGCAGCCAGGGCCCGAACGTGGATCAGTACGGCCGCTGGGTCACTGATAACAGCAAGTTCCCGGCGGACGGCACCGAGAACGGGATTCAGGTCGTCGCCGACTACGTGCACCATCTGGGGCTCAAGTTCGGGCTGTACGTCACGCCGGGCATCTCCGCGCAGGCGGTCGCGGAGAACACTCCGATCGAGGGCACCCCGTACACCGCCGATCAGATCGCCGAGCCGTCCGTGTCCGAGAACAACTACAACTGCGGCGGCATGGTCGGCATCGATTACAGCAAGCCGGGCGCGCAGGCGTTCATCGACTCCTGGGCCGACGAGTTCGCGTCCTGGGGTGTGGACTACATCAAGCTGGACGGCGTCGGCTCGTTCGACATCCCCGACGTGCAGGCCTGGTCGCAGGCGCTGCAGCAGACCGGCCTGCCGATCCACCTGGAGCTGTCCAACAGCCTGAACATCGCCGACGCCAGCACCTGGGCGCAGTACTCCAACGGCTGGCGCACCGGCGGCGACATCGAATGCTACGGCTGCGAGACCAGCGGGACGAGCTACCCGCTGACCGACTGGGCCAACGTCGAGTCCCGGTTCAGCCAGGTCGCGCAGTGGCAGCCATACGGCGGGCCGGGCGCGTTCAACGACTATGACTCGCTGGAGCTGGGCAACGGCAGCAACGACGGCCTGACCCCGGCGGAACGGCAGACCCAGATGAGCCTGTGGTCGCTGGCCGCCTCGCCGCTCATCCTGGGCACCGACCTGACCCACCTCGACCCGCTCGACCTCAGCTACCTGACCAACCGGGCGGTGCTCTCGGTGGACCAGGACAGCATCGACGCGTCCCGGGTCGCGGACACCGCGGTGGCCCAGGTATTCGCCAAGACCGAGAAGAACGGCGACGTGGTGGCCGGCCTGTTCAATACCAGCAGCCAGGCTGAGGTGGTCTCCACCACGGCCGCCGCGGTTGGCCTGCCCGCCAGCAACGCTTATTTACTCAACGACCTCTGGCGCCACCGGCTTTCCGAATCCGGCTCGACCATCGCGGCTGATGTCCCCGCGCACGGGGTCGCGTTGCTGCGCATCCGGCCGATAGCTCAGGCGGCGGCAGGCCTGGTGCCGCCGAGTACGACGCTGGCCGAGACCGGGCTGTCCACGCTGACTGGCGGCCAGCCGGGCACAGCCACCGTCGCGTTCACGAACGACGGCGTCCAGCCGGTGCCGTCGGTCCGGCTCACCTTGTCCGCCCCGGCGGGCTGGACGGTGACCCCGGGTGCGGCGTCGCTGGGTCCAGTCGCACCAGGAGCGACCGTGCAGGCCACGTTCACCGTGACCGCGCCGGCGCCCCCGGCAGGGGAGCTTTTCGGCAGCGGCACGGTGACGGCGGATGCCAGCTACCAGTGGAAGGCGTTGAGAAAAAAAGATTCCGTGCCGGTCAGCGTGACGACCACGTCGCCGGTGCAGGCCCCCTATAAGACCTATTCCTCGGCCACCGACGCCCCGGCTGCGTTTGGCCAGGCCGGCCAGCAGTTCGCGATCGAGGGGGCCGGCGCGGACCTGTACAGCGGGACCGACGCCTACAGCAGCATCTACCAGCCGGGCGTGGTGGGATCCGTGGCCACCATCGAGACCGAGGTCACCGCGCAGCAGAACATGACCGGCTACGCCAAGGCCGGGATCATGGTGCGCAACGACATCACCGGGTCCGGCACGACCACCGAGGGGGTGATCCTGTTCGAGTCGCCGTCCGGCGGCATCCAGCTGGAGTGGGATAACAACGGCGGGGACTTCATCAACTCCGTGGCCCCGCCCAACGGAACCATCCCGGAGAGCCTGCCGGTCTACCTGGAACTGGTCCGCAACGGGTCCACCTACACCGGCTACTACTCCTACGACGGCTCGTCCTGGCTGGAGGTGGGCAGCGCCACGCTGACCGGGCAGGCGGCCACCCAGGACGCCGGGATGTTCCTCACCTCGCACGCCGCGGGCCAGCCCGGGCAGGCCGCGTTCAACGGGTTCTCGGTCACCGCCAGTGCGGCCACGCCGCCGCTGGCCACCTCGTACGAGGCCGAGGCGGCGGCCAACACGATCGCGGGCGGCGCGGGGGTCACCTCGTGCAGCACGTGCTCGGGTGGGGAGAAGGTCGGGTTCGTCGGGGAGGGCGGCACGCTCACGTTCAACGGCGTGTCCGTGCCCAGCGCCGGGACGTACCAGGTGACGATCGCCTACCTGGACGGCTCGGCCACCGGGCGGCAGGCCGACGTGACCGTGAACGGCGGGACGGCCCAGTCCGTCCAGTTCACGCCGACCGGCAGCTTCAGCACCGTCGGCACGATGACCATCCCGCTGGCGCTGACGGCCGGGACCAACACGATCGAGTTCAGCGACCCGTCCGCCTACGCGCCCGACTTCGACCGCATCATCGTCGGAAGCTAATCCGTGAGCGCGGTGCATTGTGCTCTGCCCGCGAGGCACAATGCACCGCGCTAACCCAGGAGCAGGGCGGCGACGGCGGTGCGGAGGGCCGTCGCGTCGGATAGGGCGTCGGTGCTGTCGATGAACTGGTCGACGGCGCCGGCCAGGGGCAGCGCGCGGATGGCCGGGTCCTGGATGGTTGCGCGCAGCGCGGTGGTGAACCGGGCGCTGTCCAGGACCAGGTAGGGGCGGTCCCAGAACGGGCGCATGGTGGCCGGGACCGGCTCGGTCAGGCCGAGCTGGCTGTGCGCGGTGGCCGCCGCGAGCAGCGCTGCGGACAGGTGCTGCTCGCGGGCGGGCCAGCCGTTCGCGGCCAGCGCGGCGCGCAGCGGCGGGCCCACCGCCGGCCCGGCCGCGGACCGGCTGAACGCGGTGCCGAGCCACTTGCTGTACGGCGGGTAGCGGCGGTCCATCAGCAGGCACAGCCGCATCAGGTCACGGGCCAGCCGGGCGGTGACGACCATGGACCCGAGGTCGTCACCGGTCTCCGCGCACCGGCCGGGAAACGGTTCTTCCTGGCTGATCCGCTGCCACTGGCAGGCCAGCAGGTAGCACCAGATGTCCCGGGGGTACCAGGCCAGGCTGGCCCGGACCGGTCCCAGCTCCCCCAGGCCGTCGTGGAACACCGCGCCGCCGGCCAGCTCGGCCAGCCGCTGGGTCGGCGTGGCCAGCCAGTCGAGCAGGGTGATCCCGGCTCGCGGCTCGAAGCCGAGCTGGCCGCGCAGCCACTCGTCCAGCGCCGCGACCCGGACATGATGCCGGGCCGCCGTGGGCGGCTCCCCGCTGAGCGCGAAGCGGACCGGATAGCCACCGAAGCTGGGCGGCAGCGTGCCGTCCAGCGCTGACCCGATCCGGTCCGCCTCGGTGGGCGGCGTGCCCGCGGCCAGCAGGAGCTGCAGCCGCGGGCCCCAGTCGTGGTCGGTGGACCGTTCGCTGTCGAAGCCGAGCACCTCGGAGCCCGGGCCGAGCAGCGCCGCCGAGTAGCGCAGCCCGGGCCACAGGCTGTCCAGCCGCGGCCGGACCACGTCCGCGTAGAACTGCCCGGCCAGGTCCAGCCCGGGCAGGAACGGCATCCCCATCCCGCCGATCCTGCCCGCCGCCGGCCGTGCGGTCAGGCCGTTTCCGCTAGCCCTTGGTGAAGGACTTGAGGACCTGCTCGCTGGTGATGCCGTTGCTGAGCGAGCCGGCCTTGGTCAGGACCTCGGACTTGACCGGGCCGACGCCGGAGGCCAGCCAGGTTCGGACGTCCAGGGTCACCTGGAAGCCCATCACCTTCTCGGTCATCGTCTCGTTGATCACGGTGGCCTGGTAGGTGCCGGCCGGCACGTGCACCGTCTGGGTGCCCGCACCCCGGACCACGATGTGCGCCTTGACCCGCATGGTGCGGCCGGCTTCGGCGATCGTGACCACCAGCGTGCTGCTGTGCGGCTGGCCCGACGCCAGCTGGGCCGCGCTCGGCCAGATGACGCTGCCCGACTTGATCGTGACGCCGGTGGTGGCGACCTGCGTCAGCGGGACGGAGATCGAGCCGTCCGGATGGATGATGAAGATGGCATCGGTGGCGGTGTGCGGGAGGTCGGCCAGGTCAGTGTGGCTCTTCATGATCACCCGCTCACCGCTGGCGCCGGGGGTGACCGAGGCGATCTGGTTGGTCACCGTGCCCTTGGTCGCGGTCAGCTTCTGCTGGTACACCCAGGTGTCACCGACCGTGATCGGGAACAGGGCCGGGGCGCTGACCGTGCCCCCGGAGGTAGTGGTGGTGGTGGAGTTGGACCCGCTGCTGGCGGTGGACCCGCTGGCCGAGCCGCTGCCGGACCCGGCCGTGCCGCTGCCCGAGCCGGTGGCCGATGCGCCGCAGCCGGCCAGGGCCAGCCCGGTGGCGGCCACCGCCGCGGCGAGCACCGGCAGGGCGCGGGTGCGTGAGAGAGAACTGCGCTTCATGGCTTTCCTTGGGCGAAGAGATGGGACATAGGCAGGTAGCGGGCGAGCGAGGCGGCCGACACCGGCAGCGGGGCGGACTGGAGCCAGACGGTTCCCGGTCCGGATAGCACGGCGAAATAATGCACGTCGCCGGCGAAGTAGCGGTTCACTACGCCGTGCACCGGCATCACCTGGACGGCGACGGACGAGTCGAGCATGCCGACATGCCCGGGGTGGGCCCGCAGCGACTGGCCGGGCCGCAGCGGGTAGCTCACCACCTGGCCGGCCAGTTCCACCCAGGCCCGGCCGTGGCCGCCGATGCGCCACAGCCGGAAGCCCTCGGCCGCGAAAACGCCCGCGGCGAAGGGCTGCTGGAAGCCCGGGCTGACCTCGATCCCCGGCGTGCCGGCCAGGAACCCGTGCTGGTGCACCAGGACTTCGGTGCCCGGGGCGACGTTGACCGGCCGGATGCTGCCCGGGAGCTTGGCCGCGAACGCGATGGTCCCCGCTGCGCCCTGCGCCGAGTAGGTGCTGAGGCGCAGCGGGGAGCCCCCGATCCCGGTGGACAGCTCGATCGAGTCGGTCATCCAGGCGAACTCACCGGCCTCCGCGAGCACGCTTTCCCCCGGCTCGAGGGAGATCGACAGCACCGGCATCGGGCTGCCGAGCACCTGGTCCTGCATCCGCGGTCCTTCCGGGTCCGGCACGGTGAGTGGCGTCGCTCCCAAGGTGTACGCCTCCGGCTGCCCGGGCCGAATCCCGGTAACCATGTATCTGCCGGCGCAGCCGGGCGCCTGCTGGGTGGGGCGGGTTATAACAGCACGGTTCCCTCCGCGCGGCGAGCCCGTGCGCGAGCGCGTAGCGGGCCGCGTCCACCCGCCCGGTCACGCCGAGCTTGCGGTACACGGTGGCCAGGTGCCGCTCCACGGTGGCCGGGCTCAGCCGCAGTTCGGCGGCGATCTGCTTGTTGCTCAGCCCGGCCGCGAGCAGCCGCAGCACTTCGGCCTGCCGCGCGGTCAGGCCGCCCGGTGGCGGGGCCGTCTCCGCGTCGCTGGTCTCGCCCAGTTCGGCCAGCGCGGCCTGCGCCTCGGCCAGCCGCTGCTCGTTGCCGATCTCGCGGGCCAGGCCGGCCGCGGCGCGCAGCTGCCGGGCGGCCTCCGCGGGCTGGCCCAGCCGGCCGGCCGCCCGGCCCAGGCCGATGATGGCCTCGACCGCGTCGTGGGTGTGACCGGCCTCCTGGTAGGCGGCGGTGGCCGCGGCGTAGTGCCCGGCCGCCTCGGCCCAGTGCTGCTGCCGGGCGGCCAGGTTGCCCTGGTTGCACCGCACCGTGCCGATCAGCTGCGGGTTACCGAGATCGGCGGCCAGCCCGGCGGCCTCGGCCAGCGCCTGGCCGGCCGCCGCCCACTGGCGTGTGCGGACGAGCAAGTCGGCCAGGTTGGCCAGGCCGATGGCCAGCGATTGCTGGTCGCCCAGCTGGCGCTTGATGGCCAGTGCCCGCTCGAACAGGTCGCGGGCCTGCGGCAGGTCGCCGTCGTCCACCGCGAGCAGGGCCATGTTGTTGATCGCGGCCGAGATCGCCTGCTGGTCGCCGACCGCCTCGCGCAGTTCCAGGGCGCGGGCGAAGCTGCGCCGGGCGGCCGCGCGGTCGCCCAGGTAGCGGTGCGCGGACCCGAGCACCGTGGCCGCGAACGCGGTCTGCTCCCGCAGCCCGAGCGGTTCCAGGATGTGCAGCGCCAGCCGGGCCTGCCGGGCGGCCTCGGGGAAATCGCCGTTCTCCGCGGCCAGCACCGCCGCCGCGCGGCGGGCCCGCCCGGCCGGCTCGTCCTGCCGCTGGCCGGCCTGGGCCAGGAACCGGCCCAGCCAGGCCCGCCCGTAGCTGAGCCGGCCGCGGCGCAGCCACCAGCGCCACAGCGCGGCGCTGGTGACCAGGCCCAGTGTGATCTCGCCGTTCTCATCGGCCCAGTGCAGCGCCTGGTCGGCGTCGGCCCCGGCGGCTTCCAGCCGGGCGGCCCAGGCGGCCGAGTCCGGGCCGGCCAGGCCGGTCTCGCTGCCGCTGGCCAGCTCGGCGAGATGCGCGGCGTGCCGGGCCCGGGTGTCCGGTTCGGCCCCGGACGTGGCCAGCTGGGCGGTGGCGAACGTGCGCATCGTGTCCAGCATGCTGAACTGATTCTGCTCGATGCCCCGGGCCACGGTCAGCCAGGAGGCGTCCACCAGGCCGCGGATCAGGTGCGGCACGGCCGGCCTGGGCGCGCCGCTGATGGCCTGCGCGTCGGCCATGGTGAACGGCCCGGCGAACACACTCAGCTCACCGGCCAGCTGCCGTTCGTCCGGCTGCAGCAAGTCGTAGCTGGCCTGGATGACCTCGGCCAGCCTGCGGCCGCGGGCCGGGCGGGCGGCGGCGGGGTCCAGGTCGAGCAGCACGGCCCGCTGCTGCACGATCTCCCGGATCGACAGCGTGCTCACCCAGGCGGCGATCAGCTCGATGGCCAGCGGCAGGCCATCCAGCCGCCGGCACAGCTCGCCGATGGCGTGCGGCGCGACGTCGGCCGCGGTAAAGCCGGGCAGCCGCTCGCTGGCCCGGGCCAGGAACAGGCGTACCGCATCCGAGCCGGCCACCTCGGCCGCGCCAGCCGCCGCGGACGGGCAGTCCAGCGGCGGCACGGTCCAGCACACTTCGCCGGGTGCGCCGAGCACCACCCGGCTGGTGACCAGCACCCGCACCGCCGGTGACACGCTGAGCAGCTGGCCCGCCAGCGTGGCCACCCCGTCGCGCAGCTGTTCGGCCCCGTCCAGCAGGAACAGCCGGGGCAGGCCGGCCAGCGCGGCCGTCACCGACTCGAGCAGCGGCACCCCGGGCTGGTCGGCCACCTGGAGCCGGGAGGCCACCATGGGCAGCAGCGACTCCGGGTCGCGCACCGTCTCCAGCGGCAGGAACACGACTTCGGCAGCCGGTGCCGAGCGGCTGACCAGCTCGGCCGCGAGCCGGGTCTTGCCCGCCCCGCCCGGCCCGGTCAGCGTGAGCAGCCGGGCCTGGCCGAGCAGCTGGCCAAGCTCGGCCAGCTCGCGCTGGCGCCCGACGAAGCTGGACTGCGCGACCGGGAGCGGCGGCCGCGCCGGGGCGGCGGACGCGGGTTCGGCCGCGGCGGTGGCGCGCCGGTCAGGGCGGGCGGTCTCCGGCGTCGGCGGTGGCCCGGCGTGGCGGTCGGCTTCGAGGTCGGCCAGGGCCCGGCGGGCCCGGGCGGACGGCTGGGTCCGGCCGGACTCCCACCGGTTCACGGTGGCGAACGACACGCCGAGCTGCCGGGCCAGCTGCTCCTGGCTGAGCCCGAGGCGGCCGCGCAGCAAGCGCAGCTGGGCCGCGGCTGGGCCGGCTGCGCCTGGCGGCTCGCCGTTCACGCTGGCAGCCTACGGTCGGAGCGGCCCGGTGCGGAGCTAGCTTCAGCGATCCGTTCAGCCCGCCTGGAGCGATCTTTCAGGCGCGGTCGGCGTGGGCCGCACTGCAGCGTCCGGCCGTGGCGTGCCAGAGTCGACGATCACGGGACACGCGGAGGCGGCCATGACCAGGCTGGTGGACGGGCGGGGTATCGCGGCCGCGATCGAGGCGCAGACGGCGGCGGATGCGGCCGGGCTGCGCGCCGCGGGCACCGTGCCCGCCCTGGCCGTGCTGCTGCCCACCGACGATCCCGGCGCGGCCTGGTACGTGCGGTCCATCGAGCGGGCCGCCGCCCGGGCCGGGGTCAGCTGCCAGGTGCACCGGCTGGCCGGCCCGGCTGGGCCCGGGGTGATCACCGGGCGGCTGGCCGGGCTGTCCGCCGACCCGGCGGTGCACGGGATCATCTGCCAGACCCCGCTGCCGCCAGGCAGCACGCTGGCCGCGGTGGGCCAGGCCATCGACGTGGCCAAGGACGTGGACGGGGCCAACCCGGCGTCGCTCGGCCAGCTCGCGGCCGCGCTGCCCGGGGCGTTCCCGCCCGCGACGGCGGCCGCGGTGCTGGAGATCCTCGGCCACGAGCGCGTCCCGCTGCGCGGCCGCCGCGCCGTGGTCGTCGGCCGGTCCACCGTCGTGGGCAAGCCCACCGCCCTGCTGCTGCTGGCCGCGGACGCCACCGTCACCATCGGCCACTCGCGCACCAGGGACCTGGCCGCGGTGTGCCGCGAAGCCGAGGTGCTGGTGGTGGCGGCCGGGCGGGCCGGGCTGATCGGGGCGGACCATGTCGCGCCCGGGGCGGTGGTGATCGACGTGGGCACCAACCCGGTGCCCGGCGGCGGCCTGGCGGGCGACGTGGACGCCGCGGCGGTCACCGGCATCGCGGCGCTGCTCACCCCGGTGCCCGGCGGGGTCGGCCCGGTCACCACCGCCATGCTGATCCGGCACACCGTGCTAGCTGCGGCGGGCTGAATTTCAGCAGCTTTCACCCGTCCGGCCATTCGTTTTCCCCGCTCACCTGGTTCGCCGCGGAACGGCGGTTTGGCCGCGGGCTGGACCGCGATTCCTCGTGCGACGGTAAATACCGTGAAGTCGTTAGCCAGTTTCCCGCGGTCACGCTGGTACCGAGGCGGCGCCGTGCTCACCGCCGCCGCGCTGTGCTCCGGGCTGACCGTCATGCAGGCCCGCGCCCAGGCCGCGGGCTGCGCCGTGCAGTACACGCTGAGCAGCAGCTGGGGGACGGGATTCAGCGCCGCGATCACCGTCACGAACACCGGCCCGGCCGTCACTAGCTGGACGCTGCAGTACGCCTATGCCGGCAACCAGACCCTGACCCAGGGCTGGAATGGAAACTGGTCACAATCGGGCCAGACCGTTACGGTGACCAACGCGAGCTGGAATGGCAGCCTGGCCACCCAGGGCTCGGCCCAGATCGGCGCCAATTTCAGCTATAGCGGCAGCAACACGGCGCCGGCCAGCTTCACGCTCAACGGGACCACGTGCGGCGGGACGGCCGCCTCGCCCAGTCCGTCCCCCTCGCCGTCCCCGTCGCCAACAGGGGCCAGCCCCACCCCCTCGCCAACCAGCACGGCCGCGCAGGGGACATGGACGGCCGCGCCGGTCAACCCGGCGACCGGCGGCGCGGCCACGTTCCTGTGGCTGCTCACCGACGGCACCGTGCTGTCCAACGGCGCCAGCCTTAACCAGTGGGTCAAGCTGGTGCCCGATCAGTACGGCAACTACGCCGACGGGACCTGGCAGACACTGGCGGCCAGCCCGTACGGGATGGGCGCGGCCCAGGACCACATCCTTCCGGACGGCCGGTTCTACCAGGCGGGCGGCGAGTACATCTACGAGTACCCGGCGGGCAGCTCCGCGAACGATCATAACGCGGTGCAGCTGTACAACCCGGTGACCAACACCTGGTCGCTGGGCCAGCCAGGGCTGTACGGGGATCTGCAGGACAGCGGCAGCGCCACGCTGGCCAACGGCAGCATTGTGGCCAGCGACCTGACCGCCGCGCAGACGCAGATCTTCAGCCCGGCGACCAACTCGTGGACGGCGGCCGGCCCCGGCCCGCCCCGGCGGGCGAGGACGGCTGGGTCACCCTGCCGGACGGATCTGTGGTCGCGATGAGCGCCGGCGGCCAGTACCGGTACAACCCCGCCACCAGCAGCTGGATCACGCTGCCGGCCGCGCCATCCGGATTCCAGAACGGCACCGTTGACCCGGCCACCACGACCCTGATGTCCAACGGCAAGATCCTGGTCATGGGCGGGAACAGCTCGGCCGTGTACACGCCCGGCGCGACGCCGACGTCGGCGGGCAGCTGGGCCCAGGGGCCGGGCATGCCGCAGGGCAGCTACGTGGACGACTCCTACGCCGACCCCGAGCCGAACGGCAACGTCATCTTCGACACGGTCCGGTGCAGCTGGATCACCGGCGCCTGCGGCAGCGCGGCCGGGCCGGAGATCGTCGAGTACAACCCGGCGGCGAACACCATGACCCAGATCCCGGAGCCGCCCGACGGCTCGGGCCAGGCGGTCAACTTCATCAACCTGCCGAACGGCCAGGTGCTGGCGGCGGCGGGCGACCGGGACTGGATCTACACGCCAGTGGGCAGCCCACAAGACTCGTGGCGGCCGACGGTTAGCTCGGTCACGGCGAACACCGACGGTTCCTACCATCTGACCGGCACCCAGCTGACCGGCTTCGTGACCACCGGCGAGGATGACTATCAGGACCCGCAGGGGTTCCCCATCGTCTACCTGACGAATTCCGCGGGCCAGGTGTTCTACACAAGGTCCGATGACTTCAGCACGATGGCGCCGAGCACGCCGGGGGAGACCGAGAGCGCCGACTTCACCCTGCCCGCCGGGCTGCCGCACGGGACCTACAGCCTGTACGTGTCGTCGTGCGGCATCTCGTCCAAGACCGCCTACTCGTTCACCTACTGAGCCAGCTATTAACTAGGTAGTTGTGCTCTGGGCGGCCGGGGCAGCCCAGCTACGCTCGGCGGCAGGAAGACCGTTCCGCAACGCGCTAAACATCTCGCGCCCCGTGGGCTGTTCCTGAGTGTGAGCACCCGCGGCACAGGGCGCGGGCACCGGGCGGAAGGGCGTGGTTGTGGATGCTGGAGGCGATTGTGCTCAGCGCCGTCGCGGCGGCCATCCGGCTGCTGGGCGGGCTGGCCTCATGGTGGCTGGCCATCTGCACCGAACGGGTGCGCGGTGACATCGCCGCGGGACTGCTGCGGACGGCCGGGCCCGGCTCGTCGGTCCTGGACCGCCGCCGGGAGGAGCCTGCTCGTCGTGCAGGCTGGCCGCGGGCCCGCCCCGGCGCGGCGCCGGGAGGCACGGTGAGCGAGCTGCCTGCCCTGCCGACGCTGGCCGTGCCGCCGGAGCCGGACTTCGCCCGCTTCGTGGCGTGCACCTATCCGGCCATCCTGGCCCGGGCGATCATGCTGTGCGGGCACCGGCAGGACGCCGAGGACGCGGTCCAGGAGGCTTACTGCGAGGCCTTACAGCGCTGGGACCGGATCGGCGGCTACGACTCCGCCGAAGCCTGGGTCTACAAGATCATGACGCAGCGGCTGTGGCGGGCCCGCCGCCGCTGGGCCAAGACGCTGGATGCCGCGCGCGACCTGCCGGTGCCGGCGGAGCCCGCCGGATCAGGTGGCCGAGGCGCATGAGGTGCTGCGGCTGCTGGCCGGGCTGCCGCCCGCGCGGCGGGTGGCGCTGGTGCTGCACTGCCTGTACGGCAAGCCGCAGGAGGAGATCGCCCGTGAGCTCGGGGTGCGCCGGGGCACCGTCGCGGCCAGCATCCACCAGGGCCGCCGCACGCTGGAAGAGGCGCTCGGGCTGACGCTGGCCCGGGGCCAGGACGCGCGGGAGGCACTCATGTCCGTGGCCCGTGGGGCCAGGACCGCTGCGGGGGCGTGGTCGGGCGATCCGCTCGCGGCCGTGCTCGGAGCGGTGGCCGCGCAGGTCGAGCGCGCGGTCGAGGCGGACCGGGCCGGGTGTGCGGCGCTGCTGGCCCGGATCGGCGCCGGCGATGACGCGCCGTCCGGCAGCGCACCGTGCTGACCACGCTGCGTGCCGCACTGGCCGTCGGCTTACTGGCCGGGCTGTACGTGCTGGCCTTGGTGATGGCCCTGGCCGACCTCACCATGCTGCTCGCGCCGCTGATCGCGGTGCCCAGCCAGGTGGAGACCTACACCAACGCCATCAACCTGGCCCGGCTCAGCGCCCCACCGGTGCTGGCCGTGCTGGTCGGCCTGTTCGCGGTCAGCCTGCCGGGGCGGGTCGCGGCCGTCGGTGCTGCTCGACCCGGCGGACGCGCCCGCGCTGTGCGCGCTGGTGGCCGGGCTGGCGGCCGCGGTCGGCACCGCCCCGCCCGCCGAGGTACGGCTGACCGCCGAGGCCAATGCCCAGGTGAGCGAGGACGCCCGGCTGCTCGGCCTGGTCCCGGGCACCCGGCGGCTGTACCTCGGCCTGCCGCTGCTGCTCGGGCTGAGTACTGGTGAGCTGCGCGCCGTGCTGGGCCATGAGCTGGGTCACTACGCGCGGCGGCACACCCGGATCGGCGCCGTCACCTACCGCGGCGCGGTCGCGCTGGAGCAGATCCAGCACGAGCTGGGCGGCCTGCCTGGGCGGCGCCGCCGGTTCGACGTGGTCGCCGCGTTACTGCGCCGCATCTACCGCGGTTACGCGCGGCTGTACCTGTCGCTGTCGTTCGCCATGCGGCGGCGGCAGGAGCTGGAGGCGGACGCCGCCGCCGTAGCGGTAGCCGGGCCCGCCGCGGCCGTCGCGGCGCTCCGGTCCAGCCACGCCATCGCGGTGGCCTGGGCCGATTTTCTGGGCCGGTTCGCCAGCACGGCGCTGGCCGAGGGCTTCATCCCTGGCGGCCTGTTCGACGCGTTCGCCGACATGCTGGCCGACCCGCTGGCCGGCGACGTCCTGGCCCGGCTGCGCGCCACCCTGCCGGAGCCGGAGCGAGCCCCGCTCGACTCGCACCCGAGCCTGGCCGACCGGCTGCGCCGGATCGAGGCAGGCCAGGCCGGGCCCCAGGGGCGCTGGGCTGCGCCCGGCCCGCCCGGCCCGGGGGAGCGCGCGGCCTCGACCAGCTCGGCGGGCCCGGGGGAGCGTGCGGCCGCGACGGGCTCACCGGGCCATGACCTGACGCCTGGCCGCCCGGCTGCTGGCCGACGCCTGGCGGTCTTCGGGGCCGTGGCGGACCTGGTCTTCCCGGCCGAGTCGGGGCGCCGGTGCTGCCCTGGCCGGATTGGGCCGATCTGGTCGCCGACGCGCTGGCCGTGGCCGCGGCCACCGAGCTCATCGAGGCGGCCCGCCGGGTCGCCGTCCAGCCCGAGCCGACCCTGGGCACCGTGCTCGACCTGCTGGAAACGGGCGAGGCGGGCCGGCTGGCGGCCGCGCTGACGAGGTCCGCCCCGGCCGGGTCTGGCCGGGTCTGGCCGGGTCGGGCGGCGTCCACGGCGCGCGGGGATGTGCCGGGGGACCGGGACATGCCGGGGGATCAGGACGAGCACGGGGACGAGCGGCCGGATCCGCGGCGCAGGCTGCGCGGCGGCCTGGCCGCGCTGGTCGGCTGCCTGCTGGTGCAGGCCGGGTACGCGAGCTGGAAGCTGGCCTGGACCGGGCCGAGCACCCTGGTCGGCCTGGACATCGCGGTGGTCGAGTTCCCCAGCCTGGTTAACGCCGCGGTCCGGTCGCCGGCTCAGGTCGGTAACCTGCGGTCCAGCCTGGCTTACCTGGACGTGGCCGTGGATGTGCCGCCGGAGCTGGGCCGGATCACGGTGCCCGGGCTGGCGGACGCGGCGGCCTGGGCACCGCCGCCGGAGCGCGGGGGCACCGGGCCGGGCCGGGGCCTGCCGCGCCGTCCGGGACCCGGCGGGAGCTGCTGATCATGTTCAACATCGGGTTCATGGTCCTGTGCCTGATCGTGGGCGCGGTCACGCTCGACCACCACTTGCACGCGGATTCGGTCGCGTACCCGTTCCCGGTCAGCTCCTACCCCGGCAACCTGTACTCGCCCGGCGCCCTGCTGCCCAGCTCGCCGGCTCAGTTCGGCCTGCCCACGCAGGACCTGCCCAGCCTGATGCCGCTGCCCACGCTGGCCCCGCTGCTGTGGACCACGATCGTCGTGCCGCCCGGGGACACGCTGTCCCAGCTGGCCTGCCGGTACGGCAGCACGGTGCGCGAGCTGCAGCAGGTCAACGGGCTCGGTCACAGCAGCCAGATCCAGGCCGGGCAGCAGTTGCGGGTCCCTGCCCTGCCTGATCGCCGCACCAGCTGCGGCGCGATACGTTAGCGGCATGGTTGACCAGGTAGTGGACGGCAGCCAGGTGTGGGACTACGCGCCGGCCCCCGAGGCCACGGACATCGTGTCGATCGCGCCCAGTTATGACCTGTTCATCGGCGGCGAGTTCGTCGGGCCGGCCGCCGGCGGCCATTTCGCCACGCTGAACCCGGCCACCGAGCAGCCGCTGGCCGAGGTGGCCCAGGCCACCGGGCCGGACGTGGACCGCGCGGTCGCCGCGGCCCGTGCGGCCTACCAGGGCGCCTGGGGCAGCCTGCCGGGCCGGGAGCGGGCCAAGTACCTGTACCGGATCGCCCGGGTCATCCAGGAGCGGTCCCGCGAGTTCGCCGTGCTGGAAAGCCTGGACAACGGCAAGCCGATCAAGGAATCGCGGGACGTGGACATCCCGCTGGCGGCCGCGCACTTCTTCTACTACGCGGGCTGGGCGGACAAGCTGGAGCACGCCGGGTTCGGCCCAGCCCCCCGCCCGCTCGGCGTGGCCGGCCAGGTCATCCCGTGGAACTTCCCGCTGCTGATGGCGGCGTGGAAGCTGGCCCCGGCGCTGGCCGCGGGCAACACCTGTGTGCTCAAGCCGGCCGAGACCACCCCGCTCACCGCGCTGCTGCTGGCCGAGGTCATCCAGGAAGCCGGCCTGCCGCCGGGCACGGTCAACATCCTGACCGGCGACGGCGCCACCGGGCAGGCCCTGGTCGGCCACCCCGGCGTGGACAAGATCGCCTTTACCGGCTCGACCGAGGTGGGCAAGGAGATCCAGCGGGCCATCGCGGGCACCGGCAAGAAGCTCACCCTGGAACTCGGCGGCAAGGCGGCCAACGTGGTGTTCGACGACGCCCCGCTGGACCAGGCGGTCGAGGGCATCGTCAACGGCATCTTCTTCAACCAGGGCCACGTCTGCTGCGCGGGCTCCCGGCTGCTGGTCCAGGAATCGGTGGCCGACACCGTGCTGGACCGGCTGAAGCGGCGGCTCGGCACGCTGCGGCTTGGCGACCCGCTGGACAAGAACACCGACATCGGCGCGATCAACTCGCGGCAGCAGCTGGACAAGATCACCGAGCTGTCCGCGGCCGGCGAGCAGGAGGGCGCGGAGCGCTGGACGCTGGCCTGCCCGATCCCCGACCGCGGCTACTGGTTCCCGCCGACCGTGTTCAGCGGGGTCAGCCAGGCGCACCGGATCGCCCAGGAGGAGATCTTCGGGCCGGTGCTGTCCGTGCTCACGTTCCGCACCCCGGAGGAAGCGGTGGCCAAGGCCAACAACACGCCGTACGGGCTGTCCGCGGGCATCTGGACCGAGAAGGGCAGCCGGATCTTCTGGATGGCCCAGCGGCTGCGCGCCGGGGTGGTCTGGGCCAACACCTACAACCGATTCGACCCGGCCAGCCCGTTCGGCGGCTACCGGGAGTCCGGGTTCGGCCGTGAGGGCGGGCGGCACGGGCTGGCGCCGTACCTGGTGGCGGAGCACGCCGATGCCTGACCGCAGCCAGCCCGCCCGGCTCGACGTCCGCAAGACCTACAAGCTGTTCATCGGCGGCGCGTTCCCGCGCTCCGAGTCGGGCCGGTCCTACCCGGTGACCGGGCGCCGCGGCGCCCTGCTGGCGCACGCCGCGCGGGCGTCGCGCAAGGACGCCAGGGACGCGGTGCTGGCCGCGCGCAAGGCGTTCCCCGGCTGGTCCGGCGCGACCGCGTACAACCGGGGGCAGGTTCTTTACCGGGTCGCCGAGCTCCTCGAAGGCCGGGCCGCACAGTTCGCGGATGAGGGCGTTAAGACAGCTGGGGTGGGGCCGGCCAAGGCGGCGCAGCAGGTAGCCGCGGCCATCGACCGGTGGGTCTGGTACGCGGGCTGGCCGGACAAGATCAGCCAGATCAGCGGGGCGGCCAACCCGGTGGCCGGGCCGTACTTCAACCTGAGCGTGCCTGAGCCGACCGGGGTGGTGGCGGTGCTCGCGCCGGCCGAGCCCAGCCTGCTGGCCCTGGTCAGCGTGCTCGCGCCGGTCATCGCCACCGGCAACACGGCGGTGCTGGTGGCCAGCGAGCAGGCCCCGCTGGCCGCGATCAGCCTGGCCGAGGTGCTGGCCACCTCGGACGTGCCGGGCGGCGTGGTCAACGTGCTGACCGGGTACACCGCGGAGCTGGCGCCGGTGCTGGCCGCGCACATGGACGTGAACGCGATCGACCTGACCGGCGCGGACCCGGCCGCCCGGGCCGATCTGGAACGGGCCGCCGCGGACAACGTCAAGCGGGTCTTTCCGGCCGGCCCGGACGGGGTGGCCCGGGACTGGGCGGCCACCCCCGGCCTGGGCCGGATGCTCGCGTTCCTGGAGACCAAGACCGTCTGGCACCCGATCGGCACCTGAGGCCGCAAATCGCGGCCGCGCTGCGTAGCCTGGGCGAGGCGAGCAGAGCGGTGCCCGGGGCAGCCGGGGAGGGCGGTAATGAACGGACTCGTGGTCAGCCACGGCAATCAGCGTGCCGTGCTGCAGCCCGGCCAGGTCGCTTACGTCGGGCGCCGGGATGACAGCGTGGTGGTGGTCACCGACCCGCGGGTCTCCCGTGAGCACGTCCGGCTCAGCCACGGCGCGCAGGGCTGGGTGCTGGAGAACGTGGGCCGCAGCGGGACGTTCGTGTTCGGCCAGCCGGTCGCGCAGTACTCACTGGAGCGGTCGGTGGAGGCCCGGCTGGCCGTGCCGGACGGCCCGGTGGTGCGGTTCGAGCCGGCCCTGGTGGGCGAGGAAGCGCCCGCCGCCCCGGCGGGACCAGCGCCAGCGGAGCCAGGACCAGCCGAGCCAGCGGCGGCGGAAGCGGGGCCGGCCGGGCACGCGGCCCGTAAGGCCAGCGACCCGCTGGGCGGGCAGCTCATCGGCGCGCTGCGCATCCTGGTGCCGATGGGCGCCTGGCTGCGCGACCCGGCCATGCGGCAGTGGCCCCGGCTGCTGGTCACCGCGTACGCGCTCACCCCGCTGGTGCTGCTCATCGTGCTGCAGCGCAACGCGGACCTGGTCACGCTGGGCTGGGTGTACTGCCTGTACGTGGCGCCGCTGTGGGCGCTGGTGTTCTGGTTCCTGATCCGGCCCGGCCCGCTGACCCGGCTGCACCTGGTCATCGCGGCCATCATCATCGCCGCGGAATTCATCCTGATCCCGGCGCTGACCCTGCCCTGGGAGCGTGCGCTGGCCCCGCCCACCACCAGCCACAGCCTGTTCGGCTGGGTGACCGGGGTGGGCCTGCCCGAGGAGCTGACCAAGGCGCTGCCGGTGATGGTGCTGGCCATCGTGCTGCTCAAGGTCCGGCACATCAAGCTGGACGTCCGGATGTGGATGTTCCTGGCCACGCTGTCTGGGCTGTTCTTCGGCGCGTACGAGGCGTCCAAGGTCTACGTGCCCAACGCGATCATCGCGATCGCGCGCGGCTCGGCGTTCGGCATCCCCGAGTTCGCCGAGCGGGTGTTCGTGGACGGCCTGCAGCACGCGCTGTGGGCCGGCATCGCCGGCTTCTTCATCGGCCTGGGCACCAACTACCGGCGGCAGCGGATCCCGCTGTGGCTGCTCGGCATCGCCGTCCCCACGGTGCTGCACGGGCTCAACGACTGGATCCTGACCTGGCCGTCCACCCTGGCGGAATGGGTGTGGATCCTGATCCAGGCGTTCTCGCTGTTCCTGTTCCTGGGCTACACGGCGTCGGCCGCGGCGATCGAGAAACGGGTACGGCGCACCCCGGTGTTCCGCGGCGATTCGATGCTGATGGATGCGTCACAGTTCCGCGACCTGGCCGCACCGGGCGCCGGGCCCAGCCCGGACCGCCCCGCCGAACTGCGCTGACGGCCCGCGTCCGGCACTACCCCGTGCCCGGCACTACCCCGTGCCCGGCACTACCCCGTGCCCGGCACTACCCCGTGCCCGGCACTGGCCCGCGCCCGGCACCGCATGGACGAAACTTTGACGCGCACCTGACGACATGAATGTTTCAGCGACGCGCACACGAGCCGGGCGGAGCTGGTGCGGGTGTGGCGGGTGTGGCGGGTGAGGTGAGCTGGACGGGCTAGATCTCGCCGAACAGGCGGTCGCCGGCGTCGCCCAGGCCCGGGATGATGTAGCCACGGTCGTTCAGCCGCTCGTCCATGGCCGCGATCACCACCCGGACCGGCAGCGGCTCGTCGCCGGGGAACGTGGCCGCCAGCCGGTTGACGCCCTCCGGCGCGGCCAGCAGGCTGACCGCGGTGACCGACGCCGCTTCCCGCTGGGCCAGCATGGTGACCACCGTCTCCAGGGTCCCGCCGGTGGCCAGCATGGGGTCGAGCACGAACACGTCGCGGCCGGCCAGGTTGGCCGGCAGCCGGTTGGCATAGGTGG
The DNA here is from genome assembly GCA_963747705.1 of uncultured Actinomycetes bacterium. Lineage (GTDB taxonomy): Bacteria > Actinomycetota > Actinomycetes > Streptosporangiales > Streptosporangiaceae > RYN-230. The sequence goes on along the minus strand of CAVVGF010000025.1, from coordinate 68,543 downwards.
CCGCGACCAGGGATTCCTCGTCCCGGGCCAGCCCGACGAAGCCCACCTCGGCGGTGGGCAGCAGCCGGATCATGCCGTCCAGCATGCCGATGCCGGCCCGCAGCACCGGCACCACCAGCGGTTCCGGCGGGGCCATCTTGACGCCCTGGGCGTCGCCCACCGGGGTGCGTACCGTCACCGGCTGCACCCGCACTTCCCTGGTGGCCTCGTACGCGAGCAGGGTGACCAGCTCATCGGTGAGCCGCCGGAACGTGGGCGAGTCGGTGCTCTCGTCGCGCAGCGCGGTGAGCTTGTGCGCGATCAACGGGTGATCGACGACCAGAGTTTGCATGATCGGTAGTGTCGCAGGCCGGGCCGGGCCCAGACTGGCCGGCCGGTGAACACGCGGCAATCCGGTGGCCGGCGCCAGGGGCAAATGTCATCGAGCGTTCTCCCGCCGGCCATGGCCTGGCTGCCGCTGGCGCCATGCCGGGGCCGCATGGTGGGAGCGTGCGGATCGGGATCATCGCAGAGTCTTTCCCGCCCGATGTCAACGGCGTGGCGAACAGTGTGCTCCGGGTGGCCGAGCATCTGGTGGCCCGCGGGCACGAGCCACTGGTCATCGCGCCCCAGCCCGCCGGGCCCGCGGCCGGCGGCGGGCCCGATGGGCCCGGCGGGCCCGGCCACCCCGGCCTGCCCGCCGACCCGGGGTACCCGGTGCGGCGGGTGCCGTCGGTGCCGCTGCCCGGGTACCGGGCGTTCCGGCTTGGGATCGGGTCCGCGGCCATCCGCCGCTGGCTGACCGAGCACCGGGCCGAGGTGGTCCACCTGGCCAGCCCGTTCGTGCTGGGCGCCCGGGGCATGATGACCGCCCGGCAGCTCCGGCTGCCCACGGTGGCCGTCTACCAGACCGACGTGCCCGGCTATGCCCGGGCCTACCGGCTGGGCGCCGCGACCGAGGCGGCCGCCTGGCACTGGGTGCGCCGGATCCACAACGCCGCGGACCGCACTCTGGCCCCGTCCACGGCCAGCGCCGAGCGGCTGCGCGCGCACGGCATCGAGCGGGTATGGCTGTGGGGCCGGGGCGTGGACTGCCAGCGGTTCAACCCGGCGCACCGCAGTGAGTCGCTGCGCCGGTCGCTGGCGCCGCACGGCGAGGTCCTGGTCGGCTACGTCGGGCGGCTGGCCAACGAGAAGCGGGTGGACCTGCTCGCGCCGATCGCCGGGCAGCCCGGCACCCGGCTGATCATCGTGGGCGGCGGGCCGGCCGAAGAGCGGCTGCGCAGGGTCATGCCGGCCGCGGTCTTCCTCGGCCAGCATCGCGGCGAGCAGCTGGCCCGGATCTTCGCCAGCCTGGACGTGTTCGTGCACAGCGGCTGCCACGAGACGTTCGGCCAGACCATCCAGGAAGCGGCGGCCAGCGGGCTGCCGGTGGTCGCACCGGCCGTGGGCGGCCCCATCGACCTGGTTGACGACGGCATCACCGGATACCTGGTGCCGCCCGGCGACGCTGCCGCGCTGGCCCGGGCGGCGGCCCGGCTGGTGGCCGACCCGCGTGCACGGGCGGCGCAGGGCCGCGCGGCCCGGCAGCGGGTGCTGGCCCGCAGCTGGGCCGCTGTCGGTGATGCGCTGCTCGGCCACTACGAGGAGGTGCTGGCCGGCAGCCAGGCCAGCGACACCCAGCCAGGCCAGACCCTGTCGGCGGTGTAATTCTCTTGCGCGGTTAGTTCAGCAGGTTCTTGGCCAGCAGCGCGATGCCGTGGCCCCAGGTGGCTAGCTGGTCGGCGGGCAGGTAGGCGGCGCCGGACTTGCTGTGGTCGGCCACCGGCATGGCCAGGTACCGTTCACGGCCGTGCTGGTCGATCAGGTACACGGCCGAGGTGTGCTGCACGTCGGCGTTCGGGTTGGGCGCGTTGACCGCGATGTGGTAGCCCTGCCAGACCGGGCGCAGGCGCGCCACCGGCCCGGTGAAAAAGTGCCAGTCCGGGATGGTGACCAGCCCGTGCGCCCGGGAGTACTCAGCCATGGCCGGCACCGAGGTGTAGTACGGGTTCACGTTGACCGCGGCGAACACCACCTGGCCCGCCCGCGCGCCCAGGTCGTGATAGGCGTCCACGAACTCCTGTGAGACCAGCGGGCAGATGTCGGTGCAGTGCGGATCCATGAACTGCAGGACCACCACCTTGCCGCGCAGGCTGGCCAGGGTGAGCCGGTGGCCCTGCTGGTCGGTCAGCGTGAAACCGGGCGCCGGGGTGCGCGGCAGCGCGGACAGCGACATCAGGTTGGCCAGGCTGGTCGGCATGTCAGCGGGCAGGCCGGATACCCGGGGCAGGTCCATGGCGGTGGGCGTGTCGTGCCGGGCGACCAGGTAGGCCGGGACGGCCGCGGCCACCCCGGCCAGCACGGTCAGCGCCGAAACCAGCAGCACAAGCCGGACCTTCAGGGGAACCACCTCCCTCGCTGGCTGCCGAGCATAGTCTGGCCCGGCCCCGGTGCCCGGCCCAGCATGCCACCCACCTCCCCATCCCCCTTCACTTGCCGGAATGGGCGGTGAATGTTCCGCAAACGGCCATACTTATCCGGGAACGGCGGCCCGGGCCGGATATTCTGGCGCTGCAAACGGGTCGTTCCATGCTGAGGGGGTCAGGTGCCCGCTGGCGTGCGGCCCGTGGTGGGCGGGTTGCTGACGACAGGCCTGCTGGCTGCCGGGCTGTCCGGGTGTGGTTCGGCCCCGGCGGGCAATGTGATCACGGTGAACACCGGCGGCTGCGGAACCGGGTGGCAGCAGGTACACGCCGGGATGCAGACCTTCCAGATCAGCAACTCGGGCACCGGCGGCGCTGAAGTCGATCTCATCGACCCGGCCAATGGCGCGGTGTACGCCGAAGTGGATCAGGTTGGCCCGGGCATCACCGTGCCGATGCGGGTCGACCTGGGTTCGGGCCGGTACGCGTTCCGCTGCCTGATCGAGGACACCGACACGATCACCGGGCCGGCGGTCCGGATCGGCGGGCACCAGCGCGGGGCCGCCGCGGTGCTGCCGGTCACCAGCGCCGACCTGCTCGGCCCGGCCAAGGAGTACCACGCCTACGTGACGGCCGGGCTGAACACGCTGGCCAGCCAGGTGGCCACGCTCACCGGGCTGATCCGGGCCGGGCACCTCGGCGCGGCCCGGCGGGCCTGGCTGCCCGCGCACCTGACCTACGAACGGCTCGGCGCCGCGTACGGGACGTTCGGCAACTACGACAGCGAGATCGACGGCCGCCCGGACGGGCTGCCCGAGGGGGTCAGCGACCCCGCCTTCACCGGCTTCTACCGGCTGGAGTACGGCCTGTGGCACGGGCAGAGCGCGGCCCAGCTGGCCGGCCCGGCGGCGGCCCTGGACCACGCCGTGCGGGAGCTGCGCACGCTGTGGCCGTCCATGGAGGAGGACCTGACCGACATCGGCCTGCGCACCCACGAAATCCTGGAGAACGCGCTGGAATTCCAGCTCACCGGGCACGACGACTACGGCAGCGGTACCACGCTGGCCACCGCCAACGCCAACATCACCGGCACCTACGAGCTGCTCGGCATCCTGCGCCCGCTGCTCGTGCCGCGCTACCCCGGGCTGCCCACGGCGTACACCTGGCTCAGCCGGCTGCGCACGCTGCTGCTGGCCCAGCAGCAACCCGATGGCAGCTGGACCCCGGTCAGCAAGCTCACCCCGATGCAGCGGGAGCAGATCGACGCGGCGGCCAGCCAGGCCCTGGAGGACCTCGCCCCGATCGCCGTCATCACCGAACCGCGGAGGACGTGATGGATCCGCGCGAGGACACCCCCGATCAGCGGCCGGCCGACCCGGACGCGCAGACGGGCCAGGAGGCGCAGGCGGACCCGGACGTACCAGCGGGACCGGGCGCACCGGCTCAGCCCGACGCGCCGGCGCGCCGCTCGTTCCTGCGCAGCGCGCTGGGCGCCGGGGTGACCGGGGCCGTCGGCGGGGTGCTGGCCGGCGCGGCCCGCGGTTACGCCTACCGGTCGGCGCAGGCCGCGCCGCCCGGGCAGGCGCTGAGCGAGCAGGGCTGGTTCGGCCGCCAGCCGCCAGTCCCGTTCCACGGCACGCACCAGGCCGGCATCCTGCACAAGCCGCAGCGGCAGACGCTGGTGGTGTCGTTCAACGTCACCGTGGACGGCCGCGGCGAGCTGACCGACCTGCTGCGCGCGGTGACCGACCGGGCCCGGTTCCTGACCGCGGGCGGCACCCCGCCGCCTGAGGGCATCGGCGAGCCGCCGCCGGACTCCGGCGTGCTCGGGCCCACCGTGGTGCCGGACGGCCTGACGGTCACCGTGGGCGCCGGCCACACGCTGTTCGACGACCGGTTCGGCCTGGCCGGGCGCAAGCCGGCCGGGCTGACCGCGATGACCACGTTCCCCAACGACGACCTGGACCCGGCCCAGTGCGGCGGCGACCTGAGCCTGCAGCTGTCCGCGGGCAGCACCGACACCGTGCTGCACGCGCTGCGCGACATCGCCCGGCACACCCGGGGCGCGATGCAGGCGGTGTGGCGGATCGACGGGTTCTCCAGCCCGCCCCGCCCGGCGGGCACCACGTCGCGCAACCTGATGGGCTTCATGGACGGCATCGCCAACCCGGACACCAGGCTGGCCGCGGAGATGAACCGGCTGGTCTGGATCCAGCCCGGCGCGGCGCACGAGCCGGCCTGGACGGCGCACGGCAGCTACCAGGTCATCCGGCTGATCAGGATGTTCGTCGAGTTCTGGGACCGGGTCAGCATCCAGGAGCAGGAAGACATGATCGGCCGGCGCCGTGATAGCGGCGCGCCGCTCGACGGCAACAGCGAGTTCTCCCGGCCCAACTACGTCCTCGACCCGACCGGGGCGGCCATCCCGCTCACCGCGCACATCCGGCTGGCCAACCCGCGCACCTCGCAGACCGAGAAGAACCGGATCCTGCGCCGCGGCTGGAACTATGACCGCGGCATCGACGCGGTGGGCGACCTGGACATGGGCCTGGTCTTCACCTGCTATCAGCAGCACCTGCAGCGCGGGTTCGAGACGGTGCAGGCGCGGCTGGTCGGCGAGCCGCTGGTGGACTACATCAGCCCGTTCGGCGGCGGCTACTTCTTCGCGCTGCCCGGCGTCCGTGACAGCCGCGACTACCTCGGCCGGGCCATGCTGGCCTGAGCCACCCGCCATACCCCTGCTGATCGGCATTTTTGTTCGCTCGTTTGCCTCCCGGTAAACTGGGCGACGCCATTTGGTCATGCCCTTCCGAAAGCTTTGGCTCTGTTGTGCGCGATGGTGCCACGCTGCCCCACTGTGCGCGGCTAGGCGCCAATGATCAGCCCCAGACTCAGGAGGGTTACATGGGCGAAGGCCCAGGCAAAGGCATCGGCATCGGCCGGGCCAGGCTTCGGTGGCGGGGCCGGTACACGGCCATCCTCGCCGCCGGTGTCCTGGCCGGCGGCACCGCCGCCGGTGTGTCGGTAGCCAGCGCGAGCACGTCCAGCGCGAACACGGTCAGCTCGGTGGCCGTGCCGGCCGCCGCGTCCGCTCGCGAGTACCGCGTCGTCGCCCCGACCAGCACGCCGATCAAGCACGTGGTCGTGATCTTCGACGAGAACATCTCGTTCGACCACTACTTCGGCACCTACCCGCACGCGACCAACGCGGACGGCACGCCATTCCACGCCAAGCCGGGCACGCCCAAGGTGAACGGCCTGACGCCGAGCCTGCTCAACCACAACACGAACAGCTACAACCCGGAGCGGCTCACCCCGGCCGAGGCGCTGACCTGCGACCAGAACCACGGCTACACGCCGGAGCAGGAAGCGTTCGACGCCGGCAAGATGGACATGTTCGTCCAGGACACCCAGACGGACCTGTGCACCGGTGAGTTCGGCCCGCCCGGCATCGTCATGGACTACTACGACGGCAACACCGTCACCGCGCTGTGGAACTACGCGCAGAACTACGCGATGAGCGACAACAACTACGACACGAACTTCGGGCCGTCCACGCCCGGCGCGCTCAACGTGATCTCCGGCAGCGACGGCGACGGCTACGCGGTCAACCCGGCCACCGGCGCGGTCACCACGTCCAGCGCGGTCAGCGCGCTGAACAGCAAGGGCCTGGGCACCATCTACGGCGACCTGGACCCGGCGTTCGACGACTGCTCGGACGCCAGCCACACCTCGACCAGCCCGGTCGGCGTGATGACCGGCCAGAACATCGGTGACCTGCTCAACGCCAGGCACGTCACCTGGGGCTGGTTCCAGGGCGGGTTCGCGCCGACCTCGACCAACAGCGCTGGCTACGCGGTCTGCGGCTCGGAGCACGCCAACGTCGGCGGCACCGAGGTGGCGGACTACTCGCCGCACCACAACCCGTTCGAGTACTACAAGTCCACCGCGAACCCGAAGCACCTGCCGCCGTCCTCGGAGTCCATGATCGGCCGGACCGACCAGGCCAACCACGAGTACGACCTGTCCGACTTCTACGAGACGCTGAAGGACGGCAACATGCCGGCCGTCAGCTACCTCAAGGCGGCTGAGTACCAGGACGCCCACCCGGGCTACTCGGACCCGATCGACGAGCAGCACTTCGTCGTCAACACGGTCAACCAGATCGAGCAGTCCAAGTTCTGGAAGTCCACCGCGATCATCATCACCTACGACGACTCCGACGGCTGGTATGACCACCAGAACTCGCCCCGGGTGAACGGCTCGAACACCACGGCCGACGCCGCGGTGTGCACGACCGCCGCCATCTCGGTGGGCGACACCCCGGACCGGTGCGGTTACGGCCCGCGGCTGCCGCTGGTCGTCATCTCCCCGTGGACCCGGGACAACTACGTCAGCCACAACGTGACCGACCAGTCCTCGGTGGTCAAGTTCATCGAGGACAACTGGCTGCACGGCGAGTTCGACCGGCGCCGGCTCGTTCACCCGGATCGCGGGCAGCCTGGACGCCCCCGGCGGCGTGCTGGACTTCCGCACCTTCCCGCACTTCGAGCCGCTGATCCTCAACCCGGACACGGGTGCGGTGGTCAGCGGCGGCGGCTGGCAGGCCAGGAAGAGCTAGCCCGCAGCGCAGTTACATCGGACAGTGCCCCATCAGGCGGCCCGGCTCACCGGCGATCCCGGGGGCCGGGCCGTCGGCCGCGCTACCACTCGACGAGCATCCACACCTCGGGCCGTGGCGTGCCGCCGGTGTCCACCGCGGCGAAGCCGCGGGCCGCTTCCTTGAGGTGAATCAGGGCCGCGTCCCGCTGGCCCGCCGCGTGCAGCAGGTCGGCCAGGTTGGTGTGCAGTGCGGCCACCCGGTGCTGGTCGCCCAGCTCGCGGCCGAGCGCCAGCGCCTCCTGGGCCAGCGGCAGCGCCTCGGCCGGGCGGCCGTTCTCGGCCAGCAGCCGGGCCAGGTTGTTCAGCGCGGCCACGGCTGGCCCGCGGTCCGGCAGCTGGCGGGCCTGAGCCAGGCTCTCCCGCAGCTGGGCCGCGGCCGCCGCGGTGTCGCCGCGCCGGGCGGCCAGCATGCCCAGCACGTTCAGGGCCTGGGCCACCGCGGCCGGGTCGGCCGCCGCGCGGGCCGTGTCCAGTGCCTGCCCGGCCAGCCCGGCCGCGTCCGCGGTGTCGCCGCGCCGGTAGCAGAGCACGGCCCGGTCGGCCGCGATCCGGGCCTGGCGGCTGGTGTTCGGCTGGTCAGCCAGCGGGTCCAGCAGCTGGGCCGCCGCGGCCAGGTGCGCCTCGGCCAGCGCCCAGTCCCCCAGCCGGTGGTGCACCTCGGCCAGCTTGTGCTCGATGTCGGCCCCGAGCCTGTGGTCCCGCTCCGCTCCGGCGGCCGCCGCGGTCTCGAACTCGGCCAGCGCCTCCCGGTACCGGCCGAGCACGGTGAGCACGTCGCCCAGCGCGACCGCCACCTCGACCGCCGGGTAGCCGAGCGCCTCGGCCTTGCGCAGGTGCGCGTACTCCTCGGCATGCGCGTACAGCTCGCGGGCCCGCCCGGCGGCGCGCCACCACCAGCCCGCCGCCTCGGCGTCCCGCCCGGCCCGCTGCAGGTGCTCGGCCACGGCCGCGGCCCGGGTGGCGGCCGGGTCCCGCTCATACCGGCGGGCCAGCGTGTCCGCGGCGCGGCCGTGCAGCAGCCGGCGCCGGGCCAGCGTGGCCGCTTCGTACACCACCGCGCGCAGCGCCTCGTAGGGGAACTCGTAGCTGGGCGGCCCGTGCCCGCCCGCGGGCGGCACCTCGGTCAGCAGGAACCGGTGGACCGCCTCGTCGAGCGCTTCCACCGTCTCCGCCTCGCCCCGGCCGCTGACCGTGCGGAGCAGATCCGCGTCGCAGCCGCTGCCCAGCACGGCCGCGGTGGACAGCATCTGCTGGGTCGGCTCGCTGGCCGCCTGGACCCGGCGGCGTAGCAGCTCGCGGACGCTGGCGGGCGGCCACCACCGCCCGGCCGGGCCGGTCCCGTCCGTCCCGGGCTGGCCCGCGCCCGAGCGCAGCCCTTCCACGTACTCCCGTACCAGCATCGGCAGCCCGCGGGTCTGGGCCAGCAACTGGCCCACGTCGGCGCCGCTCACCCCGGACTGGGCCAGCAGGGCCCGGATCTGCTCCGCGTCCAGCGGGGCCGGTTCGATGAGCGTGCACCGGCCCGCTTCGGACGCTTCGGCGACCGCAGCGCGCAGCCCGCCGAGCCGTTCGGCATGGTCGGTGGACCAGCTCACCAGCAGCAGCAGCGGCCAGCCGGCCAGCCGCCGCACCAGGTAGCCGAGCAGGTCCAGGGATGGGCCGTCGGCCCAGTGCACGTCCTCGACCAGGACCACCCCGGCGCTGCCCGGCGCCGAGTCGGCCGCGGCCCGCAGGGTCTCGGCGATCGCCCCGTACAGGCGGGTCAGCGCGAGCGGGCTGTCCAGCGGGGCCACGTCGTCCGGATAGTCGGCGGCCAGCCCCGGGCAGAGCCGCCCGGTCATCGCGGCCGTGTGCGCGGGCAGCCGGGCCGGCAGGTCCGGGCGAACCGACAGCGCCACGGCGAGCAGGTCGGCCGCGAGCACGAACGGCAGCCCGCTCTCCCCGTCGTGGCAGCGGCCGGCCAGCACCACCGCCCCGGCCGCCCGGGCGTCCTGGCGGAACTCCTCGGCCAGCCGCGTCTTCCCGCATCCGGCCGGGCCGAGCACCGCGGCCACGTGGCCCGCCGTGCCCACGTCCCGCCAGGCCTGGTGCAGGTCGCGTAGCTCCGCGTCCCGTCCGACCAGCGGAAAGGACTTTGCTTCCGAACGCTGGCTGGCCGCTGGCTGACCCAGCCCGGGCCGCGGCGATGCGGGGTGGCCGTCGGCTTCGCCGGCCGCCCCAGCCAGCCCGGTGCCCGGCACGGCCGCAGCCGCCGTCGCAGCCGCAGCTGCGGGCGCGGTCGCGGCGGGCGCGGGGGGACCGGCCAGCCGCCCGGCCCGGATGTCGTCGTACAGCTGGGTGGTCTCCGGCAGCGGGGGCACGGCCAGCTCGGTATCCAGGATCCGCACCAGCGCGCGGTAGCCGCGCAGCGCGGCGGACCGCTGCCCGGTCCAGGCCAGCAGCCTGATCAGCGCCTGGTGCGCGGGCTCGTGCAGTGGGTCGAGGGCGAGCCAGCGGCGGGCGTGCGCGGCCGCGCGGTCCAGGTCGCCCGCGGCGGCACACGCCGCGGTCAGCCGGTCCAGCACCCCGGCCAGCTGCTGCCGGAGGCGGTCGGCGGTGCCCGCCTGCCAGTCGTCGAACTCCGGGCAGTCCCGCAGCGCGAAGCCGGCCAGGAAATCGTCCCGGTACAGCGCGGCCGCGCGGTCCAGCTGGCCGGGGTCCGGCCCGGCGGCCAGCGCCCCGAACTCGGTCACGTCCACCCGGACCCGGTCCAGGTCCAGGGCCACCGCGGTGCGGGTGACCGCTAATCCCGGCCCGGCCGCGGCCGCGGTGACCGACAGCGTACGGCGCAGCGAGGCGCGCGCACGGACCGCGTCCGCGTCCGGCCAGAGCAGCGCGGCCAGCCGCTCCCGGCTCAGCTCACCGCGCTGCACCGCGAGCAGGGCCAGCACGGCGGTGGCCTTACGGGTGTCGAAACTGACCGGCGCGCCGGACCGGGTGATCACCGGTGGCCCGAGCAGCGCAAGATCCAGATCACTCATGTCCCCCCCAGGACTGCCAACGTCACCGTAACGCAGCAGCGTGAAATCCGCTGCTCATCCCGGCTTTGCCGTAACGATCCCGTATCGCCTGCTCCCTAAGCTGGCCGTGAGCTTGGAGAACCCGGGGATTTCGGGAGGGTTGATATGGCGCAACAGCTGGACAGGGCCAGCGCCGGCGGCGACGGGGCCGCGGCCGGAACGGCCACCAGCGAGGACCGGGACCCCGGCGCCCCTGGCCGCACCGTCCTCGATCCGGGCCCGGCCGCGGTCAACGGCCAGGCCCAGGCCGAGCCCCAGCCCCGCCCCCGGGCGCGGGGCTGGCGGCGGCGCCGGCCCGCCGCCCCGGCGGGACCGGCCGCGAGCCCCGTGGTCGTAGCCGACCAGGGGCCCCAGTTCGAGCTGGCCTCGAACGACCCGCTGGTCGGCTATTTGCTCAGCGCGGCGGGCGCGGTGGACATCCGCGGCCTGGACCTGGACTCACCCGCGCTGGCCGAGCTGAAGGCGGCCGGTGTCGTGCTGACCGTCCCGCTGATCTCCTCGGGCAGCCTGATCGGCCTGGTCAGCCTGGGCCCGCGATTGTCCGAACGGGACTACTCGTCGGAAGACCGCAGGCTGCTGAACGCCCTGGCCGGGTACGCGGCGCCCGCCATGCGGGTGGGTCAGCTGGTCCGGCAGCAGGAGGCCGAAGCGCGTAACCGGGAGCGGATCGAACAGGAACTGAAGATCGCCCAGATCATCCAGCAGCAGTTCCTGCCCAAGGCCGTGCCGGACCTGCCGAGCTGGCACGTGGCCGCGTTCTACCGGCCGGCCCGTACGGTGGGCGGCGACTTCTACGACTTCATCGCGCTGCCGGACGGGCGGGTCATGTTCGTCGTCGGCGACGTGACCGACAAGGGCGTGCCCGCGGCCCTGGTGATGGCCAGCACGCACGCGCTGCTGCGCGGCGCCGCACCCCGGCTGATCTCGCCCGGCGCGGTGCTGGCGCACGTGAACGACCTGCTCTGCGCGGACATCCCGGCGCACATGTTCGTCACCTGCCTGGCCCTGGTGCTCGACCCGGCCAGCGGCCGCATCGTGTTCGCCAACGCCGGGCACGACGTGCCGTACGTGCGGACCCAGGGCGGGGTGGCTGAGCTGCGGGCCCGCGGCATGCCGCTCGGGCTGATGCCCGGCATGGACTACGAGGAGAAGACCTTCCAGTTCGAGCCGGGTGACTGCGCGCTGCTGCACAGCGACGGGCTGGCCGAGGCGCACGCCCCGGACCGGGAGATGTTCGGCTTCCCGCGGGTGTCCGAGCTGGCCGGCCGGGGGCCGTCAGGCGAGGAACTCATCGACCTGTGCCTGACCGAGCTGGCCGCGTTCACCGGCCCGGACGCCGAGCAGGAAGACGACATCACGCTGGTCTGCCTGCAGCGATCACTGCACGCCGGGTACGCGGGAGGTGGCGAATGACCTCGGTGGCCCATCCGGCCGGGCGGCACCTGGCGTCGTTCGCGGTGGCCAGCGAGCCGGGCAACGAGCGGGTCGCGCTGGCCCGGGTGGCCGAGGCGGTGGCGGGCTGCGGGCTGACCGGGCCACGGCTGGAGCGGCTGAAGACCGCGGTGGCCGAGGCGACCATGAACGCGATCGAGCACGGCAACCGCAACCGGCCGGAGATCCCGGTCAACGTCGAGGTCACCCAGGACGGCCCGGACATCATCGTGGCCATCACCGACCGCGGCGGCGAGCACACCCCGGCCGGGCAGGCCGTGACCCCCGACCTCGAGCTGAAGCTGGCCGGTGAACAGCCGCCGCGCGGCTGGGGGCTGTTCCTGATCCGGAACATGGTCGATGCCATGCAGGTCAGCACCGACGGCCCGTGGCACACCATTCAGCTCACCATGCGGACCGGCGCGGGCGCACCGGTAGCCGACTTGCCGGGAGGCGGTCATGAAGAGGATCTGTGAGGCGGCCGTGCACGCGGTGGACGGCACCGCGGTCATCGAGCTCACCGGGGAAGTGGACGGCAGCGCCGCCGCGGTGCTGAACGCCGCCTACCAGCAGGCGATCGCGGACGGCACGGCGCAGACCGTGGTGCTCGACTTCGCCCACGTGGACTACATCAACTCGACCGGGATCGCGCTCATCGTCAGCGTGCTGGCCCAGGCCCGGGCGCAGCGCCGCAAGGTGGTGGCCAGCGGCCTGTCCGAGCACTACCGGGAGATCTTCGACATCACCCGGCTGTCTGACTTCATCGAGGTCTTCGGCGACCTCGACGCGGCCCTGCAGATGCAGGGTCACTAGATCAAGGGTCACTAGATCATCAAGGGTCACTAAGGGAGGGGTAGTGATGGACGGACCGGTGGTCACTATGCAGGTCAGGCACGTGGCTGACGCGGTGGCGGTGGTGGACATCAAGGGCGAGGTCACCGCGGGCTGCGAGCCCGTGCTGATGTCGGCTTACGAGGAGGCGGGCGGATCGGGCACCAGCAAGCTGGTGCTCAACTTCGGCGGCCTGGAGTACATGAACAGCGGCGGCATCGGGATGCTGGTCACCCTGCTGGTCCGGGCCAACCGGCAGCGGCAGCAACTGGCCGCGTACGGGCTGAGCGAGCACTACCGGGAGATCTTCGAGCTCACCCGGCTGGACGAGGCGATCACGATTTACGACGACGAAGCCTCGGCGCTGGCCGTGGCGGGCGGCTGAGGAGGCCGGCATGACTGAGGCAGCAGGCCCGGAGCGGGCCACCTCGGCGGAGCAGATCGAGCTGAGCGTACGCGAGGCGGCGGCCACGGTTTCGGGAAGCTCGGTGACGCCGCGGGCCGGTGTTCCCAAAGACTATGGCCGGTGGGCGGCCAAGGTGGACCGGCTGGACGTGCAGCAGCGGGACGGAGTGCGCGGCACCAACGTGGCCGGGCGGCGGCTGACCGGCCCGGTGCAGGGGTTCGGCAAGATGTGGCAGAAGACCTACCGGCTGACCGTGCCCGTGGGCACCACCCCGGAGTCGGCCATCGCCACCTGGAAGGCGCACTTCCCCGAGTTCTGGCCGGGCAACCGGTTCGCCGGCGCGCTGACCGGGATCAGCCCCGGCGACGTGGCCCTGCTCGACCTGGCCATCGGCGGCGGGGTGAAGCTGTCCACCGGGGTGTTCGTGCTGTACGCGGACGAGGAGTCGTTCACCCTGATGACCCCGCAGGGGCACATGTTCGCGGGCTGGATCACGTTCTCCGCGGAACGCGACCCGGCGGGCACGGCCGTCCAGGCCCAGGTGCTGATGCGGGCCAACGACCCGCTCTACGAGCTGGGCATGATGTTCGGCGGGCACCGCAAGGAGGACGTGTTCTGGGCCCAGACGCTGACCGCGCTGGGCGACTACCTGGGCGCGGCCGGCGCCCCGGTGACCACCCGGACGGTCTGCGTGGACAGCAAGCGGCAGTGGCACCACGCGGGCAACGTCTGGCACAACTCGATGATCCGCAGCGTGCTGCAGACGGTGGCGGCGCCGTTCACGGCGCTGCGCCGCAGCGCGCGGCGCACCAGCTAACCGGTCGCCAGGGGGGACGACCGGTGGCTGGTGACGCCGACGCGGTAGTGGTGGGCAGCGGCCCGAACGGGCTGGCCGCCGCGGTCACCCTGGCCGCGGCGGGCCTGCGGGTGCTGGTGATCGAGGGCGCGGCCACGATCGGCGGCGGCTGCCGTACCGAGCAGCTGACGCTGCCCGGGTTCTGGCACGACGTGTGCTCGGCGGCGCATCCGCTGGCCGTGGCGTCGCCGTTCTTCCAGCGCTTCGGGCTGGAAGAACGCGGGGTCAGGCTGGCCAGCCCGGACGTGGTCATCGCGCACCCGCTGGACGGCGGCCGGGCCGCGGTGGTCACCCAGTCTGTCCTGGACACCGCCGCCCGGCTGGGCACCGATGGGACGGCCTACCAGCGGCTGCTCGGCCCGCTGGCCCGCGACTGCGCGGGCCTGGCTGAGCTGCTGCTGGCCCCGATCCGCCGCCCGCCGGCCCGGCTGTCCGCAGGCACGGTGGCGTTCGGCCTGCGCGGGCTGCGGTCGGCGGCGGGCCTGGCCCACCGGTTCCGCACCGACGAGGCCCGCGCGCTGCTGGCCGGCGTGGCCGCGCACGGCATGCTGCCGCTGGGCCAGCCGCCGACCGGCGCGGTCGGGCTGATGCTGCTCGCGCTGGCCCATGGCGTCGGCTGGCCGGTGGCCGAGGGCGGCAGCGCCCGGATCACCGACGCGCTGGCCGCCGCGGTGACCGGCGCGGGCGGCCGCATCGAGACCGGCCGGTGGGTGCGGTCGCTGGCCGAACTGCCCCCGGCCCGGGCGGTGCTGCTGGACGTCACGCCGCGGTCGCTGCTGGCCCTGGCGGGCGACCGGCTGCCCGCGGGCTACCGGTACGCGCTGCGCCGGTTCCGCTACGGCGCCGGGGTGTGCAAGGCCGACTTCGCGCTGTCCGGCCCGGTGCCGTGGCGCAACGAGGCGGCCCGCCGGGCCGGCACGCTGCACCTGGGCGGGACGTTCGCGGAAATCGCGGCGGCCGAGGCCGAGGTGGCCGCCGGGCGGCACCCCGAGTCGCCCTACGTGCTGGTCACCCAGCCCGGCGTGGCCGATCCCAGCCGGGCCCCGGCCGGCCAGCACACGCTGTGGGCCTACTGCCACGTGCAGGCCGGTTCTGACGTGGACATGACGGCCCGGATCGAGGCGCAGATCGAGCGGTTCGCGCCCGGCTTCCGCGACCTGATCCTGGCCCGGCACGTGCGGACCGCGGCCGGGGAGGAAGCGGCCAACCCCAACTACGTCGGCGGCGACATCGCGGCCGGGCAGCAGACCGTGTGGCAGACCGTGTTCCGCCCGGTGCCCCGGTGGAACCCGTACCGGACCCCGCTGCCCGGCGTGTACCTGTGCTCGTCGTCCACCCCGCCGCTGCCCGGCGTGCACGGCCGGTGCGGCGAACTGGCCGCGCTGACCGCGCTGCGCGACCTGTTCGGCATCCGGCAGCCGCCTGATGTCAGCCCGGCCCGGCTCAGCCCGGCCCCGCTGACCGGAGAACGGCGGTGACAGCCGCCCGGATGGCGCGGCTGCCGCTGCGCCGGCTCACCGCGCCACGGCTGACCGCGCTGCTGCTGGCCGGCCTGATCCTGCTGATGACCGGCGTGGTCGTGGCCCAGTCAGTCACCCGGCACCCCGGCTCGCACCGCACAGCCGCCGAGGGCACCGCGCTGGTCCTGGCGCTGTGGGCGATCGCGGCCGTGGGGCTGGTGGTGGCCTGGCACCAGCAGGCCAACCCGATCGGCTGGCTGCTGCTGGCCATGCCGGCCAGCCTGCTGCTGACGTTCGCCGGCGATTCCTACGACCAGGCTTACCGGCCGGGCCAGCACGCGCTCCCGGTGCTCGGGCCGGCCGCGCTGGTCATGGCCCAGCTGTTCTACGTCCCGTTCATCGCGCTGCCGCTGATCATCTGGCTGTTCCCGGACGGGCGGCCGCCGCCCGGCCGGTGGCGGTGGGTGTTCTGGGCCTGCCCGGCGCTGCTGGCCCCCGCGCTGGTGTCCATCCTCATCCTGACCGGCGAGGCGCTGGCCGCGCCGCACCTGCGTGTGCTGGCCGACGGCCAGCTGCCCCGGGTGGAGAACACGCCGCCGCCGGCCTCGGTGCTCACCCTGATCTTCTTCGCCAGCCTGCTGGTCAGCTGGCTGTGCGCGGTGGCCTATCAGATCGCCAGCTGGCGCCGGTCCACCGGTGAGCGCCGCCAGCAGCTCAAGTGGCTGATGAGCGGGGCCGCCATCTGCGGCCTGTCGGCCGTCGCCTCGTTCACCAGCAGCGCCGCGCTGTGGGAAGTGCTGCTGCTCGGCATCGTGGCGCTGCCGGTGTCGATCGGCACCGGGATCCTCAAGTACCGGCTGTACGACATCGACCGGATCATCTCCCGGACGCTGGCCTATGCGCTGGTCACCGGGCTGCTGGTCGGGGTGTACGCCGGGCTGGTGCTGCTGGCCACCGAGGTGCTGCGGTTCACCTCGTCGGTGGCCGTGGCCGCCGCCACCCTGGCCGCCGCGGCCCTGTTCAACCCGGTACGCCGCCGGGTCCAGCGAGTCGTGGACCGCCGCTTTAACCGGGCCCGGTACGACGCGGACGCGGCGGTGGCCGCGTTCGCCGCCCGGACCAGCGGGGCGGTCGCCCTGGACGAGCTCCGCGCCGACCTGCTCGGCGTGATCAGTCACGCCCTGGAGCCCGGCGCACCAGGGGCTGTGGCTGAGCGAGGACGAGCGGTGAGCACGGTGCTGAGCCCGCAGCGGTGGCTGGCCATCTGCGCCGCCGGGCTGCTCGCCGCGACAGCCGCGCTGCTGCCCTTGACGGTCCTGTCCCACCTGCAGTTCGACGCGGTCGTGGCCCTGGTGGTCGGGGTGCCCAGCGGAGTGGTCGGCCTGCTGGTGGCCCGGCGCCAGCCCGGCAACCCACTGGGCTGGCTGCTGCTCGGCATCGCGCTCTGCCTCATCCTGGCCACCGACGGCTCGGCTTACGCCTTGCTGCGTTACCGGCTGGGCTACCACCTGCCGCTGGGCCCGGTCGCGCTGTCGGTCAACCAGCTCTGGGGTCCCGGGCTGGAGCTGTTCGGCCTGGTCGTGCTGCTGTTCCCGGATGGGAAGCTCGGCTCTCGCTGGTGGCGTGCCACGCTGTGGGCCTACCTCGGCCTGTACGCGCTCAGCGTGCTCTGCCTCGCGGTCGCCACCGCGCAGGCCCTTTCCCGGCACCCGGTCCGGGTGGACGGCAACGGCGGCCTGACCGCGACCGACATCCCGACCGGGTGGTATGCCCACGTCACGTTGCTGCTGCTGATCATGCTGCTGCTCATCGTGACGTTCATCGGCCGCCAGGTGCTGAGCTGGCGGCGATCCTCGGGCGAGCGCCGCCAGCAGCTGAAGTGGCTGGCGATGGGGGCGGCGGTGACGGTGGCCAGCGCCGCGCTGGCCCTCACCCAGGGCGCCTGGTCGGCCACGCTGTTGCGGGTGGTGAGCGGGCTGGGCTGGTTCGGGTTCGCCGCATTGCCGGTGTCTATCGGTGTGGCCATCCTCAAGTACCGGCTGTACGACGTCGACCGGCTCATCTCCCGGACGCTGGCTTACACGCTGGTCACCGGGCTGCTGGTCGGGGTGTACGCGGGACTGGTGCTGCTGGCCACCGAGGTGCTCGGGTTCACCTCGTCGGTGGCGGTGGCGGCCGCCACGCTGGCCGCCGCGGCGCTGTTCAGCCCGCTGCGCCGCGCGTCCAGCGGATTGTGGACCGCCGCTTCAACCGGGCCAGGTACGACGCCGACCAGTTGGTCGCCGAATTCCAGGCCCGGCTGAAGGACGCCGTCGACCTGGACACGGTGAGTTCCCAACTAACTGGCGTTCTTCAGAATGCGCTTGAGCCGGCGCACGTCGGGCTGTGGCTCTCCGGCGGTCCGCGGTGACCGGCCGGTCCGGGGTTCGCGCGGCCCAGTGGGCCGCGCTGCTCGTCGGTGCGCTGGCGTTGGCGGTCACCCTGGCCGAGATCCCGCTGGCCGCCCTGGCCCGGCAGAGCGTGCTGGCCAGCGGGGGCTCGCTGCCGTTCCCCTTCACGCTGGCCTACGGCGTGGTCGGCCTCCTGTTGGCGTGGCGGAAGCCGGGCAACCTGATCGGCTGGCTGATGCTCGCCGCGGCGGCGGTCGGGGCGGCCAGCGAGAGCGCCAGTTTCTATCTGGTGGCCGACTACCGGCTGCGGGGGGGCCAGCTGCCACTCGGCTGGCTGGCCGTGCTCGCCCAGCCGGGCTGGGCACCGTGCATCGTGGCCCTGGGCCTGATCGTGCTGCTGTTCCCGGACGGGCGGCTGCCCGGACCGCGCTGGCGCTGGTTTGCCGGAGCGTACCTGGCGGTCGGCGTGGTCTGGCTGAGCGGCGCCTACCTGCTCAGCGTGGGCGCGATCCTGGACCACCGCGTGCAGGTGGACAGTGCCGGGAACTTGCTCGTGCTGGGCGGCGCCCTGACGGGCGACGCGGCCTGGTGGGGGATGGTGCAGGACCTGTTCCTGCCGGTGCTGCTGGTCAGCTGGCTGGCCGCGGTGGCCGGGCAGGTAGCCAGCTACCGGCGGTCCTCCGGGGAGCGCCACGAGCAGCTCAAGTGGCTGCTGGCCGGGGCGGTCGGCGGCACGGGCGGCCTGTTCCTGGCGTTCGCGCTCGTCCGGCACGCATGGACTGCTGGGCGCCGTGCTCGGCCTGGTCAGCTGGACGGGACTGCTCGGCCTGCCGGTCTGCATCGGGGTGGCCGTGCTGAAGTACCGGCTGTTCGACATCGACCGGCTGATTTCGCGCACCCTGGCGTATGCGCTGCTCACCGGGCTGCTGGTCGGGGTGTACGCGGGGCTGGTGCTGCTGGCCATTGAGGTGCTGCGGCTGGCCTCGTCGGTCGCGGTGGCGGTGGCCACGCTGGCCGCGGCGGCCCTGTTCAACCCGGCACGGGTGCGGGTGCAGCGGCTGGTGGACCGGCGGTTCAACCGGGCCCGGTACGACGCTGACCGGATGGTGGCCGGGTTCGCGGCCAGCCTGAACGACGCGGTCGATCTGGACGTGGTGCGTGCCGACCTGGCCGGCACGGTCCGCGCGGCGCTGGAACCCGCGCACGTCTCGGTGTGGATGCGGGGCGGCACCGGATGACCGGGCACGCCGCTGCGCTGCGATCCCGGCTGGCCACGCCGGGCACCGCCGTGCTGCTCGGTGCGCTGGTCCTGGTCCTGGCCGTGCTGGTGGTACCGCTGGCCTTCCTGGCCGGGGCCACCGGCGACTCGAGTGGCGGCGGGGAGTACCTCGGCCCGGTGTTCGGGCTGGTCGGCTTCCTGGTCGCCTGGCGGCGCCCGGGCAACCCGCTGGGCTGGCTGCTGCTCGGCGCGGTCGGCTTCCTGGTGCTCAGCTCCGATGCGGGGCTGTACGCCGTCGCCGCCTACCAGGTGCCCGGCAGCCACCTGCCGCTCGGCTGGGTCGCGGTGCTGCTGCAGCCGGGCTGGGCGCCGGCCATCGCGCTGTTCGGGCTGAGCGTGCTGCTGTTCCCGGACGGCCGGCTGCCGGGGCCGCGGTGGCGCTGGGCGCTGTGGGCCTATGTGGCGGTGGCCGCGCTCTGGACGGCCGGGGTGTTCGTCATCTCGGTCCAGGTCATCGCGGCGCACCAGATCCGGGTGGACTCGTCGGGGAACTTGCTGGCCATCGATCATCCGGCCGGCGCGTATGCCTGGTGGGGCCATATCCAGCAGGTGTTCTTCCCGGTGCTCGGCGTGTGCTGGCTGGCCTCGGTGATCGGCCAGGTGATCAGCTACCGGCGCTCGTCCGGCGAACGGCGCCTACAGCTCAAGTGGCTGGTCGGCGGGTCGGTGCTGGCGGTAGCCGGCGGCCTGGTCGCGGTGCCGCTGACCAACAGTTCGGGCCCGGCGCTGCAGGCCATCGGACACGTCGCGCTCATCGCGGTGCTGGCCCTGCCGGTCAGCATGGGCGTGGCCATCCTCAAGTACCGGCTGTACGACATCGACCGGATCATCTCCCGGACGCTGGCGTATGCGCTGGTCACCGGGCTGCTAGTGGGGGTGTATGCGGGGCTGGTGCTGCTGGCCACGCAGGTGCTGCGGTTCTCCTCGTCGGTGTCGGTGGCCGCGGCCACACTGGCCGCAGCGGGGCTGTTCTATCCGCTGCGGGCCCGGGTGCAGCGGGCCGTGGACCGCCGGTTCAACCGGGCCCGGTACGACGCCGACGCGGCGGTGGCCGCGTTCGCCGGGCGGCTGCAGGACGCGGTCGACCTGGACAAGGTCCGCGAGGATCTGCTGACCGTGGTGCGCGGTGCGCTGCAGCCCGATCAGTTGTGGGTGTACGTGCACGACGCGGATGCGGCCCGGGGAGCGGAGCGGTGAGCGGGACAGCCGGGGCGGCTGGGCTGGCCCGGGGCCGGTCGCCCGCGCTGCTGGCCGCCTGGCTGCTGGGCGGCGTCCCCTGGCGCTGATCGTCGGCTCGGTCGTGCTGACCGTGATCACCGGCAGCCTGACCGCGTCCTCGGACGGCGCCGTGCTGGCGCTGGCCTTCGTGTTCCTGGCGGTGGGCTTCCTGGTGGCGGTGCGCCAGCCGGCCAACCCGATCGGCTGGGTGCTCATCGCGACCGGGCTGGCCAGCGCGTTCACCATCTGGGCGTCGCTGTACACGCTGTACGACTTCAGCCGGGCGGGCGGCGGGCTGCCACTCGGCCGCGCCGTATTGTTCCTGGAGAACGCGGGCTGGCCGTTGCCCATCGTGATCGGCATGACCTCGCTGCTGCTGTTCCCGGACGGGCGGCTGTCCCGGGGCTCGCGCCGGGTGCTCGGCGGGTACACCGTGATCGGCGTCCTGGTCCTGGCCAGCCAGGCCACCTCGGCCTGGTACCTGGTCACCCGGCCGCACATCCGGATGGACGCCGGCGGTGCGGTGATCGGCGTGCAGCACCCGGGTGGGCTGGTTGGCTTCTTCACCACGGGCCTGCCGGTGCTGGCCCTGGTCCCGTTCTGGCTGGCCTGGATCGTCCGGCTGATCATCGAGTTCCGCCGGTCGGCGGGCGCCACCCGGCAGCAGTTCAAGTGGATCACCGCGGGCGCGCTGATCACCATGGCCGGCATCGTGGTCATGACGGTGGCCGAGTCGGGCACCAGCTCGGCCGCGCTGACCAGTGTGGTCAATGTCGCCGCCACCTACGCCGTAGTCGCGTTCCCGCTCGGCATGGGGTTTGGCATCCTGCGCTACCGGCTGTATGACATCGACCGGATCATCTCCCGGACGGTGGGCTACACGCTGGTGACCGGGCTGCTGGTCGGGGTGTACGCGGGGCTGGTGCTGCTGGCCATCGAGGTGCTCCGGCTCGGCTCGTCGGTGTCGGTGGCGGTGGGCACGCTGGCCGCCGCGGCCCTGTTCAGCCCGGTGCGCCGGCGGGTGCAGCGGGTGGTGGACCGGAGGTTCAACCGGGCCCGGTACGACGCCGAGCAGACGGTCACGGCGTTCAGCGGCCGGGTGGCGGATGCGGTTGACCCGGACGCGGTGCGGTCCGGCCTGGAGGAAGCGGTCGGTTCGGCGCTGGAGCCGGCGCACGTGTCGGTCTGGCTGGTCGGGCGGCCCGGATGACACCGGACGCCTGGATGACACCGGACGACGGTGCCGTGGCTGGGGCGGGGCGCCGCGCCGTGGTCCGCGCGCCGCTCATGGCCACCGTGATCGGTGCGCTGGTGCTGGTGGCGCTGGCGGTCCTGGCCGGGCACGCGGTGCTCAGCGGCCAGCAGGCCGGGGCGGTGGCCAGTCTGGCCGTGGTCATCGTGTCGGTCGGCGGCGTCGGCCTGGTGGTGGCCCGGCATCAGCCAGGCAACGCGATCGGCTGGCTGATGCTGGGCGCGGCGGCCTGGATCCCGTTCAGCATCTTCGCGTCGGGCTACGCGACGTACGTCTATCACGAGGGGCACTGGGGCATCCCGGTGCTGGCTCTGGCCGCGTTCGTCATCGGCCAGCTGTTCACCCTGACGATCGCCGTGTTTCCGCTGGTGACGCTGCTTTTTCCCGATGGCCGCCTGCCGTCCGCGCGGTGGCGGTGGGCACTGGGCGGGTACCTAGCGTTCGTTATGATCCTGCCGGTCAGCTCCGTGGTCGCCGCCGCGGGCGCGCAGGGCCGGCACCAGCTGCACGTCCTGGCCAATGGGCAGGCCACCGCCGCGGCCAGCCCGCCTGGCTGGGTGGCGCTGCTGTTTTTCGGCACGGTCGCGGTGGCCTGGCTCGGCGCGCTGGGGTACCAGCTGGCCAGCTGGCGGCGGGCGTCCGGGGACCGGCGGCAGCAGCTCAAGTGGCTGCTCAGCGGGACCGTGGTCTGCGCGGTGCTCGGCATCTGGGCGGTGGCCACCAACTCGGCTCTCTGGGAGATCGCGCTGGTCGGCGTGGCCGCGCTGCCGGTGTCCATCGGCGTGGGCATCCTGCGCTACCGGCTGTACGACATCGACCGGATCATCTCCCGGACGCTGGCTTACGCGCTGGTCACCGGGCTGCTGGTCGGCGTGTACGCGGGGCTGGTGCTGCTGGCCACCGAGGCGCTGCGGCTGTCATCCTCGGTGTCCGTGGCGGCGGCCACACTGGCCGCCGCGGCATTGTTCAACCCGGTGCGGCGGCGGGTACAGCGGGCGGTGGACCGGCGGTTCAACCGGGCCCGGTATGACGCCGACCAGACCATCGCGGCGTTCAGTGTGCGGCTCAAGGATGCCGTGGACATGGGGGCGGTGCAGGCCGACCTGGCGGGCGTGGTGCGCGGCACGCTGCATCCGGCCCATCTGTCGATCTGGGTTCGGCGCGACGACGGGTGAGGCTGGTACGGTGGTTAGCCGGCCAGGGTGGGCACTTCGCTGCTGGCTGGATCGGTGGCGGTCTTCACGAAGGCCCAGATGCCGTGCTGGCTTACCGGGACCTCGTGCTGGCGGTGCTCGAAGCCGATCGTGACGGCCTGGCGCCCGGGCGCGCGGCCATAGGCGTAGCGGGCCGGGCCGATCTCGCCCCCGGTCCGGACCGACTCCGACCTGGTCCAGCGGTCCCGCGCCGGACGAGGAGCCCGGCATCCACTGCCCGCTGTCCCAGAGCCACGCTTCGGCTTCGAGTTCGGCCCCGTCACCGTTGCCGTCAACCAGCGCGAAACCGTAGTCGCCGTCGCTGGCCACCACGAGCACGCGGACGTAGTGGGGGTGCCAGCCGCCGTGGGCCAGGACGTCCGCCGGGCGGAGGACGGGGTGGCCGGGCTGGCTGATGCCGCCGGAGTGGCTGTCCTGGGCAGGTCCGGGCACGGCGGTTGCCTCCCTCCGCGGGGGTGGGTTCCCCTGCCGCCCAGGTTGACCGGCCGGCTGGCGCCGGGGCAACTCATTTCCGCGCTCGCCGGTACCTGCCACCCAGCCGATGCCCTGCTGGCCGGCCTATGCCTGGGGGCATAGCCGGCCAGGAAGATGCGGCCTTGGGGCAGATGTCCCCTGGTGGCGGGGTCCGTAGCGTTCGGGCTATGGATAACGCTGTCTTGATACGTAAGCGGGTGCTCGCTGTTTTTCTCCCCGTCGCCGCCGTGCTGTACATCGGAGGTGAGGCGCTGAGCCCGAAAGGCACCGACCAGGTGTTCACGACCACCGGCACAGCGCTCCGGGTGCTGCCCATCGCCGCGCAGCACCCGGCCCAGCTCTACCTGGCCAGCTCTCTTGTCCTGCTCGGGCTCGGAGCGCTGGCCGTGTCGTATGGCGCGATCGCCACGCTGGTCACGGGCCGCGGCTCGCTGCTGGCTACCATCGCCGCGCTGCTCGGCGGACTCGGCGCCTTCTGCGGCGCCATCGTCAACGTCGTGGCCTATCCCGTTCTCGCCGCCGCGGCCACGTCGCACGCGCCCCGGGACGCGGCCGCGAAGGTGCTGGTGACGGCGTTCAATTCCGAGTTCGGCCACGTCTTCATGTACGTGTACTTCGTGAGCGAATATCTCGCGCCGCTGCTCATGGCGATTGCCCTGTGGCGGAGCCGCACCGTGCCACGCTGGCTCGCGGCCCTGTTCTTCGTGGGCCTGGAAGTCGCCGAGGGGATGGCCTCGTACGGGCCGATCGTCATCCTGTTCATGCTGCCGTTCGCGGCGGCGATGATCCTGCTGGCCGCCCGGATCTGGCAGGGGGCCGCGGTGCCGGACCGGCTGAGCCACAACCTGGTCCCGGCCGTTGACGTACCGGCGTGAGGACCCGCTCCGGAGCGGATACTGAGTATGTGGCCTTCTGGGAGCGCGCCGAGAACCCGGGAACGCGGCCACTGCGATCGTGGGCTTTCGATATCGGCTGCGCCATCTTCGCGGGGGCAGCGTCCCTGGCGCGCTTCTCTTTCGGCCAGACGGCGCATTCCGGTCACCTGTCACTGGTGGCCAGCCTGGCCGTCGCGGTCCTGACGGCCGGGGCACTGCCGCTGCGCCGGGTGTGGCCCGGGCCGGTGTTCGCCTGGACCCTCCTGGCCACGGCCGTCCTGGCCCAGTGGCCGGCTCACGGAGCGCTGTTCCCGGTCGCGCTGGCGATCAGCCTGTACACCGTGGCCACGATGATGGGCCGGGCGGAGGCGCTGGCCGCGGCGGTGCTCGTGGCCGGGGAGGTGCTGCTGGTGGTCGCTCAGGATGGCACCCGGCACTGGGCGCTCGCGATCTCAGATGCCGTCGGGTTCACGGCCGCCGTCCTGCTCGTGGGTATGTACGTGCGCACCCGCCGGGCGTATCTCGCCGAGCTGAGCGACCGGGCCCGGCGGCTGGAACGCGAACGTGAGCAGACCAGGGCACTGGCCGCGGCGGAGGAACGGGCCCGTATCGCCCGCGAGATGCATGACAGCGTGGCCCACCACCTCACCGTCATCGTGGCGCTGTCGGACGGTGCCCTCCGTGCCGTCACCCGGGCGCCCGGCGAGGCATGCGATGCGATCCGGGACGTGTCGGGCACGGCCCGGCAGGCGCTGGCCGAGACCCGCCAGCTGCTCGGCGTGCTGCGGGCCGGCTCCGCGCCCGAACCCTGGCCGCCGCTGCCGGACCTGGCCGGCCTGGACGACCTTCTCGGCCGGGTTCGTGCCGCCGGCCTGCCGGTCAGCTACGAACGCACCGGTACCGGTACCGGGACCGACCCGCCGCCTGGCGTCCAGTTCGCCGTCTTCCGGCTGGTGCAGGAGGCTCTGACGAACACGATGAAACACGCCGGCCCTGGCGCGAGCGCAGCCGTCTGGCTGCGGCTCACCCCCGCCGAGGTGCGCGTTGACGTCGAGGACGACGGCGCCGGCGGCACCGCGGAACCCAGCGACCCCGGCGGCGGCCTGACCGGGATGCGCGAGCGCATCAGCGCGTCTGGCGGCGAACTGGATTTCGGCCCGCGCCATCCGCACGGCTGGCGGGTCACCGCCCGGCTCCATCCCGGCACCACGGCCGCATCATGATCACCGTGCTGCTGGCCGATGACCACCCGCTCATCAGGAAAGGCTTCCGCCTTATCCTCGACGCTGAACCCGACATCCAGGTGGCCGGTGAGGCCGGTGATGGGGCCGCCGCGGTCTCCATGTGTACGGAACTGCGTCCTGACGTTGTGCTGATGGATGTGCGGATGCCTGGCCGTGACGGCATAGCCGCCACCCGCGACATCCTGGCGGCGGGGCTGCCGTCCAAGGTGCTGATCCTGACCACCTTCGACCTCGACGACTACGTCTATACCGGCCTACGGGCGGGCGCCAGTGGCTTCCTGCTCAAGGACACCCAGCCCGAGGGGCTGGTGGCCGCGATCCGCACCATCGCCGCCGGTGACGCCGTCCTCGCGCCGGCCGCCACCAGGCGCCTCATCCGCCAGTTCACGACCCAGCCGGCCGAGCCGCCGGGCAGCCGCCGCGCCGCCCAGATTCAGCACGCTCTTACCGCCCGCGAGCAGGACGTTTTCGCCCTGATCGCGGCGGGCATGTCTAACAGCGAGATCGCGGCCCGCTTGCACCTGTCCGGGGGCACCGTGAAGATCCATGTCGGCCGGATACTGGCCAAGCTCGGTCTGCGCGATCGCATCCAGGCCGTCGTGCTCGCCTACGAATCCACGCTGATAGTCCCCGGGACACCCCCGCCGAACTGGCCGGCGGACCCACACTGAAGCAACCGAACTCCCGCGGACAAGCCGCGGTTCAGGAAAATGGGCACGCCCCGGCCAGCGAGGTCACATCTTCCTGATCCTCAAGTACTGCCGTATGTCCGGCCATGACATCACCGTCACCAGCCCGAGGCCCGCGACGGCGGCCGCCATGGTTACTGCCGTGATGTATCCGAGTGTCCGCATCGTGTGTCTCCTGTCCTTCGGGGCGCGTTCAGCGCCGCCGCAGCATCATGATGACGAGGACGATGATCACGATCACGACGATGGTTCCGACGCCGATAAACATGGGCCGCGTCAGCTACTTCCTGAAAACGTCCTTGAGTTTCTCGCCGGCCTGCTTGAGACGGCCCATGGTCTGATCGGCGCGGCCCTCGGCCTTGAGGGACTCATTGCCAGTGGCCTTGCCGAAGCCTTCCTTCGCGGTGCCCTTGGCCGTCTCGGCGGTGTTCTTGACCTTGTCTTCTGCGCTCATCGTGTGCCTTCTTTCCGGCGAAACCCTCTACGCTGTAGACCTACAGTGAACACCCCGGCTAGAGTTGTGTCAACGTCGTAGACCTGCGGTGTTAACAAAGCTCCTGCGAGCCTGGCCGCAGGAAAGGAGGTGTGATCACGATGAACCAGCCCGCGCCCGGCCCTGGAGCCACCGCCGCGCACCGGGACGGCAAGATCACCCGGGAGGTGGTGCTGGCCGCCGCACTGGACATCGTCGACCGCGACGGCGCCGACGCCCTGTCCATGCGCCGCCTCGCCCACGCCCTGAACCGCGACCCGATGATCTTGTACCGGCATACCACCAGCAAGGCCGCCGTCCTGGACGGCGTCGCCGAAACCGTGCTGGCCCAGCTGAAAGTTGACCCCACCGATCCCGACTGGCAGGCTCAGCTGCGCACCGTCGCCCGCAACTACCGCGCGCTGGCGCTGGCCCACCCGCGCGTGGTGCCGCTGCTGGTCACCCGGCCCCTGGCCACCCCGCTCGGGCTCCGCCCCCGCGGCACCCTGCGCCCGCTCGAAAACATCCTGGCCCTGCTCACCCGGGCCGGCTTCAGCGGACCCCACGCGCTGCACATCTACCGCGCCCTGTTCGGGTTCCTGCACGGCCATGTGCTCAACGAACTGCAGGAACTCGTCGACAACCCAGACGAAACCGATGACCTGCTACGGCTTGGCCTGCACCGGCTGCCCCCCGGCGAATTCCCCCTGCTGCGCAGCCTCGCCCCGGTCCTGGCCGTCTACGACGGCGCCGCCGAACTCGAACGCGGCCTCGACATCCTGCTCACCGGCCTCGCCGCCGAACTGCCCCACCACCCAACCTGACTCACCCCGGCGGCCAGCGGCCCCGCCGCTGTGCGTTCAACGCGGGCAGGTCAGAAGATGGTGGCCAGCCAGGCGGGTGGCACACCCGCCGACACCGTCTGCTCGGCGAACTCCACGACGCGGCTCAGCCAGTACGCCGTAGCTCATGTTCCACGGCCAGACGGATCCAGGACGACAATGAGCGGTCGTCGGCATCGGCTGCCCGCCGGAGCCGCTCCAGCAGGTCAGGCGGGAAGCGCACCGGCACCGGAGCGCTCAACTGCGCGCCATGCCGCCGGCGCGCCGGCCCCTGCGGCTCTTGGTTCTCCGGCTGTGCGTAGAAGGAGTGTTCCTCTTCAGGCGTCATCGGCTTGGTCATCTACTGTCCTCCCGGTACTGGGCGGCAAGCGGTTGGGAAGCCTCATAGCAGCCGATGGGGCGGCACCGACGCGGGTCCCCGCTGCGCGCCGGGGCCAGCGGCACCATCAGCACCCGGCCGCCGATCTCCGCGCACATGAGCCAGTGCGCAGGAGGCTTGGCTGGGTAGAACAGCGGACTGCTGGCCCACACATCATCGATATCGTCGATCCCGAGGTACGGATGCTTGAACAGGTGAGCGGCCTGATCGTCGATCTCGAACGGGTCTTCTTCATCCAGTAAGTCAGGGTCGAACCGCTCACCGTCCACATGGCAATTGTATTACAAACGACTACACCGGGCCATCGCAGGGGTCTCGGAGGCTCAGCTCGCTGCCGGCGTGTCTCCGCTCACCGACCCAGCTTTCCCGGGCAGATACGTGACACTCTTGGTGTCACCATTCCCCCCGTGTGAGAAACGACCCTGCATACGTAAATCGCCTGCAGGACTTCCCGGCTGCGTGGGATGTGACCGGCATGCCCGCAGTCGCACTCGCGCCGCAGGATGGCCAGCTTGACGGCCCGCCTACTGGTTTCCGCTGCTGTTGTTCGGGGGGCTCGCCGCACTGTCGCTGCGTTGTCCTTGATGGGTGCCACCGCGGCCGACGACCGGTTCACGTACTTACCGCATCGTCTATCCCGGGTGACGGAGGCGATGTACCTGGGCGGCGGTCTTGACACCCGCGCCCGTCCCCGTTCCGGCGGCGCTGCTCCTGGGTTAGCCCGTCGCCGCTTGCGCTCTCGGCCAGCCGCTCAGCCGCGGCCTGGTACCAGCTGGCGGGACCGCCGCGTCGAAACCCTCCTGACCCCGGCCGCTAACCGCGCGTACCAGGTGACCGGGCTGAGTCCCTGGCCGCAGCGACCGCCGCGCTGGCCCCGCTGCTGCCTGGGCTCCAGTAGCCCATCCAGTTGGTCGGCCCGGGGCCATGCGGACGCTGGTCCCCTGTCCTGAATTGCCCGTAGCCACCGGCAGGCCGCGCCGCTAGCCGATCGAAGACCGCGGGTCCTGGCGATACTCGCGTGCGGCCGGACGACAGCCTGGTTCCTGCATGTGATCACCATCAGCTGCACCGCCGTGGTGGAATCATACCGGTCGGCTCGACCTGTCAGCAGGCCATGGTTCCCGCCTTCTACCCGTTCGGCGACCCAACGGCCCTGTTCCCCGCGGCGGTACTGCTCCTGGCCGGCCTGGTCACGCTCGCGTGGCGACCGGCCTGCGAGTGATCCAGCGCCCGCCACCGCGGCGGTGAACGGGCAGCCCCGGCCGCCGGATGAACCCGCCAGCCGGGCACAGGAGCACTGGTCGGCGTCTGGCAGTGCCATCCCCGACGGTCCCGCATCGCCGGACGCGCACTGGACTCACCAGGGGCGCGGTCCGTCAGGGAACTTCCGGCCTGTCCACGGTGGAAGTCATGAAGATCTCTTCCGGACTCGCTGATCAGCGGTGGCAAGGCAGCCCGGATCTCGCCGGGCCCGGCGGGCCAGCCCAGGCCGCCGCGGGCGGCAGCCGTCCAGGCGATGCGGAGTAGGCGGTCCGCGCCGCCTACGCCGAGGTCGCGACCACGGGCGCCGCTGAGCCAGCGAGCCTTGGCCGAGCGGTTCGGCCTGTCCCGGCGCAAGGTAAGCCAGCGCACCACGACAGCCAGCCTCTGACTGAAACCCGACTTGGGCGCGGCGGGGGTCGCGGACATCGAGCACATCGGGTCCCGTGGTGCGAGGGTTCGATGAGAATAGCGAGATGGCATTTGAACTGCCTGTGGTCGATGCGGCGAGCCTGGCCACGTGGTGCGAGCTGCATCTAGGCAGTCCGGCGGAAAGCGAACTGTTCCGGACGGGGCACCTTACCTGCGTGATCGGAACACGGCTAGCCGACGGGCGTGAGGTCGTGGTGCGGGTCCGCCCAGCCGCGCCGCGGCTCACTGCGTGCACCGAGGTGCAGCGCCGCCTGTTCGATTCCGGGTATCCCTGTCCGCAGCCGCTGGCTGGCCCGGCACCGCTCGGTGAGCATGAGGCCAGCGCCGAGAGCTACATCCCGGGCGAGGCCGCGCTGCCCGGCTCCGGCCACACCGCCCAGCCCTTTGCCGCAGCGCTCGCGCAACTGGTGCACCTGGCTCCCCGGCCTGAACAGATGCCCTCGCTAGCGCCCGCGCCGCCGTGGGCAGCATGGAACCACAGCCAGGGCGGGTTGTGGCCCTGGCCCGAGGACCTGGACGTGGACCTGAACCAGGTGGATGGGCCGGACTGGATCGATGCGGCGGGCCACGCCGCCCGGCAGAAGCTGCAGGAAGACCAGGACCAGGCCGTGATCGGGCACGGTGACTGGATAACGGACAACCTGCGGTGGGACGGCAACCGGCTGCTGGTGGCCTACGACTGGGACAGCCTGATCGCCGACAGCGAAGCGGTCATCGCCGGACTGGCTGCGGCCATCTACCTGTACCCGGCGCTGGCCACCGTGACCGAGACCCGCGAGTTCCTCGGCGCCTACGCCACCGCCCGCGGACGGCCCTTCAGTCCCGGCGAGCTACAGCGCTGCTGGGCCGCAGGCGTCTGGACCAGGGCCTACGACGCCAAGCAGCAGCACGCCGCCGGACAGCCAGTAACCTGCCTGACCCAAGACGAAGCCCATGAACGCCTCCGCCGGGCTGGAATGCGCTGAAGCCCTCAGGGCGGGGGTACCGCACCGGTCCGGCCAGGTATCCGGGATGAGTCAGCAGCGGATAAGTCGTGCACCCCGGTGGCCTCGAGGAGGCCGCGCGAGCCGCTGCTCCGGACTGAGCCGCCCCGGACTGAGCCGCCCCGGATTCAGCTGTGACGGATTCAGCCGTCACGGATTCAGCCGCACTGGGCCGAGCGGCGTCGCCGGGACCGGCTGGATTAAGGCTGGCTCGCGGCGGAGCAGCAGCATCGCGGCATCGTCGTCCAGCGCGTGGCCGACATGCCGGAGCACATCCTGCTGCAGCCGGTCGAGCACCGCGTCCGGTTCCTGGCCCGTGGTCAGCGCCTGGTGCTCGGACAGCGGATAGAAGTCGCCCGTAGTGTTCCGCGCCTCGCTGACCCCGTCGGTGTAGAACAGCAGCTGGTCGCCCGGGCCGAACGGCAGCGTGGTCACATCGCGCGGGAACTCGGCCAAATGGGTCAGGCCCAGCGGCAGGCCGGGCACGGCCGGCTCGACGAACCGGCCCGCTCCGCCCGCGATCAGCAGCGGCGGCGGATGGCCGCAGCTCAGCAGCTGGATCTTCGAACCGTCCGAGCTGACCTCGGCCAGCACCGCGGTGACGAACTGCTCGGCGGTGAGCTGGCGGGCCAGGCTCTGCTCGATCCGCTCCGCGATCACGGCCAGGTCGGCGGCGTCATGTGCGCTCTCACGGAACGCGCCCAGCACGGCCGCCGCCGTCTTCACCGCGATCAGCCCTTTGCCCTGGACGTTGCCGATGATGAGCCGCAGCCATCCAGCGCGGGCATGACCTCGTACAGGTCGCCGCCGATCTGCGCGTGCGACGTGGCCGACATGTACCGCACCGCCAGCCGGACCGAGCTCACCTCGCTGGGCACGGGCCCGAGCACGACCTGCTGGGCCACCTCGGCGATGGCCCGTACCTCGGCCAGCTCACGGGCCCGGCGGGCGCGCAGCGTGCTGGCCATGACCGCGGCCACGGTGACCCCGGCCACGGTGGCCGAGTCGAGCGCGTAGCTCTCCCACGAGCCGATCATCTGGTACGCGGCGATCAGCGCGCAGGAGGCGAACGCCACCGTGCCTGCCGACCACCGTTTTGCGCACGCCGCCGGACACGGCCGCGAACGCCGGGCCCAGCGCCAGCAACGGCAGCAGCTCCGAGCCCCGCTCGAAGAAAGCCGCGATGATGGCCACGATGGCCATGATCACGAAGGGCAGCGCGTCCAGCGCGAACTGCCTGCCGGACCGCAGTGGCGGTTCCAGCCCAGCACTAACTCGCGGGACATGCCCCGGCGTGCCATCCCGGCCGGACCTGCCCCGCTTACCCCGATTGACTCCGTGCGTTCCGAACAATCCCCTGTTACCCCGGAATGCGACAGTCCCCGTATTTGCCACCTGATCCCCCCGGCCAGGTCGGCGAAAGCAACCGAAATGCTATCAGCAGTCACAACTCGTTTCTGGCAAGTCCGAAACTTCCACCCGTCCGGGCAGCTGCTGGCCATCACGGCCCGGAGCAGGCAACTCCTGTCTTGACGGCCATCGCCTGGGATGCCTCAATGAAGGCAGCTTTCAACGCTATCCACCACATTCGACCAGATCTGGTCAGTCGTGGCCAGGCAGTGACTCCTGGAAGGAAACAGGCATGAACAGGATATCGCCCGCCCGGTTACGGCATGTTCTCGCGCTGGCCACCGCCGCGTTGCTCGGCCTAGCCTGGCTGGTCGCGGTGCCGGCCGTGGCCGCCGCGGCCGCCACGACGATCACGGTCAACGGCACCAGCGCGGGCCGGACGTTCGGTGGGATCGGGGCGATCAGCGGGGGTGGCGGCAACAGCCGGCTGCTGACCGACTACCCGGCCGCGCAGCAGCAGCAGATCCTGGACTACCTGTTCGAGCCGGGCTACGGCGCGGACCTGCAGATCCTCAAGGTCGAGATCGGCGGGGACACCAACTCCACCGACGGCTCCGAGTCCAGCATCGAGCACGCCTCCGGCTCGATCAACTGCAGCAACGGGTACGAGTGGTGGCTGATGGAGCAGGCCAAGGCGCTGAACCCGAACATCAAGCTGTACGGGCTGGCCTGGGGCGCGCCGGGCTGGCTGGGCTCGTTCTTCTCCACGGCCACCATCAACTACCTGGTCAGCTGGCTGAACTGCGCCGCCTCGCACAACCTGACCATCAACTACCTCGGGCGGCTGGAACGAGCGCGGCTACAACATCTCCTGGTACGAGCAGCTGCGCTCCACGCTGAACGCCGACGGCTACTCCAGCGTGCAGATCGTCGGCGCGGACAGCGACTGGAGCATCGCCACCGACATCGCGGACAACTCGACGTTCGCCAGTGCCGTCTCGATCATCGGGGTGCACTACCCGTGCGCCGGCGGGGACGGCGGCAGCGCCGACAGCTGCCCGGCCAACTCGACCGCCGAGGGCACCGGCAAGCCGCTGTGGGCCAGCGAGAACGGCTCGCAGGACCTGAACTCCGGTGCGCCCGCACTCATCCGCTCCATCACCCGCGGCTACGTGGACGCCGACCTGACCGCGTACATCAACTGGCCGCTGATCGCGGCGATCTACCCGGATCTGCCGTACAACACGGACGGGCTGATCCTGGCCAACCAGCCGTGGTCCGGCGCCTACAGCGTGGGCGAGAGCCTGTGGGCCACCGCCCAGACCACCCAGTTCACCGCGCCGGGCTGGAAGTACCTCAACTCCGCCTCCGGCTACCTGGGTGGCAGCGAGTCCAACGGCAGCTACGTGACGCTCAAGTTGACCGACGGCACCGACTACTCGACGATCATCGAGAGCACCACCGCGACGGCCGCGCAGACGGTCACCGTCAACGTGTCCGGCGGCCTGTCCACCGGCACCGTGCACGTGTGGGCGACCGACGTGAACACGCCGGGGTCCGGGCCGCAGTTCGCCCAGCAGGCCAGCATCACCCCGTCGAACGGCGCCTACTCGCTCACCGTGCAGCCGGGCTACGTCTACTACGCTGACCACCACCACCGGGCAGGGCAAGGGCACCGCGGCCTGCCCGGCGCAGAGCACGCTGGGGCTGCCCTACTCGGACTCGTTCGACAGCGACACCGTGGGCCAGCAGCCCAGGTACCTGTCCCAGATGCAAGGCGCGTTCGAAGTTGAGCCGTGCGCAGGCGGCCGGTCGGGCGAGTGCGTCCAGCAGCAGGCTGGCGTTCAGCCCATCGAATGGGACAACAATGCCACCCCCTACACGATCGGGGGCAATCTGAGCTGGGCGAACTATACGGTTTCCGCGGACGCACTGATGTCCTCGGCGGGCGCCGTGCAGCTCCTCGGCCGGGTCGGAGGCCAGGACGCGCTTCAGTCCAGCGAATATTAACGACTACTACCTGCAACTCAGCAACACCGGTGCGTGGTCGATCGTGCGGAACAGCAAGGCTGGTGGCCTGTCCACGCTGGCCAGCGGCTCGGTGACCGCGCCTGGCACCGGAACCTGGCAGCATCTGGCGCTCACGTTCAACGGCAGCACGATCTCGGCGGCGATCAACGGGACGACGGTGGGCACGGTCACCAGCTCGTCCTATGCCTCGGGCATGGTCGGCCTGGGTACCTCCGGATACCAGACCGATCAGTTCGACAACCTGTCCGTCACCCTGGTCGGCTCGGCCACCCCCAGCGGGCCGATCGTCGCGGGCGACGACACCGCGGACTGCGTGGATGCCAACGGCGGGTCCAGCGCCAACGGCACCAAGATCCAGATGTGGGACGTGCAACGGCAGCGCCAGCTCGCAGACCTGGACCATGGCCAGCAACGGCACCGTGCAGATCAACGGCAGCTGCCTGGACATCACCAACGCCAGCTACACCAACGGCACGCTGATCGAGGAGTGGACCTGCAACGGCGGCGCCAACCAGCAGTGGCTGGCGGTGAACGGCGAGCTGGTGAACCCGGCGTCCGGCATGTGCCTCGACGACCCGGCCTTCAACACGGCCGAGGGCACCCAGCTCGACCTGTGGGCCTGCAACGGCGGAACCAACCAGCAGTGGTCGGTGCCCTAGCCGTATCCGCTCCCCGGGTGCCGCCGCGGCCGCGGCGGCACCCCAGAGTGGACAGGCATTCCGCGGACCAGCAAGATTTGAGGTGAGAACCTACCGGGAACGGCGGACCCGGACGGGGAATAATGCAGCGTAAGGCGCTGCATCCAGTATTAGGTCACGTCCTGGGCTCGGGGGAAATATGGCTGACCGGCAGCACGATTCCAGCGATTCCGTAGTAGGCAAATGGCTGGTCCCCGGGTCGGCTGGGCCCGAGCCGGTGGTGCTGGTCCCGGTCGGTGCATTGTCGGTGGCCGGGTCACCGCGGATCGCGGGCAGCAGTGAAGATCACGTACAGGTGCTGGCCGAGGCGCCGGAGGAACTGCCGCCGATCATCGTGCACCGAGACACGATGCAGGTTATCGATGGGGTACACCGGTTACACGCCGCCAAGCTCCGGCAGCAGGAGCAGATCGCCGTCCGGTTCTTTTCCGGCGATGCGGACGACGCATTCGTCATCGCGGTCAAGGCAAATGTCGAGCATGGGCTGCCGCTATCGCTGGCCGAACGTGAGGCAGCGGCGGCCCGGATCGTTCAGTCCCACGGGCAGTGGTCAGACCGGATGATCGCGTCGGTCAGTGGGCTGTCGCCGCGCACGATCGGCCAGATACGCGCCCGGCAGGACGGGAAGCCACCGCAGGCCGCGGGCAGGATCGGCCAGGACGGCCGGGTCCGCCCGGTGGATGGCCCCGCGCGGCGCCTGCTGGCCTCGCAATTAATCAGTGCGGACCCAGGCCTGTCCCTGCGCGAAGTGGCCCGGGCCGCCGGGATCTCGCCCGAGACGGCCCGGGATGTGCGGAACCGGTTGCTCCACGGGGAGGACCCGGTCGCCCGGCGGGCCGCGCCAGGGGCCGCACAGGACTCCGGCCGGGCCGGCGGGACCGGCCCGCCAGTGGACAAGCCCATGGCCAGTTTCGAGCTCAGCCAGGCCTCGGCGGAGAACCTGGCCCTGATCGTGGAGCGGCTCAAGGCGGATCCTGCAGTCAGGTTCACCGAGACGGGGCGAGCGTTGCTCAGATTGCTACACGTTCATCTGATCGAAGTGAAGGATTGGGACAGAATTGGCGAGAGTGTCCCAGTGCACTGCAGTACCATAATTGCGCAGCTGGCGAAAGAGTGTGCTCAGATGTGGGCTGAATTGGCGGATCACGCGGAGCGCAAGGTAACTGATAGTACCGAGTGACTGGCGATGCGTGTGCGCCATAGCCGACACCGACTGATAATAAGAGCACAACTATACTTGGTGGCGGGCTGTCTGTAATGGATGTCCAAGTGCCATACTTGCCCAGTTGGACTCGTCCCGGTGGGCGGTCCTTCGCTATTGCGTTTTCTTGAAGTCTCGCCAACTTTTCCGGGCGCCGGTTGTGCTGCGATGTAACCGCGATGAAACCGGTAGTAGGGCAGTCTGGGAAGGTCTCGCCCCCGACCTGCCGTTCCGCCCGGTCCCGCCCCGCCTGGCCCGGGCCGGCCGAGCCGCACAGCGGACCGTTCCTGGTGTCCGCATGTCCAGATCAGCCTGGCGCAGGATGGACAGCCAGCGCTTGGGTGAGCAAGATTAGTGGTCGACGGGATCTGGGGGGGGCCATCCAGCCGGGCGCAGCGACGATCAGGTAGGGGCGGGGTACAGCAGCCATAGAGTCTTGACCGCGCGCCTTAGGCGTTTTATCGAGCGGGTAGGCACTGTGCGGAGCTGTCCCCTTCCTTCCTGGTTTCAGCTGGACCAACATGCGGGGAACGGAAGTTATGACAGTCCAGGCTCAGGATCTCCACGCTCAGGATCTGAACCGTACGCAGGCGAGAAACTTACCGGCCGCCGGGCAGGCGGACAGCGAGCCATCTCCAGTAGTGATGCTCGCTATCAGCTCCCTTTCGGTAACTGATTCACCACGTTTCTCGGGGGAGAGCGAAGAACATGTGCACGTTTTAGCAGAAGCGCAAGCGCAGCTTCCGCCTATTATCGTGCACCGCGCGACGATGCGTGTTATAGATGGTGCGCATCGGCTGCGGGCGGCCAAGCTCCGCGGCGATCAGGAGATTGCCGCGCGGTTTTTTTCTGGCAGTGCGGCAGACGCCTTCGTCTTGTCGGTCAAATCAAATATCAAGCACGGGCTCCCGCTTTCGCTGGCCGAGCGGATGGCGGCCGCAGAACGGATAATCAAATCGCATCCACAATGGTCAGACCGGATGATCGCCTCGGTGACCGGCCTGGCGTCCAGGACGATTGCCGCTGTCCGGGCCCGGCAAACCGGCGATGCGGTCCAGGTGACGACCCGGATAGGCCAGGATGGCCGGATACGGCCGGTTGACGGCGCCCGGGGCCGGGTGCTCGCGTCCAAAATACTGTCCGACAATCCTGAGCTTTCGCTGCGCCAGGTGGCGCACGCGGCCGGGATATCCCCGGAAACGGTGCGCGATGTCCGGAACCGGCTCCGCCGCGGCGAGGACCCGGTACCCAGCCGGTATGACCGGAAACGGCCTGAGCAAAACACCCAGTCAGCGGGCCCGGCCGTGCCTACGGAGCGCCCGCCGCTGAGCGAGGAGCGGCCGCTGCCGAAATTGGAGCGGCAGGTGAAACCGGAGTGCCCGCGACTCGTGAGCAGTGTCCATCCGGGGGCCAGGCCGGCGGCCGGGAGTGCCACGGCGGTTATGGAGCGCCTGCGGGCCGATCCCGCGCTCCGGCTCACCGAGACCGGGCGTATCCTGCTCCGCCTGCTGCACGCGCACCTGGTGGAGACGGAGAAATGGGACCGGATCGTGGAGAATGTCCCGGCGCATTGCGGCGGCATCATCGCCCAGCTAGCCCGGGAGTGCGCCCAGCTCTGGGAAGGATTCGCCGATCAGGTCGAGCGGAATGTGATGAACGTTTCTTAACGCCGGAGCCCGGCTGGTGCCGTCAGCCGGCTGGCCTCGGCGGTGATGAATGCGGCCAGCCGGGCAATCCCATCGGCCACGTCCTGCGATGGCAGGTAACTGGACGACAACCGGAGCTGGTGACGGCCGCCATCACCGACGAAGAACGCGTCCATGGGCGTCCACAGCACGCCGAATTCGCGGGCGGAGCGCTCCAGCGCTGCCTGGTCCGCGGCGAACGGCACGGTCAGCACGGTGAAGAATCCGCCATCCGGATAATTCCAGCTGACGTTCAGCCCGGCGCGCACCGGCGCCGGGAAGTGCCGGTCGAGTTCGGCCAGCACGGTGCGCAGGTTGGTGCGGTAGAACGCGATGGCCGGCTGGTTGGCTTCGCGCAGGCGGCAGCCGTGCTGGATCAGCATCCCGCCGATCACCGCCTGGCTGAGCGACGGGGTGTTCACGGTGATCATGCTCTTGATCTTGGCCAGCTCGTCGGCCAGCAGGCTCAGCTGGCCATCGGGGCCGGCCACCGGCTGGTCGGCCAGGACGTAGCCCAGCCGGGCGCCCGGGAAGCAGGTCTTGGCGAACGAGCCGAGGTAGACCACGACCCCGCTGCGGTCCAGCGCCTTCAGCGTCGGCCTGGGCGCCGCCTCCCGGGTGAAGAAGCCGTACGGGTTGTCTTCGATAATCAGCAGGTTCTCGGCCGCGGCCACGTCGAGCAGTGCCTGCCGGGCCGGTACCGTCATGCTGGCGCCGGAGGGGTTGGCGAAGTCCGGGACCACGTACAGCGCGCGCGGTCGCTGGCCGGCCGCGCGGGCCTGCCGCGCGGCGCGGCAAACCGCGGCCGGGTCCGGGCCAGCCGGCCCCTCGGCCACGCCGATCACCTGGACATCGAGCAGCCGGGCCGCCCCGGTGATGCCGATGTAACACGGCGAACTGGCCAGCAGCACATCCGCTGGCCCGGCCATGAGCGCCCGTAGGAGCAGGAACATCCCCTCCTGCGCGCCCACCGTGACCACGACCGACTCCGGCGGCACCGCGATGCCTTCGTCGTTGGCCACCGTCTCCGCGATCAGGCCGTGGATCTGCCCTTTCGTCCGGCCGTACTGGAACAGGGCGGCCCGCACCTGCGCCTCGCTGCGTCCGCACCGGCGCAGGTAGCGGGTATAGCTGTCGAAGTACTCGGCGATGCAGGCTGGGTCGAATAACCCGTCGAACGGCCGGCCTGGCGCGAACGACACCGCGTCCGGGTACCGCGCGGTGATCTCGTTGAGGAAGTTCATCGTGTCCAGGATCGGGTCGGCCACGGAGCCGTGCAGGTCGGTCAGCGCGAGCCGGTGTGCCATGGTCTCCTCCTAGTGCTGCCCGGGCGCGCTGGCGCACAGGGCCGGGACGTCATGCGGGCGGAAGCTGAGTGCGCCGCGCCGCTCCACCAGCTGGTAGCCGAATGTGCGCCTGGTGTGCTGCGGGCTGGCGAAGGCCTGAAACATCCATCCCCAGCCGTCCCGGTCGGCCAGCACGCCGAGCTCGCGCAGCGTGTCCACGGGGATGCCGGGCCCGACCCGGGCGGCGAGCGTGTCGTAGTAGCTGTCCGGCATGGCCGGGAAACTGACGCCGCGGCGGGCGCAGCCGCGGATGGCGGCGAAGATGTCCGCCGTGCGGAATGCGATCCGCTGGATGCCCGGCCCACCGTGCGCGGCGAGGAAGTCGGTGACCTGGCCCGGGCCGGTACCGGGCTCCGGCTCGAGCAGGCTGAGCGTGACCGTGCCGCTCGGGCTCTGCAGCACCACCGAGTTCAGCGTCTGCCCGCCGGCGCTGAACCGCTCGGCGAACGTCCGGCTGAAGCCGAACACGTCGTGGTAGGTCCGGGCGGTCTCGGCCAGGCCGCCCGGCGCCACGCAGAGGGTGAGGTGATCGATGCCGTGCAGCCAGGCCGGTTGGGCACCCGCCGCGGCTGGCTCGGCGGCCGCCGTCCCGGCGGTAAGCCCCGGGGTGAACGGGCTGGCCGGATCCTGCCGGGTGACGAACCGGTGCGCCACGTCCCCGAACCCGCGCACCGTGCCCCCGGCCCAGCCCGGACCGGATGCCGGGCTGGCCGGCCTGGCGCCGCGCCGTACCGCCGCGGCGAAGCAGGCCGGGCCGTCGGCCACGCTGAACGCGATCACCGCCGGGCCGTCGCCATGCCGCGCGACGTACCGGGCGGCCGGATGGCCCGGATCGACGGCCGAAGTGAACAGGATTGTGATGGTGCCGTGCCGGGTCAGCACCGAGTGGTAGCCGGCCTGCCGCGCCCCGGGGCCGCTCCGGCCGCGGATGGTGAAGCCGTAGCCGTCGCGCAGTTGAACAGCTGACTGCCCGGCATCGGCGACATAGAATTCGATGTGGTCTATTCCCTCAATCTTCATCTAGGCCCCCAGGGTGGGCTTGACATAGGCGGTGAGACGATCCTGCAGAATGGCTCGACACAAGCTGGCGTATACCGATCCTACCGTTGATCACAGGCCGGCAGCCAGCCAGATTTCCTGACCAGACCTGGACGCCCGGCCGCGTTGCCGGGGCAGCCATTATCTGATAGCTTCCAGTGGAAGACCGGCCCAAGTAGCAATCAGCTAAAGGCCGGGTGACCTGGGGTGGAACCCTCCGGCTACCGATTATGGCGAACATATTCCTGGCTGACGATTCACTGACCACCAGCTGACGTTATATAAAATGCGCCGGTCATCTTGCCTGCTGCAGATTATTGATCGTGAGGGCGGCATGGATATCTTGATCGCTGATGTTATTGGTGATGTTGCCCTGGTCTTAATTTTGGCGTCGCTTTTCGGTGCCCTGGCCCGGAAATGCGGGCAGCCGGCGGTGGTGGGCCAGATTCTGGCCGGCATCCTGCTCGGGCCGACCTTGCTCGGCCGCTTACCTGGCCACCTGACCGGCCGCATCTTCCCACCCGCGGTGCTGCCGCCGCTGACGGTGCTGGCCCAGGTGGCCATCGTGCTGTTCATGTTCGTGGTGGGCTACGAGCTCGACTGGCGCGCGCTGCGCGGGCGCCGACGGGCCGCGCCGCTGGTCGCGGCCGGCGCCCTGCTGCTGCCGATGCTGCTGGGCGCCGGGTCGGTGCTGGCCGACCGGTCCGGATTCGCCGCGCTGGGTGAGGTGCACCCCAGCCGTTCCCTGGTGCTGTTCATGGCGGTCGCCATGTCCATCACCGCGCTCCCGGTGCTGGCCGCGATCGTGCGCGAGCGGGGCATGGCGGGCAGCACCGCCGGGACGACCGCGACGATCGCGGCCGGGATCATGGATGCGGCGGCCTGGCTGGTGCTGGCCGCCATCCTGGTCGGCTCGGTGCACAAAGCGGGCCGGCCGTGGCCGGTGACCCTGCTGCTGATCAGCGGTTTCGCGGCGATCATGCTGCTCGGGGTGCGGCCGGCGCTGCGCTGGTGGCTGGGCCGGCGCCGGGCCGTGCTGGCCAGCCAGCTACCGGTGGCGCTGGCCCTGGCGCTGGGCAGCGCCTGGGTGACCGCGTCGTTAGGCCTGCACCCGGTGTTCGGCGGGTTCCTGGCCGGCCTGACCATGCCCAGCCTGGACGGCGCCCCGGATGCCGAGGTGCTCCGGCCGATGGAGCAGGTCGGCGGGCTGCTGCTGCCGCTGTTCTTCGTCGTCACCGGCTTGTCGCTGAACGTCGGCGCGTTGCGCGGCAGCGCGTTCATCCTGCTCGGGCTGCTCTGCGTGCTGGCCAGCATCGGCAAGCTCGGCCCTGG
Source organism: uncultured Actinomycetes bacterium (assembly GCA_963747705.1). Lineage (GTDB taxonomy): Bacteria > Actinomycetota > Actinomycetes > Streptosporangiales > Streptosporangiaceae > RYN-230. The sequence continues at coordinate 27,710 of CAVVGF010000025.1, read as the reverse complement.
GTACCTGGCGTCCCGGGCGGGGGGCCTGACCCGGAGCGACTCCGCGGCCGTCGCGGTGCTGGTGAACACCAGAGGGCTGACCGAGCTGATCGCGCTCAACGTCGGGCTCAGTGCCGGGCTCATCGACCAGCAGCTGTTCAGCGTGCTGGTCCTGATGGCACTGATCATGACCGCGCTGACCGCGCCGCTCCTGACGCTGGCCGGGGTGGGCACGCCGCCGCCCGCGCCTGGACTGCGGCCGGTTTCGCCGCCAGCCAGCGCGACCGAGACCTGACCGGCGGCCGCGCAATCTGACCGCCGGCCCACCCGGACCGGCGCGACCTCAACCTGCGGAGGTAATGGCGATGGATATCGATGCGGTCGATCACCTGGAGCTGTACGTCGAGGACGCCGACCGCGTGGCCAGCCAGCTGAGCGATGCGTGGGGGTTCCGCATCCAGGGCCGCGGTGGCCCGGAGACCGGGCTGGCGGGCTGCCGGTCCTTACTGCTGCGTCAGGGCGGCATCACGCTCCTGGTCACCTCGGCGCTCGGTGACCAGCACCCGGCCGCCGAGTACGTCCGGCGGCATGGCGATGGGGTCGCCGTCATCGCCATGACGGTCAGCGACGCGCACAGCGCGTTCGCCGCGGCCGTGGACCGCGGCGCCGTCCCGGTCGCGCCGCCCGCGATGCTGGAACAGGGCGGCGCCCGGGTCACGTTCGCCGCGGTGGACGGTTTCGGGGATGTGACGCACCGGTTCGTCACCCGGGATGCGGTGGGCGGGCCGTTCAGCCCGGGGGTGATCGAGGAGGCCGCACCCGGCCCGGCCGGCGACAGCCTGCTCGAGGAGGTCGATCACATCGCGGTGTGCGTGCCCGCGGGTGAGCTCGACAGGACCGTGCAGCGCTACCGGGAAGTGTTCGGTTTCGCTCAGACGTTTGAGGAGCGGATCCTGGTCGGCGCGCAGGCCATGGACTCGAAGGTGGTACAGAGCCGGTCCAGGAAGGTGACCCTGACCATCCTCGAGCCGGACACCAGCCGGGCGCCGGGCCAGATCGACGAGTTCATCGGCGCGCACGGCGGGGCCGGGATACAGCACGTGGCGTTCCGGGCCGGCGACATCTGCGCCGCGGTGCGCACGATCGCCGGCCGCGGTGTCCGCTTCCTCAGCACGCCAGGCAGCTACTACGACGCGCTGCCGGAACGCCTCGGCCCGGTGGATGTCCCCATGGAGCGCCTACGTGAGCTGAATATCCTGGCCGACCGGGATCACTGGGGCATGATGCTGCAGATCTTCGCCGAGTCGAGGCACCCGCGGCGGACATTTTTCTACGAGGTGATCGAGCGTCGCGGGGCGCGTAGCTTCGGCAGCAACAACATCAAGGCGCTGTATGAGGCGGTGGACCGGCAGGCCGCGGCGCGCCCCACGCTGAGGGGCTGACGGGCGGGGCGGCTGGGCGGCCGCCGGGGGCTGACGCGGAGCGGTGGCCACGGCGTGTAACCGCGGTGCAACCTGAACTGGGGCACGCTGGCACTGCTGAGGCATTATGAAGTATGCCTATCCAGCCCAGCCTCGGGCCGCTCCCGCCCGCAGGCTTAGCCGCGGCCAGAGAGGACCCCACGATGCGGGTGCTGGTAGTCGAGGACGACTCCGAGTTGGCCGAGGCTATCGGGGTTGGCCTGCGCCGGGAGCAGCTGGCCGTGGACGTCGCACTGGATGGGGCGACCGGGCTGGAACGCGCCCTGACCACCAGTTACGACGTGGTCGTGCTCGACCGGGACCTGCCGGGGATGCACGGTGACGACGTGTGCACCGAGCTGGTCAAGGCCGGCTGCCGCAGCCGGGTGCTCATGCTCACCGCGGCGGCCACCATCGAGGACCGGGTGGACGGCCTCGACCTCGGCGCCGACGACTACCTGCCGAAGCCGTTCGCGTTTGCCGAGCTGCTGGCCCGGATCCGGGCCCTGCTCCGCCGGGCCCAGCCCGCGCTGCCACCCGTCCTGGTGCACGGTGACCTGCGGCTCGACTCGTCGCAGCGGATCGCGACCCGGGGCGATCGCGTCCTCGATCTCGGACCGAAGGAGTTTGGCGTGCTCGAATTGCTGCTCGCCGCGCAGGGCCGGGTGGTCTCGGCCGAGGAACTGCTGGAGCGGGTGTGGGACGAGATGGCCGACCCGTTCACCACGGCGGTCAAGGTCACCATGAGCCGGCTGCGCCGCAAGCTCGGCGATCCGCCGGTCATCGAGACCGTGGCCCAGGCGGGCTACCGGATCTGACCATGGCGGCGTCGCAGCGAGTTCCAGCGGGCCGAGTCCGGGCCGGGTGGCCGCGGCGCACCGTCCGGCTGCGGCTCACGCTGCTCTATGGCGGGCTGTTCCTGCTCTCCGGAATCGCCCTGCTCGCGCTCACCTATGTGCTGGTGGCGGCCAACTTCCCGCTGATCGGGCAGAGTCACCACGCCAACCCGGGCGCGGGGCCGGGCGGCCCGGGCGCGATGTCCGGGCAGGTGTCGGCCGGCCTGGCCGCGCAGGCGCAGGTGATCAAGCAGCGCGCGGCCGCGCTGCGTTCGCTGCAGTTCTACTCCGGCATTGCGCTGGCCGCCATGACGGTGGTGTCTATCGGGCTGGGCTGGCTGATAGCCGGGCGGGTGCTGCGCCCGCTCCGCACGATCACCGCGGCGGCGCGGCACATCTCGGCCAGCAACCTGCACGAACGGCTGGCCATGGCCGGCCCGGACGACGAGCTCAAGGAACTCGGGGACACGTTCGACGCGCTGCTGGGCCGGCTCGAGGACGCGTTCGACGCGCAGCGCCAGTTCGTCGCGAACGCGTCGCACGAGCTGCGCACCCCGCTGGCCCGGCAGCGGACCCTGATCGAGGTGGCGCTGGCCGACCGGGAACCAACGATCGCCTCGCTCCAGCTGGCCTGCGAGCGGGCCCTGGTGGCCAGCGCGCAGCAGGAGCAGCTGATCGATGCCCTGCTCACCCTGGCCCGCAGCCAGCGTGGGCTGAGCCAGCGGGGCCGGGTCGACCTGGCCGCCATCACGAGCAGGGTGCTGCGGGCGCGGCAGGCCGAGGCCCAGCACCGGGAGATCGCGCTGCGCGCCAGCCTCGGTCCGGCACCCGCGCTGGGCGACGAGCGCCTGGCCGAGCGCCTGGTCAGCAACCTGGTCAGCAACGCCATCGGGCACAACGTGCCGGGTGGCTGGGTCGAGGTCACTACTGGGATGCGCGGCGGGCAGGCGGTGCTGTCGGTCGCTAACAGCGGCCCGCTGATCCCGGCCGCGGAGGTGGACCGGCTGTTCGAGCCGTTCCAGCGGCTCGGCGCCAGCCGTACCAGCCACCGGGAGGGCCTCGGCCTGGGCCTGTCGATCGTGCGGGCGATCGCCAAGGCGCACGACGCGGCACTGGCCGCCCGCCCGCTGGCCAGTGGGGGACTGGCCATCGAGGTCAGCTTCCCGGCCATTCCGGCCGGTCCGCCCGGGGCGGCGCAGCCGGCCGGGGCGGGGCACCTGGATGGTGCGCCGCGGCCCGCTGCGGTGGCGGGGCCGGGTGTCGTGGCCGGGCCGGGCGCCGGCGACTGAGCACCGCGCTAAATCGGCTGGGAATGCCGTTCCAGCGTAATTCTGCGCCATTTTCGGCGTGTCAAACAACTGGATTCCGGCGCTGGCCTCGTGCGCGAATTTGGACGGGCTGCCCGTGTCACCGTGGTGCAACCGGTGGGGCGGTAGCACTGGGGTATGGGCGTGGCCATTGGTGGCGGGCGCCTGGACTATGTGGAGTTAGGAGACATCGATATGTCCGCGAAGCCAGCGGTGCGTGTGACCGGGGCGGGACGGCGGGGCCGGCTGTGGCGGGCGGGCCCGGCGGCGGCCGGGCTGGCCGCGGTGGGCCTGCTCACCGTGGCGTGCTCGTCCAGCCCGGCCAGCCCGGGAGTGGCCAGCGCCCCGTCCAGCAGTGCCAGTGCGTCCCCATCGGCGACCAGCAGCGGGTCCGGAGGGCTGGCCTTCGCTGCCTGCATGCGCAGCCACGGGGTGCCGAACTTCCCCGACCCGTCCAGCAATGGCGGCACGGTGATCACCCCGTCGATGGGCATCAACACCCGCTCCCCGCAATTCATCAGCGCGCGGAACACCTGCGCCCGGCTGATCGGCGGGGGCACCAGCGCCAGTTCCCCGCAGAATCTGGCCCAGGAACTGAAGTACTCCAAGTGCATGCGCGCCCACGGGGTGCCCAACTTCCCCGACCCGTCCAGCAACGGCGCCATCACCGGCAGCTCCAAGGGCATCAACCCGCAATCCACCACCTTCCAGAACGCCCAGCGCACCTGCCAGAAGCTCACCGGCTTCGGCAACGGCTCAGCGAGCGGCTCATGAGCACCGCGCCTTCTTCCGAGATGACCGGGGTCACCAGCCCAGCCGGGCCGGAGCCGGACCAGGCGCCGCCGCGGCGGTCGAAGCGGCGGGTGCTGCTGGCCGGTGGTGCGGCGGTCGTGCTGGCCGCGGCAGGCGGCGCGGCCGCGGGTGCGTACGGGCTGTTCGGCAATCCGAACGCACCGGCCAGCGGGGCGACCGACAACGCCGCGCCGACCTCGCTGGCCACCGTGACCCAGGGCACGCTGACGTCGCAGAGCAGCGTGAGTGCCACGCTGACCTACGCCGGCCAGTACACCGTGCTGAACCACGCTGTAGGCGCGTACTCCGCGCTGCCGCCGGTCGGCCAGATCGTCCGCCGCGGCGAGGACCTGTACTGGGTCAGTGGCAGCCCGGTGGTGCTGCTCTACGGGCCCATACCGGCCTACCGGACGCTGCAGCAGGGCCTGAGCGGCACGGACGTGCGCCAGCTCAAGCTGAACCTGATCGCGCTCGGCTATGCCACCCGCGCGGAGCTGATTCCGTCCTCGGACTACTACAACGCGGCCACGGCCACGGCCATGGACAAGTTCCAGAAGCACCTGGGGGTGACCCAGACGGGCACGCTGCCGCTGGGCCAGGCCGTGTTCCTGCCCCGGGCGGCCCGCATTACCTCGGTCATGGCCACGCTCGGCGCCCAGGCCGGGCCGGCGCCGGTCATGCTGGCGACCTCGACCCGGCGCGAGGTCACCATCGCACTGGATGCCGCTCAGGAGTCCGAGGTCAAGGTGGGCGACAAGGTGACCATCACGCTGCCCAGCAACAGGACGACGCCAGGAGTCGTCTCCTACGTGGGCACGGTGGCCACCAAGCCGTCCGGCGGCGGGGCGGCCAACACCAACCCCACGATCACGGTGGACGTCACGCCCACCCACCCGCGCGCCACCGGCCGCCTCGACCAGGCGCCGGTACAGGTCGCGATCACCAGCGCTTCGGTGCATAACGCCCTCATCGTGCCGGTGAACGCGCTGCTGGCGCTCGGTAGCGGCGGGTACGCGGTCGAGGTGCGGGAACCGGGTGGCGGGCATCGCCTGCGCCCGGTCACCGTCGGCCTGTTCGACGACGCCGACGGCACGGTCCAGGTGAGCGGGCCCGGCCTGCGGGCCGGCCAGTCCGTCGTGGTGCCGTCGTCGTGAGTACCCGGATGGCCCTGGGTGAGCATGCTTCGCTGACCCAGGGCGGCGGCGCCCGCCCGGTGCTCGAGCTGACGGCGGTGACCAAGATCTACCCTGGGCAGCCACCGGTGGTCGCGCTGGCCGGGGTGAACCTGGCCATCAACCAGGGTGAGCTGCTCGCCATCGTCGGCCCATCCGGCTCCGGGAAGTCCACGCTGCTGCACGTGATGGGGCTGCTGGACCGGCCCACGTCGGGCACGGTCGCGGTGACCGGCCTGGACGTGGCGCGGCTGTCGGATAACCAGCTGGCCGCGCTGCGCGCCGCCCGGATCGGGTTCGTGTTCCAGCAGTTCTTCCTGGCCGAGCACGCGACCGCGGTGGAAAACGTGGCCGATGGGCTGCTGTACACCGGGACGCCGGCCGCGGAACGCCGCCGGGAGGCGATCCGGGCGCTCGGCCGGGTCGGGCTCGGGCACCGGGCCTCGGCCCGGCCGACCCAGCTCTCCGGCGGCGAGCGGCAGCGCATCGCGATCGCCCGGGCCCTGGTCGGCAGCCCGGCGATCGTGCTGGCCGACGAGCCCACCGGCAACCTGGACAGCGCCACCGGCCGGTCCATCGTGGCCCTGTTGCGTGAGCTCAACGCGGACGGCGCCACCATCGTGATCATTACCCACGACCGGGCGCTGGCCGACAGCCTGCCCCGTCAGGTCGGGATGCTCGACGGGCGGATCGTGGCCGATACGGTCCGCGGCCGCCGCGCGGCTGCCCAGCCCAGTGACGTCCAGCCAGGAAGGCCTATCCAGTGACCAGCGTTCTCATGCCGGCCCCGATGCGGCCGGCCGACCTCGCCCGGGTGGCCAGCGTCGGGCTGCGTACCCGGCGGCTGCGAGCCGCCCTGTCCGCCCTGGGCATCGCGATCGGGGTGGCCGCCATGGTCGCCGTGCTCGGCTTGTCCTCCTCATCCTCGGCCGGGCTGCTGGCCGAGATCGACCGGCTCGGCACCAACCTGCTGACGGTCAATAACGGGCAGAACCTGTTCGGCAAGACCACCGAACTGCCCAAGGCCGCGCCGGGCATGATTTCCCGCATCGGCCCGGTCAACGCGGTTCAGGACGTTGGCACCACCAGCGCCGACGCCTACCGCAGCCCGTACATCCCGACCATCGACACCAACGCGATCAGCGTCCAGGCGGCCAGCTTGCACTTGCTGCCCGTGGTCGGCGCCACGCTGGCCCAGGGCAGGTTCCTGAACGCGGCCACCGCCCATCAGGCGGTCGCCGTGCTCGGCAACGCGGCGGCCACCCGGATGGGCATCGACCGGGTCTACCCCGGCGAGCGGATCTGGGTTGGCGGCCAGTGGTTCTATGTGGCCGGCATCCTCAAGCCGGTCGTCCTGGCGCCGGAACTCGATTCGTCCGTGCTGGTTGGGTGGCCGGCCGCGGTGAAGTACCTCAGCTTCGATGGGCATCCGTCCACGGTGTATCTGCGTGCCACGCAGAACCAGGTGAACGCGGTCCATTCGGTGCTGGCCGCGACGGCCAACCCGGAGAACCCGGGGGAGGTTGACGTCAGCCAGCCCTCGGCGGCCCTGGTCGCCCGGGCGGATGCGCAGTCCGCACTCAACGGGCTGTTCCTGGGACTCGGCGCGGTCGCCCTGCTCGTCGGGGGGGTCGGCGTGGCCAACATCATGGTGATCTCCGTCCTGGAGCGCCGTTCAGAGATCGGCCTGCGCCGCGCCCTGGGGGCCACCAGGGGGAACGTCCGCACCCAGTTCCTGCTCGAGGCGATCCTGCTCGCGCTGCTCGGCGGCGTGGCTGGCGTCGCGGTCGGGACGCTGGCCACGGCGATCTACGCGACGGTCAAGCACTGGGCCATCATCGTCCCGCCGCTGGCCTGGGCGGGCGGGTTCGGCGCCGCCATCGCCATCGGCGCCATCGCCGGGCTGCTGCCCGCGCTGCGCGCCGCGCGACTGTCCCCCACCGATGCCCTGCGAACCGCCTGACGGCGGCACCTGCTGACGGCGGCACGGCAGCGCCCCGGCCCGAGCGATGGGCCGGGGCGCTGCCGTGTCCAACTGGGGGGTTCTGCCCGGTTGGACGCACGAAAGACCGGGCTCACCAGCCCTACTGGGATGGGCTGGTGAGCCCGGCGTGTGGGGGAAGTTCGTTCAGCCGCTCGCTGAGCCGTTGCCGAAGCCGGTGAGCTTCTGGCAGGTGCGCTGGGCGTTCTGGAAGGTGGTGGATTGCGGGTTGATGCCCTTGGAGCTGCCGGTGATGGCGCCGTTGCTGGACGGGTCGGGGAAGTTGGGCACCCCGTGGGCGCGCATGCACTTGGAGTACTTCAGTTCCTGGGCCAGATTCTGCGGGGAACTGGCGCTGGTGCCCCCGCCGATCAGCCGGGCGCAGGTGTTCCGCGCGCTGATGAATTGCGGGGAGCGCGTGTTGATGCCCATCGACGGGGTGATCACCGTGCCGCCATTGCTGGACGGGTCGGGGAAGTTCGGCACCCCGTGGCTGCGCATGCAGGCAGCGAAGGCCAGCCCTCCGGACCCGCTGCTGGTCGCCGATGGGGACGCGCTGGCACTGCTGGACGGGGCGCTGGCCACTCCCGGGCTGGCCGGGCTGGACGAGCACGCCACGGTGAGCAGGCCCACCGCGGCCAGCCCGGCCGCCGCCGGGCCCGCCCGCCACAGCGGGCCCCGCCGTCCCGCCCCGGTCACACGCACCGCTGGCTTCGCGGACATATCGATGTCTCCTAACTCCACATAGTCCAGGCGCCCGCCACCAATGGCCACGCCCATACCCCAGTGCTACCGCCCCACCGGTTGCACCACGGTGACATCCGGCTATGCCAGGTTGCGGACTCAGCCAATGGTGAGTGAGACTGGCCAAACAAGCCGCCGGGACCCAAATCGGGGAGAGATCGGCAGTGTTATAAGCATGAGCTCATGAGCCGTGCGGGGGGATTAGGCATGCTACCGCCGCCGAAGAGCTTGGTGTCATTTTCTCTTTAGCTGAGTTGTCAGCTATGTGCCACGCGTGGGCAGATTTTCGATGTGAATGGGGATTCATAGATGGCTGGTGGCAATACTTTCGGGTCCGGCCAGGCGCGTGACTGCGCTGAATATCTCGAGATCCGCGGGCCCGTTGACCCGGCTATCTTCGAGGCGGCGCTCCGGCAGGCCGTCGCCGATGCCGAGGCCCTGCACCCCGTGGGCGCCTGGTCGCTGCCGGTGCTCAACGTCAGCGCGGCGCCAGATCCGCGCGCAGCGGCCGAGAGCTGGATGCGGGCCGAACTGGCCAGCCCGGCGGGTCCAGCCGGGCCGGCGCGCCAGACGCACGCGCAGTTATTCTCCTACGCCCTGGTCAAGGCATCTGCGGACCGGTTCTTCTGGTACCAGCGGTACAACTCGCTAGCGCTGGATGACCACGGCCGGTGGCTACTGGCCCGGCGGGTGGCCGAGCTCTATACCGACCTGGCCGACGGCCAGGACGGTGGCGCAGCCGGGTTCGCCCGGCTGGCCGTACTGGCCGCCGAGGAGGCCAGCTACCGGGCATCGGCCCAGCATGGGCGGGATCGGAGCTTCTGGCTGAGCCGCTTCGCCGACCGGCCCGACCCGGTATCACTGGGCGCCCCGATGGTCGCGGTGCCGGGCCAGGTACAGCACCGGACAGCATCGTTAGCGCAGGACAGCGCGGCGGCGCTGCGTGCCGCCGCACGCCAGGCGGGACTGGGCTGGCAGCGGATCGTACTGGCCGCCGGCGCGGCCTACCTGTCCCGGCTGAGCGGGGTCTGCGACGTCGTCTTCGGCGTCGCGGTACCGGGCCGGGGCAGTCCGGCGGCCAAAACAGCACCGACGAGGATGGCGGATGTACTGCCGCTGCGCATAGCGGTTGGACCCCAGTCAAGCATTTCCGAGCTGGCCAGCCAGGCCGCGGCGGAAGTCCGGAGCCTGCAGCGGCATCAGCGTTTCCGTAGTACCGAGCTGCGCAGTGAACTTGACTGGCCGGGGAATGGGCGCCTTGACTTCGGGCCGGAAATCAATATCATGCCAGCCCGCCCGGGCTTGACCTTTGCCGGCTATCAAGCTATTGTCCACCAGCTTTCATTCTGGTCAGCGAGTGACCTTTCGATTCTCGTACGCCGGCCGGGCGGCTGGTCAGGACATAAAGATCGGCTTCACCGCCGCTGATGGTCTATTCGGCGACGCCGGGCTGACTGCCCATCATCAGGGTTTCCTCAATTTCCTGTCGGCCGCTTCGGCTCAGCCCGGGCGGCCGGTCAGCCAGCTGGACGTGCTGAGCCCGGGGGAGCGGCGTCAGATCGTGCGGGACTGGAACGACACCGCGGTGCCGGTGCCCGACCGGACGCTGGGTGAGCTGTTCACCGAGCAGGCGGCGCGGACGCCAGCTGCGACGGCGGTGGTGTCCGGGGATGTGACCTGGACGTACGCGCAGCTGGATGCCATCTCCGGCCGGATCGCCGGATACCTGGCCGGCCTGGGCGCAGGCCCGGAAAAGATCGTGGCGGTGGCCGTGCCGCGGTCGGCGGAAATGGTCGCGGCGTTGCTGGGCGTGGTCAAAGCAGGCGCGGCCTACCTGCCGGTCAACCCGGACTACCCGGCCGAGCGAATCAGCTTCATGCTGGCCGACGCCCGGCCGACGGTGCTGATCTGCACCACCGCGACCGCTGAGCTGCTCGGGCCGGCCGCTGGCGTGGCGCTGGTGGTGCTCGACGACCCGGCCACCGCGGCGGCGATCGCCGCGTGCCCGGCCAGCTGGCCCGCGCCTGGGCAGGCGGCGGCCCCGCGGCCGGACCATCCCGCGTACGTGATTTACACCTCCGGCTCGACCGGCACCCCGAAGGGCGTCCCCGTGCCGGGGCGGAATGTGGTCTCGCTCATCGAGGCGGCGGGTCAGCGATTCGGATTCGGCCCGGGAGACGTGTGGACCCTGTTCCACTCCTACGCGTTCGACTTCTCGGTCTGGGAGATGTGGGGCGCGCTGCTGCTGGGCGGCCGTGTCGTCGTGGTGCCGTATCCGGTGAGCCGGACGCCGGCGGAATTCCTCCGGCTGCTCGCGGCTGAGCGGGTCACCGTGCTCAGCCAGACCCCGTCGGCGTTCTACCAGCTCATGCAGGCCGATGCGGACGACCCTGCGACGGCGGGCGCGCTGGCGCTGCGCTATGTGATCTTCGGCGGCGAAGCGCTGGACCTCGGGCCGGCTGGACGACTGGTATCAGCGGCACGCGGCCGATTCCCCGGTGCTGGTCAACATGTACGGCATCACCGAGACGACGGTGCACGTGACCCATGTCTCGCTGGACCGGGAGCGGGCTGCTTCCGGCGAGGGCAGCGTCGTCGGCGGGCCGCTGGATAACACCCGGGTGTTCGTGCTGGATGCCGCGCTGGCGCCGGTGCCCGCCGGGGTCACCGGGGAGATGTATGTCGCCGGCGCTGGGCTGGCCCGGGGCTATCTCGGGCGCCGCGGGCTGACGGGGGAGCGGTTTGTCGCCTGCCCGTTCGGGCCGGCCGGGGCGCGGATGTACCGGACGGGTGACCTGGCCCGCTGGACGGCCGGCGGGGAGCTGGTGTTCGCCGGGCGGGCGGACAAGCAGGTGAAGATCCGCGGGTTCCGCATCGAGCCCGGTGAGATCGAAGCCGTCCTGGCCACGCACCCGGGGGTAGCGCAGGCCGCGGTCATCGCCCGGGAGGACCAGCCGGGCCAGAAGCGGTTGGTCGGCTATGTGGTTCCGGCGGCCGGCCCGGTGGACGTCCCGGGATTGCGGGCGTTCGCGGCGGCCCGGCTGCCGGAGTACATGGTCCCCGCCGCGGTGGTGGTGCTCGACGCGCTGCCGGTCACGGTGAACGGGAAGCTGGACCGGGCGGCGCTGCCCGCCCCGGATTTTGGTGGGGTGGTGGTCAGCCGGGAGCCGCGGACCGCGGCGGAGGAGGTCGTCTGCGGCCTGTTCGCCGAAGTCCTCGGGCTGGACCGGGTCGGTGCCGAGGACAGCTTCTTCGACCTGGGCGGGGATTCGCTGCTGGCCATGCGGCTGATCGCCCGGGTCCGGGCGGTACTGGACGCGGAGGTGCCGATCCGCGGGCTGTTCGCGGATCCGTCGCCGGCCGGGATCGCCCGGCTGGCCGAGGCCGGTGCGGCCGGGCCGCGGATGCCGCTGGTGGCGGCGGCCCGGCCGGAGCTGGTGCCGTTGTCGTTTGGGCAGCAGCGGATGTGGTTCCTGAACCGGCTGGAGGGCGCCGGGGCGGTGTACAACATGCCGCTGGCCCTGCGGCTGACCGGCGACCTGAACGTGCCCGCGCTGCAGGCCGCGCTGGGTGATGTCGCGGACCGGCACGAAAGCCTGCGCACCACCTTCCCGGAGACCGGCGGCACGCCACGGCAGGAGATCCTGGACGGCCCGGCCGGCGGCCTGGGCTGGCGGTAGGTCAGGCGGCCGAAGCCGACCTGCCGGCGCTGCTCGCCGCGGAGGCGGGCCGCGGATTCGACCTCAGCAGCGAGCTGCCGTGGCGGGCGGCGCTCTGGGTGGTCTCGCCGGGCGAGCACGTGCTGATGATCGTGATGCATCACATCGCGGGTGATGGCTGGTCGATGGGGGTGCTGGCCCGCGACCTGGGTACCGCGTACGCGGCGCGGTGCGCGGGGCAGGTGCCGGGGTGGGCGGCGCTGCCGGTGCAGTACGCGGACTACGCGATCTGGCAGCGCCAGGTGCTCGGGTCGCAGGTGGACGCGGGCAGCCCGGCGGCGGCCCAGCTGGGGTACTGGCGGCAGGCGCTAGAGGGGATCCCGGAGGAGATTGCGCTGCCGGCCGACCGGCCCCGCCCGGCCGCCGCCTCGCACGCCGGTGACCTGGTTGACGTCCACGTCGGTGCGGAAGTGCATGCGGGCTTGATGGAGGTGGCCCGGACTGGGCGGGCGACCATCTTCATGGTGGTGCAGGCCGCGCTGGCGGTGCTGCTGTCCCGGCACGGCGGCGGGCAGGATATCCCGCTGGGCACGTCGGTCGCCGGGCGCGGCGACGCGGCCCTCGATGATCTCATCGGGATGTTCCTGAACACGCTGGTCCTGCGGGCCGATCTGTCGGGTGACCCGACGTTCGCTGAGCTGGTGGGCCGGGTGCGGGAGGCTGACCTGGGTGCGTATGCGCATCAGGATCTGCCGTTCGAGCATCTGGTGGAGGCGCTGAGCCCGGCCCGGTCGCTGGCCCGCAACCCGCTGTATCAGGTCATGCTCACGTTCCAGAACATCCCCGGCGGCCAGCAAGCCACCTGGGACCTCCCCGGACTGCGCGCCACGCCCATGGGCACGCACATCGGCGGGGCCCGGTTTGACCTGGCGGTCACGCTGTGGGAGCGCCGGGATGCCGCCGGGACCCCGGCGGGCCTTGAGGGCGATATCCAGTTCGCGGTCGACCTGTTCGACCAGGAGACGGTGGCGGCGCTGGCGGAGCGGCTGGCTGGGGTGCTGGGCCAGGTGGCGGCGGATCCGGGGCTGCGGGTCAGCCAGGTGCAGGTGCTCAGCCCGGCCGAGCGGCGCCAGATCGTGGGTGGCTGGAACGACACCGCGGTGGAGCTGCCGGGGCTGACGCTGGGTGAGCTGGTCAGCGCGCAGGTGGCCCGGACGCCGGACGCCCCCGCCGTGGTGTGCGGGGATGTGACCTGGTCCTACCGGGAGCTGGACGAGGCGTCGGGGCGGATCGCTGGCGTATCTGGCCGGGCTGGGTGCGGGCCCCGAGCAGGTCGTGGCGATAGCGGTGCCCCGGTCGGCGGAGATGGTCGCCGCGGTGCTGGGCGTGGCCAAGACCGGGGCGGCGTATCTGCCGGTCGACCCGGGGTACCCGGCGGAGCGGATCAGCTTCATGCTGGCCGACGCGTGCCCGGCCCTGGTCGTGTGCACGGCGGAGACTGCGGGCGTGGCTGGCGGCGCGGCGGTGCGGGTGGTGCTGGATGACCCGGCCACCGCGGCGGCCATCGCGGCGTGCGCGCCCGGCGGCGCTCGGGTGTGCGGGCGAGTGTGGATGGCGCGGCGTATGTGATCTATACGTCGGGGTCGACGGGTGTGCCCAAGGGCGTCGTGGTGTCGCATCGCGGGCTGGCGGGGCTGGTGGCCAGCCAGGCGGACCGGTTCCAGGTCGGGCCGGGGTCGCGGGTGCTGCAGTTCGCGTCGCTGAGCTTCGACGCGGCGGTCTCGGAGCTGGCGGTGACGCTGGGCTCAGGGGCGGCGCTGGTGCTGCCCGCGGCGGGGTCGCTGGCCGAGGTGGTGGCGGCGGGGCAGGTGACGCATCTGACCGTGCCGCCGTCGGTGCTGGCTACCGTGGAAGCGCCGTCGGTGTCGGCCACCGTCGAAGAGGGCCTGCCGGGGTCGGTGCGCACGGTGGTGGTGGCCGGGGAGGCGTGCCCGCCGGGGCTGGCCGGCCGGTGGGCGCAGAACCATCGGGTGATCAACGCGTATGGGCCGACTGAGGTGACGGTCTGCGCCACGATGAGCCAGCCCCTCGACCCCGGCGCCGCCGTGGTGCCGGCTGGCCGGCCGGTGGCCAACGCCCAGGTCTTCGTGCTGGACTCGCTGCTCGCCCCGGTGCCGCCGGGGGTGGTCGGGCGAGCTGTATGTCGCCGGGGCCGGGCTGGCCCGCGGCTACCTGGGCCGGGCTGGGCTGACCGCGGAGCGGTTCGTCGCCTGCCCGTTCGGGCCGGCCGGTAGCCGGATGTACCGGACCGGGGACCTGGCCCGCTGGACGCAGTGGTGGGGAGCTGGTGTTCGCGGGGCGGGCGGATGAGCAGGTCAAGGTGCGCGGGTTCCGGATCGAGCCCGGCGAGATCGAGACCGTGCTGGTGGCCCATCCGGCGGTGGCGCAGGCGGCGGTGATCGCGCGGGAGGATCAGCCTGGGGCGCAGCGGCTGGTGGCCTATGTCGTCCCGGCCGGGGCCGGTGCGGTGGACGCGGAGGAGCTGCGCGAGCAGGTGGCGGCGCGGCTGCCGGAGTACATGGTGCCGTCCGCGGTGGTGGTGCTGGATGCGCTGCCGGTGACGGTCAACGGGAAGCTGGACCGGGCCGGACTGCCGGCGCCGGAGTTCGGTGGCGTGGTGGTCAGCCGGGAGCCGCGGACGGCGGCGGAGGAGATCGTCTGCGGCCTGTTCGCTGAGGTGCTCGGGCGTGGAGCGGGTCGGTGCGGAGGACAGTTTCTTCGACCTGGGCGGGGATTCGCTGCTGGCGATGCGGCTGATCGCCCGGGTGCGGGCTGTGCTGGACGCGGAGATCCCGATCCGGGGGCTGTTCACCGCCACCCCAGCCGGCATCGCCCGGCTGGCCGAGTCAGGCAGCCGGGTCCTGGCCGCGCTTACGCCGGTCACCCGGCCGCAGATCGTGCCGCTGTCGTTCGCCCAGCAGCGGATGTGGTTCCTCAACCGGCTGGAAGGCGCGGGGGCGGTGTACAACATGCCGCTGGCGCTGCGGCTGACCGGCGACCTGAACGTGGCCGCGCTGGAAGCGGCGCTGGGCGATGTCGCCGGCCGGCACGAGAGCCTGCGCACCATCTTCCCGGAGAGCGGCGGCACGCCCCGCCAGGAGATCCTGGCCGGCCCGGCCGGGTGGCCCGCGCTGACCGTACGCCAGGCCGCAGCGGACGACCTGCCCGGGCTGCTGGCGGCCGAGGCCAGCCGCGGGTTTGACCTGCGCGGCGAGCTGCCGTGGCGACCGGCCCTGCTGTCGGTGTCGCCATCGGAGCACGTGCTGTCGATCGTGATGCATCACATCGCCGGTGATGGCTGGTCGATGGGCGTGCTGGCCCGCGACCTGGGCACCGCCTATGCCGCCCGGTGCGCTGGGCAGGCGCCCGCCTGGACGGCGCTGCCGGTGCAGTACGCCGACTACGCGATCTGGCAGCGCGGCGTGCTCGGCTCGGCCGACGACCCGGACAGCCCGGCCGCCCGTCAGCTCGCCTACTGGCAGCAGGCGCTGGCCGGCATTCCGGAGGAGATCCCACTGCCCGCCGACCGCCCCCGGCCGGCCGCCGCCTCCCATCGCGGCGGCTTGACCGACATGCAGCTCAGTGCGGAGGTGCATGCCGGTCTGGTGGAGGTGGCCCGGGCTGGGCGGGCGACGCTGTTCATGGTGGTGCAGGCCGCGCTGGCGGTGCTGCTGTCCCGGCACGGCGGCGGGGACGACGTGCCGGTCGGCACGTCGGTCGCCGGGCGCGGCGACGCGGCGCTGGATGAGCTGATCGGGAACTTCCTCAACGCGCTGGTGCTGCGCACCGATCTGTCGGGTGATCCGACGTTCGCTGAGCTGGTGGGGCGGGTGCGGGAGGCTGACCTGGGTGCGTATGCGCATCAGGATCTGCCGTTCGAGCAGCTGGTGGAGGCGCTGAGCCCGGCCCGGTCGCTGGCCCGCAACCCGCTGTACCAGGTCATGCTCACGTTCCAGATCGCTCAGGACGATGCGGAATGGGAGTTGCCCGGGCTGAGGGTGACGTCGGTCCCGACCGGGGCAGGCGTGGACACGGCCCGGTTCGACCTGGCCGTCACACTGGTGGAACGGCGCGACACCGACGGTGCCCCGGGCGGCATCGACGGTGAGATCCAGTTCGCGGCGGACTTGTTCGACCGGGGGACGGCGGCGGCGCTGGGGGCCCGGCTGGCTGGGGTGCTGGGCCAGGTGGCGGCGGATCCGGGGCTGCGGGTCAGCCAGGTGCAGGTGCTCAGCCCGGGCGAACGGCGCCAGATCGTCGGCGCGTGGAACGACACCGACGCGGACCTGCCGGCCCAGACGCTGGAGAGCTGGTCACGCGCGCAGGTGGCCCGGACGCCGGACGCCCCCGCCGTGGTGTGCGGGGACGTGACCTGGTCGTATGCGGAGCTGGATGCGGCGTCGGGGCGGATCGCTGGGTATCTGGCCGGGCTGGGTGCGGGCCCGGAGCAGGTGGTGGCGATAGCGGTGCCGCGGTCGGCGGAGATGGTCGCCGCGGTGCTGGGTGTGGCCAAGACCGGTGCCGCGTATCTGCCGGTCAACCCGGGGTACCCGGCCGAGCGGATCGGTTTCATGCTGGCCGACGCGCGGCCGTCCCTGATCGTGTGCACGGCGGAAACGGCGGACGTGGGTGGCGGCGCGGCGGTGCGGGTGGTGCTGGATGACCCGGCCACCGTGGCCGCGATCGCGGGATGCCCGCCGGACGCGCTTGGTGTGCGGGCGAGTGTGGATGGCGCGGCGTATGTGATCTACACATCCGGGTCGACCGGGGTGCCCAAGGGCGTCGTCGTGTCGCACCGCGGGCTGGCGGGGCTGGTGGCCAGCCAGGCGGACCGGTTCCAGGTCGGGCCGGGGTCGCGGGTGCTGCAGTTCGCGTCGCTGAGCTTCGACGCGGCCGTGTCGGAGTTGGCCGTCACTTTGGGTTCTGGTGGCGCGCTGGTGCTGGACCCGGCCGGGTCGCTGGCTGAGGCGGTGGCGGCGGGGCAGGTGACGCATCTGACGGTGCCGCCGTCGGTGCTGGCCACGGTGGAAGAGGGCCTGCCGGAGTCGGTGGCCACGGTGGTGGTGGCCGGGGAGGCGTGCCCGCCGGGGCTGGCCGGCCGGTGGGCGCAGAACCATCGGGTGATCAACGCGTATGGGCCGACTGAGGTGACGGTCTGCGCCACGATGAGCCAGCCCCTCGACCCCGGCGCCGGCGTGGTGCCGGCTGGGCGGCCGGTGGCCAACACCCAGGTGTTCGTGCTGGACGCCGCGCTGGCCCCGGTGCCGCCGGGGGTGACCGGGGAGCTGTATGTCGCCGGGGCCGGGCTGGCGCGTGGCTACCTGGGTCGGGCTGGGCTGACCGGGGAGCGGTTTGTGGCGTGCCCGTTCGGGTCGGCCGGTAGCCGGATGTACCGGACCGGGGACCTGGCCCGCTGGACCAGTGGTCGGGGAGCTGGTGTTCGCGGGGCGGGCCGATGAGCAGGTCAAGGTGCGCGGGTTCCGCATCGAGCCCGGCGAGATCGAGACCGTCCTGATGGCCCATCCGACCGTGGCGCAGGCGGCGGTGATCGCGCGGGAGGACCAGCCCGGGGCGCAGCGGCTGGTGGCCTATGTCGTCCCGGCCGGGCCGGTGCGGTGGACGCGGAGGAACTGCGCGAGCATGTGGCGGCGCGGTTGCCGGAGTACATGGTGCCCGTCCGCGGTGGTCGTCCTGGATGCGGCTGCCGGTGACGGTGAACGGGAAGCTGGACCGGGCCGGACTGCCGGCGCCGGAGTTCGGTGGCGTGGTGGTCAGCCGGGAGCCGCGGACGGCGGCGGAGGAGATCGTCTGCGGCCTGTTCGCCGAAGTGCTGGGCCTGGAACGGGTCGGTGCCGAGGACAGTTTCTTCGATTTGGGTGGGGATTCGCTGCTGGCCATGCGGCTGATCGCCCGGGTGCGGGCTGTGCTGGACGCGGAGATCCCGATCCGGGGGCTGTTCACCGCCACCCCCGCCGGCATCGCGCAGCTGGCCGAATCCCGCAGCACCGGGCGGGCGCCCCTGGTGGCAGCCGACCGGCCTGCGGTGGTGCCGCTGTCGTTCGGGCAGCAGCGGATGTGGTTCCTCAACCAGCTCGATGTCACCTCGGCCGCCTACAACATCCCGCTGGCCCTGCGGCTGACCGGCAATCTCGACACCGCCGCACTCGAAGCGGCACTGGGCGATGTCGCGGACCGGCACGAGAGCCTGCGCACCACCTTCCCCGAGACCGGCGGCTCCCCTCGCCAGGTAATCCTGGACGGCCCGGCCGGGCGGCCCGGCTTGGCCGTCCGCGAGGCCGCTCACGCTGACCTCACCGGACTGCTGGCGGAAGAAGCCGGACAGGGATTTGACCTGCGCGCCGACCTGCCCTGGCGTGCGCTGCTCCTGGTGCTATCGCCGTCCGAGCATGTGCTGATGATTGTGATGCATCACATCGCGGGTGATGGCTGGTCGATGGGGGTGCTGGCCCGGGATCTGGGTACGGCGTATGCGGCGCGGTGTGCGGGTCAGCGGCCGGGGTGGGCGGCGCTGGCGGTGCAGTACGCGGACTACGCGATCTGGCAGCGCGGTGTGCTCGGTTCGGCCGATGATCTGGACAGCCCGGCCGCGGTGCAGCTGGCGTACTGGCGGGAGGCGCTGGCCGGGATCCCGGAGGAGTTGGCGCTGCCGGCCGACCGGCCGCGGCCGGCGGAGTTCTCGCACCGCGGTGGGCTGGTCAACGTGCGGGTGGGCGCGGATGTGCATGCCGGGCTGGTGGAGGTGGCCCGGGCTGGGCGGGCGACGTTGTTCATGGTGGTGCAGGCGGCGCTGGCGGTGCTGCTGTCGCGGCATGGCGGTGGCGACGACATCCCGGTCGGCACGGTGGTGGCCGGGCGGGGTGATGCGGCCCTGGATGAGCTGGTCGGGTTCTTCGTCAACACGCTGGTGCTGCGCACCGACCTGTCCGGCGACCCCACGTTCAGCGAGCTGATCACCCGGGTCCGGGAGACCGACCTGGCCGCCTACGCCCACCAGGACCTCCCGTTCGAGCACCTGGTCGAGGACCTCAGCCCAGCTCGATCCCTGGCCAGGCATCCCGTCTTCCAGGTCATGCTCACGTTCCAGATCGCCCAGGACGAAGCGGAATGGCAGCTACCCGGCCTGTCCGTGAGCCCAACCCGGTCGGAGACCGATACCGCCCGAGTCGATATTTCGGCCAGCCTGGCCGAGCGCCGGACCGCCGATGGAGCACCAGCGGGGATTGAGGGGGCGCTGCTGTATTCGGCGGACTTGTTCGACCGGGGGACGGCGGCGGCGCTGGCCGGGCGGCTGGCTGGGGTGCTGGGCCAGGTGGCGGCGGACCCGGATTTGCGGGTCAGCCAGCTCGACCTGCTCAGCCCGGCCGAGCGGCGGCAGATCGTGGGTGGCTGGAACGACACCGCCGTGGATCTGCCGGGGCTGACATTGGGTGAGCTGGTCAGCGCGCAGGCGGCCCGGACGCCGGACGCCCCCGCCGTGGTGTGCGGGGACGTGGTCTGGTCGTATGCGGAGCTGGATGCGGCGTCGGGCCGGATCGCGGGGTATCTGGCGGGGCTGGGCGCGGGGCCCGAGCAGGTCGTGGCGATAGCCATGCCGCGGTCCGCGGAACTGGTCGCCGCCATCCTCGGTGTCACCAAGACCGGCGCCGCCTACCTGCCGGTTGATCCGGACTACCCGGCCGAGCGGATCAGCTTCATGCTCGCCGACGCCAGGCCTGCCCTGGTCTTGTGCAGCACCGCCACGGCGGCGCTGCTGGGCCAGCTGGCCGGCGATGGTGCGGATGGCGTGCGGCCGGTGGTGCTGGATGATCCGGCCACCATGGCGGCCATCGCGGCGTGCGCGCCCGGCGGGCTCGGGGTGCGGGTGAGTGTGGATGGCGCGGCGTATGTGATCTATACGTCGGGGTCGACGGGTGTGCCCAAGGGTGTCGTGGTGTCGCATCGCGGGCTGGCGGGGCTGGTGGCCAGCCAGGCGGACCGGTTCGAGGTCGGGCCGGGGTCGCGGGTGCTGCAGTTCGCGTCGCTGAGTTTCGATGCGGCGGTGTCGGAGCTGGTGGTGACGCTGGGTTCGGGTGGCGCGCTGGTGCTGTCGGCGGCGGGGTCGCTCCCGGATGTGGTGGCGGCCGGGCAGGTGACGCATCTGACGGTGCCGCCTTCGGTGCTGGCCACGGTGGAGGAGGGCCTGCCGGGGTCGGTGGCCACGGTGGTGGTGGCGGGGGAGGCGTGCCCGCCGGGGCTGGCCGGCCGCTGGGCGCAGAACCATCGGCTGATCAATGCGTATGGGCCGACCGAGGTGACGGTCTGCGCCACCATGAGCGCACCGCTGGATCCGGGCGCCGCGTGGTGCCGGCCGGGCGGCCGGTGGCTAACACGCAGGTGTTACGTGCTGGACGCCGCGCTGGCCCCGGTGCCGCCGGGGGTGACGGGCGAACTGTACGTCGCCGGCGCTGGGCTGGCCCGGGGTTATCTGGGCCGGGCGGGGCTGACCGGGGAGCGGTTTGTGGCGTGCCCGTTCGCGGCCGGTGGCCGGATGTACCGGACCGGGGACCTGGCCCGCTGGACCACAGACGGTGAGCTGGTGTTCGCGGGGCGGGCCGATGAGCAGGTCAAGGTGCGCGGGTTCCGCATCGAGCCCGGCGAGATCGAAACCGTCCTGGCCGCGCACCCGGCCGTCGGTCAGGCCGCGGTGATCGCGCGCGAGGACCAGCCCGGCCAGCAACGCCTGGTCGGTTACGTGGTGCCCGCCAGCGGGAACGGCGCCGCGAGTGCCGGCGGGAACGGGGCGGCTAGTGCCCGCGGGAATGGCCGCTCCGCTCCGCTGGACGTGCCGGAATTGCGGGCGTTCGTGGCGGCGCGGCTGCCGGAGTACATGGTGCCGTCCGCGGTGGTGGTGCTGGATGGGCTGCCGGTGACGGTGAACGGGAAGCTGGACCGGGCCGCGCTGCCGGCGCCGGAGTTCGGTGGGGTGGTGGTCAGCCGGGAGCCGCGGACGGCGGCGGAGGAGATCGTGTGTGGCCTGTTCGCTGAGGTGCTGGGCGTGCAGCGGGTGGGTGCGGAGGACAGTTTCTTTGAGCTGGGTGGGGATTCGCTGCTGGCGATGCGGCTGATCGCGCGGGTCCGGGCGGTGCTGGACACTGAGATTGGTATCGGGGATCTGTTCACCGCGCCGTCGCCGGCTCAGGTCGTGGAGCTGGCCGGGGCCGGTGCGGCGGGGCCGCGGATGCCGCTGGTGGCGGCGGCCCGGCCGGGACTGGTGCCGTTGTCGTTTGGGCAGCAGCGGATGTGGTTCCTGAACCGGCTGGAAGGCGCCGGGGCGGTGTACAACATGCCGCTGGCGCTGCGGCTGACCGGCGACCTGAACGTGGCCGCGCTGCAGGCCGCGCTGGGTGATGTCGCGGACCGGCACGAGAGCCTGCGCACCATCTTCCCCGAGACTGGGGGCACACCTCGCCAGCAGATCCTGGCCGGCCCGGCCGGGCGGCCCGCACTGACCGTGCGCCGAGATAGCGGATGAGGACGTGCCCAGGGCACTCGCCGAGGAAGCTGGGTGCGGTTTTGATCTGCGCTCCGAGCTGCCCTGGCGGGCGGCGCTGTGGGCGGTCTCGCCGTCCGAGCACGTGCTGATGATCGTGATGCATCACATCGCCAGTGATGGCTGGTCGATGGGCGTGCTGGCCCGCGACCTGGGCACCGCCTACGCGGCGCGCTCCACCGGGCAGACTCCCGGCTGGGCGGCGCTGCCGGTGCAGTACGCCGACTACGCGATCTGGCAGCGCGAGGTGCTCGGGTCGGAAGACGATCTGGACAGCGTGGCGGCGGCTCAGCTGGGGTACTGGCGGCAGGCGCTGGCCGGGATCCCGGAGGAGATTCCGCTGCCGTCCGACCGGCCTCGCCCGGCCACCCCGTCCCATCGCGGCGGTCTCGTCGAAATGCAGGTCGGCCCCGAGGTCCACGCCGGGCTGGTGGAGGCGGCCCGGGCCGGGCGGGCCACGTTGTTCATGGTGGTGCAGGCCGCGCTGGCCGTGCTGCTGTCCCGGCACGGCGGCGGCGATGACATTCCGGTCGGCACGTCGGTCGCCGGGCGCGGCGATGCCGCCCTGGACAATCTGGTCGGGTTCTTCCTCAACACGCTGGTGCTGCGCACCGACCTGTCCGGCGATCCCACCTTCGCCGAGCTGGTGAGCCGGGTCCGCGACGCCGACCTGGCCGCCTACGCTCACCAGGACCTACCGTTCGAGCACCTGGTAGAAGCGCTCAGCCCGGGTCGATCACTGACCAGGCATCCACTCTTCCAGGTCATGCTCACCTTCCAGAACATCCCCGAAGACCAGCAGGCCACCTGGCAACTCACCGGGCTGGCCGCACAGCAGGCCGCGCCGGGGACCGGGCCCATAAAGATCGACCTGGCGGTGACGCTGTGGGAGCGCCGGGACGCGGCCGGAGCCCCGGTGGGCCTCGAGGGCGGCATCCAGTTCGCGGCCGACCTGTTCGACCAGGTGACCGCGGAAGCGCTGGCCCAGCGGCTGGCCGCGGTGCTGGGCCAGGTGGCAGCCGATCCGGGCGTGCGGGTCAGCCAGGTGGACGTGCTCAGCCCGGGCGAACGCCGGGAGATCGTGAGTGAGTGGAATGACACCGCCACGGAGCTGCCGGATCTGACGCTGGGTGAGCTGTTCGCGGCGCAGGCTGCGCGCACCCCGGGCGCTCCCGCGGTCAGCTGCGCGGAGATGACCTGGTCGTATGCGGACCTGGACGCGGCCTCAGACCTGGTCGCGGCGTACCTGGCCGGGCTGGGCGCGGGGCCCGGGCAGGTCGTGGCGATAGCCATGCCGCGGTCCGCGGAACTGATCGCGGCCATCCTCGGTGTCACCAAGACCGGCGCCGCCTACCTGCCGGTTGACCCGGACTACCCGGCCGAGCGGATCAGCTTCATGCTCGCCGACGCCAGGCCTGCCCTGGTCTTGTGCAGCACCGCCACCGCGGCGCTGCTGGGCCAGGTGACCGGCGAGGGTGCGGATGGCGTGCGGCCGGTGGTGCTGGATGATCCGGCCACCGCGGCGGTCATCGCCGGCGGCGATCCGGCTGCCGCGCAGCCGCGGGTCAGCGTGGACCACGCGGCCTACGTGATCTACACGTCGGGGTCCACGGGAGTACCCAAGGGCGTCGTCGTGTCCCATCGCGGCCTGGCCAGTCTGGTCGCCAGCCAGGCGGACCGCTTCCAGGTGGGGCCGGAGTCGCGGGTGCTGCAGTTCGCGTCGCTCAGCTTCGACGCGGCGGTGTCGGAGCTGGCGGTGACGCTGGGGTCGGGGGCGGCGCTGGTGCTGCCCGCGGCGGGGTCGCTCCCGGATGTGGTCGCGGCCGGGCAGGTGACGCATCTGACCGTGCCACCGTCGGTGCTGGCCACGATGGAAGACTGCCTGCTGGCGTCGGTGGCCACCGTGGTGGTGGCGGGGGAGGCGTGCCCGCTGCCGCTGGCCCGCCGCTGGGCGCGGGATCACCGGGTGATCAACGCCTACGGGCCGACCGAGGTGACGGTCTGCGCCACCATGAGCCAGCCCCTCGACCCCGGCGCCGCCGTGGTGCCGGCCGGGCGCCCGCTGGCCAACACCCAGGTATTCGTGCTGGACGCCGCGCTGGCGCCCGTGCCGCCGGGAGTCACGGGGGAGCTGTTTGTCGCCGGCGCCGGGCTGGCGCGTGGCTATCTGGGCCGGGCTGGGCTGACGGCCGAGCGGTTCGTGGCCTGCCCGTTCGGGCCGCGGGCGCCCGGATGTACCGGACCGGGGACCTGGCCCGCTGGACGACAGCTGGCGAGCTGGTGTTCGCCGGGCGGGCGGATGAGCAGGTGAAGGTCCGCGGGTTCCGCATCGAGCCCGGCGAAATAGAGGCTGTCCTGGCCGCCCACCCCACCGTCGGCCAGGCCGCGGTCATCGCGCGCGAGGACCAGCCCGGCCAGTCCCGCCTGGTCGCCTACGTCGTCCCGGCCGGCGCGGCGGCGTGGACGTGCCGGAGTTGCGGGCGTTCGTGGCCGGGCAGTTGCCGGAGTACATGGTGCCCGCCGCCGTCGTGGTGCTGGACGCGCTGCCGGTGACGGTGAACGGGAAGCTGGACCGGGCCGCGCTGCCCGCCCCCGAATTCGGGGGGCTGGCGGTGAGCCGGGAGCCGCGGACCGCGGCGGAGGAGATCGTCTGCGGCCTGTTCGCTGAGGTGCTCGGCCTGGAACGGGTCGGTGCGGAGGACAGTTTCTTCGAGCTGGGCGGCGATTCGCTGCTGGCCATGCGGCTGATCGCGCGGGTCCGCGCCGTGCTGGACGCCGAGATCCCGATCCGCGACCTGTTCACCCGTCCGTCCCCGGCCGCGGTCGTGCGGCTAGCCGAATCCAGCGCCGGGTCACGGACGGCACTGTCCCCCGCAGCCCGGCCCGCAGTGCTGCCGCTGTCGTTCGGGCAGCAGCGAATGTGGTTCCTCAACCAGCTGCAAGGCGCCGGGGCCGTCTACAACATGCCGCTTGCCCTGCGGCTGACCGGCGACCTGAACGTGACCGCGCTGGAGGCTGCGCTGGGCGATGTGGCCGTCCGGCACGAGAGCCTGCGCACCGTCTTCCCCGAGACAGACGGCACACCCCAGCAGCAGATTCTGGCCGGCCCGGCCGGACGGCCGGCGCTGATCGTGCGCCAGGCGGCAGACGAGGACCTGCCCGGGCTGCTCGCCGCGGAGGTGGGGCGCGGGTTCGACCTGCGCACTGAACTGCCGTGGCGGGCGGCGCTGTGGACGGTATCGCCGTGCGAGCACGTGCTGATGATCGTCATGCATCACATCGCCAGTGATGGCTGGTCGATGGGCGTTCTGGCCCGCGACCTGGGCACCGCGTACGCGGCCCGCTCCACCGGGCAGGCCCCGGGGTGGGCGGCGCTGCCGGTGCAATACGCCGACTACGCGATCTGGCAGCGCGACATGCTCGGGTCAGACGAGGACCCGGGCAGCCCCGCCGCCGTGCAGCTCGCCTACTGGCGGGAGGCTTTGGCCGGGATCCCAGACGAGCTGCCGCTACCGACCGACCGGCCGCGCCCGGCTACCGGGTCGCACCGAGGCAGCCTGGCCGAGATACGCATCGACTCCGACGTGCACGCCGGGCTGGTGGACGTGGCCCGGGACAGCCGGGCGACGCTGTTCATGGTGGTGCAGGCCGCGCTGGCCGTGCTGCTGTCCCGGCACGGCACCGGTACGGACATCCCGCTCGGCACCTCGGTCGCCGGGCGGGGCGACGCGGCCCTGGACGAACTGGTCGGGTTCTTCCTCAACACCCTGGTGCTGCGCACCGACCTGTCCGGCGACCCCACGTTCGCTGAGCTGGTCACCCGGGTCCGGGAGACCGACCTGGCCGCCTACGCTCACCAGGACCTGCCGTTCGAGCACCTCGTGGAAGCGCTGAGCCCGGCCCGGTCACTGGCCCGCAACCCGCTCTACCAGGTCATGCTCACGTTCCAGAACATTCCCCAAGACCAGCAGGCCAGCTGGGACCTTCCTGGCTTGCAGGCCACCGCGGTTGGCACCGAGATCGGTGCGGCCCGCTTCGACCTGGTCTTCACGTTGCGGGAACGGCGTGACGCGGCCGGTGCACCGGCTGGCATCGAAGGCGCGGTGCTCTACTCGGCTGACTTGTTCGATCACCAAACCGTGCAGGCGCTGGCCGGCCGGCTGACCCGGGCGCTGGGCCAGCTGGCGACGGACCCGGGCCTGCGGGTCAGCCAGGTGGACGTGCTCAGCCCGGCCGAACGCCGCCAGGTTGTGGACGAGTGGAACGACACTACGACGCCGGTCCCCGCGCTGCCCCTGGGCGAGCTGTTCGAGGCCCAGGCCGCCCGGACGCCGGACGCCCCGGCCGTGCAGTGCGGCGACCTGACCTTGTCGTATCGCGAGCTGGACGCGGCCTCGGGCCGGATCGCCGGGTACCTGGCCGGGCTGGGCGCAGGCCCGGAAACGATCGTGGCCGTGGCCCTGCCGCGGTCGGCGGACATGGTGGCCGCCCTGCTCGGTGTACTCAAGGCAGGCGCCGCGTACCTGCCGGTCAACCCCGGTTACCCGGCTGAGCGGATCGGCTTCATGCTGGCTGACGCCTGCCCGGCCGCTGTGCTCTGCACCTCGGCCACCGCCGCGCTACTGGGGCGCGGTGTGCGGCCGGTGCGGCTGGATGACCCGGCCACCGCGACCGCGATCGCGGCCTGCCCGGACAGCGGGCCGGGTCCTGGCCGGGGAGCGGCGTTGCGCCCAGAGCATCCCGCGTACGTGATCTACACGTCTGGATCCACCGGAGCCCCCAAGGGCGTAGTGGTCTCGCATGGCGCGGTGGTGAACTATGCCCTGCGCAGCGTGGCCGCCTATCCGGGAGTGCGCGGCCGCACGTTGCTGCACGCCTCGATCTCGTTCGACGCCGTGGTGACGCCGCTGTACGGTGCGCTGCTGTCCGGCGGCTGCGTGCACGTGGCCGCGCTGGACGAGCTGCCCCAGTCAGCCGACTCGGCAGGTTACACGTTCCTGAAGATCACTCCCGGGCTGTTGCCCGTGCTATCCGCTCTGCCCGGCGACCACTCGCCGACGGTGGAGCTCATGCTGGGCGGCGAATCCGTGCCGGGCCACGCCATCCAGGAATGGCGGGACGCCCATCCGGGCGTTGCCGTGGTCAGCCACTACGGCCCGACGGAAACAACCGTTGGCAGCACCGACCGGCGCTTCGAGCCGGACGCCCTCATGCCGCACGGGCTCCTTCCGATCGGACGGCCGATCTGGAACACGCAGGTATTCGTGCTCGACGGGGCGCTGACTCCAGTGCCGCCCGGGGTAACCGGTGAGCTGTACATCGCGGGCGAGGGCCTGGCCCGGGGCTACCTGGGGCGGTCCGGGCTGACCGCGGAGCGGTTCGTCGCCTGCCCATTCGGCCGGCCGGGGTCCGGATGTACCGGACCGGGGACCTGGCCCGCTGGACCAGTAATGGCGAGCTGGTCTTCGCCGGGCGGGCCGATGAGCAGGTGAAGATCCGCGGTTTCCGGGTCGAGCCCGGCGAAATCGAGGCCGTCCTGGCTGCGCACCCGGAGGTGGCGCAGGCCGCGGTCATCGCGCGGGAGGACCAGCCTGGGGAGCAGCGTCTCGTGGCGTATGTCGTTCCGGCGGCCGGATGGCTGGACGTCCAGGCCATGCGGGCGTTCGTCGCGGGACGGCTGCCGGAGTACATGGTCCCCGCCGCAGTGATGGTGCTGGATGCACTGCCGGTGACGGTCAACGGGAAGCTGGACCGGGCGGCGCTGCCCGCGCCGGAGTTCGGTGGCGTGGTGGTCAGCCGGGAGCCGCGGACCGCGGCGGAGGAGATCGTCTGCGGCCTGTTCGCTGAAATCCTGGGCCTGGAGCGGGCCGGCGCGGAAGACAGCTTCTTCGAGCTGGGCGGGGACTCACTGCTGGCCATGCGGCTGATCGCCCGGGTCCGCGCCGTGCTGGACGCCGACCTGCCCATCCGGGCCCTGTTCACCGAGCCGTCACCGGCCGGCGTGGCCCGGCTGGCCGAGGCCAGCCGGAAGGAGCGGGCCGGATCCGCGGCCGGATCCCGGCCCACCCTGTCCCCGGCCACACGCCCAGACCTGGTGCCGCTGTCATTCGGCCAGCAGCGGATGTGGTTCCTCAATCAGCTTGATGTCACCTCGGCCGCCTACAACATCC
>CAVVGF010000024.1:0-36004 GCA_963747705.1 uncultured Actinomycetes bacterium | reverse complement strand
CGGACCAGGCGATGTAAGCCTCGGTCCCACCACGGATCTTGAGCAGCACCTCGCCCGGCCCCGCGTGCCCGCGGGTAGCGACGCACAGGACGCCGATGCTGCCGATCAGGGATGGGTCCCCAGGCACCCGCGCAACTCCTCGTAATCACCCCGGTTTTTCGAACTTCACATTAGACCCCCGCACGGCCTGCCTGGGCTTGCCCGGCAGCCAGAACGGCATCAATCGGATATCGGGGCCGGGCCAGCTAGACGAAACCGGGCAGGCGGGCGGCCAGCGCGCCCAGCTCGGCCCGGTCCGCGCTGGACAGCGGCAGCTCCGCCTCGCCCAGCCCGGCGAGTCAAAGAAATCCGGCCGGGGCGGAATAGCTGGCCGGGGCACCTCGTTACTAGTCATCGCTGGTGTGATGTGTCCCCCGGGCCGCAACTCATCTGCCTTCGCGGAATACCGTCCGGCTGGAGCCGCGTCGTGCCACTCGCCGAGAGGCGACCGCACACCAGCGCTTAGCGCCGAGGCTCGCGGAGTCCGCTCCGCGAGCCTCGGCGCTGTTTACGCTCCGGGCCAGTGCACGCCGGTGGC
This sequence comes from uncultured Actinomycetes bacterium, assembly GCA_963747705.1. Lineage (GTDB taxonomy): Bacteria > Actinomycetota > Actinomycetes > Streptosporangiales > Streptosporangiaceae > RYN-230. The sequence continues at coordinate 35,427 of CAVVGF010000024.1, read as the reverse complement.
GGTCAGCACGTCGGCCGGGGCGGGCAGGCCATCCTGGGCGCCCGGCCTGGTCACCGCGGTGGCGCCCACCGCGCACGCCAGCCGGACCGCTTCGCCGGCGGCACGCCCGGCGGCCAGCGGCTACGGCCAGCGCGGCCACGAACGCGTCCCCGGCGCCCACGCTGTCCACGCTGGCCACGCTGAACCCGGGCACGGTGTGGGTGCCCGCCGCCCCGCCGAGCACCGCCCCGGCCGGGCCCAGGGTGATCACCACGTGCACCGGGCCCAGCCCGGCCAGGGCCCGGCGGCCGGCTGGGCGCCGTCCGGGCCGGTCACCGGCTGGCCCAGCAGCACCCCGGCCTCGGGCGCGTTGACCACCAGCCAGTCCACCCCGGCGGCCAGCAGCGGGCCGGCGTCGGGGGGCACCGGCGCCAGGTTGAGCACGGTGAGCACCCCGGCGGCGCGGGCCTGGCCGAGCGCCCCGGCCAGCACGGGCACCGGGATCTCCGCCGACAGCACCAGCGCGTCGGGCGGCCCGGCCAGCGCCGCGGCCGTCTCGGCCGGGCCCACCAGGCCGTTCGCCTCCGGCGCGACGATGATCGAGTTCTCCCCGGCCGGGTCCACGCTGATCAGGGCCAGCCCGGTGCTGGCTTCCTGAGCCACCCGGACCGCGGCGACGTCCACACCCGCGTCGCCCAGTGCGCCCCGGCAGGTCACCCCGAAGCCGTCGGCGCCGCAGCAGCCCACCATCCGCACCGACGCGCCCAGCCGGGCCGCGGCCAGCGCCTGGTTGGCGCCCTTCCCGCCCGGCCGCAGCCGGGCGGCGGCGCCGAGCACCGTCTCCCCGGGCCGGCCAGCCGCGGCACATTGACCGAAATGTCCATGTTCAGGCTGCCCAGCACCGTCACCCGCGGCATCAGTTCTCCCTCGTCGCTCCGTGCCGCCATGATCGCGGGCGCAGCGGGTGCCACGTGGCCATTTCTGGCGACGATCACGCGCCGGTCGCCGGGCCAGCCAGGCTCACGGCACGAGTGCGCGCGAATGGGTGGTCCGCGCGCCGCCGATGGGGCATAACTTAAACAAATACTGGATACATGGAACGAGTGCACCAGCCAGGACGCATAACCCGACATCAGGTACGGTGGGGAAGATCACCGCTCTGCTATCAAACGTATCCGTGCGGACCCTCATCCTGGGCATCGATGAGGACGGACGGATCATCCAGCATGACCGCAACGCGCCCGAGATCCTGCCCCTGGACCCGGATTCCCTGGTCGGGGCCCAGCTTGGCGACCTGGTGGCCGGCCGGAGCGCGGCCGAGCCCGCGCTGACCCAGCTGCTCGAAGCGGTCAAGGCGGGCCGTGAGGCCACCGCCGTGCTGCCCATCAGCACCCGGGAAGGGCACCGGGCGGAGACGGTGGTCAGCGTCCAGCCGCTCGCTCGGCAACGGCGACAAGCCCGGCCTGACCGCGCTGGTCGTGCTGCGCATGCCGCCCACCAAGGCCGAGCGGTTCCTCGACCCGGCGCTGATGCGGCATTCGCTGCTCGACGACACGTTCCGCCAGATCGGCGGGACCCTGGACCTGGACCAGATGGCCCGCGGCCTGGTCAACATCCTCGTGCCGCACTTCTGCACCGCGGCCGGCCTGCTGGTGCTGGAGAGCGTGGCCGCGGGCGATGAGTTCCCGGTCAACCCGCCGGACGGGTCCCAGCTGGTCCGCCGGCTCGCGGTGGCCACCGACGACGACTCCCCCGGCTGGGACGCGGCGTTCCCGACCGGCGAGATCCTGCTCTACCCGCCGGACGCGCCGTACGTGGAGTGCCTGGACACCGGCAAGCCGGTCCGGATCGCCGCGCTGGACAACGGCAAGGCGGTCAGCATCGCCGAATCGTGGCTGCGCCGGCCGGTCGCCAAGCTGCTGTCCGACACGTCCATGCTGCTGCTGCCGCTGATCGCCCGGGACACCTCGCTCGGCTTCTTCGTCTGCACCCGCAAGGCCGGCTACCGCCGTTCGACGACTACGACACCGAGATCGGCATGGAGTTCGCCTCCCGCGCGGCGATCTTCATCGACAACGCCCGCCGGTACAGCCGGGAGCGCGCCACCGCGCTGACCCTGCAGCGCAGCCTGCTGCCCACCGGGCTCTCCGCGCCGTCCTCGGTCGAGGTCCGGCACCGCTACCTGCCGGGCAGCAAGATGATCGAGGTCGGCGGCGACTGGTACGAGTCGATCGCGCTGCCCGGGGCCGGGTCGCCCTGGTCGTCGGCGACGTGGCCGGGCACGGCGTGCGGGCCGCCGTGACCATGGGCCGGCTGCGCACCGCGATCCGCACGCTGGCCAGGCTGGAGCTGCCGCCCGCGGAGACGCTGCAGCAGCTCGACGAGCTCATGAACAAGCTCGGCGTGCGCGAGCCGCACTTCGCCACCTGCGTGTACGCGGTCTTCGACGCGGTCTCCGGCAACTGCGAGATCGCCTCGGCCGGCCACCTGCCGCCGCTGCTGGTCCCGCCGGACGGCCGCAGCGAGTTCCTGGACATCTCCCCGGCCCCGCCGCTCGGCATCGGGTGAGGCGCCGATCCAGACCCGGGTCTTCAAGATCAAGGACGGCAGCCTGCTGGTGCTGTACACCGACGGGCTGGTCGAGACCGGCACCGGGACATCGACGACGGGCTGAGCGGCCTGCGCGAGATGTTCGACGGCGAGGCGGCCGAGCGGCCGCTGGAAGACCTGTGCAAGGCCACGCTGGCCGGGGTCTACGCCGACCACCAGCGCGACGACATCGCGGTACTGATCGCCAGGCTGCGCCGCTTGGCGCCGACCAGCACGTCACCTGGAAGCTGGCGTCCGAGCTGACGTCCGCGCGCCGGGCCCGCCTGCTCGTCCGCGAGCCGCTGAACCGCTGGGGCCTGGCCGAGCTGATCCCCACGGCCGAACTGCTCGCCTCGGAGCTGGTCACCAACGCGGTCCGCTACGCCCCGGGGTCGATCGCGCTGCGCCTGGTGCGCGAGGGCGGCCTGGTCTGCGAGGTCCTGGATGACTCCGCGGCCCTGCCCAGGCTGCGGCACGCGGGCGGGACGACGAGCGCGGCCGCGGGCTGCAGGTGGTCAGCCAGCTGGCCCAGCGCTGGGGTGCCCGGCGCACCAGGACGGCAAGGTCGTCTGGTGTGAGCTGGCCGTCCCGGCCAAGCCGGAGGACGAGCAGCAGCTCCGAGTTAGCCGGGTCCCGCACCGAACTGCTGAACGTAGCGAGCGGTCAGGTAGCCGCGCCCTGGGTGTCAGCCGGTGGCCGCGCCCCGGGTGTCGGCGGATCGACAGCTTGCCGTTCTGCATCACGGCGACGCGCTGGGCCCGGCGGGCGACCGGCTGTCGTGGGTGACCAGGACCAGGGTCAGCCCGCGCTCCCGCCAGAGCTTCTCCAGCAGCCCGATGATCTCGTCCCGGGTGCCCTCGTCCAGGTTGCCGGTCGGCTCGTCGGCGAGCAGCACCTTGGGCTCCTTGACCAGCGCCCGGGCGATGGCCACCCGCTGCTGCTGCCCGCCGGACAGCTCCGACGGCAGGTGCTTGGCCCGGTCGGCGAGGCCGACATCGGCCAGCGCCTTCGCGGACCGGGCCCGCCGCTCGGCCGCGCCGATGCCCAGCGGCACCAGCGCGGTCTCCACGTTCTCCTGCGCGCTCAGCGTCGGGATCAGGTTGAACGTCTGGAAGATGAACCCGATCGAGTTCGCCCTGACCTTGGTGACCTGGCCTTCCCGCATGCGGGGCCAGGTCCTGCCCGTCGAAGTCGACGATGCCGGAGGTCGGCCGGTCCAGGCCGCCGAGCATCTGCAGCAGGGTGGTCTTGCCGTGCCCGGTCGGGCCCTGGATGGCCAGCCACTCGCCATCCTCGATGACCAGGTCCACGCCGGCCAGCGCGTGCACGGTGGCCCGGCCCTTCTGGTACTTCTTGGTCACGCCGGTGAGCTTGTACATGGCTTCCTCTCACTCCGCCCGGCTTCGACGGTGCTCATTCGACCCGGGCCAGGGCCGCGGCCGGGCGCAGCCGGGCGGCGCGCCAGCCGCCGAGCATCCCGGCGATCAGGCCGCCCGCCATGGCCAGCACCACGGCCAGGATGATGATGTTGATGGTGACCGGCGCGGTCAGGTGCACGGCCACGGTGTGCGCGGCGGCCGCCGCCGACCGGCCGAGGCCGCCACCGCCGGGGAACGCGCCACCGCCAGCCGGGGAACGCGGCCGCCGCCGGCCGCCCGCGCCCCGCCCGGCGTGGCCGAGCCGGTGGTCGGGCCCACCGACGCGGTCAGCGGCTTGGCGACCTTCTTGACCACGGTCGCGCCGACGAAGCCGAGCCCGACGCCGACCACGCCGCCGATGATGCCCATGACGATCGACTCGCCCATGACCTGGCCGATGACCCGGCGGCTGCGCCAGCCGAGCGCCTTGAGCGTGCCGAACTCCCGGACCCGGCGGGTGACCGCCGGCCATGGTCAGCAGGCTGGCCAGCAGGAACGCGGCGATCAGCACCGCGATCGCGAGCCACTTGCCGAGGTTGTTGGCCAGGCTGGACGCGCTGGCCAGCGACCCGGTCACCTCGTTGGCCAGGCTGGCCGAGGTGGTCACGGTCGCCCCGGGCAGCATGCCCTTGATCTCATTGGCCACGGCACTGATGTTCGCCGAACTGTTGGCCGACACGTAGATCGTGTTGACCTTGCCGGACAGGCTGGCCAGCTTCTGCGCCCGGGCCAGCGGGATGTACACGTCCGGACGCGCTGGACCCGGCCGACGCGATCCCGACGACCTTGAAGTTGGTCTTGGCCACATCGACCGTGGAGCCGACCTTCAGCTTCTTCTGGCTCGCGTAGTTGGCGTTGACCACGGCCACGTTGGAGGTGGCGTCGCTGGCCGCGAACGTGCGGCCCGAGGTGAGCTTGGCCGAGCTGAGCGGGCCCAGCGCCCCATGGTTCAGGTCCACGCCGCTCACCGAGAAGGTGCTGGGCGTGAAGCTGCCGTGGAAACGGCTGCTACCGCCGTTACCGCCGCCGCCGAACTGGGTGGTGGGGCCGCTGTTGGAGTTGATGGCCGGAATCTTCCCGGAGATCATCACGTCGCTCAGGCTGAGCGCGCCGGACGCCCCGGACACGTCGTGCAGCTTGGCGATGCTGGCCACCGACGAGCTAGACAACGAGCCCAGCCCGGCGCTGGTCAAATTGTTAATGTCGATCTTCGTGCCGGCGGCTGGCCGGGACTTGCTGCCGGTACGGCCGCTGAACCCGAACGCGCCGGGGGTGAACGAGCCCGCCTTGGGGGTCTGGGTGACGGTCACGTCGGTGCCCACCCCATACAGCGAGTGCAGCACCTGGGCCTGCGCGTCCTTGACTCCGGACGAGGCCGCCGTCACGGTGATGACCAGGCCAATCCCCAGGGCCAGGCCGAGGGCTATGAAAATCGCCTGCCGCATTCGCCTGCGCAATTCACGCCGCAGATAGGTGAAAAACATAAGGACTCCTCCGGGAATGCCCGCGTCAGCCCACGGGCTGATCCTGCTGGAAAGGCGGCGCGGCGCGGTGGCGCACCAGGCATCGGCCCGCCCGGCGCATCGATGCGCCGACTAGATCCTGGCGGTCATTTCTGAAAGATCGCTGTAGGGCGGCTTCAGGAAAGCCGTAATCCGGGACTCGGAATGATTACCGGCCGGCCTCGCGGACATACAGCCGGAGCCACAGCCCCTGGATGTCCCAGCGGTGGGTCAGCCGGAAGCCCAGCCCGTCCAGCAGCACGACCGGGCGCGGCGAGGTCCACTCGACCACCCAGATCCGGCGCACCGTGGCCGCCCGCTCCCGTATGACCTGGGTAGACGCGTAATTGCCGCCCAGCGTGCCGGACTGCTGCGGGGACTGCCCGGTGCTGATGTCGCGCAGCCGGGCCAGGCCATACGGGTAGGCCGCCTCCAGGGTGTGCTCCCCGGTGCCCTTGCCCGGACCCTGGCGCGAGCTGACGTTCAGCAGCGCGTCGCCCGGCTCGCGGTCACGGGCCACGATCCGGTCCACCCGGCGGATGTTGATGCCATGCCCGACCACGCTGCGCTGGAAGGCCTGCGTGGGCAGCCCGACCACCAGCAGCGCGACCAGCGCGGCCGGGCCGGCATACCGGCCCAGCGCGACCAGCGCGGGCCCGATGAGCAGCGCGGCCGCCGGGATGCAGAACACGATGTACCGGAACGTGTAGACCGGGTGCGCCAGCGACGCGACCAGCAGGATCGCCGGCGGCAGGATCAGCCAGGGCAGGCAGAGCGCGACCAGCCGGCCCGGCCAGCAGCCGCCCAGCGGCCGGCCGCGGGCCACCCGGTAGCCCACCGCGACCGCCACCACGGCCACCGTGGCCAGCACCAGCGAGGTCCGGCCGAGCAGCCGCTGCAGGGTGAGCAGGTCCTTGAGATCAGGCGGCCCGATCCAGTGGATCTGGTGCAGCTGGCTGTAGCCGACCACCGCCACCGGGCTGACCGCGATCAGCGCCGCCAGCACCGCGATCAGCCAGCCCCGCACCAAGGCACGGTTCACCCCGCGCCACAGCCACAAGGTAACCGCGTGCCCCACGATCAGCAGCAGGGCGAACAGGTTGCCGAAGCCGAGCAGGGCCAGGGTGACCCCGTACCCGGCCAGCCAGCCGCGGCGGCGGCCCGGCTGGCCCGCGTCCACCGCGCGGACCAGGCAGTAGCTGGCCGTGGCGGCCAGCGCGGCCAGCACCGCGCCCTCACGGGCGTCCTGGGCGTACGAGCTGACCGAGGGCAGGATGGCGAACGTGAGCCCGGCCGCCAGCCCGGCCCAGCCGGACACCAGCCTGCGGCCCAGCAGCGTGATCACATAGGCCGCGCCCGCCATGGCCAGCGCCGAGGGCAGCCGGACGATCAGCTCGCTGCTGCCGCCGAGCACCCGGACGACCAGCCAGATCAGCACGTAGTAGGCGCCGTGCACCACGTCTACGTTTCCGAGCATCCGGATCAGCTGCGGGAAGCTGCGGTGCACCGCGGCCAGGGTGGCCGTCTCGTCCTTGGAGAACGACGGCCCGGAGATCCGGTACAGCCCGGCCAGCAGGGTGGCCGCGGCCGGCAGTAACGGCAGCCAGCGGCCGTCTAGCCCAGCCGACCCGGAAGGCTGGGCCGGCGCGGTATCACCGGTACTGCCTGTCCCGCCGCAGCCGTCGATGACGGCCGGGCCCCCAAAGCCCTGCAACGTGCTGCCCTACCCCAAGTACGGTCCGTACCAGGCATCACGGCGTGCCGCAGCACTCCCAGGGCCGGAATTCTGGCGATTTCCTGCACCCTATGCGCCGCCCGCGGGCGATTTGCCCCGCGTGCTCCGGTCTTGACACTTACCAGGGAGCTATTTGGCCGTTACTGGGGAAAAGGGAGAACCGGGAGTGGCTCAGGTGTTCCGCATGGCCCGCAGCGACTCGCGCAGCGAGCCGGTCGTGGCCAGCACCGCCGACGGCTCGTAGCCGCAGTGCGCCATGCAGTTCGCGCAGCGCGGGTCCTTGCCCCGGCCATAGGAGTCCCAGTCCGTGGTCTCGATCAGCTCCTTGTACGTCTTCACGTACCCGTCGGCCATCAGGTAGCAGGGCTTCTGCCAGCCGAGCAGCGAGTAGGACGGGATGCCCCACGCGGTGCAGCCGAAGTCGGTCTTGCCCTCCAGGAAGTCCAGGAACAGCGGGGTGTGGTTCAGCCGCCAGCGCTTCCGGTTGCCGTGGTCGAAGGCCTTGCGGAACAGCTCACGAGTCTCCGTCACGCCGAGGAAGTGCTCCTGGTCCGGCGCCTTCTCGTAGGCGTACGCCGGGGAGATCTGCATCTCGTCGATGCCGAGGTCGTCGTTCAGGTAGTTGAGCACGTCGATCACGGTCTGCGGGGTGTCCGTGTTGAACACGGTGGTGTTCGTGTTGACCTTGAACCCGCGCTCCTTGGCCATCTTGATGGCCGCGACCGCGTCGTCGAACACGCCTTCCTTGCACACCGACTCGTCATGCCGCTCCTTCAGCCCGTCGATGTGCACGACGAAGGCGAAGTACGGCGACGGCTTGAACTTGTCGATCTTCTTCGGCAGCAGGAGCGCGTTGGTGCACAGGAAAACGAACTTCTTCCGCTTGATCAGCTCGTTGACCAGCACATCGATCTGCGGGTGCATCAGCGGCTCGCCGCCGGCCAGCGAGACCATCGGCGCGCCGCATTCCTGGATCGCGGCCAGCGCCTGCTCCACCGGCATCCGCTGCTTGAGCACGTCGTGCGGCTGCTGGATCTTCCCGCAGCCCGCGCACTTCAGGTTGCAGGCGAACAGCGGCTCCAGCTCCACCAGCAGCGGGAACTTCTTCTTCCCGGTCAGCTTCTGGCGCATCAGGTAGGAACCGATGCGCAGACTCTGGCGCATGGAAACGCTCATGATTGCCTAACCTCCTTGGGCAGGCTGAAACGGATGTTCTCAGTGGTGATCACGCGCTCGCTGACCTCGACCGGGCCGAGGCCGCCGAGCGCGGTGACGATGTCCTCGACCACCGCGGGCGGCGCGGACGCGCCCGCGGTCAGGCCGATCGTGGACACCCCGGCCAGCCAGCCCAGCTCAATGTCGGACGGGCCGTCGATCAGGTGGGCAGGGATACCCGCCCGCTGCGCGGTCTCTACCAGCCGCACAGAGTTGGAGGAGTTGGCCGACCCGGCCACCAGCACCAGGTCGGACTCGGCCGCCACCGCACGGGCCGCGCGCTGCCGGTTGGTGGTGGCGTAGCAGATGTCGTCGCTGCCCGGCGCGCGGGCGTCAGGGAACCGTTCACGCAGCGCCCCGGCGATGCCCGCGGCCTCGTCCATGGCCAGCGTGGTCTGCATCAGGTAGGCCACCTTGGCCGGGTCCTCCGGGCGCAGCTTGGCGACGTCCTCGGCCGTCTCGCACCAGCGCCACCGCGTCCGGCGCCTCGCCCAGCGTGCCCTCGACCTCCTCGTGCCCGGCGTGCCCGATCAGCGCGACCAGGTAGCCGTCGGCCGCGAACCGGCGGGCCTCAACGTGCACCTTGGCCACCAGCGGGCAGGTCGCGTCCACCGTGGCCAGGCCGCGGCGGTCGGCCTCGGTGCGCACCGAGGGCGACACGCCGTGCGCCGAGAACACCACCCGGGCCCCGTCCGGCACCTCGCTCAGCTCGTCCACGAAGATCGCCCCGAGGGCTTCAAGCCGGGACACCACGTGCGAGTTGTGCACGATCTGCTTGCGCACGTAGACCGGCGCGCCGTGCTGCTCCAGGATCCGCTCGACGATCTGGATGGCCCGCTCCACCCCGGCGCAGAACGACCGCGGCCCGGCCAGCAGCACCTGGCGCTGCCCGGCCGCCGCGGCCCAGCGGGCCAGGGCCGGCCCGGCGGCGCGCAGCGAGCGCAGCGCGGCCACCCCGCCGCCCAGCGCGCCGGGGCGTAGCAGCGGCCGGTCCGGGGTGTCCGAGATGGCCCGGATGACCGCCACCGGCCGGCCCTGCGCCGCCTTGATCAGCTCGGCCGATTCCATGTCCACCGCGATCGCGCCGCCGGCGGCCAGCCGGTCCCGGTCGGTCCGGAACAGGTGATCGACCGTGACCACCCGGCCGGTGCGCACCCGCAGCCCGGCCCGGCGCAGTTCGCCCGCCAGCAGTTCGGCCGACGGGATCGGGGTGACCGTCTGCCCGTCGCTGACCTCGCTGGCCACCACCAGGTCGCCGGGGCTGAGGTCGCCGGTCAGCCCGCCGCCGGTGCCCGCGATGGCCAGCGCGGCGAACGGCTGCGGGCCCAGCGTGGCGGCCCGGGCCGCGGCCCGGCGTGGCCCGTAGCCGGTGGCCACCACCGTGGCGGCGGTGCCGTCAAGCCCGCGGCGCACCGCCCGGGCCTCCAGCCGCAGCGGCGCACAGACCAGCAGGCCGGACTGCTCCACCACCGGCGGCCGGGCGCGGGCTGGCTTGCAGCGGCCGGGTCATGGCCTGCCTGCCAGGGCCAGGTAGCGGCCGAGCGCGCTCACCGGGAACATCAGCCGGTACAGGTGGTAGTTGATATAGAAGTCGCCCGGGAACCCGGTCCCGGTGTACTGCGGCTCATCCCAGGTGCCGTCCGCCCGCTGATGCTCGACGAGCCAGCGGACGCCCGCTTCCGCGGCCGGGCCCGGTGGCCCGGCGGCCAGCAGGGCCAGCAGCGCCCACGCGGTCTGCGACGCGGTCGAGGTGCCCTGCCCGGCCAGCCCAGGGTCGTCGTAGGAGCGCAGGTCCTCGCCCCACCCCCCGTCGGGGTTCTGGTGTTCCTCGAGCCAGCGCACCGCCCGCTGGATGGCCGGCTTGGAGGCCGGCACACCCGCCGCGATCAGCGCGGGCACCACCGCGCCGGTGCCGTACACGTAGTTCGCGCCCCACCGGCCGAACCATGATCCGTCTGGCTCCTGCGCCCGCAGCAGCCAGACCACCCCGCGCCGGACGGCCCGGCTGCCCTGCCCCTCCACCGCCAGCGCCTCGATCACGTGCGCGGTCACGTCGGCCGACGGCGGGTCGATGACCGCGCCGAAGTCGCAGAACGGCAGCTTGGTGACCAGCGCGGACGTGTTGTCCGCGTCGAACGCGCCCCAGCCGCCGTCGGCCGACTGCATGCCGGTGATCCAGCGCAGCCCGCGGCCGATGGCGGTCCGGCCGGCCGGCCCGGCCAGGCCCGGCGCGGTCCGGCGCAGCGCCAGCACGGCTTCCGCGGTGTCGTCGATGTCCGGGTAGCCGTCGTTGTCGAACTCGAACGCCCAGCCGCCCGGGGCCAGGTCCGGCCGCCGCACCTGCCAGTCCCCCGGGCCGGGGATCTCCTCGTTCAGCAGCCAGCCGGCCGCCTTGTCCAGCGCCGGGTGGTCCGGCGGCAGGCCCGCGTCGGCCAGCGCGATGACGGCCAGCACGGTGTCCCACACCGGCGACTGGCACGCTTCCAGCCGCCTGATCTTGCCCTCCGGGGTGTCCTCCCAGATGGTGAACCGGTCCAGGCCGGCCAGCCCGCGCTGCATCACCGGGTGGCTGCGCTCGTAGCCGAGCAGGCTGAGCGCCATCAGCGAGTACACCCACGGCGGCTGGATCCCGCCCCAGCAGCCGTCCCGCTCCTGCCGGGCGATGATCCACTCCGCGCACCGGCGCAGCGCCGCGCGGCGCACGGCCTGCACCGGCCGGGCTCGCCGGCCGTACTTCTCATAGCCGTGCAGCGCGCGGTCCAGCTTTCCGAACGCCAGTGCCCAGCCGGTCCGGTCCGCAGCCTGCGACGGCTTGCGGGCCGGCTGGCCCGGGGGCTGTGCCAGCCGGATTTCGTCTAGGCTGAAGGGGAGGGACCGGACCGGCCGGAACGAGCCCACTACGGTCAGCGGAACGATCGTCTGCCGAGCCCAGCAGGCCCAGTCGTACACATTAAGCGGGAACCAGGCCGGCAGGTACACCATTTCGGGTGGCATAACCGGAAGGTCATCCCAGGACCACTGGCCGAACAGGGCCAGCCAGATCCGGGTGAACACCCGGGTGGCCGGGATGCCGCCCTGGTCACGGATCCACTCAGCCGCGCGGGCCAGGTTGGCCGCGTCCGGCGCGTACCCGGCCAGCCGCAGGGCCACGTACGCCTCGACCGTGGTGGACAGGTCGCCGGGGCCGCCGTAGAAGTTGGCCCAGGTCCCGTCCGGGCGCTGCTTGGACGCGATCCACCGGGCCGCCGCGGCGGTCTCCTCTTCGGTGCGCACCCCGAGGAACTCGCGCAGCAGCAGGTCCTCGGCGTCCATCGTGACGTTGGTCTCGAGCTCGCCCTGCCACCAGCCTTCGTCGTGCTGGCGGCTGAGCAGGTGATCGCGGGCGCTGGCCAGCGCGGACTCCGCGCCGGAGAGCGCGCTCGGCCCGCCGGATCGCGCGTGCGTCACTGTCATCGTCTCTCCTCACCCATCACCACAGGCCCCCGCACCAACGCCTGCGCCCCTCCCCCCGGGGAGCGGGCCCCCGGTCACCCCTGGCCTAGCTGCTCACCACTGCCGCGCCGTGATGAACTCGGCGATCCCGGCGAACTCGGCCCGCGCCTCGTCGGGCATGTCGGTCTCGTTCAGGCACTTCTCCGCCGCGGCCAGCTGATCCGCGGCCTCGCTCTCGGTCCAGCTCTTGCCGCCGGCCTTCTCGACCAGGTACGCCGCCCGGGCCAGGTCGTCCTCGCTCAGCTCGCCCGGCCGGGCCAGCAGCGCGGCCAGTTCCTCGCCTGCCGCCGACCCGCTGGTCAGCGCGGCCACCACCGGCAGCGACTTCTTCCGCGCCCGCAGGTCGGCCCGGACCGGCTTGCCGGTCACCTCGGGCGCACCCCAGATGCCGAGCAGGTCGTCGGTGAGCTGGAACGCCTGCCCGGCGTGCGCGCCGAAACCGGCCAGCCCCATGGCCAGCCCGGGCGGCGCGCCCACGTGGATGGCCCCGATGCTGCAGGCGCAGGCCATCAGCGCGGCCGTCTTGTCGCCCGCCATCGTCTGGCACTCGGCCAGGGTCACGTCATCACGCTGCTCGAACGCGAGGTCCGCGCCCTGCCCGGCGATCAGCCGCAGCACCGCGGCGGACAGGCAGCGCGCCGCCCACAGGCCCTGCGCGGCGGTGTCCTCCAGCAGGATGTCCTGGGCCAGCGCGAGCAGCGCGTCGCCGGCCAGGATGGCCGCGCCCACGCCGTGCACCGTCCAGGCCGTGGGCCGGTGCCGCCGCTCGGTGTCGCCGTCCATGATGTCGTCGTGCAGCAGTGAGAAGTTGTGCACCAGCTCGACCGCGACGGCCGCGGGCACACCCCGGTCCGGCGCGGCCCCGGCGGCCCGCGCGGACAGCAGGGCCAGCGCCGGGCGCAGCGCCTTGCCCGCCCCGCCGCCGCCGTCCAGGCCCAGGTGGTACGCGGCTACCGTGCGCACCTCCGGGCTGAGCCGGTTCACGGCCGCGGCCAGCGCGGGCCCGACCAGGTCGCGGGCCGTCTCCACGCCGGCCGGCATGACGGCGGTCATGAGGACGCTCCGGCGACCGCTTCCGCCCGGCTGCCCGCGCTCTCGCCACCGGGCCTGCCTATCTCGCGTCGCAGCTCGCGGGCTGCGATAAGTCCGCTTCGCACGGCACCCTCCATCGTGTCCGGCCACCCGGTATCGGTCCAGGCGCCCGCGAGTACCAGGCCGGCGCAGCCCGGTCCCGGCGGCCGGGCGCCGCTCACCGCACCCGGGAACCTGCCGGAACGTGGCCCGGCGCTCCCTGGTGACGAAGAAATCTGTGACTTGCGCATCCCGCGCCGCGGGGAACAGCTGGGCCATCGCGGGCAGGAACCGCTCGCGCAGCTCCGCGGCCGGGGTGTCCACCACAGTCGTCCGCGGCCGACACCGAGATGGCCAGGTACTGCCCGGCCGCCAGCCCGGACGGCCCGGTCCGGTCGAACACCCACTGCACGGGCGAATCCACCGCGGCCGCGAACGGCAGCCGGGTGACCCGGCGGTCGTAGACGATGTGCACGTTGACGATGGGCGAGGCGCCCAGCTCACGCCACTGCTCCGGGCCGGGTCCCGGCCCGGCCGCGCCGGGCGGCAGCAGCCGGGCGGCCGCCTCTGGCGGCACCGCCAGCACCACCCCGTCGGCCTCGATGGCGCTCGTTGCGCGCCCCCCGGTCGGCTAGCTGGACCCGGAACCGGCCACCAGGCAGTGGCGTTAGGCTGGCGACTTTCGCGCTCAGCCGGACGTCGGCGCCCAGCTCTTGCAGCTTCCGTGCGCCGGCCTGGCCGTGCAGGTCGCCCAGCGGGATGCCGGGCGTGCCGATGTCGGCCGCGTCCCGGTGGCCGAGCAGCGCGGTCTTGATCACCGTGGCCGCCAGCGCCAGGTTCGCGTCGTCGCCGGCCACGTTGAGCGCGGACACGGTGAACAGGTCCCAGAGCAGCCGGCGGGCCCGCTCGCCCTGGCCGTGCGCGGCCAGCCAGTCGCCCAGCCGCTGCTGGTCCAGGGCCGGGTCGGCCGGGTCGAGGAAGCGCATCGGCAGCGCGGCCTGGCTCGCCCGCAGGCGCTGCGCCGGCGGCAGCAGCCGGTAGCCGGCCAGCGCCCGGCCGAAGTGCAGCGGGCCGGGCAGCGCGGTGCGCCGCAGCCGGGCCTGGCCGTCCGGGCTGAGCACGGTCACGTCGAACCGGTCCTGCAGCGACACCGAGCCGGTCATGCCGAGCCGGGCGATCAGCTCACGGTAGGCGGTGCAGCAGCCCAGGAAGACATGCTGCCCGTTGTCCACGATCAGGCCGTCCCGGCTGAACGAGCAGGTGGCCCCGCCCAGCCGGGGCCGGGCTTCGAGCAGGGTGACGCCGGCGCCGGCCTCGCGCAGCCCGATGGCCGCCGTGATCCCGGCCAGCCCACCGCCGATCACGATGACGTGGTGCCCCTTTGGCTCGGGCATCAGTGCGCCCCCGCCCGCAGCGTCGCGCCGGCCAGCGCCCGGGCCGCGACCGTGGCCTTCTGCCCGGCCGACAGCGATACCCGGCGGTGCAGCACGGCGTCCGGGCTGGCCGAGATGCTCTGCAGCAGCCGGTAGTAGATGCCGGCCATCGCGCCGGTGCAGGCGGCGCTGCGCCGGTCCAGCATCGGCATCAGCCGCAGCCCCCGGGCGTACCAGTCGCGGGCCCGGTCGGCCTCGAACACGACCAGCTCGACCAGCTTGGGGTCGTCGGCCGGCCCGCCGGACCCGCTACGCCGCAGCTCGGCGCCGAACCGCTTGAAGTCCTCGGCCGGCAGGTAGACCCGGCCGGTCCCGTAGTCCTCGCGGATGTCGCGCAGGATGTTGGTCAGCTGCAGGGCCACGCCCAGCGCGTCGGCCAGCGGCTCGGCCGTGGCCACGTCGGGGGTGCCGAACACGCCCAGCGACAGCCTGCCGATCGAGCCGGCCACGCAGCGGCAGTAGTGGTGCAGGTCGTCCCAGGTGGTGTACTTGGTGCCCCGCACGTCGGCCTCGCACCCGTCGATGAGCTCGCCGAACGCGGCCAGCGGGATCGGGAACCGGCGGCCGGCGTCGCCCAGGGCGGTCAACACCGGGTCATCGTGCCCCGGGCCGCGGTCGGCTGGCGACTGGGTTTCCTCGGCCAGCTTGGTCACCTCGGCCCGGGCCTGGCCCAGCGCGGCCAGCTTCTCGTCGGGGGGCAGATCGCCGTCGCCGATGTCGTCGATCCGGCGGGCGAACGCGTACACGGCCGAGAGGGCGCGCCGTTTAGCCGGGGGCAGCAGCCGGATGCCGTAGGAGAAGTTGCGGGCTTGCGACCGGGTGATCTCTTCGCAGTGCCGGTACGCGGCAGACACGTCCATCCCGATCACCTCCCGGCCGCATAAGCCGTCAGCACTTCCCGTACCAGCCGGCCGCGGCGCGGCTTCGGTGTCACGCGCAGCACGTCGTACCCGGCGCCTTTGATGGCCGCGAGCGCGGCCCGGCCACCGGCCACGTAACCGGCCACGGCAACCCGGGCCGCACCGCGCAAATTCCCGATCAGCGGCGCGCCCTGGTCGAGCAGCTCACGTGCCCGCTGGACCTCGAACGTCATCAGCTCCCGGACCTGCGCCGACGTGGTGGCGGCGGCCAGGTCGGCTTCGCTGACCCCGAACCGGGCCAGGTCCTCGGCGGGCAGGTAGATCCGGCCGGCCCGGTAGTCCTCGGCCACGTCCTGCCAGTGCTCGGCCAGCTGCAGCGCGGTGCACACCTGGTCGGACAGCACCAGCCGGTCCGGGCTGACCGCGCCGAACACGTACAGCACGATCCGGCCCACCGGGTTGGCCGACAGCTCGCAGTAGCGGACCAGGTCATCGAACGTGGCGTACCGGCTGACGATCTGGTCCTGCCGGTTGGCCTGGATCAGATCGAGGAATGGCTGCTGCGGTACGCCGCACTCGGCCACCAGCGGGGCCAGCGCGCGGACCACGCCGAGCCGGGGCGGCCCTACGGGATCGGCGCCCTGGAAGCGGTAAAGCCGACCGAGGTCGGCTTCCAGGTCGTCGAGGAGGGCGGCCCGTTCGCCCGGCGGCGCCTCGTCGCCCATGTCGTCCACCGCGCGGGCGTAACCGTAGACCGCCTGCAGGTGCTGCCGGTACCGGGCAGGCAGCAGGCGCAGCGCGACCGGGAAGTTCTCCCCGGATGCCTGGGCCCCAGCGGCGGCGCCGATCTGCTCAGCGGTCGCCTGGATGGCGGCCCGGCCGCGCGGCTCTCCCAATCCGGCTACCCCCTGTCTCACAGTAGCTATCTCCGCACACTTGGCATACAAATGCAAACAATGACATGGGCGTCACCTGACACCGGTGTCGCAGATCAGCGGAGCACCGCGGCCTGGTCCGGCACAAGGCACGCCAGAACAGCGTCCTCTCATTATGCCCAGCCCGGGCACGACGCTCACTATCGGGCCGGCCCTGCTTCCTCATAGCACATTGCGCCAGCCATTAGCAACGCGCCGCGACGTGGGTTACACCGGAGCTATACGCCGCCGCCAGCCGGCCCGGCACAGACAACGTCATCCCAGCTCAGGATGGGGGTTTGCGCTATTGTCAGGGTGGTCTGGATATGTTTCAAGTGGGTTACGAACTGGATTCAAATCGTCGATATACGGATGCTATCCGCCGATGGCTTCCGACTGCATGGGCACGGTTACTGAACGCAATGCCCGGGAGGCCAGCGCGGTCCCGCCCGTACGGCGGCGTTCTGCTCCATGGCTACACTCCCGGCACGCGCATTAGCTGACGCTAATGTCATATTCAGTGCGCCGCCCAGCGTCCCGCTCCGCGCGATGTTTCGCAGACCGCAACTATGCCAGAGCCGCCCCCACCCCGCCAGACCCAGCCGCGGCGGGCTAGCCCGGGGTGGCCGCTCCCGGCGGGCCTGCGCACAGTTCGCCCACCCCGCGCCGCGCCGCCGTCCGCCGCATGGCCGCCCCCGACCGGGGCCGGCTGGCCGGTCACCCACTCTTCACGTGGATGGTGCGCAACCTGCCCGATTTGTCCAGGGACGACCGCACGAAACACGTGAAGAGTGGCCGCACACGTCAAACGGGGCGGGGATTTCGGTCACGGGGTGACACAATTCTCACCGTGCCGTTGTGGTTACCGGTTCGTAACATGTGCCCGGGCGGGCGGCGGCCCGCTGACCTACGGAAACTGGGCCGGGCGGAGCTACTGGCTGGTCAACCGGCCGGTAACTGGGGCCGGGACGGCGGCCTGACCCGGCGGGCAGAGGCCAAGAGGTCAGGGAAATTCCCTATAAACGTTGCAAAACACATATAACACGCCCGTAATTAGTGCATTTTGCCTGTCCGTGACGTGGGTCACTGCTACGCTCCGATCCTCCGGGGGGGTCCGAAGCTCCTTCGTAGCCGAGCGGTCACATTCCGTACTATCTGCTGAGGCCTGAGCCATGGGGTTGCGTCTCCGGTCCATTCGCCAGAAGATCCTTCTACTCGTTCTGGTTCCCGTGCTGTCCCTGATCGGGTTGTACATCTTCGCGTTGGGCCTGACAGCCAGAAACGCCGTCAACCTGTCCCGGACCAACACACTGAAGAACGCCACCGCGGTGCCGGCCGGGACCTTCATCACCGCCCTGGAGGCGGAACGGGTCCTGGCGCTGGTCTACCTGTCCCGGCCCACCGGGGCCAACCTGGCCGCGCTCGAGAACGCCGAGGGCAAGACGGCCACCACCGTGACGGCCATGCGCCTGTCGTTCAACTCGGACGCCACCATGGGCAACGCCTCCTCCCCGGAGAAGCAGGCCATCTCGGTGCTGCTCGCCGGCGCGGCCCGGCTGCCCGCACTGCACAGCCAGATCCGCGCCCAGATCATCACCCGCAGCCAGGCGTTCGCCGACTACAACGGCCTGGTGGCGGACGACTTCTCGCTCCTGCAGCAGGTCGTGCTGCAGGAAACCAACATGAAGGTGGGCACCCAGTCGCTCGCCATCCTGCGGGTCGGCCGGTCCGAGGAACTGCTCGGCCAGGAAGAGGCCCTGGTCCTGGCCGATTTCGCCGCCGGGAAATGGCCGGCCGCCGACCGGGAGCAGTTCGCCGAGCTGGCCGGCGCCCGCCGGGTCAGCTACAGCCAGAACCTGACTGACCTGAACGATCAGTCCCGCGCACTGTTCAACCACTACATCAGCCCACAGTTGCTGGCCGCGCTGACCGTGCAGGAGAACACCCTGATCGCCGACCCGGCCACGAACCGGCCGCCGGCCCTCAGCCCGACGTCCTGGGAGCAGACGACCGGTGCGGTCGCGGCCGGGATGACCAAGGCCACCGACATCACCTCGGATTTGATCACCACGCAGGCGCAGGCCGACGCGCGGAGCACCTACCTGACCCTGGCGCTGGCGGGCGGCATCGGCTTGCTGGCCGTGGTGCTGTCGGTCATCGTCTCGTTCTGGGTCGGCCGCGGCCTGATCCGCGAGCTGGCCCAGCTGCGCGACTCGGCGCGGGAACTGGCCACCAAGCGGCTGCCCGACGTGGTCCGCCGGCTGGCCTCCGGCCAGCACGTGGACGTGCCCACCGCGGCGCCGGCCCTGCCGTCCAGCTCGATCGAGATCGGCCAGGTCGAGGAGGCCTTCTCCGCGGTGCAGAAGACCGCGGTGGAAGCGGCCGTCGGGCAGGCCCGGCTGCGCCAGGGCATCAGCGACATCTTCCGCAACCTGGCCCGGCGCAGCCAGTCGCTGCTGCACCGCCAGCTCACCCTGCTGGACGGCATGGAGCGCCGGGCCAGCAACCCGGACGAGCTGGAAGACCTGTTCCGCATCGACCACCTGACCACCCGGATGCGGCGGCACGCGGAGAGCCTGATCATCCTGTCCGGGGACGCCCCGGCCCGCGGCTGGCGCCGCCCGGTGCCGTTCGTGGACGTGCTACGCGCCGCCGTGGCCGAGGTGGAGGACTACACCCGGATCAAGGTCACCGCCGACACCGGCGCCGCGCTCAGCGGCCCGACCGTCGCCAACGTCATCCACATGATCGCGGAACTGGCCGAGAACGCGGTCACGTTCTCCCCGCCGAACACGCCGGTGCAGCTGACCGGGGACGTGGTCGGCCGGGGTTTCGCGGTCGAGATCGAGGACCGCGGGCTCGGGCTGAGCGACGAGCGGCGGGCCGAACTCAACCAGCTGCTGGACAACCCACCCGCCTTCGACCTGTCCGGCAGCGACCAGCTCGGCCTGTTCGTGGCCAGCCAGCTGGCCAGGAAGCACAACATCAAGATCTCGCTGCGGTCCTCCCCGTACGGCGGCACCACCGCGATCGTGCTCATCCCGCAGAGCCTGGTGGTGCCGGAGGAGAACTACCGGCAGCTGGGCGGCGAGGGCCGTACCGACCGGCCGGCCCAGCTCACCGGCCGCCACGCGGCCCGGGACGAGGCCGGCAGCCACGCTGGCTGGCCGGACGCGCCGGCCGGCGCACCCGGCACCCTGGCCGCGCAGTGGGCTAGTGACAGCGGCGCGGACGTGTGGGCCGCGGCGGGCAGCACGCCGCCCAACGGGTTCCCGCCGGGCGGCGTGGGCATCGAGCCCTGGTCACCCCCGGAGCGGGCGCCGGCCGATCCCCGGCAGCTGGAGGAGGCGCTGTACGCCGAGACCCGGCACCGGGAAGAGGCGCGTGCCGATGCGCCGCTGAACGGGAATGGCGTGGCCGTCCACGACGACGGTGAGGCCGACCTGGACGAGCTCAGCTTGCTGCCGCGCCGGGTCCGCCAGGCCAGCCTGGCCCCCCAGTTGCGGGAGACCGGGTACGCGGCGATGCCCGGTTCGGACGGCAGCCCCGACCCGGCCACCGAGCAGATCGAGGAGCGCGACCCGGACGAGACGCGCAGCACGATCACCGCGATCCAGCAAGGCTGGCAGCGCGGTCGGTCGCTGTTCGACGCCTCGGGCAAGAGCTCGGACACGCTGGCCGGCACCGGGCCGCTGGGCGGGCTGACCGAGCCCTCCCCCGCCGAGCCCGCCACGGCCGAGCCGGCGGGCGCGGCACCAGCCGCCACCGCCAGCAGCAATGGCAGTAACGGCAGCGGCGACGCGGCGCCGGAGGACGCCGGGCCAGCGGATGAGGACGGCACTGGGCCCAGTGCCGGGTGAGCGCCAGCAGCACCCACGACCGGCGAGCGCGAGAGGCAGGAGAAGGCCGTGACCACAAGTTCCACGAATGACCTGGACTGGCTGCTGGACGATCTGGTGGTCCGGGTACCGGACGTGGACAAGGCGGTGATCCTGTCCCGGGATGGCCTGGCCATCGCGGCGTCGAGCGCGCTGACCCGTGAGGACTCCGAGCACCTGGCCGCGGTGGCCTCCGGGTTCCAGAGCCTGGCCCGCGGCGCGGGACGGCACTTCGGCGGCGGGCACGTGCGGCAGACCATCGTGGAGATGGACACCGCGTTCCTGTTCGTGACCTCGGCCGGCGAGGGCAGCTGCCTGGCCGTGCTCAGCCCGGCCAGCGCCGACGCCGGCCTGGTCGCCTACGAGATGGCCGTCCTGGTGAAACGGGTGGGCCAGCACCTATCAGTGAATCCCCGGCCGACGCTGGCCGGGGAGGGCGCGGACTGATCCAGTATGCCGTCGCCTGATGATCACTGGATGGACGAGGAGGCTGGCCCGGTAGTCCGGCCGTACGCGCTTACCCGCGGCCGGACCCGGCCGACCGGGGAGACCCTCGACCTGATCGCGATCATCACGGCGATTCGCGGTGTCCGGCCGGACCCGTCCAGCCTGGGCCCGGAACACCGCATGGTGCTGCGGATGTGCCGGCTGCCGGTCTCGGTGGCGGACATCGCGTCCGAGCTCGACCTGCCGCTGGGCGTGGTCCGGATCCTGCTCGGCGACCTGAGCGAGCTGTCCCTCATCTCGATCCATCACCCCATCCCGCCCGCGCGGCTGCCGGACGCGGACATCCTCAAGGAGGTAGTCGATGGCCTTCGCCGGCTCTGACCGGGCCGGTGGCACCGGGCGCACGCCAGTCACCATCAAGATCCTCATCGCCGGTGGCTTCGGGGTGGGCAAGACCACTCTCGTCGGGTCACTGACTGAGATCCGGCCACTGCGCACCGAGGAGCCGCTGAGCGAGCCGGGCGCCGGGGTGGATCGCCTCGACGGCGTCGAGCGCAAGACCACGACCACCGTGGCCATGGACTTTGGCCGCATCACGATCCGCGAGAACCTGGTCATCTACCTGTTCGGCACGCCGGGCCAGCAGCGGTTCTGGTTCATGTGGGACGAGCTGTCCCGCGGCGCGCTCGGCGCCATCGTGCTGGCCGACACCAGGCGGCTGGCCGACTCTTTCGCCTCGATCGACTACTTCGAGCAGCGCGGCATCCCGTTCGTGGTCGGGGTGAACTGCTTCGACGGCGCCCGGCGCTACCGGGGCGAGTCGGTGCGGGCCGCGCTCGACCTGGACCCGCGGATCCCGGTGGTGATGTGCGACGCGCGGCAGCGCGCGTCCTGCCGGGACGCGCTGATCGCGCTGGTCGAGCATTCGCTGACGGTGCTGCGCCGCCGCTCCGAGCGGGCCGCCAACGGGGACCCGGCACTGACCTCGTAACCATCAGGCCCGCCAGATCATCACCAGGGCGCAGTCGTCGGTCCCGGCGCCGCCGCCCGCCTTGACCACCCGGACCAGTTCGGCGGCCGCGTCCTGGAAGCTTGACGCGGCCAGCCGGGTGGCCTCGCCGAGCAGCCGGTCGGTCCCCGCGTCGATATCCCGGCCCGGCGCCTCCACCAGGCCATCGGTGTACAGCATCAGCGCGTCCCCGGGCCGCAGCGAGCCATGGGCCGGCACGCAGCGCAGGTCAGGCACCACGCCCAGCACGATGCCGCGGGCCTGGGTCACCTTCCAGGTGCCGCTGCCCGCGTCGAACTGGGCGGGCGGCGGGTGGCCGGCCGAGGTCAGCACGTAGTCGCCGGTGGTCAGGTCCAGGGCCAGGTGCACGGCGGTGACGAAACCCTCGGTCACCGGCCCGCGGCGCAGGTAGGCGTTGCAGGCGGTGAGGAACTCGCCCCGCGGCACCGAGCCGAGCAGCCCGCCGAACGCCCCGGACAGCAGCAGCGCCCGGGTGCCCGCGTCCACCCCCTTGCCGGACACGTTGACCAGCGCCACCTCCAGCGTCTTCCCGTCGCACGCGGACACCAGGAAGTCGCCGCCGAACGACACGCCGCCGGCCGGCCGCAGCACCGCGGCGGACCGCCAGCCGGTGGGCAGCGGCGGCATCCGGCCCTGGGCCCGTAGCCGGTCGCGCAGCTCGATCAGCATCCGGTCGCCGCGCAGCCCCTGCACGCCGAGCTTCCACCGGGTCCGCGCCAGCACATCGGCGAACACCCCGGTGATCACGACGGTGGCGATGATCCCCGCGCCCGCCCGGTGGTACAGCGCGTCATACACCAGCATGAGCGCGACCAGACCGAACAGGATGCGCAGCGCCCGCGGCCAGAGCAGCAGGCCGCCCGCCAGCACCGGCAGGATCAGCATCCCGGGCGAGAACCACCACTCGGACAGGTGCACGGTGGCCACGCCGATGCCCACCGTGGCCACCGTGAGGATGGCCGCCATCCGGCGGTTCTGGGTGATGAACTGGCGCCGGAGCTGGCCACCTGTCCATGCTGCCGCGGTACGCGCCAGGCGTACGGGACGGGTCAGCGGGCGGGAAACCATGATGGCCGCACTGTATCCGGCCCCCAGCCGCCAGGCACGGCCGAAACTAATTCGCGCTGGCCAGGCCGGTGGCGGTAGGAATGCAGATATGGCAGAGCGCTACCCCATCCGGCCGATCGAGCTGGACGAGTTCGATGCCTTCCACCACGTCACTGAGCAGGCGTTTCACGAGGGGCCACCGTCCGAGCGGGCCCGCACCGGGATGCTGCGGCGGCACGAGCTGGACCGCACGCTGGCCGCGTTCGACGGGTCCACCCCGGTCGGCAGCGCGGCCATCTACAGTTTCCAGATGTGCGTGCCGGGCGCGCTGGCCGCGGTGGGCGGGGTGACGTTCATCGCGGTGCTGCCCGCCTACCGGCGGCGCGGCATCCTGACCAGCATGATGCGCCGCCAGCTCGACGACATGCACGACCGGGGCGAGACGCTGGCCGCGCTGTGGGCGTCGGAGGCCGGGATCTACGGCCGGTACGGCTACGGCCGGGCCTCCCGCCAGGCCAAGCTGACCATCCGGCGTGGTGAGGGCGCGTTCGTCCGTGACGCCCCAGCCGACCCGCGGCTGCGGCTGCGGGTGACCGGGCCGGACGCGGCGCTGGCCGAGCTGACCAAGGTGTACGAGACGCTGCTGCCCGCCCAGCCCGGGCTGTTCAGCCGGAACGAGGCCTGGTGGCGGCGGGTGCTGGCCGACCCGGAAGACGAGCGGCACGGGGCCAGCCCGCTGCGCTGCGTGCTGGCTGAGGACGAGGCCGGCCCGCGCGGCTACGCGCTGTACAACGGGACCGGGCGCTGGGACGACGAAACGTTCCTGTCCGACTCCCGGCTGGACATCCGCGAGCTGGCCGCGACCGACCCGGCGGCCAACGCGGCGCTGTGGGCCGACCTGCTGAACCGGGACCTGATCACCGAGGTGGCCGCCCGGCTGCGTCCGGACGACGACCCGCTGCTGCACCTGCTGGCCGACCCGCGGCGGGCCCGGCCCACGGTGGCGGACGGGCTGTGGGTCCGGGTGGTGGACGTGCCCGGGGCGCTCAGCCTGCGCCGCTACCCGTGCCCGGTGGACGTGGTCATCGAGGTCATCGACGACTGGTGCCCGTGGAACCAGGGCCGGTGGCGGCTGACCGCGGGCACCGGCAGCACGGCCAGCTGCGAGCGGACCAGCGATCCGGCGGACGTTATCCTGCCGGTGACCGCGCTGGGCGCGGCCTACCTGGGCGGCACCAGGCTGGGCTCGCTGGCCGCGGCGGGCCTGGTCACCGAGCAGCGCACTGGCACACTTAACGCCCTTTCCGCGGCACTGACCTGGGATCCCGCGCCGTGGTGCCCGGTGATCTTCTAAAAGGAGCGCCCGATGGCCGGAATGAAGATCACACTCAGCTCAGCGATGCGGGCCAGGGACGTATCCCGGCCGCAGCCGGATCACGACGCCGCCGCGCAGGCGGCCGACGCCGCGGAGCCCGCCGCCCGGCCCGCGCCTGCGGCCAGGCCCAGCCCGGCTGGAGCGGGTGAGCCAGTCCCGGGCACTGGCGTTAAGCAGGAGGATTCGGCCGCGGATCCGGGCACGGGCGGGCAGCGCGGCGGGGGCAGCCGCCGGCGCCGGTCCCGCCGCCGGTCCGGCCGGTGAGCGAACTAGGGGTCGCTGGGGTCGGCGGGCAGCTCGCCGGTCTTCTCGTAGCCGGCGATCATGTGCAGCCGGCGGGCGTGCCGCTCCTCGCCGGAGAACGCGGTCTCCACGAACACCTGGGCGAAGCCGACGGCGTCCGGGACCGGGTACATCCGGGCGCCCAGGCTGAGCACGTTGGCGTCGTTGTGCAGCCGGGCCAGCCGGGCGGTCTCGGTGCTCCAGGCGATCGCGGCCCGGATGCCGTGGATCTTGTTGGCCGCGATGGCCTCGCCGTTCCCCGACCCGCCGATAACGATGCCGAGGCTGTCCGGGTCCGCGGCCACTGAGCTGGCCGCGCGCATCACATAGACCGGATAGTCGTCCTGCGGCCGGTAGGTGGCTGGACCGCAGTCCACCGCCTGGTGTCCCGCGGACTCCAGCCACTCCACCAAGGCCGCCTTCAGCTCGAACCCAGCGTGGTCAGATCCCAGATAGACGCGCACGGGGCCAGTGTGCCAGACCCCGGTCCGTGCCGCCTGCAGCGGGCTTCAGTCGAAGATCGGGTCGCGGGTACGGCTCCGCTTGAGCTCGAAGAAGCCGTCGGTCTGGGTGACCAGGTTGACCCCGTCCCACAGCTTGGCCGCGGCCTCGCCGCGCGGGATCGGCGTGACCACCGGGCCGAAGATGGACGTGCCGTTCATCGAGATGATCGGCGTGCCCACCTCGTAACCGACCCGCTCGATGCCCTCGGCGTGCGATGCCCGCAGCGCCTCGTCGTACTCGGTGGACTCCATTGCAGAGGCCAGGTCGGCGGGCAGGCCGGCCTCGGCCAGCGCCGCCTCGACCGTGGCCCGGTCCCGCGGCAGCTTCTCGTGGTGGAACCGGGTGCCGAGCGCGGTGTACAGCGGGCCGAGCACCTCGGGCCCGAATTGCTGCTCGGCCGCGATGGCCACCCGCACCGGGCCCCAGGCCTGCTTCATCAGTTCGGCGTAACGTTCTGGCAGGTCGGTTTTGCCCTCGTTCAGCACGGCGAGGCTCATTACATGCCAGCGCACCTGCACCGGCCGGACCTGCTGGACCTCGAGCATCCACCGCGATGTAATCCAGGCCCAGGGGCACAGCGGGTCAAACCAGAAATCGACCGGGGTAAGCTCCTGCTCGGTCATGAGGCTCCTTCATGTATACGGGGGCTGATTAACCTCACGCTGGGAGCGTGGCGCGCGGGGGTGCGCCGGACTCCCCTGCTGACAACTGGCCCACGGCCGGCCGCATTCCGTACCGGAAGCGAGCCGGGCGCCAGGCCGCCAAAACCGGCCGAACCCGGTGCGGCAAAAAACTGTGCGAGACCCCAAACATGGAAGGTGCCAGGTAGGTGGCGAACAATCTCACCCGTGACGAAGCCAGAGACCGGCGGCAACTGCTGGAAGTCATCTCCTACCAGGTAGAACTCGACCTCACCGGGGGCGAGGAAACATTCGGCTCGGCCACGGTGGTGCGGTTTCGCTGCGCTAGTCCCGGCGCGGCCAGCTTCATCGAGCTGACCGCGCCCGCGGTCCGTGAGATCGTTCTCAACGGAACGCCCGTGCCGGCCAGCTGTTTCGACGGCAACCGGATCGCCCTGACCGGCCTGGCCGCGGATAACGAACTGCGAGTGGTGGCCGACTGCGCCTATTCGCGCAGCGGCGAGGGGCTGCACCGGTTCGCCGACCCGGCCGACGGCGGCGTCTATCTGTACTCGGATCTGGAGACGTTCGACGCGCACCGGATCTACGCCTGCTTCGACCAGCCTGACCTGAAGGCCACATTCGAGTTTTCGGTGCTGGCCCCGGCGGACTGGCTGGTGCTGTCCAACGTAGCCCCCGACGAGCCGGGCGAGCCCGAGGGCGCGGCCCGGCGCTGGCATTTCCCGCCGTCACCGCTGATGTCCACGTACATCACCGCAATCGTGGCCGGCCCGTACTACGAGGTGCACAGCGAGCACGACGGCATCCCGCTGGGCATCTACTGCCGCCAGTCGCTGGCCGGATACCTCGACCCGGACGAGATCTTCCAGGTGACCCGCGAGGGCTTCGACTTCTACCACGGCGCGTTCGGGGTGCGGTACGCGTTCGGCAAGTATGACCAGGTGTTCGTGCCGGAGTTCAAGGCCGGGGCGATGGAGAACGCGGGCTGCGTCACGTTCCTTGAGGACTACGTGTTCCGGTCCCGGGTCACCGATTTCGCCCGGGAGATGCGGGCCGAGACGATCCTGCACGAGATGGCGCACATGTGGTTCGGCGACCTGGTCACCATGCGCTGGTGGGACGACCTGTGGCTGAACGAGTCGTTCGCCACCTGGGCGTCCGTGCTGGCCGAGACTGAGGCCACCCGGTGGATCAACGCCTGGACCACGTTCTGCCAGCTGCAGAAGTCCTGGGCCTACCAGCAGGACCAGCTGCCGTCCACGCACCCGATCGCGGCCGACATCCCGGACATCGCCGCGGTCGAGGTCAACTTCGACGGCATCACCTACGCCAAGGGCGCGTCGGTGCTCAAGCAGCTGGTCGCCTACGTCGGCCGGGAGCAGTTCCTGGCCGGGGTCCGGCTGTACTTCGGCCAGCACGCCTGGGGCAACGCGACGCTGGCCGACCTGCTGGCCGCCCTGGAGGAGACCTCCGGCCGGGAGCTGGCCGGCTGGTCCAAGGAGTGGCTGGAAACCGCCGGGGTGAACACGCTGCGGCCGGACTTCGTGCTGGACAGCGACGAGCGGATGACCGAGTTCGCGGTGGCGCAGACCGCGCCGCCTGACCACCCGGTGCTCCGCTCGCACCGGATCGCGGTGGGCCTGTACGACCGGACCGCGGCCGGGCTGATCCGGCGCCGGCGGGTCGAGGTGGACATCGCCGGTGAGCGCACCGTGCTGGCCGAGCTGGCCGGTGAGCGCCTGCCCGACCTGGTGCTGGTCAACGACGACGACCTGAGCTACGCCAAGATCCGGCTGGACGAGCACTCGCTGGGCACCATGATCGGCTCGGTGGGCGAGTTCACCGAGCCGCTGCCCGCCGCGTTGTGCTGGGCCGCGGCCTGGGATATGACCAGGGACGCCGAGCTGGCCGCCCGGCGGTACATCGGCATGGTCATCGACCACGCCGACACGATCAGCGAGATCGGCGTGCTGCAGACCACGATCCGGCAGGCGTCGGCGGCGGCGTACCGGTTCACCGAACCGGCCTGGCGGCCCGAGGGGATCGGCGGCTTCATGGCCGCCGGGCTGCGCCGGCTGGCCGAGCACGCCGAGCCCGGGTCCGACCGGCAGCTGGTCTACCTGCAGGCGTTCACGGGCGTGGCCACCCAGCCAGGCGATCTGGCCATGCTGGCCGGCCTGCTGAACGGGTCCGCCCACCTGGACGGCCTGGAGGTGGACACCGAGCTGCGCTGGCGGCTGCTGCAGCGGCTGGCCAGCCAGGGCGCCGCGGGCCCGGCCGAGATCGACGCGGAGCTGGAGCGGGACCCGACCGACGCGGGCGAGCGGCGGGCCGCCACCTGCCGGGCCGCCATCCCGTCGCCCGAGGCCAAGGAGGCCGCCTGGCAGGCGATCGTCGGCGGCGCGCTGTCCGGCGCGACGTTCCGGGCCACGGTCAACGGCTTCCAGGACCCGGGCCACCCGGAGCTGCTGGCGCCCTATGCGGAGAAGTACTTCGCGGCGGTCGGCGACGTGTGGGCCACCTGGGGCAGCGACATGGCGCAGTACTTCGCCACCAACGTCTACCCGGTGACCCAGATCAGCGAGCAGACCGTGCGGCTGACCGGCGAGTACATCGAGCGGGCCGACCCGCCCGCCGCGCTGCGCCGCCTGCTCACCGAGGGCCAGGACAGCGTGCGCCGGGCGCTGCGCTGCCAGCAGGTGGACGGGCAGGCCCGGCTGCAGCCCGCCACGGCCCGGGCGACCGCGCGTACGTCCCGGGAGTCGGCCAGGTCGTCGAGGGATACCGCACGTCCCTCGCCGTCACACAGCGGGATCCGCCAGTTCGGGTACTGGGTCGTGGTCCCGGGCAGGTTCTGCGGCCGCCGGTCGCCGACCGCGTCGGCCAGCGACACGCCGAGCAGCAGGGCCGGGGTGCGGGCCAGGAACGCATAGCAGGCCCGGGTGAACTCGGCCGGGCTGGGCGCTGGCCGCGGTCAGCAGGCCCTCGGCCGCCAGCGCGTCCTGCCAGGCGGCGACGGCCCGTTCCGCCTCGGCCCGTTCGGCCTGGTACGACCGGGTCAGCAGGCCAAGCCGGGAGCGCAGCTCGACCTGCTCCCCGGTGACGAACGCGGCCACCGGCGGGACGTCGTGCGTGCCCACCATGGCCAGGCAGTCGCGTCGCCACTGGCCGGGCGGCAGCGGCTTGCCGTCCGGGTCACGCTCGAACCACAGCATCGAGGTGCCAAGCACCTGCTGGCTGGCCAGGTAGTCACGGATCCACGGGGCCACCGTGCCCAGGTCCTCGCCGATGGCCAGCGCGCCGGCCGCGGCCGCCTGGCCGGTCAGCACGCCGGCCATGGCCTGGTGGTCGTAGCGCACATAGGTGCCCTGGTCCGGCCGCATCCCCTCGGGTACCCACCACAGCCGGAGCAGGCCCATCACGTGATCCACGCGCAGCCCGCCCGCGTGCCGCAGGCCCGCGCCGATCAGCCCGGCCAGCGGCGCGTAGCCCTGGCTGGCCAGCCGCTGCGGGTGCCAGGGCGGCTGGTTCCAGTCCTGGCCGCGCTGGTTGAACTCGTCCGGCGGCGCGCCCACGCTCATCCCGGGAACCAGCACGTCCTGCCAGGCCCAGGCATCCGAGCCGCCCGGGTGGCAGCCGACCGCGAGATCCCGGATGATCCCGGTGTGCATGCCCGCCGCGCGGGCCGCCTGCTGCGCCGCCGCCAGCTGGGCGTCGGCCAGCCACTGCAGCCAGGCGTGAAACCGGGTCTGGGCGGCCAGCCGGCCGCGCTCCGCGGCCACCGCCGCGGAGCGGGGTGCGCGCAGCCGGGCCGGCCAGGCCCGCCAGTCCGGGCCGTGCCGCTCGGCCAGCGCGCACCATAGCGCCCAGTCGGCCAGCGCCTGGCCCTCACTGGCCTGATAGCGGTCGAACTGGGCCTGCCGGGCGGCGGTCAGCGGCTGCCGGTAGATGATCTCCAGGGCGGCCCGCTTGGCCCGCCACACCTCGTCCCGGTCGAGCAGCTCGCTGGAACTGTTGCGGGTGCGCAGCGGGGCGGCCAGCGAGTCGATGCGGACCCGGTCGCCGGCCGTCAGCACGGCGTACTCCGGGATGTCCTCGACCCGCAGGTACAGCGGGCTGGTGAAGCGCCGGGTCATCGGCAGGTACGGGGACGCGCTCAGCGGGGGCAGCGGCTCGACCGCGTGCAGCGGGTTGATCAGCAGGAAGTCGGCGCCCAGGTCGGTGCCGCTCCAGGTGGCCAGGTCGGCCAGGTCACCCAGGTCGCCGTGGCCCCAGGACTGCCGGGACCGCACGGAGTACAGCTGGACGGAGAAACCCCAGGACCGCGAGTCCGGGAGCGGCGCCAGGATCGGTTCCGGGCGGCTCTTCCGGGCTCGCCGCTGTGGGGTGGGGCCGACCGCGTCGAGCGCAGCCAGGATGGCGTCGAGCGTCTCATCAGCCACTTCAACCTGACGGCCGTGCCAGTCACGGTAACTGGTGGCGACGCCGCGGGCCGCCGCCCGGCGCCGGGTCTCCTCGCTCGTCACCCCTCCATGATCAGGCCAACCAAGACCGGTCCGAACCGGTGCCAGGTTAGCGCGGTGCATTGTGCCTCGCCGGTGAGGCATAATGCACCGCGCTAAGGCAAAGCCGGGTCTACGCCGGGCGGGGCAGGCGGGGGAACAGGGCGCGGCCGAGCCACAGGCCGGCCAGGGCCTGCAGGACCGCGACCAGCAGGGTGGCGGCGATGCCGACCGAGGAATGGGCGGGCAGCCCGGCCAGCGCGGCCACCACCCGCGCGGTGGCGCGGACCGCTCCCACGTGCCAGGCCTGCCAGCCCAGCGGCACCGCCCAGCCCAGCGCGGCCACCACGACGGTGGCCAGCAGCGCGGTACGCAGCCGCCACCGGCCCAGGTGGCTGGCGATGCCACCGGCCAGGCCGGCCACGAACGGCATGAACCACCAGCCGATCAGCGCCGCGGCGGCGATCACGGCCACGGCGGCCAGGCAGCCGAGCAGCCACAGCGTCACCGGCCCACGGTGGCCGGGTACCCAGGACGGGTAGTGCGGGCTTGGCGGCTTGCGCGGGGCCGACGGCGGCGCGCCCAGCTGGCCCAGCCGGTACGCCCCGCGCTTGCCCAGGCGGCGCAGGTCAGCCACGGGGCACCAGCTTCCACCGGATCACCCCGGGGGTGCTTCCGGTGGCCGACGGCATCGGCAGGTAGCGCAGGTTCCACCAGTCAGCCACCTGATCTTCGTACCACGGTGAGACCGGGTTCTCACTTTGGCCGCCCGGGTAGATTCCCTCGGCCACCTCGCGGCCCCGGCCGGTCCACTGGACGATCATCCGCCAGCTCGGCCCGGACCGGGATACCGGGTAGCCGTAGGCGGCGTCCACGGTCCACGAGTCCCCGCCGGATGCCCGCGGCCCGTAGCCGAGCGCGGCCGCCTGGGTCAGCGAGGGGAACTCCCGGCTGTGCAGCCGCCCCCAGGCCCAGCTGCCCGGGGCGCCGCCGAGCGTCCGGGCCAGGTGGGCGACCGCGGTGCCGAACGCGGTCCGCATGACCTCAGGGGCGGTGCGCCGGTGCCCGCCCGGGGCGGTGAACGCGCTGTTGTGCGGGTCGGTCAGCGTCCACTGCTCAAGCACCTCGTCCAGGCTGAACTGGTCTACCGGCGACACCTCCAGCCCGGGCCGGTCCTTGTGCACCGGCACCGCGGCCCGGTTCCACCACGGCTGGAACACCGCGTCCAGGTAATCGGTCCAGAACGTCCACCACACGGCGGCCGCGGCCGAGCCTGGCGCTCATCGACCCGGACCAGGCGTTAAGCAAATGGCTGGCTTGCTGCTCTCCGGCGGTCAGCTTGGCCCCCTTGAGCGCGGCCAGCAGCTTGGGCACGATGCGCAGCGCCAGCGCGTCGGTGACGCTGCCCTGCACGGCGGCGAAGCTGGCCGCCGACAGGTCATGGCGGCCCAGCAGCGAGGCGTAGATCTGGCCGGCCCGGTAGCCCGGGTCGAAGAAGTTCGCGGTGGTGCCGATGTAGTACGGGTAGGAGTCGCCGACCGGGCGCTGGTTGGCCGTGGCCACCAGGTGATCGGGCGGGTCGTAGACCTGGGGCACGGCGGAGTACGGGATCACCCCGGCCACGTCGTCGGCCCCGGTGCCGGGCATCGGCAGCCAAGGATCGCCGTGCCGCACGACCGGGTAGTAACCGGCCGAGATCGCGCCGATGTTGCCCCGGTCGTCGGCGTAGACGAAGTTCTGCGCGGGGGCGTGCCAGCTGGCCAGCGCGGCGTGGAACTGGGCCCAGTCGCCGGCCTGGTTCACTTCGAGCATCACGGCCAGGTCGGGAGACGGGATGCTGCCCATCCAGTCCACCGCCGTGGTCTGCCCGGCCTTGGTCATGATCGGCCCGTGCACGGTGATGTCCACGGTCAGCTTGACCGCCGATCCGCCGCGCACCGGGATCGTGTAATGCACCTGGCGCATCCGCCGCCAGGCGCCGTCCCAGAAGTACTGCCCCGGGCGGCTCTTGCTGGTCTGCTCGGTGTAGAACAGCGTGGCCTGGTTCTGGGTGTTCGTCAGCGACCAGGCGATGTGCTGGTTGTGCCCGATCAGCACGCTGGGCAGGCCGGGCACGCTGACCCCGCTGACCGTGTAGCCGGGGGCGGCCAGCGCGACCTGATACCAGACCGACGGGATGGTCTGCGGCAGGTGCGGGTCGCCGGCCAGCATGGCGTGGTGGCCGGCCACCAGCGGGCCGTTGGCCGCCCAGGCGTTGCTGTCCGGGCCGCTGCTGTGCACCTGGCCCGCGGGCAGCGCCGCCACCTGTGCCAGCAGGGCCGCGGCGGCGGTCGCCTCGGACTGCGGGACGCGCCCGGACGTGGCCGGGGTGGCGGCGGCGGTCAGCGCGGCCTGCCCGCGATGGGCGCCAGGCCGGCCTGGCGGTACGGGCCGGGGTCGTAGGGGTGCTGCTGGTTCGGCGGCAGGATCGGGAACCAGGTCATGGTCCGGGCCGTGCCCAGGGTCCGGTCCAGCAGCGCGTAGTCCAGCGGCACGGCGGTGAAGTCCAGCTCCTGGGTGAGATCGCCCTGTATGACCAGGCTGTCCACCGGCGTCCAGTTGGCCGGGTACACGCCGGCCAGCGAGAACAGGGCGGGCCACTGGCGGTCCTGCCGGGTCTGGGCCAGGTAGTCGTTCACCCCGCGGGAGTACGCGATGAGGGCCTGCGCGGCCGGGCTGGACCTGGGCATCTGGGCCCATTCCTGCTGGGCCGTGCGCAGCAGGCCGAGCCGCAGCTCGAACTGGTCCGAGGCCACCGCGGACGGGCCCGCCGAGCTGGGCCAGCCGGCCCTCGCCGAGGCGGCGTTCCAGGTCCATCTCGGCCAGCCGGAACTTGGCGTGCAGGTAGCCGAGGGCCAGGAACAGGTCACGCTGAGAGGCGGCGCGGACCGAGGGCACGCCCTGGCGGCTGAACGACACCTGGACCGGGTGGGCCAGGCCGGGCAGGGCCAGCGTGCCGGACTTCGGCAGCGCGGCGCCGGACGCCGACGTCCACACGCCACGGCCGGGATCGAGGGCCGGGCCCAGCGGCGGGACCGGGCCATAGCCGAACGCCAGCACGCCGAGCAGCACCGCGGACACCAGCAGCGGGATCAGCACCCGCAGGACCCGCCAGGCCAGGCTGGCTACCACAGCGCTGGCTACCACAGCGGCGGATGCCGGTCCCGCCACGGCCGGGCCGCCTCGAGCTGAGCGGACAGCGAGATCAGCGTGCCCTCCGCACCCATCCGGCCCGCCAGCATGATGCCGATCGGCAGCCCAGCCGAGTTCCAGTACAGCGGCACGTTCACCGCGGGCTGCCCGGACACGTTGAACGTGGCCGCGAACGGGGCGAACCGCTTCTGCCGCTCGAAGTTCTCCGGCGGCGGTACCTCCTCGAAGTAGCCCACCGGGACCGGCGGCGCGGCCAGGGTCGGGGTCAGCACGGCGTCGAAGCCGTTCAGCACGGCCAGCGCGGCCCGCACCATGAACTGCAGGTAGCCCTGGGCCTGGATGAGCTGCTCGGCGTTCACCTGGCGGCCCCGCTCGCGCATGTACTGGGTGAACGGCAGCAACTGCTCCTCCTGGGCCGGGTCCACCGGGGCCAGAGTGGCGTGCGCGTACCACAGCGCCTCGAACGGCGGCACCAGGTCCGGGCCGAACGGCGAGTCCAGGTCCACGACCTCATGCCCCAGGCTGGCCAGCAGCTCGCTGGCGTCCTGGAAGGCGGCGGCGACGTCCGGGTGCACGGTGCCGTCCCCGATCGGGTGGCGCATGGTCCGGCCGATGCGCAGCCGCCCCGGCGGCCGGGACACGTAGCCCAGGAACGTCTCGCCCGGGGGCAGCGGCGGCTGGGTGTACATGTCGCCGAGCTGGTTCCCGGTCATCACGTCGAGCAGCAGCGCCGCGTCGGCCACGGTG
Organism: uncultured Actinomycetes bacterium; assembly: GCA_963747705.1. Classification (GTDB taxonomy): domain Bacteria; phylum Actinomycetota; class Actinomycetes; order Streptosporangiales; family Streptosporangiaceae; genus RYN-230. The sequence continues at coordinate 1,574 of CAVVGF010000024.1, read as the reverse complement.
CGCGCGATCGGCCCGTCCGTGCCCAGCCCGAACAGGTCCGGCACCAGCGGGGCGCCGGAGATCCGGCCGCGGGTCGGCTTGATGCCGAACAGGCCGCAGACGCTGGACGGGATCCGGATCGAGCCGCCGCCGTCGCTGCCCTGGGCGGCCGGGGCCAGCCCGGAGGCCACGGCCGCGGCCGCGCCGCCGCTCGACCCGCCCGCCGACCGGTTCAGGTCCCACGGGGTCCGGGCGGGCGGCCCGACCGCGGTCTCGGTGTAGCAGGGCAGGCCGAACTCCGGGGTGGCCGTCTTGCCGGTGAGCACCGAGCCGGCCGCCCGCAGGGACGCCGAGACGTAGTCGTCCATGTCCGGGACGTTACTGGCGAACACGGCCGAGCCGAGCGTCTGGCGCACCCCGGCCACCATGTTCAGATCCTTGATCGGGATGGGGATCCCGGTCAGCGGGGGCAGCGCGGCCGGGTCTTCGGCCGTCGCGACGGCCTTCTCGGCCGCGGCCGCCTGCTCGGTGGCCAGTTCCGCGGTGATGGTGAAGAACGCGCCGACGCTGGCGTTCAGCCGTTCCATCCGGTCCAGGTAGTGCGCGGTGATCTGTACGGGTGACAGCTCACGGCGGCGGATCGCGGTGGCCAGCTCGGCCACGGTGAGATCATGAATCTCGGTCACGATCCGCACCGTAGCCGCCTTGGCCGCAGCGGTCCAGAAACAACCCGTGCCGCCCCGCTACCTGCGTGTCACGCCTTGTTTCCGGGCCGCTACATATTGCTTCGGTTACGCTCGGTACCGTGGATGAGCCGTCCCCGCTGGGCGCCGCCGGCCCGGCGATCGGATGCGCCCGGGGCGGCGGGCGACCGGCCTGCCGCCGATCACGTGCCCAGCCCCGGGAGCGCGCTGACCAGCCTGATGGCCGACCCGCGGATGCCGATCTGGATCCGCCGCGTGGTGCTGTCCGCCGCCGTGGGCACGGTGGCCGGCGTGCTGCTCGACTGGCGGTTCGGGCTGACCGCGGCGGTGACGGCGGCCATCCTGGACACCGTGCACCGGTCCCGTACGACCGCGGTGATCCCGGCCGCGGTCCGGGTCACCTCGGCGCAGCGGCGCACCCGGCGGCGGCTGCGCCGGCTGTCCCGCTACCGGACGCTGCACGGCCGGGCCGTGCCCGGCAGCAACTGCATCATCGACCACCTGGTGATCGGGCCGGCCGGGATGTTCGCGGTCGACTCGGAACGCTGGGACCGGCGGCTGCCGGTCCGGGCCACCCAGGGCGGCCAGCTGTTCCACGGCCCGTACAGCCAGACCGGGCGGCTCAAGCACGCCCAGCTGGAAGCGGGCGAGGCGGCCCGGCTGATCAGCTCGGAACTGGGCCGCACGGTCCGGGTGCGGCCCGCGATGGTGATCTACGGGCCGACCGTGCCGTGGACGGTGGCCCGGATCAGCGGGGTTGACGTGTTCAGCGGCCGGCGGCTGCGCCGGTACCTGCGGGCCCAGGCCCGGGCGGGCAAGGCCCAGCGGCTGGAGCGGCCGGACGTGCACCGCATCGCGGCCGCCGCCGAGCGGGCCCTGCCCCGCCGCTAA
>CAVVGF010000023.1:0-23694 GCA_963747705.1 uncultured Actinomycetes bacterium | reverse complement strand
GCAGCAATACGATGAGTCAGGCGCGCCCAGCAGCGACCAATCGCCGGTGGCGCGGGGACGGCCGCACAAGCTACGCGTCCCCGCCGGTCGTATGCATCGCGTCGAACGTACGCGACCGGGGTTGGCTCTCAGAGATGAGACAACTGCCGGGGCCGAAACTCATCGGAACGCTGTCGGCAGGGGAACGCCCTACGCACGCGGCGACCAGTCCGGCGGATAGTCGCGACCTTGACCTTCGGTGTTGACCGGGACCCTGAGCTCGCCGAAGTCCTGGACAAGGGCCTGGACATGGGCCGAACGCTGGGCATTCCCGGTGGAGGCGAAGACGTCCGCATGTTCAAGCGCCGTAGAGCTGGCGTGGGTTGCCCGGGCTGGGATCGGTCACGCTGGCATGAGGGCCACGCCGTACTCGTTAAAGCGCTTGTCTCGCGTCACGATCGTTAGCCCTTCCGCAAGCGCTTGGGCTATGAGCATGCGGTCGAACGGATCGTCGTGATGGCGCTCAAGCTGTTCCGCTGCCACCCCGTGAGCGATCGTTATCGGCAGAGGGGTGAAGCCACCCACCTGGATCTGATGCTCAAGGTCATCCGGCGCAATGAGCTTCCCCAGTGCCTTCTTCATAGAAATCTCCCACGCACTGACCGCCGATACGGCAACGAGGTTCTCCGGATCGGCAATCGCGTCCTGCGCTTGAGCCGCCAGCCCTTCGTCTGCGAGCCACCACAGCAGCGCGTGGGTATCTAGCAGGAGCCTCACGGACGCTCACCCGGCAACGCGGCCTCAATCTCGGTAGGCAGCTCGTCGAAGTCGGGGGCAATCCTGAGCTTGCCTTGCCGCTTCCCCGGCTGCCTTGCCGCACCGACGACCTACCGGCGGAACGCCGCCCGGACCGCAGCTGCAGTGGAGCTGAAGTATTCCGGTGGCTCGATGAAGCCCCACTCGTTGAATGTCGAGCCGTTGGTGACGGCGCGCCGGTAGCCGAAACAAGCGAGGTAGAGCGTTCGGATATACATGACCGCCTCGAGCCGGTCAAGTTCGTCCTCGGTCGGTTCGACATGTCGGCGGTAGGCATTGACGGCAGCGTCGATCCACTCCTGGTTCGGCCGGCGTGGGTTCCACGAACCCGTGCCCCAGATCAGGTAAGCGAAGTCGGCGAGGCGCGGTCCGCGCCCGGACGCCTTCCAGTTGATCGCGACTGGCCCTTGCTCGCTCAGGACGGCGTGATCGGGGGCGTGGAGGAGGTTTCCGTGGAGCAAGCCCTCCGGGAGGCCGTGACCGTCGTCGGCCGAGCGAACCTGGTCGCGGAGCTGCTCGAATCGCTCGCGTTCGGCGGCCGGAACCCTCGTGTCAACGGCGTCGAGAAACGACAGGGCCGCCAGCAGGTCCTGACGCGGCGTGCCCTCACGACTCGGGTCCTCACCACTCGCTCCACCAGGGCGGCCGGCGGAATCGTCGTACGGCAGCGCGTGCAGCCGTCCGAGCAGCTCACCCATCATGGTGAACTTCGCGGCATCGTCAGGGAGCTGGACGCCTTCAACGAACCGGGTCACGAGGACCGCGCTGCCATCGAAATCCGATACCGCATCGTTGACCGCCAGGCGCTCCGCGGGATAGTCCTGCCGCTCCAGGAATCTGAGGATTGCTGCGTCACCCTCAACACCGGCCCGCGGCCGGGCCGGGGGGAACGCGCGGGCGACCCAAGGGCTGCCGTCATTGCGGTCGATGCGGAACACGTAGGTCTTGTGCACGCTGAGCTTGGTCGCCGCGACCGGGTCGATGCCGTAGCGATCCCGGAGATGAGCGAATAGCTGCTCAGGAACTGGCTCGTGGTGCATTCGCGCACCGAGACCCTTGAGATCCGTCAGCGCTTCGGTGTAGCGCTGCCCAGTCTCCTCGGCGTGGCGACGGACAACCTTCTTGAAGCTGGCGTCCTTGGTCATGGACAAGCCTCCCCTTGACACCCTCGTCCCCCAGCGGCGCGGTGTTGGAAGATGGCCTGTGACATTAACGACCGAGAGGGCGAATCCCCTTCGCCAATGGAACTCCAGCTGGGGCGGATGTTCCACAGCTTGGCGACCGGCCGCCGCCGTGAACAAACTCTTCCTGAGGCGCTCAGTCTTCGTCAAGCGCTTCACCCACGAGATGAGACTGCGGGAAGCGCCGCCCACTCGCCGCCTGACCTAGACCTAGCCGCAGCAGTTCGGAGCGCCTGGACTTCCGAGCCAGGAGCTGAGGTGTCAGGCCGCCGGGCCGAGCAGGTCCCATTTGTTGCCTGCGATGTCAAGGAACACAGCGACACGCCCGTAGGGCTCCGTGCGCGGCGCGGTGAGGAACTGCACGCCGGCGGCGGTCATGCGCTCGTGCGCGGCGTCGAAGTCGTCGGCCCGGAGGAACAACCCGACCCGCCCGGCCATCTGCTTCCCGACGGCTGCGGCCTGGTTCTCGCCGTCCGCGCGGGCGAGGAGGATGCCGGTCTGCGCGCCGGGCGGGCGGACAACGACCCACCGCTTCGGCCTGCCGTCGTTGGTCAGCGACGGGGAGTCCTCGATGAGGTCGAAGCCCAGCGCGCCCACGAAGAACTCGATGGCCTTGTCGTAATCATCGACGATGATCGTGAACTGCTCGATCCGCATGCACAGCAGGCTAGCCCGGTCTCGAGGCGGCTCCTTAGCCCCGCCGGGTTATCCCGGTGACCACCCATGCCCGGCCAAGGGCGCTGCAATACAAAGCCACAATGACGAGGACCAAGGCATGTTGCAGCGCGGCACTATGGCTGTTCGCCAGGAGCGCCACGGCGAGGCCGAGCTGCACCGTGTAGGCCACAACTGAAAACGACGCGAAGGCGATATTCAGCGTTCTGGTTCGAGAGTCGCGGGAGAAATTTCCAGCCTGCTTTGCCCTCGGTATCAGCTGTCTGCTGGCCACCAGGCCGACGGCTGCCATTGCCAGGCTTGATAGCCCGAAGACGGCTGAGCCCCCGGTCAAGGCCACGATCGAGACGATGAAGATGTCTACCAGGGCAACAAACGCGCTCCCGGCCAGCACAGTTCGCAGCTCCCGGGTGGTGGGGTTCGCGTCATCCGCGTTGACGACCGATACGGCGACGACCAGCAACCCCAAGATGGCAGCGGACGCGCCCGCGCTGGTGACGAAGAAGCTCTCATAGTGGCCCACCGCAACGCACCCTATCGGGCATCGGCGGCGATCTTGCCGAGACGTGCCCGTGGACGGGTGGCCGACCAGCCGAGGTGGCCCCGCCGGCGCAGCCGCCCAACACGCACCAGACGGAGCACCCATGACATGGCAGTTCGGGCCGGGCGTAGACCCTCCGGCCGCTAATTCGTCCTTGATCCAGTGCCAATAACGGTGCTAGACCCGGAACTACCGTTGCGTCCAGGGCCCCCCAGAATGGGCCAGAATGGTGGGAGCAGGATGTTCTTAACCCCTCGTAAGGCTGCTTCGTTGTTCGGTGCGGCCGCGCTCGGCGCTACAGCGATGACCAGCAGTGGCTTGGCTGCTGGTCCGACTGCCCTAGCCAGTACGGGGCCCAGCTTTTCTAAGCTGAGCCCGAGCCAGGTCGAGGCCCGCTCGTCTGGCCAGCAGGAGCGCATGGTGGTCGTGTTCGACAACCAGCTCGCCAGCCTGCCGGCGAACAAGGCCCACCGGCATGCCCGGGAAGCAAAGGCCGCGTCCATGCAGGCTCCGCTCGTAGCCCAGCTGAAGCAGGTCGGGGCCACGCATATCACGAGCCTGTCCATCCTCAACGCTGTCGCCGCGGCCATGCCGGCGGCCGAGGCACAGGCGCTCAGCCACACCCAGGGCGTCAAGGAGGTCGTCCCCGACGGAACCATCATCATCGGGGACGCCACGCCGACCACCAGCACGGTGGCCGCCTCCCAGGTGCGCAAGTCGGCCATCCCGGCAACGGCGGCGGACGGGCAGCAACTGTGCAATAGCAATCCCAGCAAGCCGCTGGTCGAGCCCGAAGCCCTCACCAGCATCCACGCAACCGAAGCGTCCGCGATCGCGACGGGCCAGGGCGTCATCGTCGGGAACGTTGACGCCGACACGCTGGCCGGGAACCCCAACATGATCCGGCCCAACGGCCAGCACGTTGTCATCGATGCCCCGGACCCAACCGAGAACGTCTTCAGCGACGAGTTCAACGGAGACGTGTCCACCATCGCCGCGCAGGGCACCGTCACTTACACCTACGCCTCTCAGCTGCCCTTCTCGAACATCCCCGCGAACTGCAGCTTCCGGATCGTGGGTGACGCCACCGGCGCCTCTCTTGTCACCACCGGGTTCTTCTCCGACACCAACTCGCAGGGCCAGATCGTGGCGCCCGAGTCGCAGGTCATCGCCGGGCTGCAGGATGCGGTGAACGAGGGCGTCAACGTCGTGTCGGAGTCTTACGGCTTTGGCGCTCTGCCAGGTGCCAACGACGACCTGCTCGAGCCGACGAACGACGCCATGGTGGCCGCGGGCGTTGTCGTGGTCGAGAGCGCGGGCGACAGCGGCTCGTCCGGCACGGTCGAGGCCCCCGCCGATGACCCCAACGTCATCGACGCTGCCGGGAGCAACGACCTCAGGCTCCTGGCCCAGGCTGATGGCTACACCAAGGGCTGGGAAAACGACAACATGACGACCTTGTCGTCGGGCGGCACCGCTCCCAACGGCGCCGTGGTGGACCTCGTCGCCCCCGGCTACCTGGCGCTGGCTGTGGCCGGCGCCGGTCAGGTACCGCCGCTGCCGACTGAGGCCTTTGGCGGCACCAGCCAGTCCGCCCCGTTCATCTCCGGCGCCGCCGCCGACGTGATCCAGGCCTACCGTGACACCCACGGCGGTGCCACCCCGACGCCAGCCCAGGTGAAGGAGATCCTCACCAGCACGGCAACTGACATCGGGGCTGACGCCGACCAGCAGGGCGCTGGCCTCCTGAACATCTACGCGGCCGTCGAGGCGGCCCGCCAGATGCCGGGCACGTCGCAGACCCACTCCAGCCCTCCCGAACTGGTGGACAACCCCACCCAGCTGGACGTGCAGGGTGCGGGCGGCTCAACGGTCCACAGCTCGGTCACGCTGTACAACGCCTCCTCCAGCACTGAAAGAGTCACCGGTACCTACCGGGTGCTGGGCAACGAGACGAGCCTGGGCAGGCCCGTCACCGAGAACGTCAGCGCCCCGGCGGCGGGCACCCCGCTTCCCGCCCAGGGGGCGGCCGCGGCGGCCCCGATCACCTTCACGGTGCCACGGGGCACCGATGTGCTCAATGCCGACATGCGCTGGCCGGACCCGACCAACAGCGATGACAACATCCTGACGTTCATCTTGACCGACCCGGCCGGGAGGCTGGCCCAGTCGTCGTACGACTACGGCGCCTCCAACGGGCCCAACGCCAGCCCGGACATCCAGCACAGCACGGTCCAGCATCCGATGCCCGGAACCTGGACGGCCCAGATCGTGTGGGCCAATGGCCGCGGCCACGTGCAGACCGCGCCGGACACCCCAGGGCCCTACACCGGAACCGTGACCTTCCAGGCCAGCGGCCAGAACTTCACGACCAGCCCGGCATCGGCGCCCGTCACCATCGCGCCGCGCAGCTCGGTGAGCGTACCCCTCAGCATCGCCCTCCCCCGGGCTCCCGGCGATGCCCCCGAGTCGGTGCAGTTCACCGGGCCGAACGGGCTGGAAAGCTCGGTGCCGATCGCCCGGCGTACCCTCATCCCGTCGGCCGGTGGCTCGTTCGGCGCCACACTGACCAGCTCGGTATCTCGCGGTCCCGGGCAGATCAAGACGTTCTACGTGGACGTGCCCCCGGGTCAGAAGGACCTCGACGTGTCGTTGTTCGCGCCGGACCACGCCACCGACGACCCGGTGTACTACTACCTGTTCTCGCCGGCCGACCTCGAGCCCGGCGTCACCGAGTCGGGGAACATTGACGTAACGGCCGTTGACACCACGCCCACGCCCGGCAACCCAACCGGAAACGCCTCGCTCATCGCCCCCGATCCCCAGCCAGGTCTGTGGGAGATCGACGTGATGCAGGGCGCCACGACTGACGGGACGAGGTTCTCCCAGACCGTCACCGGGGTCGTCTCGTACAACCGGCTCGCGCCCGTCAACGAGACCGGTCTCCCCACGTCAACGTCAACGACCATCGACACCGGCTCCAGCGTCCCGATCACGGTGACGGTCAAGAACACGACGAACCACGTCGGGCTCTTCGAACTGCTGCCGTCGGGCAACGACATCAGTGGCGGCAATACCGCCACGCCGGAAGAGCTGGCGCCCGGAGCCACGGGGACACTGACAGCGACGCTGTCACCCACGGCGGCTGCGGGCTCCGCGGTGAACGGCACCCTCAGCGTCATCGACTCGACGGACTTGACCGATACTGAGCCCGCCGTCGGGTTCCCGACGTTGTTCTCCGACTTCCACGATTTCGCCTACGCCTACACGGTCGGGAGCTAGCTCGAGCGGCTAGCACCGGCAACAACGGCACGGCCCGGGCCTCGTCGCAGGCCCGGGCCGTGCCGGGCGCCAGTGCCGATCGGCCGCTAGGGCAAATCCTGGGCGATCTGCCAGATGTAGCCGTCCGGATCGGCGAAGGTCATCGTGCGCATGCCCCAGTAACGATCCGCCGGGCCACTGATCAGTGTCAGTCCGTGCTCGTCCAGTTCAGCGCGCACCGCATCGACGTCCTCAACCCGGATGGAGAACTGCCCGACACCCTTCTGCGCGAGGGCGAGTACGTCGCGTCCCGGGGGCTGGTGAGCCGGATCCTTCCGCAACGCGACGTACATGTCCTTGAAGCCGAATATGGCCAAGTCCTCCTCTTCGTCGAGCGGGGACAGGCCAAAGACCTCCCGGTAGAACGTCTTCGAGCGCTCAAGGTCGCCGACTACCAGGGTCATGGCGCTGATCCGCTTCTCCCATTCAGCCATGTCGCGCCTGTCTCTCGTCGTTGATGTCGTCCTGAAGGTTGGACCGCTCAGCGATCCGTAACTCATCGGCCGCGACGTGGAGTGCGCTTCCCGACGGCTAGCCCGGCTGGAGCCGCGGTGTGCGCTGGCCGATCGGCGCTAGCCATGCCCGCAGGGTACGCTGGCCCACCCCTCCGGCACCATGCGCAGGGCCGTGCCGCATCCCCGCCGGTCCTGAGCCAGGCCCCGGGTCAGCCGGCGGTGAGGTCGCGCTGATACCAGGTGCCTGGCTTTCCGCCGAGGTCGGCCGGATCGGCCGGGCCAACCGGGACGAACCCGGCCTTGATCAGCACCTTCTGGGACGCGGCATTCTCCTGCGAGGTGGCCGCCCGGAGGGTGTGCAGCCCGTACCGCTCCGCCGCCAGCCGGCACAACTCCAGGACGGCCGCAGTGGCCACGCCACGGCCGGCCACGTGCTGCGCGACCCGGTAGCCGACATTCGCCGTACCGTCCTTGATGTCGTACAGATTGAACCGGCCCAGGACCGAGCCGTCCTCGGCGACGAGTACGTAGTAGGCGGAGCTGCCGGCTTCCTGCTCGGCCAGCATGTCGCTGTGCCGCTGAGCGAACTCCGCGAAGAACTCGTCACCCCGGTCGGAGATCGTCGCCGTGAAATAGGCGCGGTTCGCTAGCTCGAAGGCCAGGACAGCCGGAGCATGTCCGGCCTCCAGTAGCTGCAACTCGGGCACCGCCTAACCCTACCCAGCCGGTGCGCCGCGGCCATCTGGTTTTTCCTGGGCCAGGATCCGGCGCCCGGGGGAACCTGGCTCACTGGTTGCGCGGGTCGTCGTCCGGGTTCAGGTAGTCCAGGCCCAGCGGCCCGATCGCCGTCACCTGGGAGACGTACTCGCCGGATTTCGCCCAATGGAAATGCGGGGTACCGCCGGGCAGGACGATGACGGCGCCTGGCGGGTACGCGGCCAGCTTTCCCTCGTCGAACTGGTCGCCAAGCCCGATATAGAAGACCCCGGAGATGACCGTGTACACCCGGTCTTCCGGATGCTGGTGCGGCATCAGCTTGACCCCGGCGGGCACCATGACCCTGATCACGTAGGGCCCGGGCTCGGTCGGCTGGCCGACCACGATGGCCAGGCGGGCCGACGGCGGGAACGCCGGGAACGGCTGCCAGTCGATGTCATCGGGCAGGACCGACCGGAACACGGCCTGGTCTGGCTGGTGAGTGCGCATTGCCGGTGAACCTCCGGGCTCGGGTGACGGATATGCCCTGGCGCCACTGGCCACCAGCGTCTCACCGCAACCGCGCACCCGGGACACCGAGCCGCCGCAAAGCAGCCAGCGGTGGCGGTCAGCGGACGGCACCCCTTACAGTCCCCGGCATGACGGAGCGCGGGCCTGACCTGGTGGCCGTCTGATCGTCTCCGGCCCGCAGGGACCCGCAGCAGGCCGGCCATCGCCGGGTTTCAGGCGGGCTACGTCGACGTTGCGGGCTGGCCGACCTGGCACGAGGTAGGCGGTGACGGGCCGGCCGTCGTGCTGCTGCATGGCGGGTTCTCCGGCGCGGCCGCCTGGTCAGCCCAGGCCCCGGCGCTGGCCGGGGCCGGTTTCCGGGTGTTCGTGCCGGAGCGGCGCGGGCACGCGCACACCCCGGACCGGGACGGGCCGCTCAGCTACGCCGTCATGGCCGAGGACACGATCGGCTACCTCGATCTGGTGACGGGCGGCCCAGCCCACCTGGTCGGCTGGAGCGACGGCGCGGTCGTGGCCCTGCTGGTGGCGCAGCGGCGGCCGGATCTGGTCGGCCGGCTGGTGCTGATCGGCCAGTACTACAACTCGTCCGGCCAGCTCCCGGACCCCACCCTGGAGGAGTGGCTGCGCAGCGAGCAGGCCATCGACCTACTCCGCCAGGGCTACGACCCGGTATCCCCGGACGGCCCCGGGCACTTCCCGGTCGTGTACGCCAAAGCTCTAGCCATGATCGACGCAGAACCCGAACTCGACCTGGCCACGTTCGCCGCGGTGGCGGCGCCCACCCTGGTCCTCCAGGGCGATCGCGACGTAGTCACCGTCGAGCACAGCGCCGCGGTCGCGGCCGCCCTGCCGGATGCCCGGCTGGCCGTGCTGCCCGGCACGCACGCGCTCCCGCTGGAACTGCCCGGCGTCGTCAACCCGCTGCTCATCTCGTTCCTGCGCGGCACCACCTCGGGGTCAGCGCTGCAGTTCCTGCCCGGCGGGTAGCGGGCCCGGCGGCTCATTCAGCGCCGGTAGTCTCCCGGGCCAGCCACACCCAGACGGCTGTGGGCTCGAACGCGCGGCGCACGGTGGTGAGCAGATCACCTTGCACCGCGTCGAGGTCGACGGTCTGGCGCAGCCGGCCGGTGAACGCGGCCACGACCGCCTCGGCGTCGTAGTGGGCCCGGTTGAACCGGCGGTCGATCACCCGCTGCACGCGCTGGCGCAGTGGGTTGAACATCGCCGCAGCGATCAGCGTGGCCACGGCCACGGCCGCCGGTGCCCGGACCGGGAGCACCTCGGTAGCCAGCAGCACCAGCCCAGCGAATACCCCGGCCAGCACGGCCGTGATGATGGCGTAGGAGATCACCCGGCTGATGATCCGGTCGATCGCGTAGAGCCGGTACTTCAGCACCGCAACACCGAGGCAGACCGGCAGCGCCGCCGTCGCCAGGTTGAACAGGTCGTTCACCAGAGGCGGCCCGGATCCGGCCGGGTCCCCCAGCGCCAGCGGGACGATGAACACGCCCAGCAGCGCCGCGGCGAGGAACACGGTGGCGCCGCTGTACAGCCACTTGAGCTGCTCACGGCGCTCACCAGCCGAACGCCGGAAACTGGGTATCTGCCAGCCCAGCCAGCCGAGCCAGCTGGCCAGCGCGGCGGCGATCGTGATGCTTTGCAGGATGAGCCACGGCTGCCCCGGCGGAACCGGGCTGCCGTCGGCACGGACCCGGATGACGTGCCCAGCAGCGGCCGCGACCCCAGGGGCCGAGGCGGCCAGGCCCAGCAGCACCCCGGCGGTGACCAGGGCTACCGACATCCGGTGCCAGCGGCCCGCGGGCAGCCGGCCATCGGGGAACACCCACAGCAGGATCCCGATGATCACCAGGAACATCGGCCAGCCCGCACTCAGCACCACCGCGGCCCGGCCCAGGGGCAGCGTCCCGTGGTGCATCCGGTAGTCCAGCTCCGCGTACTGGCCGGTGGGCGAGTTGCCCAGGATGAGCAGTGCCAGCAGCAGCCAGCCGATGGGGTTGCGCGGGCGGCGCGCCGCGAGCAGGGTGCCGACCGCGACGGCGGGCACCGTGAGCGCCGCGTCGCTCAGCCCGTCCACCACCGCCCCGCCCGGCCCGGCCTGATGAGTAAGGCTGTCCAGCGGCACGTTGGCCATGTTCAGCCCGAGCGTGACCAAGCCGGACGCGACCGCCGCGACTGGCGCCACCCACTGCCGTCTCACTATCCGGCCCCACCCTCCAGGGCTCGTCAGGCCGTGCACGGCCTGGGTGGCGCCACCATAGCTGGGGCAGCGTCCCGAGATCGTTACGGACGCCGCGCTCGCCGGAGGGTCAGCGGTGCGCGGCCAGCACCGCGTGGTGGTCGGTGCCCGCCAGCGGCTGTGGATCGGCATGCACCAGCGCCGCGGTCAGCCGCGGCACCGCGTGCAGCAGACCGTGCTCCGCGTCCACCGCCACCTGGTGCGCCTGCACCGCGCTGGCCGCACCGGCCACGGTGACCTCGCATTCGGCGCGCAGGTTGTGCCCGATCCAGCGCACCCGGACCTGGCCCACGCCGAGCACCCCCGGCGTGCCGCCCAGGGTCCGCTCCACCTGGTCCACCAGCGCCGGATCGACCGCATCCATCAGGCGCCGCCAGATCTCCCGTGCGGCCTGCCACAGCACGACCAGGATCGCCCCGGTGATCAGCAGGCCGACCACCGGATCGGCCCAGTCCCAGCCGGCCGCCACGCCGCCCGCGCCCAGTAGCACGGCCAGCGACGTGAAACCGTCGGCCCGGGCGTGCAGCCCGTCCGCGACCAGCGCCGCCGAACCGATCCGGCGGCCGACCCGGACCCGGTACCGTGCCACCGCCTCGTTGCCGGTGAACCCGATCACCGCCGCACCGGCCACCGCGATCAGGTCATGCACCGGGTGCGGGTGCGCCAGCCGGGTCACCGCCGCGTAGCCGGCCAGCGCCGAGGACGCCGCGATGATCAGCACGATGACCACCCCGGCCAGGTCCTCCGCCCGCCCGTAGCCGTAGGTGTAACGGCGGCTCGGCGGCCGTCTGCCCAGCACGAACGCGATCCCCAGCGGCACGGCGGTCAGCGCGTCGGCCGCGTTGTGCAGCGTGTCCCCCAGCAGCGCGACCGAGCCCGACACCGCCACCACCGCGGCCTGCAGCGCCGCCGTGCCCGCCAGCACCGCCAGCGATACCCACAGCGCCCGCAGGCCGGCCGCGCTGGCCTCCATCGCCGCATCCACCTTGTCCGCGGCCTGGTGCGAATGCGGGCGCAGCCCATGCCGGATCCGCAGCCCAGCCCGGGCCGGCCCGCGTGCTCATGCCCGTGCCCGTGCTCATGCCGGTGCAGCTCACCCATAACCGCCAGCATGCGCGAAGAATCCCGCTGCAGCACGTCAACAACAGCCCGCCGTACGTTACTGCAAAAGACTTGCATGCCTAACGCCACCAACCTGGACTGCATGCGCTTACTTCCCAGTCCGCAGCCCGGCGCTCCGGAATTCGCGACTTATGAGCAAATGAAATTCGCCGCTACCCCGATAACCGCGTGAACAAACTTCGCATTGCCGCGTCCCGGGTAACGATCAAGGTCTCTGGTGTATCAATTAAGCCTGCGAATTGACGGGGGCTGAGCGGTTATGGCGCACAGAGCAAATGCACGAGGCAGAAGACCTGTGCATCGTACCCGGCGGAGTCGCAGCAGCCCAGGCCGGGCGGTCGTATGGCTGGCCGCCATTACCGCCCTGGGCGGTCTCTTGTTCGGTTATGACACGGGGGTGGTATCTGGGGCACTTCTCTTTCTTAAGAATGACTTCCCGCACATATCAGCACTGCAGAAGGAACTAGTCACCAGTATTCTCCTGGCGGGCGCGACGGTAGGCGCTATCGGCGCGGGCCGGGTATCGGACCGTATCGGCCGCCAGCGCACAATATTGATCACCGCGGTCCTGTTCCTGGCCGGTGTCCTCTCGGCCGCCTTCTCGCCATCTTTCCTGGTCCTGCTGGCCGCGCAGGTAGTGATCGGCCTGGGCGTCGGGTCGGCCTCCATGGTGGTGCCGATGTATATCGGGGAGGCGGCGCCGCCGCAGTTCCGCGGCGCGCTGGTCAGCTTCAACCAGCTCGCGCTGAGCACCGGCATCCTGGTCTCCTACCTGGTCGACTACGCCTTGTCCGGGACCGGGAACTGGCGCCTGATGTTCGGGCTGGCCTGCATTCCGGCCGCGGCGCTGTTCCTCGGCATGCTGTTCCAGCCGGAGAGCCCGGCCTGGCTGATCACGCATGGCCGTGGCCGACGCACAGCGCGTGCTGCGCCGGCTGCGCCCGCCGGACGCCGTTGACAGCGAGCTGGCCGGCATGATGCGGAGCACGCAGCGCCAGGACGCCCGGGCGCGCGAGCTGCTGCGCCCATCGCTACGCCCGGCGCTGCTCCTCGGCCTGCTGCTGGCCGTGTTCCAGCAGATCACCGGCATCAACACGGTCATCTACTACGCGCCCACCCTGCTGAACAACGCCGGGCTGGGGTCATCGGCCGCGCTGCTGGCCAACGTGGCCAACGGGATCGTCAACGTCGGCATGACGATCGTGGCCATCCGCCTGCTGGACCGGGTCGGCCGGCGCGCCTGCTGATCACCGGAACCTGCGGCATGGCCACCGCGCTGCTCACGATCGCGCTGATCTTCCTGGCCAGTGGCCCGCAGCTGTCCACCGCCGCCGCGTTCGCCGCCGTGGCCGCGCTGGTCGTCTACATCGGCTCGTTCGCCATCGGGCTGGGCCCGGTCTTCTGGCTGCTGATCAGCGAGATCTACCCGGTGCGCGTCCGCGCCTCGGCGATGAGCGCGGCCGCCGCCGCCAACTGGGGCGCGAACTTCGTGGTCACGATCTCCTTCCTGACCCTGCTGAACGCGATCACCAAAGCCGGCACGTTCTTCATGTTCGCCTTCCTCACGGCGGTGGCGCTCATCTACTTCTGGCGGCGGGTGCCGGAGACCAAGGGCCTGCAGCTGGACGACATCTCGGCGGACACCGCCCGGCGCCGGACCGCCGCCGCCCTGGTTCCCGCCCAGTCCTCCCCCGGGCCGGCGCCGGATCCAGGCTGGGCCGCGCTGGCCCCGGCTCAGCCCGCCACCCGGGCCCCAGCCCGCCGGGCCGCCCGGCACGCGGCCGCGCCGGCCCGCGCGCATCGCCAGAGGCTGTACTGATCCCGCTAGGCGTCCGCCTTGGTGGCCAGCAGCACCCACAGGAAGTCCTCGCCAAAGCAGGGCTCCTGGCCCGCTGTCTTCCTCATCTGCCGCAGCACGCGCAGCGAGAACGGCGCCGTGTCCCACAGCGCGCGGAGCCGGCGGCCGAATAGCCCAGCCCGCCGCCCAGGCTGGCCCGCTCGTAGACCTGCTGATCCGTGTAGCCGCTGCCGCCTTCGGGCCGGAAGCACACCAGCCCGTAGCTGCCGCCCGGCCGCAGCGCCCGGCTGACCAGGTCCACGTAGTCCCGGCGGCGGTGCGGCGGGAGGTGATGGAAGCAGCCACAGTCGTAGACCAGGTCGTAGCTCCCGTCGGCGACCGTGGCGTCGAAGATCGAGCAGCGCTGGAAGTGCACCGCGGCGCCAGCCGACTGCGCGCGCTCCCTGGCCCAGTCGATGGCCTGGGCGGAGAAGTCAACCGCATCGACGCGGCAGCCCTGGCCGGCCAGGTACAGCGCGTTGCGGCCGTGGCCGCAGCCCAGTTCGAGCACCCGCCCCGGGGTCAGCGTGCCGTCGCCGAACCACGCCGCCAGGTTCTCGTCCGGCCAGTCCACGAAGAACGGGCACGGCTTGGCCCGGTCCGCGAAGAACTCGCCCCACCAGGCGCTGCCCAGGCTCTCGTCGAATCCGGTCATATCACCCACTCAACCGGCTGCTCCCGGCCGGGTGCCAGTGATTTTACCGGCCGATCGCTAGCAGGCTTGCTATATGTCGGCCATCTACTTATGATGCCAGCGTGAATAATCCGATAACCGAGATGCGGGAGCCCACCTACTTCGTGCTGGCCTCCCTGCTCGATGGGCCACTGCACGGCTACGCCATCATCAAGCGCGCCGCCGAACTGTCCGGCGGGCGGGTCCGGATGGCCACCGGGACGCTGTACACCGCGCTGGACCGGCTGGCCGGCGAGGGCTATGTCCAGGTGGTCCGCGAGGAGATCGTCAACGGCCGGGCCCGGCGCTCGTACGGGCTGACCGAGACCGGCGCGGCCGCGCTGCGCGCCGAGGCGGCCCGGATGGCGGCCGCGGCCCGGCTGGTCACCGGCCATCAGCGGTTCCCGCGCACGCGCGGCCAGCCGGAATGTGCGGCCCGCATGAGCGCCCTGGAATGGCGCTGCCGCTGGCTGCTCCGCGCCTACCCGGCCTGGTACCGACACGCAGCGCGCCGAGGAGATGCTCGGCACGCTGATGGAAGCCAGCCCGGCCGGGCCGCGGTGGCCGTCACCACGTGACATCCGGGCCATGATCATCGGCGGGCTCCGGGTCCGGGGCAGGCCAGCACCAGCGGCTGAGCACGCCGGTCAACCTGCGCCTGGCCGGGCGGCTCGGGGTGGCCCTGGCGCTGCTCTGGCTCATCGGCAACAACCTCGGCAGCGTCATCATGTTCTGGACCCACGTCTATCCGGCCGCAACCCCAGCCGGTCTCGGCGAACAGGCCGCGGCCAGCCTGCTGGCCCTGGCCGCGGTGCTGGCCGCCTGGTTCGCGCCCTGGCCGGTCGTGGCCGTTCCCGCGCTGGCCGGCGCGGCGCTGTGGGTCTACTCGGGCGACCGGGTGATGGCCAGCCAGCCGGCCGCCCTGCTGGTCCTGCTCATCATCCTGACCATGGGCCGGGAGCGGATGCCGCGGTCCTGGCTGATCCTGGCTGGGCTGCTGTTCGCCTTCACCGTGCTGGAACAAACCACCGCGGCCCCCAGGCTGTACTTCCTGTTCACATCGCTGTCCTACGCCCCCTGGGTGGTGCTCGGCGCGGTCATCCTGTGGGCCGCCGTGGACGCCCGCCCCGCCGTGGCCATGGCCATCTACCTGGCCTCGAACTACCTGATCTTCACGCTGATCGGCTACGCCGGCTACGGTGCCGCGCCGGCCGCCGCGTGGGAGTGGTACCTGCCCGTGGTGGGCGTGACCGTGCTGGGCGCTTGCGCCCTGTGGCGGCTGCGGCGGCAGGCCGTGCTGTGACCGGCGGCCTGCTCCGGGTGCGGAAATCCGCGCAGGTGAAGCGCTGTGTTCTACTGGCAATGTGGCGGATCAGACGGGGGGCCGCCGACACGGCCGGCACCGGAAGAAGGAACTCCGGCGGCTGCGCGCCCAGCGGACCAGGCAGGTACGGGCCCGGGTCCGGCTGATGATCGAGATCACCGCCCGGGCCGGCTCCTACCGTAAGGGCCTGCTGGCTGCGGCCGCGCAGCTCAGCCCGGAGGAAGCGGCCATCATCTCGGACCTGGAGCGCCATGGCCTCCAGGTCCCGCAGTTGCGTGATGTGCTGTGCGGGGGCCACGTCCTGGTGGACGACCCCGACCTGTACCAGGCCTGGCGGTTCGACAAGGTCAGCCACCTGCGGGTGTCCAGCCATCACCGCGACATCGACAAGTCGCGCTTCCCCGACATCGGCATGCGCGGCCCGCTGGTACGGGAGAAACTGCACGGCCGGACGGCCCAGGGCACCTGGGTCCAGCTGGAGAAGACGCCCGCCGCGTTCGGCCAGCGGAAACTGCCCAGCCTGACCGACCTCAAGCACCTGATGGACTACATCGTCTACCGGGTGACCCGGAGCAACGTGGGCCCGTGGGGCCTGTCCCGGGTGACCGAGCGGCGGCCGATGTACCTGTCACCGGCGCTGGCCGTGCCCACCTCGATGTCGCCGCCAGTCGCAGGGGCACTGGCCGCGACGCTGCGCCGGATCGAGCAGGACGACGATGTCACGGCGGTGTCCACCGACCTGGCCGCCCGGTTCCCGCCGCCGGGTCAGCTGGACCCGGTGAACGAACTGGGCGCGGCCCTCACGGACCGGGCCGGGCGCGGCTTGTTCGGCAACTCCGAGGTGTGGGTGACCGAGAGCCCATCGCCGGTGGCCACCGCGCTGCTGCGCGAGCGGGCCGAACCAGTGCCAGCCAGCGCGCTGTGGTCCCGGGCGGAGGCGTCATGACCGCCGCGGGGCCCACCGGCCCCGGCCCGGCGACCGTGCCGGCCGGGCTGATCACCTCGGTCGTGGACCTGGTGCACACCGGGCCGGTGCACCTCGGCGCGTACACCATCGCCGAGCTCACCGCGGTCGACGCGATCGTGGACTTCCTGGAGGCCCGGCCGTCCGACGAGGTGCTGGCCGAGGCGGTCCGCTCCCTGGCCGCCCGGCAGATGCTGGTGGCCGGGCCGCCCGGGGATCAGGTCCAGGTGCGCGGCGACCTGGGCATCGCGGTGGTGTTCCAGCAGCGGGCCCGGATGGTGCTGGACGCCAGGGTCACCGGCACCGGGCCCGGCGAGCCGTGGCGGATCCTCCTACTGCCGCAGCCCGAGCAGATCTGCCTGGTGGTCCGGATCGACACGCTCGGCGTGCACGAACTCGGCCTGTACCCGCTGGACGAGGCACTCCGGATGGTCAGCGCCCTGCTGCCCCGCGGACCGCGGGCGGACACCGGCGATGGCACCGGCGCCGACCAGGTGCTCGGCACCGCCGAGCGCACCGCGCTGGTCACCGTCACCCGGTACACCGCCGAGGGATCGGCCGAGATCGCCGGCGACAGCACCGACCTGGTGCTGGCCCGCCGGGATGGCCACCTGCACGTGTTCCAGCGGGACCCCGCGGACCGCGGCAGGCTGGTGCCCAGCCCACCGGGCAGCAAGAACGTCCGCGACACCCTGGCCAGCCTGCTCGGCTAGCCGCCGGCCCGGCTCAGGGCGCGCTGCCGAACCCCCGGCCTGCCCGGGCGGCCGTCGGCTGCCAGGCCGGTGATGGCCCGGTCGGTGCCCCGCCGAACCGCCGCTCACCGGTATCCGCCAGCGCGGCACCACCCTGCCCAGGCCGCTCCCGCCGGCTCGTCCAGCGTTCCGTGCAGCTCCGGGTGTCCTGGCAGAACCACCGGACGTCAGCGCACGCGCTGCCGCCATCGGCCACCATGCTGCTGGTTGGCAGCCTGGTCCCGCACATCCAGCAGGACTGCACCCCGGCGGACCGCATTGCGGGGTAGGCCAGCCGCTCCTCATCAGTCATCGTGACGCTCACCTCCGGAGTCAATCGGCCGCCAGCCCAGATCCCCGGGGCGCGCGGCACGAGTCAGCCCGGAAAGCGGCTGGCTCAACAACCGACCTGAGGCAGTCTTCCACGCCAGAGACCGGTCGGTCCATGCCGGCCGCCAGGTGACTTGGCCCACGCCCGGCCGCCGCACCGCCCGCGGCCAGCCGGGTACGGCAGACTGACCCGGGTGGGAAGCGCCTTCGCCAAGACGATCAACGCCCTGGACGAGGCCGCGTTCCAGGCGCTCTACGGCCACTGGGATCCACCCTCGCCAGCCCAGGTGTCGGCCCTGCTGGCCGGCTATGGGGCGCGCTGGTGGATCGCGGGCGGCCGGGCCGCCCGGGCGGGCGCCGCGGCGCGGCAGCATGACGACACCGATATCGCGGTGCGGCTCAGCGACCTGGACCGCCTCCGCGGGCACCTGTCCGGCTGGCACAAGGCGCATCTGGACCGGCCCAAGGATCGTGCGGACCTGGCCGCCGCCCGGCTCACCCCGGACGCACGGGCCTGGCTGGCTGGCACCCTCGACCTGCTCGGCCAGCATGACTGGGCCGCCGCCGCCCGCGACGGCGGCTGACCCGCGCCCGCCTCAGTGCTCCGGCTGGGCGGCCGCCTCGGTGTCCTGGGCCCCGCCTGCCGCCGGCCGGGCCTGGTCCCCGGTGGTCTGCTGCACGCCGCCGCGCAGGCCGATCAGCGCGATGACCGCGGCCACCGCCATGAACAGGGCCATGGCGTAGAACACCGCCTGGGTGGCATGGGCGTAGTCGAGCCGGATGAAGAGCGGGATCGACCCGGTGCCGCCCGAACTGCCGCTCTGCTGGAACTGGGAGATGTGCTGCGCTTCCAGCGCCGCCCGGGCCGGCGGCACGCCCTGCGCCCGCAGCGAGGTCGTGACGTGCGAGCGAAGCTGCGCGACCAGCAGCGTACCCAGCACGGCCAGGCCCAGGCTGGCCGCGTAGTTGCGCACGGTCTGGGTGATCCCGGTCGCCTCGCCGTAGGACAGCCGGGACGCCCGGTTCACCGCGTCGGTGCTGGCCGGGCCGAGCATGAAGCCCAGGCCAGCGCCGGCCAGGATGACGTACCACTGCTGGGCGCTGAAGTTGAGGTCGGTGGCCTTACCGGCCCACAGCCAGAACCCCACCGCGGCCAGCGCGCAGCCCAGCACCACCGGCCGCTTGGCCCCGGCCCGGTCCAGCATCCGCCCGCCGATCTGCGCGGCGATGACGAACCCGATGAAGAAATACAGCAGGTAGACGCCCGCCTGCGGAAGATGCTGACCTGCATCAGCGGCTCCGGGGTCTGCGCTTCTCGACGAAGTAGAACACCACCAGCAGCGCCAGGCCGGCCGCGATGCACAGCCCGGTGGCCGGGTTGCTCCAGCCCCAGACCTGCGACTGCTGGAAGCCCAGCACGCTGAGCGCCACGCCGGAGGCGATCAGCACCAGCCCGCGGTAGTCGATCCGGGCCGGCTGGTGGTCGGTCACCGGCCGCGACCAGGCGATGAGCACCAGCGCGATGATGGCCACCGGCACGTTCACCCAGAAGATGGCCCGCCAGGTCCACGGGGTCAGGTAGCCGCCAAGCAGCGGCCCGACCGCGGTCAGCCCGCCCGCGATGCCCAAGAACGCGGCCAGCGCCCGGCCCCGCTCGCGGAGCGGGAACGTCTGCACCACGATGGCCAGCGCGGCCGGGAACATGATGGCCCCGCCCACGCCCTGGATCACCCGGAACGTGATGATCCACGCTTCGGCCAGACCGCCCTTGGGGGTCAGCCCGCACATCACGGACGCGCCAGCGAAGACGATCACGCCGATCGTGACCATCTTCCTGTGGCCCACGGTGTCGGCCAGCCGGCCACCGAACGCGAACAGCGCGGCCAGCGACAGCAGATAGGCGTTGACCACCCACTGCACCCCGGTGCTGGTCAGCCCCAGCTCCCGCTGGATCTGCGGCACGGCGATCGACACGATGGTCTGGTCGATGAACGTCATCGAGACGGCGAAGATCATCGCCGTCAGGACCAGGCCCTTGGACCGGCCGCCGGAAGCCCCCGCGTGTGTCATGATCACCCCCGTGCTGGGACCGTTTCCCGAATGCCCGTCCGATAACCCCTGGACTAACCGGGCGCGTCGCGGACCGCGACCTGGCTGATGAACGGCAACGACACACCGAGCCGGCTCACCTGGCCGGTGCTGGCGTTGACCACCTGCACCGCACCCACGTCGGTCACCACGAACAGCCACTTGCTGTCCGGCGACCAGGCCATGGTCTCGTTGTCCGCGTCCTGGCTGACCGGCAGGCCCAGCGCCCGGTCGGCCCCGGACCGCAGGTCGAGCAGGTGCAGGCTGAGCTGCATGTCCCGGCTTAGTTCCAGGACCGCTGCCGCCGCGCCGTCCGGCGCGATGGTCCCGGGCGGCCATGGGGTCATTGGCGTGTGCGGCAGCGCCGGCCCGGGCAGTGTCCGCTGCGCGCCGGTGGCACTCTCCACCACCACGGTGTGGCAGTGCTGGTGGTGGCCGGGGCAGGTCACCGCCAGCCAGCGGCCCGGCCCGGCCGCCAGCGGCTCCAGGCTGAGCCGGCGCAGCCCCCCGGCCCGGCGTCGAACGTACCGCTGTTCCCGGTGAGCAGGACGCCCCCGGACCCGTCAGCCGTGGCGGTGAGCGGCAGCGGCCCGCCCGCCGGCAGCGGCACCGAGGTCACCAGGGCACCACTCGGCCCGGTCAGCGTGAGCGAGGCGCGCCCGACGCTGGTGGTGACCACCCACACCTGCCCCG
Organism: uncultured Actinomycetes bacterium; assembly: GCA_963747705.1. Lineage (GTDB taxonomy): Bacteria > Actinomycetota > Actinomycetes > Streptosporangiales > Streptosporangiaceae > RYN-230. The sequence goes on along the minus strand of CAVVGF010000023.1, from coordinate 3,480 downwards.
GCCGTGGCCCGGGCAGCGCCGGGCCGCCCTGACTGAGCAGTCCAGACAGCCCGCGCGGCGACCCGCCGTCGGGCACCCGGTAGCCGGGCACATAATCCAGCGGCCGGATGATGGCCTGGTGCGGGCCGATCAGGAACGACACCGGCCCGCCGCTGGCCAGGGCGGGAACCCGGGTCCAGGTGACCTGGCCGGTGGCCAGCTCGATCGACACCAGCTCACCGGGGCCGCGGCCGAACAACTCCCAGCCGCCCGTGGCCCCGAGCAGCCGGTGACCGAGGTCGGTCACCGAAACCGTGGGATGCGGGGCTGGCGGCTGCGGCTGCCCGGGCTGGGTAACCAGCACGACGACCGCGGCCGCCGCGGCGGCCGCGCCAAGCACCAGCCACCCGGCCCAGCGGGGCGCCCGGCTCGGCAACCGCCGCGGCCGGACCGGCCCGCCTGGCCGGTCCGGCCGGTCCGGCCCGCCGAAGCTGATCAGGTCCTCGTCCGGGTCCATACCTCATCATCAGCCCGGCACGGCCGAAGGCAAGCTCGCAAGCCCGGTCAAACCTCTGCATCCGGTATGAACCGGGCGGCATCCCGTTCGGCGCTGGCCTGCGCGGGTAGACACGCGGCCATGGTCACCGCGCTTAACCCGCTCAGCACCACCTCGCTGCTGGCCAGCCTGGGCACGCTCGGCGTGTTCCTGGTCATGTTCGCCGAGACCGGGCTGCTCATCGGCTTCTTCCTGCCCGGTGACTCGCTGCTGTTCACCGCCGGGCTGCTGTGCACCGGCACCGTCTCACACGCCGCCCACCTGTCGCTGCCGGTGGTCATCCTGGCCGCGGCGGGCGGTGCCCTGCTCGGCGCGCAGACCGGCTTCTACATCGGCCGGGCCGGCGGGCGCCCGCTGCTGCACCGCACCAGGAACCCGTACCTGCGCACGGGCGCCGAGCGTTGGCCCGGCTGCTGGACCGGTACGGCTACGGCAAGGCCATCGTGCTGGCCCGGTTCATCCCGGTGGTCCGCACGGTGCTCAACCCGCTGGCCGGGGCCCTGGACGTGCCCGCCCGCACGTTCACCATCTGGCAGGTGGCCGGCGGCCTGGTCTGGTCGGCCGGGGTCACCCTGGCCGGCTACACGCTGGGCTCGGCCATCCCCGGCATCGACAGCTACCTGCTGCCCGCGATCGCGGTCATCGTGCTGCTCTCGCTGATCCCGATCGGCCTGGAGGTCTACCGCACCCGGGCCGCGATCCGCCGCGGCGACAGCCGGCGCAGCGACAGCGTCCGGCCAGGATGGCCAGCGTGAGCAACGACCGGGAGCAACTGCGGGCCACGTTCGAGAAGGCCGCGGCGAGTTACCAGCAAGCCCGCCCCGACTACCCCGCCGAACTGTATGACGAGCTGATCCAGCTGGCCGGCCTGCGGCCCGGCGACCAGCTGCTGGAGATCGGCTGCGCCACCGGGAAGGCCACCGCCCCGCTAGCCCGGCGCGGCTTTCCGGTCACCTGTGTGGAACTCGGGCCGGAACTGGCCGCGCAGGCCCGGCGGGCACTGGCCCGGTATCCCGGGGTATCCATTGACGACGGTGCGTTCGAGACCTGGCTGCCACCAGCTGGCGTTAGTATGAATTGGTGTTCGCCGCGACCGCGTGGCACTGGCTGGATCCGGCGGTGCGGTACCGGAAGGCCTGGGAGGTGCTGGCCCCTGGCGGTCACCTGGCGTTCTGGGCCGCGGAGCACGTGTTCCCGGCGGACGGTGACCCGTTTTTCGACGAGCTACAGCCGGTCTACGACGAGATCGGTTCCCCGCACCCAGCGGACAAGCCGGTGCGGCCACGGCCCGGCGAGCTGCCGGACAGCCGGGCCGAGATCGAGGCCAGTGGCCGGTTCGGCGACGTGGTCACCCGGCAGTTCGACTGGGAGGTCAGTTACCCGGCCGAGGACTACATCCGGCTGCTGGACACGTTCTCCTCGCACATCGCGCTGGCGCCGTGGCAGCGGCACCGGCTGTACGGCGAGATCCGGCGGCGGCTGGCCGCGCGCCCGGACGGCCGGCTGCGGCGGCACTGGGGCGCCGTGCTGCAGGTGGCCCGGCGCCTCGCCTTATAGGTCAGGCAGGCCCAGGTCCAGGTTGGGCCGCTCGATGCCACCATCCACTTCGAGGATCTTGCCGGTGATGTAGCTGGCCGCCGGGGAGGCCAGGAACAGCACGGCCGCGGCCACCTCATCCGGGTCGCCGATCCGGCCCAGCGGCGTCGACTGCTCCATCTGCCCGCGCAGCGTGTCGTCGGTGAGCACGATGTCCAGCGCGGAAGTGGCCACCGCGCCGACCGCGATCGCGTTGACCCGGATCCGCGGGGCCAGGTCGGCCGCGGCCAGCCGAGTGTAGTGGGCCAGCGCCGCCTTCGCGGTCCCGTAGGCCAGGTAGCCCCGGCCGGCGGTGCGCCCGACCGCCGAGGTGATGCTGATCACCGCGCCGCCGCCGGTGGCCAGCATCGCGGGCACCGCGGCCTGGGTCAGCCGGTGCGCGGTGCCCACGTTGAACTGGAAGGCGGCGTCCAGGTGCCGGGGCTTGGTGGCCAGGAACGGCCGCGGCATCGCGCCGCCGACGTTGTTCACCACGATGTCCAGCCGGCCGAAAGCGGCCAGCGCGGTGTCCACCAGCCCGGCCATCGCGTCCAGGTCAGCCAGGTCGGCCGGGACCACCACCGCCCGGCGGCCGGCCTCCTCGATCTCCCGGGCCACCTTGGCCAGCTCGGCTTCGGTCCGGGCCGAGATCAGCACGTCCGCCCCGGCCTGGGCCAGCGCCACCGCGGTGGCCGCGCCGATCCCCCGCCCCGCCCCGGTCACGATGGCCGCCTGCCCGGTCACCCGGAATCGATCAAGGATCATGCCGCCAGCCTAGAGCAAAACTAGAACACGTTTCAATTTAGCCCGGGTAGACGGGGCTGCGGGGTCCGGCTGGCGGCCTGGTGGCGCGGTGTCCGCCCCGGTCCGGTGCGTGGCTGAAGGTTCGCTGCGCACCGGTGCGCAGCAATGTTTCACCCATGTGGTGCCTGAGGCTGGCTGAGGGCCATGAATGAAACATCAGTGTGGTTGAGCTGCGGTAGGCGGCTGGCGCGGGCTGAGAGGCGCACTAGACCTGACCGGGCGTCGTGCGCCGGAGGCGGCGCCGGGTGATGAAGGCGGCGGCCAGGCAGGCCAGGGCGGCCAGGCTGAGCAGCAGTCCGGCCGCGCCGATCACCCGGTGGAGCCGGGCCCAGTCATACTGCTCGCCGATCAGCCCGAGCAGCGCCGCGGTTTCCATCAGTAATGCGCCGGCCAGGAGCCAGCGATGGGGGCCCGGCCGGCGGCTGGAACGCGGCGCGGGTGCCCGAACAGGGCCCAGGCGAGCAGCACGGCCATCAGGACCCAGAACGTCCCGGCCACAAGGATCATGTCTTGCCACCTTTCCTGGCGGCAGCAGCCTACGGCCCCGCGCGCCCCAGCAGGGCGTC
>CAVVGF010000022.1:0-54934 GCA_963747705.1 uncultured Actinomycetes bacterium | reverse complement strand
TGTTCAGCACGGGCCCGGCTGACGCGGCCACCGAATTCCAGCTGGCCATCTATCCCTGGCCGTACCACGCCGGCCCGGTCTTTGACATCACCGGCGCACCCGGCGGCTTCACCGCCCAGCACGGTGCCGCCAGCGTGCACGGCGCAACCCTGGAAGACCTGCTGGCCGCCGCACAGCGGATGCCCGCCGGGCATGGCGCCATGTTCCGCTGGACCCGGCCAATATCCGCCCTGCCGCCCGCGGACCCCGGCTGAGCCAGGCTAGGCGAGGCTAGGCGACCTGGGCCTGGCTGGCCGCGAACGCCGCCGCCGAGGTGCGCAGCGATGTCTCCAGGGTGGCCGCGCGGCGGGTGGGATCCATCAGGTTCACGCCCATCGCGGCCAGGTCCTCCGGCCCGGGGGTGAGCAGCGTGACCTGGATGCCCTGGGCCCGCAGCGCCTGCGCGTCGCGCAGCAGCGACCGGGTGACCAGTGCGCGCAGCCGCCGTTCCAGCCGTTCCAGCCGGGTGCCCGGCCGGTCGGTGACCAGGCTGGCCATCGGGGCCAGCACGTACACCTCGGCCACCCCGGCCTTGGCCAGCACGGCCAGCGAGGTCGGCGACCGGACGCCGCCGTCAACGTAACGCCGCCCGCTGATGTCCCGGGGCACGTACCAGCCGGGGATCGAGCACGAGGCGACCACCGCCTCGGCCAGCTCGGCCTCGGGGGCGCGGTCCCGGCCGAAGATGACCCGCCGGCCGGAGTCGTAGTCAACGGCCACGACCCAGGTGGGAGTGTCCACCCAGCCATGCACCGGCCGTGGCGCGTGCTGTTGCAGCGCCTGCACCATCGCGTACAGGGTCTCGTGCCGGGCCCGGCCCCGGGGCAGCCACGCGCTGGCGCTCACCCCGGGATGCACCCGGTGCGGGGCCCGCAGCGTGTGCAGGATCAGCCGGGGTGACCCGGCCCGCCACTGTGGCCGTGGCGGCAGCGGCCCCTCGTCCAGGTCGCCCACCCCCGCCTCGCGGAGCCAGCCGACCTCATCGCCGCGCTGCAGCGCGATCATCTCGTCCAGGCTGACCCCGCAGCGCAGCGCGGCGGCCAGCACGCTGCCCGCGCTGGTGCCCACGATCAGGTCGATGTCGTTGATCGCCGCAGGCAGCCGGTCCTGGACCGCCTGCAGCGCACCCGTCATCCAGGCCGCCCCGACCACACCGCCCGCCCCCAGCACCAGCCCAACCCGCCCGCTAGCTGGCCGAATCCCCCGTACTGGACCCATCGGTCACCTCCTGGCCCCCGGCGCCGGCCACGCCGTCCTTGTGAGACGCACGTGTTACCGCCCGGTAAACACCAGGTATACCCGATTTGACCAGCACTTATACAAACCCCCAAGGCAGGCCCGCCAGCCCACCGCCCCCCATGATCATCAACTCGTGATCATGAGATTGGTGCGAAAAGAGTCGCACCTAAGTCATGATCACGACTCGGCGGCGGCGGTACCCTCGCGGCTGGCCAGGGCCCGGACGCCCTCGATGAACAGGTCGATGCCGAGCCGGTAGTGGAAGTCCGGGTCGTCGCAGCCGGTCATCGGGACGGCCGCCTCGACCAGGCGCGGGAAGCGGTCCGGCGGCAGCGAGGCCAGCCGGACCATGGCCAGCCGCTGATGCTCGGCCCGCTCCGCCTCACTCATCGCCGCCATCGCCGCCGACCGCCCGGGCTCGCTCATGGCCAGCGTCAGTGCGGTCCACAGCCCGTTGCGGGCCACCGAGCTGGCGTACCTGGCGTCGAAACCGGCGCGGTGCAGCACTTCCCAGCGCGACCTCGGTGACCTGCATCGCCGCCGGGCTGTTGTTCTTCTCCCCCGTGATCAGCAGCTCGGACGCGCTCGGGTGCGCGCGCAGCACCGCGACCAGGGATTCCATGATCTCGCGGAGTTGCTCGTGCCACGGTGCGTCCGGGTCGGTGCCGGTGCTGACCTCGGTCCAGATCTGGTCGCCCAGCCCGGCCAGCAACTCTTCCTTGCTGCGGAAGTGCCAGTACAGCGCCATCGGTGTGACGCCGAGCTCCTGGGCCAGCCGCCGGATGGTAAGCGCGTCGAGGCCGCCGGCGTCGGCGAGGGCCAGAGCCCGCCGGACGACGGTGGCCTTGCTGAGCCGGGAGCGCTGCGCCTCGGCCGGGCTGGAAGTCGTGGGAGTCATCTCGCTTGACAACTATACGCCGTACAAGTCATGCTGTCTGCATCACATCTACAGCGTATAGGAACGACGTACAAGAGTGAAGTATAGGAACGTCGTACGATTCCCCGAGGAGCAGACCGTGCGCAGACGCTGGTGGACCCTGGTGGCCGTCGGACTGGCCACGTTCATGACCTATCTCGACAACAACGTGACCAACGTGGCGCTGCCGACCATCCAGCGCGACCTGCACCTGTCGGTGGCCGGCCTGGAGTGGGTGGTCAGCAGCTACATCCTGGTCTTCGCCAGCCTGCTGCTGGTCGGTGGCCGGCTGGCCGACGTGTTCGGCCGGCGCCGGCTGTTCGTCACCGGGCTGACCGTGTTCACCCTGGCCTCGCTGGGCGCCGGGCTGGCGGGCAGCGGCGCGGAACTGATCGGGGCCCGGCTGGTGCAGGGCCTGGGCGCGGCCCTGATGGTGCCGACCACGCTGGCCATCATCGTGGCCACGTTCGACGACCGCCGGGAGCGCACCCAGGCCATCGGGATCTGGGCCGCGATCGGCGCACTGGCGCTGGCCTTCGGCCCGCTCATCGGCGGCCTGATCAGCCAGCACCTGCACTGGGGCTGGATCTTCCTCATCAACGTGCCGGTCGGCGCGATCACCATGGCACTCGCCCTGTTCGCCGTGGCCGAATCCCGGGACACCTCAGCCGGGCGGCGCCTGGACGTGCCCGGGCTGGCCGCTTCGGTGGTCGCACTGTTCTCGCTGACCTACGGCCTGATCGAGGGGCACGACAAGGGCTGGGCATCCGGCACGATCCTGGGCGCGTTCGCGCTGGCCGCCATGGCGGGCGCGGCGTTCCTGTTCATCGAGTCCCGCTCCGGCCAGCCGATGGTGCCGCTGTCCATGTTCCGCTCCCGGGTCTTCGCAGGCGGGATCGGCACCACGATGGTGTGGGCGTTCGGCATCTTCGGCATCTACTTCTTCACCTCGCTGTACCTGCAGGACGTGGTGGGGTTCTCGCCGACCAAGGCCGGCCTGGCGTTCGTCCCGATGGCGCTGTGCGTGGCCGCGTTCTCCCCCATCAGCGGGCCGCTAGCCGCCCGCTTCGGCACGCACCGGATCGTCGCGTTCGGCCTGGTGCTCAACGCGGTCGGCCTGTTCCTGTTCTGGCGGCTCGGCCAGCACACCTCGTTCGGCGCGCTGATGCCCGGCTTCGTGCTGTTCGGCGCGGGCTCGGGCCTGATGAACGCGCCGCTGACCAACGCGGCGCTGGGCGCGGTGCCGCAGGAGCGGGCCGGCATGGCCTCCGCGCTGCTGAACAACTCCCGTGAGCTGGCCGGGCTGCTCGGCATCACGGTGATCGGCGCGGTGCTGCGCTCCCGCCAGGGTGTGGCCCTCAGCCACGGGGTGCCGGCCCCGTCGGCCTACCTGGACGGCTACCACGCCGGCCTGGTCGTCACGATCGCACTCATCGTGGCCGGCGTAGTGATCAGCTACCTGACGCTCCGCCACCTCCCCGCCCCGGCCCCGGCAGCCACCGCAGAAGACGCTCAGGAACTGGTCAGCACCCAGTAAGGCCTGGTCCTCGGTTGGCCGGTGCGCGGGGGCGCACCGGCCAACCGGCGTTCAGCGGCCGCGGGCCACTCGGTCGGTGGCCTGGGCCAGCCAGCCGGGGCCGGACTCCGCGGTCTCCACCCACCAGGTGGCGCCGGCTGCCGTGTAGTCCGGTGCCAGCCCGGCCACCTCACCCGGCTCCTGCTCCAGGTCGGACCAGATCACCAGGTCGAAACCTGCCGTGCTGCCCCGGGCCAGCTTGGCCTGGTCGCGGACTGCGGCGATGTCGTCCGGGGACGGGCGGGCCAGCTCGTCACCGAGCCAGCGCAGCGGCACCATCCCGTCCCACCGGCAGGCGCGCCGCACCGGCCCGACGGCGGGCAGCACGCCACCCACCCAGATCGGGATGCGCGGCTGCTGCACCGGCACCGGACGGAACCGGACCGGCTCGATGGTGAAGTGCTCACCGCTGAACGCGAACCGGTCGCCAGTCCACAGCCCGGTCAGTACCTCGAGCCCCTCATCGAGCAGCTCGGCCCGGATCCGGTTGCTGACCGGCTCGTGAAAGATGCCGAAGTCGGCATACGGGGGCGAGCCGATGCCCACCCCGAGGATCAGCCGCCCCCCGCTCAGCCGGTCCACGGTGACCGTCTCCTTGGCTAGCTGCCACGGCCGGCGCCGCGGCACCGGGGTGATCAGTGTGCCCATCCGGATCCGGGACGTCTGGCTGGCCAGCACGGCCAGCAACGGCCACGGATCCAGGATCGGCGGGCCGTCACCTGTGTCGTCATGCACCAGGTGGTCCCAGAGGAAGAACCCGTCGAAGCCAGCCTGCTCGGCGGCCACCCCAAGGCCGATGATGCCGGCCGGGTCATCGGTGAACGGGGGCACGGCCAGCCCGCGCCGCAGCCCGGCCGGCCCCCGTGGTCCAGGCGCCCGTGGTCCAGGCGCCGGTGGTCCAGGCGGCTGCGTCACGGGCGCCGGCTACCAGATCCGGCAGACCGGTGACAGCCCGGCCGTCTCGGCCAGCATCCGCTTGAGCTGCGGGATGCCGCCCCGGGCTAGCGCCAGGTGCTGCCCGGCCAGCTCACGCTGGGCATCGATATCGCCGCCGAACGCGGCGGCGCACCCCTCCGGTGCCAGGTTGGCCAGGGCCAGCAGCCCGCCGGCCGCGCCGAGCGGCCCGGCCAGGGCCAGGAAGCTGGCCGAGCCAACATAGGTGTCGCCCGAGTAGCTGGTCAGCTCGTCGAGCAGCCGGTCCGGGCGGGCGGAGGAGTCCTTGACGCCGGCCACCGGCAGCGCGCCGAGGTCGACCACCGGGATGTCGGCACAGGTGAGGAACGGGTTGTGGTAGGCTAGGACCGGGCTGTCGCCGGCCGCGCCGGCGATCTCGGCGTAGAAGCCGACCAGCGCCGCCGGGCTGGGCGGGCCGGCCGCGCCGACTGGGCACCAGGTCAGCACGGCATCGGCGCCCGCGGCCACGGCCATCCTGGTCAGCGTCACGGCCTGCCGGGCGGACGGGGCGCCGGTCCCGGCGATCACCGGCACGTCGTCCGGCAGCGCCGCGCGCACCCCCTCGATCAGCATCACCCGCTCCGCCTCGGTCAGCGTGGCCGCCTCCGCGGTGGTGCCACACACCAGCACCCCGGTCACCCCGCGGCTGGCCAGATCGGCCGCGTGCTTGCCCGTAGCGACCGGGTCAACCTCGCCGTCCGCGCCGAACAGCGTGACCAGGGCCACGCCTACGCCACCGAACACCACCGCCATCGTCTGCCTCACTAAGGGGGAGCACGCGCCGCTTTCCGGCATCTGGGGTTTCAGGCTACGTGGCCGACCTGCCCCAGGCGAGGTCCAGCCGGGCGGTCTACGGTGAAGAGATGCCAGGGACGGGTGAGATTCGCTGGGGCGTCATGGGCACGGCCGGCATCGCGCGCAAGCAGTTCCTGCCCGCGTTGCGGGAGGCCGGTGGGACCGCCGAAGTGGTGGCCGGCCGGGACCTGGCCCGGGCCGAGGAATACGCGGCCCGCCAGGGCATCCGGCGGGCCGTCCAGGGCTATCAGGCACTGCTGGACGACCCCGGGGTGGACGCGATCTACCTGCCGCTGCCGAACCGCCTGCACGCCGAGTGGACGATCAAGGCGCTGCGCGCGGGCAAGCCGGTGCTCTGCGAAAAGCCGCTGTGCGGCACGCTGGCCGAGACCCGGCAAGTGCTGGCGGTCGCCCAGCAGACCGGGACGCTGCTCTGGGAGGCGTTCGTCTTCCCGTTCCAGGCCCAGATGGGGCAGCTGCACAGCATGCTCGCCGACGGGGTGATCGGCGAACTGCGCGAGATCCAGGCCAACTTCCACTTCGAGCTGACCAGGCCGGAGAACATCCGGCTCAGCCGCGACCTGGCCGGCGGGGCGCTCAACGACGTGGGCTGCTACCCGGTCCGGCTGGCCGGCGAGCTGATCACCGCCCCGCACGAGTCGGCCTGGGCCACCTCCATCGAGGGCGGCGACGGGGTGGACGTGGAGACCCAGGGCAGCCTGGGTTTCCCGGGCGGCAAACGACTGCTGCTGTCCTGCGGGTTCCGCCGCGCCGACGACACGTTCGGCCGGCTGCTCGGCACCGCCGGGCAGATCAACATCACTGCCCCGTATCACCCCCGGGCGGACGACACGTTCCAGGTCTGCGCGTACGGCAAGCCGCCGCGCAGCTACCCGGCGGCCGGTCCTGAGGAGCCGTTCACCGCGGCCATCCGGCACATCCAGGCCGTGCTGCGCGGCGCGGAAGAACCCCGCGAACTGGCCCTGGACACTTCGCTGCGCACCGCGCAGGCCTTGCACGACCTGCATGAGAGCGCCGCGGCCCAGCAGCCCCCGGCCGGCCCCGCCCCGGCCGCCGCGGCCCCGGCGGGCACCGCCCAGGCCAGCACCGGGCCCGCCCCGGTCACATGAGCGAGGACGCGGAGATCCGGGCCGCGCTGGACGCCGAACGGACCGCCACCCTGGACCGGATGGCCGCGCTGCGGCGCGATTTCGACGGCATCGTCGACTCGTCCGCGCTGGTCGCCACCGACGACGAGCACGACCCGGAGGGCGCCACGATCGCGTTCGAGCGGGCCCAGCTGGCCGCGCTGCTCGACCAGGCTCATCAGCACCTGGCCGACCTGGACCACGCGCTCGGCCGGCTCAGCGCGGGCAGCTACGGCCGCTGCGAGCGATGCGGCCAGCCGATCGCCCCGGCCCGGCTGGCCGCCCGCCCGGCCGCCCGCACCTGTATCCGCTGCGCGCAGGCGCCTGGATAAGCAGGCGCCTCGGCGTAGTCCGTCCTGGCCACCGCGAGTTAGCCTGCCGACCATGCCCCAATACCGAAATGCCCAGTGGTACGGCGGCCCGGACCGCGGTTCCTACATCCACCGCGCCTGGATGCGCCGCGGCCTGCCCGGCGAGGCGTTCAGCGGGCAGCCGCACATCGCCATCGCCAACACCGCCTCCGACCTCAGCCCGTGCAACAAGCACCTGAACGAGGTGTCGGCCAGCGTGCAGGCCGGCGTCTGGGCCGCGGGCGGCATCCCGCACGACATGCCGGTGATGTCGCTGGGCGAGACCCAGGTCCGGCCGACCGCGATGCTCTGGCGCAACCTGGCCGCGATGGCCGCCGAGGAGATGATCCGGGCCAACCCGGTGGACGGCGTGGTGCTGCTCGGCGGCTGCGACAAGACCATCCCGGCGCTGCTCATGGCGGCCGCCTCGGTTGACCTGCCGGCCGTGGTGGTACCGGGCGGGCCGATGCTCACCGGCCACTTCCGCGGCACCGCGCTGGGCTGCGGCACCGACGTGTGGCGGCTGTCCGAGGAGGTCCGGGCGGGCACCCTGTCCGAGGAGGAGTTCCTGGCCTCGGAGTCGGCGATGATCCGCAGCAAGGGGCACTGCAACACGATGGGCACCGCGTCCACCATGGCCTGCATGGCCGAGGCGCTGGGCATGACGCTGCCCGGCGTGGCGGGCACCCCGGCCCCGGACAGCCGGCTGCTGGAGGCCGCGCACCGCTCCGGCCGGCTGGCGGTTGAGCTCGTGCACGCCGGCCGCCGCCCGTCGGCGGTGCTGACCAGGTCTTCTTTTCATAACGCCATCGTCGCGCTGGCCGCCATCGGCGGTTCGACGAATGCGGTGGTGCATCTGCTGGCCATCGCCGGGCGGGCCGGTGTGGACCTGACGCTGGATGACTTCGACAAGATCGGCTCGGCGGTGCCGCTGCTCGTCGATCTGGCCCCGGCGGGCCAGCACCTGATGGATGACTTCTTCCGGGCCGGTGGCCTGCTGGCGGTGCTGCGCGAGGTGGCGGACCTGCTCGACCCGGCCGCGATCACGGTGACCGGCGAGCCGCTCACCGGACCGCTCGGCGACGCCCGGATCTGGGACGAGAGCGTGATCCGGCCGCGCACCGACCCGCTGCTCGATCAGGCCGGGATCGCGGTGCTGCGCGGCACGCTGGCCCCCGGCGGCGCGGTCATCAAGCCCGCGGCCGCCTCACCGGAACTCCTGCGGCACCGCGGCCGGGCGGTGGTGTTCGACAGCATCGAGGACCTGCGGCACCGGCTGGACGACCCGGACCTGGACGTGGACGAGTCCAGCGTGCTGGTGCTACGCGGCTGCGGGCCGCGCGGCTACCCGGGCATGCCCGAGGTAGGCAACATGCCGCTGCCGGCCAAACTGCTCGCGCGCGGAGTACGCGACATGGTGCGGGTCAGTGATGCCCGGATGAGCGGGACCGCGTACGGCACGGTCGTGCTGCACGTGGTCCCGGAGGGCGCGGCGGGCGGCCCGCTGGCGCTGGTACGGGACGGCGACCCGATCGTGCTCGACGTGCCCGGCCGGCGGCTGGACATCGACCTGCCCGCGGCCGAGCTGGCCACCCGGGCGCCCGCGGCCGGGATGCTCGCCGCACTGCCCGCGCCCCGCCGCGGCTGGGAACGCCTCTACATCGACCACGTCACGCAGGCCGATCGCGGCGCCGACCTCGATTTCCTGGCCGGCTCGTCTGGCCACGAGGTAACCCGCGACTCACACTGAACAGGCGCGCTGCGGCCTGCCCCAGGGTCGCGATTCGATGATCAAGACCCGGTGGAAAACTGGGTCTGGGGCTGCCTACTTTCGAGCGGCCGGAGGAACTTCGTTGAACCCGATCATCTGGATTGTTATCGGCGTCGCCCTCCTCATCTTCCTGATCTTCGCGGGGTGGCCGCTGTACGGCACGTACCGGACCCGGCGGCAGGGAGCGGATGTCCAGGAAGCGGATGAGTACCTCAAGGCCAAGGAAGACTGGGAGCACGCCGAGGCCGAGCACGAGGATGCGCCGCCGCCCGCCCCGCCGGGCGGCGGCGGGCCGTCCGGCGTCGGACATGGCGACACACCGCTCCGGTCCGGCACCGACCCGGTCGGCGACGGGGACACTGGCCACGACTCGCCCTAAGCGCCAGAGCAAGAGCGCGGTGCATTGTGCCCTGCCGGCAGGGCACAATGCACCGCGCTGTGGTGGTGCGGGTGCTGCGGGACCGACTCGGGGGTGATCCGGTCCCGCAGCACGCTTAGGTTTTACGCTGGTTTTACCTCGTGTGCAGGCCGTTGAACAGGCCCGTTTTTACGTCGCGCCAGATGCTGCCTCGACTTCGCCTTCCAGCAGCGACACCGCCTGGCTGAGCGCGCGCGGCCGGGTGGCCCGCAGCACCAGCATGTAGATCACGCCGGCCGCGATCAGTGCGATGGTCAGCCAGGGCAGGTAGCTGTACGGCGCGGGCTGGCCCGGGCGCAGGTCGCCCCAGACCGGGATGGCCAGCACCAGCACACCGATTATCGGGGTGACCACCCAGGCCAGCGGGTTCTTCCGTACCCCGGCCCGGCGGAACCGGAAGAACTGCACGATCAGCGCGATGTTGGCCATCAGGTACATCAGCACCAGGCCGAGGATGCCGTACGTGCTAAGCAGGCCCACCGCCGTGCCCGGGTCGGTGAACGCGGTGGAGATGACCCCGATCGCGATGCTCGGCGCGACGAACGCGATGGCCGCGGCCCACGGCGTGCGGAACCGCGGGCTGACCGCGGCCAGCCCGCGCGGCCACAGCCCGCCCCGGGCGCCGGCGAAGATGACCCGCGCGGTCTGCGTGTTCGCGGCCACGTACGAGCTGGTCACGCTGGTCAGGAAGATCCAGGTGATGAGCGGCGCGAGCGGGGCGATGAACTGCTTGGCCGCGGTCTGGAACGGGTTCCCGTCCGAGGCCAGTGCCGACATGTGGCTGGGGCCGAACGCGATGATCAGCGCGTAGGAGCAGAACACGTACAGGATCCCGCTGATCACTACCGTGCCGATCACGGCCAGCGGCACGTTGCGCCGCGGGTTGCGGGTCTCCTCGGCCAGCGGCGCGGCCGCCTCGAACCCGCCGAACGCCAGCACGGCCAGCGAGAACGCGATGAAGATGTCCTGGGTCCCGGACCCACCCGGCCAGTGCAGCGGGGTGGCCGACAGGCCCTGCGCGCCGCCCTTGGCCAGCACGGTGATGGCCAGCACCAGAAGCAGCACCACCTCGAACAGGTAGAGCACGATCGTGGTGCGCACGCCGAACTTCAGCCCGAGTACCACCGGCGCCACCACCAGGACCCCGTACAGGATCGTGACGATCTGGGTGATGCCCCAGATGTGCGGGTCGTTCAGCACGTTCTGCACGATGTACTGGCCGACGAAGATGTAGATGCCGCCGAACGCGATGATGTACCCGAGCAGGGTGATCACCCCGACGACGACCGAAGTGCGGACGCCGATGGCGCGCGCGATGTAGGTGAGGAACGACCCGGCGCTCGGGAACACGCCCGAGAACAGGGCCAGGCTGCCCGCCGTGGCGATCAGCCCGACCATGCTGATCAGGAAGACCAGCGGGACCGACGCACCGGCGAACGCGGCCATCAGCCCGGTGGTGAAGAACAGGTTGAAAGCCGGCGCGACCTGGGCCAGCCCCGGCATGAGCACACCGAGCAGGCCGATCTCGCCGCGCGGCAGGGTGGCGCGGCCCGCCTCATCGGCGGTCTGGATGTTCGCGGCCATCTGTCATTCCTTTCCCTGGCTGCGGACGAAGTCGAGGACTGCGTGGTTGAAGCTGCCGGGGTGTTCCCACAGGCAGGCGTGGCCGCCACGGACCGTCTGCCACTGCGCCCCGGGGATGGCCTTGTGCAGCTCGCGGGACAGCGCGACGGGGATGAGGATGTCCTCCTCACCCGCGAGCACCAGGGTGGGCACGGCGATCCCGCCGAGCCGGGCGGTCGTGTCGTGCTGCTGGATCACCGCCAGCTGGGCCAGGTAGGCCGGGACCGGCTGGTCCATGTACTTCATGGCCGTCTCGAACTCGGCCAGCTCGGCTGGGCGGTCGCTGAAGAACTCGGTGGTGAACGCCCACAGCGTGACGTCGCGCATCACGAACGGGATGCCGAGCACTGGCGCGGCATCGGCCCACATCGCGAACATCCGCGAGCAGAACGGCCCCGGCGCCGCGTACGTGCAGGCCATGATCACCGACCGGAGGTCCTCCGGGTAGGCCAGCGCGTACTCCTGGACGATCATCCCGCCCATCGACACCCCGAGCAGGTGGAACCCGGTGATGCCGAGGTGGTCCACCAGCGCCTTGGTGTCGTCGGCCAGCAGCCGGGAGGAGTAGGGGCCGGCTGGCTTGCTGGTCTGGCCGATCCCCCGGTTGTCGAACATCAGCACCCGGTACCCGGCCCCGGTCAGCTCGGCTTCCTGGAACGCCCAGGTCTCCAGGTCGTCGGCCAGCCCGTTGACCAGGACGATGGTCTCCGGCCCGTGGCCGGCGATCCGGTAGTGCACATCGATCCCGTTAACAGCGGCAAATGGCATGGGCTACTCCTGTGGTGAACGGGACCGCAGGCTCACCCGCGCGTGCAGTTCGCGCAGCATCGCCTCGGTCAGCGAGAAGTGCTCGGCGGCCAGCCCGGCCGCCCGGTCCGTGTCACCCTCGATCACGGCCTGGGCCAGCACCGGGTGCTGGTGCAGCGCCCGGCGGCGCACTTCCGGGCTGTACGGCTCGGCCTCGAACCCGAAGCTGATGTCGTGCCGGATGCGCAGGCTGAGGTCGAGCAGGTGATGGTTGTGCGTGGCCCCGGCGATCGCGCCGTGCAGCGCCAGGTCGGCCATCCGGGACGACTCCCGGTCCGCGCCGGCCCGCTCGTAGTCGGCCAGCGCGGCCCGGATCGCCTTGACGTCGGTGTCGGTCCGCCGCAGCGCCGCGGTGCGGGCGATCTGCTGCTCGATGACCTGCCGGAAGTCCAGCAGCAGCTCCAGTTCCTGCCACTCGGTGCCCAGCGTGCGGCGGATCATCTCGGCCGACTCCGGCCCCCAGCCCGACTCGACGAACGTGCCGCCGGACCGGCCGCGGCGCACCGTGACGTAACCGGATTCGGCCAGCCGGGCGATGGCCTCGCGCACCGTGGCCCGGCTCACCCCGAGCATCGACGCCAGCTCCCGCTCGGTGGGCAGCCGCTGTCCGGGCACGAACTGGCCGAGCGCGATCGCGGTGACGAAGCGTTCCGCGATCCGCTCCCCGGTGGTGCGCACGGTCATCGGGCTGAGCAGGCCCCCGCTGGCTCGGAGGGCGCCCCGTTCTGGCTTCCCGGTCACCGCGACACCTCCCGCCCTGCGCCTCCGCCCGGGCCGCACGGGCCTCCCGGGCCGGCCAGTTATCTCCTCGGCAGGCCGCCGCGGCGTAGTACTCAGCCAGGAAGCGGGCCAGGGTGCGCGCCCCGGCCACGATGCTGGCCAGCTCCACCGCCTCGTCGGTGCCGTGGATGTTGCGCACCCGTGGGCCGTAGGCCACCGCGGGCACGGCGAACTGGTTCAGGTAGATCCGCGCGTCGGTCGTGCTGCCCAGCGCATACGTCCGTGGCGGCGCGCCGTGCGCGGACTCGTGCGCGGCGGCCAGGCTGGTGACCAGCGGGTGCCCGGCGTCCTGCAGGTAGCCCTCGGCCCGGAACCCGGACGCGCGCAGCTCCGGCGGGTGGCTGGCCAGCCACGGGTCGGCGGCGGCCGCCGCGGTCACCGCGTCGGCCACCCGCTTGAGAGCCTCGTCCGGGGTCCAGGCGGGCGGGAAACCGATCCGGAGGCCCACCGTGGCCTGCCCGGGCACGCTGGACGGCCAGTCGCCGGCCCGGAACACGCCCACGTTCACCGCGCAGGCCCGCTCCAGGTGCGCGAACGGCTCGTCGAGCTGCAGCGCCATCGGCGCCTCAAGAGCCCGGACGCTGTCGGTCAGCCGTAGCGCGGCGTCCACCGGGTTCACCGCCCGGTACGCCGACTCGGCGTGCCCGGGCAGCCCGCGCACGGTCAGCTCGGCCCACAGGATGCCCACCCCGCCCAGCAGCAGGCCCAGGTCGGTCGGCTCGAGCAGCACGCACCGCGTCGGCGAGCACGCCGCCGCGCGCGGTGGCCAGCGTCCCGTTGCCGGTGCATTCCTCCTCGATCACCGAGGCGAAGCTGAGCCTGCCGCGCAGCCAGCCGGGCGCCGCCGCGTGCAGCGCGCCCACCGCCAGCGCGGCCACCGCGAAGCCGCCCTTCATGTCGCCCGCGCCCCGGCCGAACAGCCAGCCATCCCGGCGGACCGGCTGGAACGGCGGGGCCGACCACAGCCCCGGCTCGGCCGGTACCACGTTGACGTGCCCGTTGAGCAGCAAGGACGGTCCAGCCCCCGCGGTGAGGTGGCCAACCACGTTGGGCCGTCCTACATATGTAGCTTGCGGCACGCCAGCGGCCGGGTCGGCCGCGATGTCCTCGGGCACCTCCATGACCGCCGTGACGAAACCCAGCCGGTCCAGTTCGGCCTGGACGACCCGCTGGGCGGCCGCCTCCTGGCCCACGGTGCTGGGCGCGGCAATCAGCCGTTCGAGGAAGCCGAACGACTGCTCGGCCAGGTCGTCGATCGACCGGTCGATGGCGTTAAGCAAAAGAGGGGTAAGCACGAGCCATCCAAAAGCCTAAAGGTTGGGACATTAGACCTTTTAGCGGTGGGTGCTGTCAAGACTGGCTGCGGGCCGGATGAGACGCTGTCCTAGACAGCAAACGATCGGGGGTGACCCGGATGGGCGGACCGGACCGGCAGCCGGATTGGGTAGATCCGGAGCTGGCCACGCTGACCAGGGAACGGTTCTCCGACCCGGCCTGGATCTACGAGCGCAAGCTGGACGGCGAGCGCTGCCTGACCCACCGGGACGGTGCGGACCTCCGGCTGATGACCCGGAACCAGAAGGTGGTCAGCAGCACCTACCCGGAGCTGGCCGAGGCGCTGGCCGCCCAGCCGGCCAGCGACTTCATCGTGGACGGCGAGGTGGTCGCGTTCGACCACGGCCAGACCCGGTTCGCCGAGCTGCAGCAGCGGCTGGGGGTCGCCCACCCGACACCCGAGCTGCTGCGGGAAGTGCCGGTGACGTATTACATCTTCGACGTGCTGTGGGCCGACGGCACCGACCTGCGCCCGCTGCCGCTGCTGGAACGCAAGCAGCACCTGCGCGACCTGCTGCGGTGCGGCGGCCCGCTGACGTTCGTCGAGCACCGGGTACGCGATGGCGAGCAGTACTACGCCGAGGCCTGCCGCCAGGGCTGGGAAGGGCTGATCGCCAAGCGGGCCGGCGCGCCGTACCGGGCCGGCCGGACCAAGGACTGGCTGAAGTTCAAGTGCGAGAACAACCAGGAGTTCGTGATCGGCGGATTCACCGACCCGCAGGGCACCCGGATCGGCCTGGGCGCGCTGCTGATTGGGTACTACGACGCGGACCGGAAGCTCGTCTACGCGGGCAAGGTAGGCACCGGCTTCAACACCGACACGCTGCGGATGCTGCACAGCGAGCTGAGCAAGCTGGAGCGGGACACGCCGCCGTTCAGCCGGGGCCAGCTGCCCCGGCCGCACGGCGTGCACTGGACCGAGCCACGGCTGGTCGGGCAGGTCGGGTTCAGCGAATGGACCACCGCCGGGGAGCTGCGCCACCCCCGGTTCCAGGGGCTGCGCCGGGACAAGAGCCCGGCCGAGGTGATCAGGGAGGTACCACAAGACGATGGCTGACACCGACGGCCCGCGAGCAGCTCCGGGTGGGACGGCAGACCGTCCCGCTGTCTAACACCGCCAAGGTCCTCTTCCCCGCGGACGGCATCACCAAGGGCGACCTGATCGGCTACTACCGGGACATCGCCGGGGTGATGCTGCCCTATCTGCGCGACCGGCCGCTGTCCCTGGCCCGCTACCCGGAGGGCATCACCGGGGAGCGGATCTTCCAGAAGAACGTGGCCGGCACTTCCCGGACTGGATCCCGCGGGCCGAGGTGGACAAGGCCGGCGGCGAGCTGTGCCAGGTGCTCGCGGAGAAGCCCGCCGACCTGGTGTACCTGGCCAACCAGGCCAGCATCGAGCTGCACACGCTGCTCAGCCGGACCGGCGCGCTGCGCCAGCCCGACCAGCTGATCTTCGACCTGGACCCGCCCGGCGAGGACCGGTTCGGCGACGTGCGCACGGTGGCGTTGCGGCTGCGCGCCATCCTGGCCGACGACCTGGGGCTGACCTCGTACGTGAAGACGACCGGCAGCCGGGGGCTGCACGTCGTGGTGGTGCTGAACGCCCAGGAAGACTTCGACACGGTGCGCGATTTCGCCCGCCAGGTGGCCGTGGTGCTGGCCGCGGCCCTGCCGGACCTGGTCACGGTCGAGCCGCGCAAGGCCGCCCGCGGCGACCGCATCTACGCGGACATCATGCGCAACGGGTACGCGCAGACCGCGGTCGCGCCGTACTCGGTCCGCGCGCGCCCGGGCGCACCGGTCGCGGTGCCGCTGCACTGGGACGAGGTCACCGACCCCCGGCTCAGCCCGCGCGGCGTCACCATCCGGACCATCGGCGCCCGGCTGGACGAGCTGGCCCGCACCGGCGACCCATGGGCCGGGATGGCCCGGCACCGCTACGGGCTGGCCCGGCCGCGCCGCCTGGTCCAAGGGCTCGCCTAGCCCCGACACCGAGAAAGCGAGGAACCGGATGACCCTGGGTGATCTGCTGACCGACGCGTTCGGCCGAGTACGCGGCGTGGTGCACGACGTCTGCGGTGAGCTGACCGAGGACCAGCTCGCGTTCCGCCCGGGCGGCCGGGCCAACTCCATCGCCTGGCTGGTCTGGCACCTGACCCGGATCCAGGACGACCACGTGGCCGCCGTGGCCGGAACCGAGCAGGCCTGGACGGCCGGGGGCTGGGCGGACCGGTTCGCGCTGCCGTACGCGCCGGACGACACCGGCTACGGGCACAGCTCCGAGCAGGTCGCGGCGTGCCGGGTCGCAGCCCGGCTGCTGACCGGCTACCACGACGCCGTGTACCGCAACACGGTCAGCTATGTCGAGGGCCTCACCGACCCGGACCTGGACCGGGTGGTGGACCGGGACTGGGTCCCGCCGGTCACCCTGGGCGTCCGGCTGGTCAGCGTGATCTCGGACGATCTGCAGCACGCTGGCCAGGCGGCCTACCTGCACGGCCTGGTCATCAAGGGCTGGGGCGCGGCCGACATCTGAGCCGGGCTCGCTCAGGCCGGGCCGAACAGCGAGTCCAGCGCGGCGTCGATGGTGGCCGACAGCGGCCCGATCGCCGGCACCACCGGCTCCGGCGGCGTGGCGTCCACCGGCTCGCATTCCGCCTGCGCGGCCGGGGTGAGGAACCGGGTCAGCTGGGCGTAGCCGTGCCGGTCGTCCGCGGCCATCCGGTGCAGGTGCATCCGCAGCGGCGCGTACAGGTAGAGCTCGTCCCGGGCCCGGGTGACGGCCACGTAGAACAGCCGCCGCTCCTCGGCCTCGCCGTCCGGGCTGCCCAGCGCCATGTCACTGGGCACCGCCCCATCCACCAGGTGCATCAGATGCACCACTGGCCACTCCAGCCCCTTGGCCGAATGGATCGTGGACAGGATCAGGTAGTCCTCGTCCAGCCGCGGCGGCCCGGCCAGGTCCGACGCCGACACCGGCGGGTCGAGGGCCAGCTCCACCAGCGCGTCATGCAGCGACGGCCGGGTGGCCGCCGCGTCCGCCAGCCGCTGGAGATCATTTAGCCGAACGCCAGCATCCGGGTATCTGCCGCGCAGCGGGGCGTCGAGGGCCGCCAGGATCGCGGTAGCCCGGTCCGCCGTCTTCTCCAGGGCCGCCGCCCCCGCCAGTGCCGACAGGGTGCACGGTCACCGCTTCGCGGTACTTGGCCGGGATCGCGGCCGCCGCCTCCGCCCAGCGGCTGAGCGGGTCCGCCTCGCCCAGCCGAAGGGCGTCGACCACCCGCCCGGCGTGCACCGGCCCGACGCCCTCGTGCAGCCGTAGGACCCGGAACCAGGCGATGTCATCGGCCGGGTTGGCCACCACCCGGGCCGCGGCCAGGAAGTCCTTCACGTGCGCCGCCTCGGTGAAGCGCAGCCCGCCGTACTTGATGAACGGGATGCCGCGCACCGACAGCTCCACTTCCAGTACAGAGCTGTGCCCGGCCGCGCGCATCAGCACGGCCTGGTCGCGCAGGTCCACGCCGGCCTCGTGGGCGGCCAGCACCCGGCTGCAGATCTCCCGGGCCTGGGTGGCCTCGTCGTGGCAGCGGACCAGCTGTGGGCGGCTGCCCGGGCCCCGGGCCGGGGTCAGCGCCAGCTCCAGGCCCGGCGACTGCGGCCGCACCGTGTTGGCCAGGGTCAGCACGGCGGCCTTGGACCGGTAGTTGCGGCCCAGCCGGACCACTTCGAGATCGGGGTGGTGATCGCCGAGCTCACGCAGGTGCGCCGGGTCCGCGCCGCGGAACGCGTAGATCGCCTGCGCGTCATCGCCCACGCAGGTCAGCCCCTGGCCGTCCGGGCGTAGTAGCCGGACGATGTCGGCCTGCACCGCGTTGACGTCCTGGTATTCGTCCACCAGCACGGCGTCGAACATGCCGCGCAGCACCGGCCCGGCGGCGGGGTCGGCCAGCGCGGCCCGCCAGAGCAGCAGCAGGTCGTCGAAATCGACCAGGCCATGCTGCCGCTTGTGCGCCATATAGCCGCGGAACAGGCCGCCCAGCTGGGCCTCGTAGTCCACGCACCACGGGAAGCTGGCCTTGGTGACCTGCGCGACGGTGGCGTGCGTGTTCACACACCGGGTGTAGATGTCCGCGCAGGTGGCGGCGCGCGGCGCCCGCCGGGCCGTGCCGACCAGGCCGTGGTCGGCCCGGGCCGCGTCCATCAGGTCGGTCACGTCCGGCGGGTCGATCACGCTGAACGCGGGCGGCAGCGAGAACGACTCGGCGTGCGCCCGGATGATCTGGTGCGCGACCGCGTGGAAGGTGCCGCCGCACACCCGGTCCGCGGCGGCCGCCCCGGCCGGGGTGACCCGGGCCAGCATGTCGTCGGCCGCCCGCCGGGTGAACGTCAGCAGCAGGATCCGGCTGGCCGGCACGCCCTGGGCGCGCAGCCAGGCGGCCCGGGCGACCAGCGTCCGGGTCTTGCCGGTGCCCGCCCCGGCCAGCACCAGCAGCGGCCCACCCTGGTGGGTGACGGCTTGGCACTGATCTTCGTTCAGCCCATCGAGCAGCCCGGCCGGTTCGAACATGAAGCCGAATGTATCGGTCCCGGCCCGGACCGGGCTAGCTGCCCCGCCGACAGCCCACTTCTGGCCGCACTGCGCTAGCCGGCCCCGCTGAGGGTATAGACGGTCTCGCCGCCCACCGTGACCGGCCGGTAGTGCGCCACCACCCAGGCGGTGATCTCGGCTGCGTCGGAACGTCCGGCCCCGCCGCCCGGCCCGCCCGCGCCGCGGGTGCCGCCGCCCCGGTTGGCTGCCGCCCCGTTGCCACCGAAACCACCCCGGCCACCGGCGATGAAGTAGTGGATCTTGTGTTCGGAGACCAGCCGTTCGAACTCGGCCAGGGTGGGTGCGGGGTCGGTGCCACGGAAGCCGCCGATGGCCATGACCGGGACACCGCCGGTGCCCAGTTCCATCGCGGCCGCGCTGTCCGAGCCGTCGGTCGCCGCGGCCCAGGTGTAACCGGCGGCGCCCGTCGTCAGCAGCCGGACGAATGCGCTGCTGAGCGTGGGGTTGCCCGCGCCGCCGGCGCCACGTCCGGCCCGCCCGGCCACACCAGTGCCGCGACCGCCCACCCCGCCGCCCGCGGCACCGAACTGGCCACGGCCGGCCGCGCCGCGTCCAGCCCGGCCGGTCCCGCCACCACCCGCGAACGCACCGCCGCCCCCACCCCCGGCGCCGGTCAGCGCGGGGCCTGCTGACGGACCCGACCCGCTGTAGGTGCTGGCCGCGGTGTCCAGGCTGTAGGCCAGCGGGCCGGCCAGGCCGGCCAGCACCGCGAGCGGGATGCCGGCGGCGGCCAGCACGGCGGGCCGCCGCAGCCTGGTTCGCGCGCCAGGACCGGCCAGGATCAGGGCCGCCGCCAGGACCGCGGCCACCACGATGATCACCCGCAGCGCGGGGTACCAGCCGGGACTGCGGCCGAGCAGGACCCAGGCCCAGGCCGCGGTGGCCAGCACCGCCACGGCCAGCGTGCCACGACCGAACCAGCTGGCCCGGATCCGCCACAGCCGGGCGGCGCCGATGCCGGTCAGCGCGCCGATCGGCGGGGCGATAGCCAGCGTGTAGTAGGAATGACTGATTCCGGACATGAAGCTCAGCACCAGCCCGGCGATCAGCAGCCAGCCGCCCCACAGCAGCGCGGCGGCGCGGGTGCGGTCCGTCCGGCCGCCGCGCCGGGACAGCCACAGCAGTGCCACCAGCGCGATCAGTGCCGCCGGGATCAGCCAGCTGATCTGGCCGCCCATCTCGGGCTGGAACAGCCGGGTCAGGCCGGTGCCCGCGCCTGCCCCGCCGTGGCCGCCGCCGAAGCCGTGCCCGGCCGCGGCCCGGCCCAGCCCGCCCCCGGTCCCGCCGCCTCCGCCGCCTGCCGCCCGGCCCGCACCACGCCCTGCCGTCCGGGCAGCGCCGCCAGCCGCACCGCCTGCACCACCTCCGCGGCCCACGCCACCCCCGGGACCGCCGCCGTTGCCGGTGAGCCGGCTCAGGCCGTTGTAGCCGAACGTGAGCTGCAGGATGTTGTTGTCGGTGGTGGAACCCACGAACGGGCGGCCGGCGGCCGGGGTGAGCAGGTCGATCGCGACCCACCAGCCCGCACTGGCGAGCAGCGCGGCCCCGCCGGCCAGTAGCTGGCCGATGCGCTTGCCCATCCGGGGCGGGCCGGCATACAGGTAAGCCAGCGCCAGCGCGGGCAGGACCAGGAAGGCGGCCAGCATCTTGGCCAGGAACCCCACCCCGAGCAGCGCCCCGGTGAACACCAGCCAGCGGGTGTGGCCCGACTCGATGGCCCGGGTCGCGGCGTAGGCGGCCACCGTCATCATGAGGGTCAGCAAGGCATCGGGGTCGTCGAAACGGAAGATGAGCGTGGCCACCGGGGTCACCGCCAGCACGGCCCCGGCGGTGATCGCGGCGCCAGGCCCGAACCAGCGGCGCACCGTCGTGTACAGCACCGCTACCGCGGCCACTCCCTCCAGCGCCTGCGGTACCAGCAGGCTCCAGTAGTTCAGGCCGAAGATCCGGCCGGACAGCTCCATCACCCACAGAAAGGCTGGTGGCTTGTCTACGGTGATGAAACTGGCCGGGTCCAGCGACCCGAACAGGAACGCCTTCCAGCTCTTGGTGCCGGCCTGCGCGGCCGCCGCGTAGAACTCGTTGCCCCACCCGTTGCGGCTCAGGCCGACCAGATAGAGCAGCCCGGTCGCGATGAGCAGGGCCAGCAGGGCCGGCCGGGCCCATGCCGGGTCGCCGGGCTGGCCGCGGAACCACCCGGACAGGCGGCTGCCGCGGGCATGGCGGACGGCCCGGGGCGGGACGGGTTGCGTCGAGGTGGCGGTCACCATTCGCTCCTATTTGGACGGGTTCAGCACGTGCTTGGGGGCGGGACGAGCCGGGCCACGGAACACCCAGCGCCGGTAGAGCGCGAACCGGACCACGGTGGCGGCCAGGTTGGCCAGGATGAGCACGGCCACCTCAGTGGTCCGGCTGGGGCGGGCGGACGCGGCATGCAGCACCGCGAGCCCGCCGGAGGTCAGGGCCAGGCCGACGCCGAACGCGATCAGCCCACGCACCTGGTGCCGCGCGGCGTGCCGCCGGCCGCGGATGCCGAACGTGAGCCTCCGGTTGAGCGCCGTGTTGGCGATGGCCGTGGCCAGCAGGCTGAGCGCGTTCGCGGCCTGCGCACCCATCGAGCCGCGCAGCAGCAGGTACAGCAGGACGTAGGCCACGCTGCATATCGCGCCGACCACGACGAACCGGGCCAGCTGGGCGGGCCAGCCAGCCGGACGGGCGCCGGGGGCGCGGCCTGGCCCAGCTCCGGGACCTTTATCCGGCCCAGTGCCAGCCCGGCACCCAGCCGTGCGATGCCGCGCAGATCGGCCGCGGCGGTGGCCAGCACGTGGACCCGGGAGTCGGTGTCGTCGATCCAGTCCACCGGGACCTCGTGGATGCGCAGCCCGGCCCGCTCGGCCAGGACGAGCAGTTCGGTGTCGAAGAACCAGCCGGCGTCGGCCGTCAGCGGCAGCAACACCCGTGCGGTGTCCGCCCGGATGGCCTTAAAGCCGCACTGCGCGTCGGAGAACCTGGTGCCCAGCGTGGCGTGCAGCAACAGGTTGTAGCAACGCGAGATGATCTCCCGGCGCGGGCCGCGGATCACCCGGGCGCCCGTGGCCAGACGGGTACCGATGGCCACGTCGCTATGCCCGGACAGCAACGGTGCCAGCAGCGGCAGCAGGGCGTTCAGGTCAGTCGATAGGTCGACATCCATGTAGCACAGCACGATGGCGTCGCTCTGCGACCAGATCGACCGCAGCGCCCCGCCTCGGCCAGGCCGGTCCAGCCGGACGGCGCGGACCAGGCTCGAGATCGGCTTCGAGCGCCAGCGCTTCCGGCCAGGTGCGGTCGGTGCTGCCGTTGTCCGCGATCGTGATGCGCGCGGTGAACGGGAACTGGTCGTGCAGGTAGGCGTCCAGCCGCCGGATGCTGCGGGACAGGCCGCGCTCCTCGTCGCGGACCGGGACGACCAAATCGACTTGGAGTGCCGTCTCTGACAATCCACCTGGGCATGGCAGCCGCCTGGAGAAGGTCACCGTGCCAATATCGGCCGGAATGCTGTGCAATCGCTGAGATTCTTGTAGGGAAAGGCTTAAATATAACCCCAGCACTTTCCTATACTGAGCGCGCCATATTGTCCCATTCCGCCGCGCCGAGAAGGATTAAATTTGCCGCGTGGTCACGGCTCCGTAATATCTAGGTATTCGTCCAGGTCAGCCTGGATTTCCTCGGGAGTGACGCTGGGCTCGTACCGGCGGACCACGTTCCCGTCCCGGTTGACGAGGAACTTGGTGAAGTTCCATTTGATCTCGTCGGTGCCGACCGCCTCGGGCCGGGTGTTCTTGACGTGCTCGTAGAGCCGGCCATGATCCGGGCCGAAGTCGCCGGGGTCGGCGGCGCGCAGGTAGGCATAGAGCGGGTCCGCCTGGTCACCGTTGACGTTGATCTTCCCGAAGACCGGGAACGTGACCGAATAATTACTGCTGCAGAACTCCTGGATTTCGGCATCGGTGCCGGGTTCCTGGCCGCCGAACTGGTTGCAGGGGAACCCGAGAACCTGCAGGCCACGGTCCTTGGTCTCGCGGTACAGCGTCTCAAGACCCGCATACTGCGGAGTCAGCCCACACTTGCTCGCCACATTGACGATCAGCAGTGGCTGGCCTGTGTAGTCACGCAGCTCCTTGTTTCCGCCGTCGGCCGTCCTGACCTGGAAGTCATACACGCTCATGAGCCATTCCCACTGGTTAGCTGGGTACCCGTGCCCGGGTGCGGTCAACTCGACCCTAGCTGCCTGCCGCCTGCCCCGGTTTCCGCGGCCGGCCAGTGCCGCCTGGACGATGACGGCCCGAGTCAGTAGCGTGAGCAATGGCTTACAACGGGTTACAAATTCGGGGGGGACCCATGGCCAAGTACGCGATGTTCTTCTCCTACACCAGCGAGGCCTGGGCGCGACTGATCGATCATCCTGAGGACCGGGCCGCCGTGGCCCGGCACGTGGTCGAGTCGGCGGGCGGGACGCTGGAGTCCATCTACTGGATGCTCGGGGACCACGACGGGCTGGCCATCGTGGACGTGCCGGATTCGGTCGGCGCTGCCGCGGTGGCCCTGGCCGTGACCAGCAGCGGGGCATTCAAGCACAACGAGACCCGGGCACTACTGACCCAGGACCAGCTCACCGACGCGCTCACCCGGGCCCGCGGGCTGACCTCGGCCTTCCGGCCACCCGGCCAGGGCGGCTGACCGCCAGGCACCGGGCTGCGGGCCGCGGGCCAGAATGGGAGGGTGGCCGAGTCAGCTGCGGAGCCGGTGCTGTCCGGGGCTGAGGCAGATCTGGCCACGGCCCTGCTGGCTGGCGCGTGGGGCGAGCGGGCCGAGATCAGCGCCGCGGAGCTGATCTGGAACCGGCGCCATATCGTCCGGCTGCATCTCGGGTCAGGCCGCACGGCCGTATTGAAACGCCGCGAAGATAGGGCGCTGCAGAGCGGCCAGGGCCGGCGCTTCGGCGTCGAGCTGGCCGTCCTGGAGTACCTGAACGCGATGCCGGTGCCGGTTGCCCCACGCCTGCTCGGCGCCGACCCTGATGCGGGCCTCTTACTGATCGAGGATCTGGGCGCAGGTACTTCGCTGGCCGACTCGCTGCTGGCCGGGGACCGCGCACGGGCCGAGGCCGACCTGGTCGCTTATGCGCGTGCGCTGGGCGCGCTCCACGCGTGGAGCATGGGGCGGCCCGGCGACCTGGCCGATCTCCTGGCCCGGGACGCCCCCGGGGCAGCGCCGGGCCCAACCTGGCTGGCCGCGATCGAATCGGGCCGGGACGCCTTCCTCGACGCGGCCGCCCGGCTGGGCCAGCCCACCGGCGGTGTCGCGGAAGAGATATCCGAGGTCACGGCGCTGCTGACCGGACCCGGCTATCTCGGCTTGGTGCACGGCGACGCGTGCCCGGACAATGTGCACCTGGCGGACGGCGTCTGCCGGATCTTCGACTTCGAGACGTTGGGCTGGGGCGCGGTCGCCCTCGACGCCGCGTATCTGCTGGCGCCGTTCCCCAGCTGCTGGTGCTTCGCCCGCCTGCCCGCCGGGGTGGCCGCCCCGGCCGTGGCCGCCTACCGCGGCTGCCTGCAGGACGCCGGTATCGAGCTGGGCCCGGACTGGGACGCCGTCACCGCCGCGGCCCAGGCCGCCTTCATCGTCGCCCGTGGTCGCATGATCGCCCGGGCGTGGACGAAGACCCCCGGTGGGGCACCACCACGATGCGGCCACGGCTGCTGACCTGGCTGCGCACGTTCACCGGGGCGGCCAGCCGGACGGGCGTGCTGCCCCGGCTAGCGGACCTGTCCGCTGCGCTGCACGATCAGCTGTCCCAGCGCTGGCCCGGGCTGGTCATCCCGGAGTACCCAGCGCTGGCCCAGCCCGGCTCGGCAGCCCTGCCGCTGCCCGACTGGTGGCCGCCGAAGGGCTGACTGCCGGTCTCAGGTCTGCGGCTGCAGCCGGGCCAGGCGGCCGACCACATCGGCGCCGATCCGCAGCCCCTCGTCCGCGGCGACCGCCGGGTGGACGTCGATGTCGAACACATCGCTCCACTCCAGTTCGAGCTCCATGACCTGCTCGAAGCTGTCGGCGGCGAAGATGGTGACCACCGTGACCGCCGATGACAGCGGCCAGTACTCGGCGATCACCCGGACGCCCTTCGGGTACTGCCACGCGGCGCGGCGCATCAGCGCCCCGTCCCGTTCGGCAGCCGATACCGATGAGCGGAATTTCAGCAGCGCGACGTAGTCCACGACCATCCCCCCAGATGTGAGTGCTCCTCGTCGCCTGAACTGACGCCCCCAGCCAGTGCAGACGCGATTCAGCCCATCACACTCCCGGCCCGCCGGTCAACGATGCCGGGGCAGCCCGGCCAGCTAGCGATGCGCTGTCCGGCGCGAAGGCGTGGGCCTCCCCGGCCACTTTGGTCCGCTGCCAGATGAAGAACGTACTCGGCTGGGCGCCGAACGAGCCGTAGCCGCTGTTGACGGGGCCGCTGGTGACCAGCCGGTACTGCGGATCCTGCTGCAGCGCCAGGGCGAAGTCATACGCCCCCGGCTCCTGGCTGTTGACCGCGCCGACCTGCGCCAGCTGATCCCGCGCGTCTTTCCCGGCCCGAAGCACCTTGAAGACATCGGCGGGCAGTGACTGCGCCCTCAGGTAGCCGGGGAAGAACAGCACCACCAGGCCGGGTGCCTGCTTACGGAGCTGGTCGCGGTAGTAAGCCACTGGCGACCCGTGCACCGCTGAGAGGTCCAGCGAAATGGATGACTTCCAGGTCACCCGGCGCAAGCTGGCCGGCCAGGTGTAGTAGTCCAGGTAGCTCGGGGTGGCACCCACGAACAGCGTGCCGTGCTCAGCCGCGGTCAGCGGGCGCACCGCCGCGACGAGCTTGCTCATGTCGGGCCAGCTGCGCTGAATCCCGTACGCGCTGAACCAGCCGTCGAAAACCGGCACGGCCAGCGCCACGCAGGCCGCCGCCGCCAGGGCCGGTCCCTTCACCCTGGGCCACGAGATCGAGGCCAGCCCCAGGCCGGCCACCAGGACCACGCACCACATCCCGCAGGAGAGGTGCTTATCGAGCGCCCACCCCGTCTTGGCGATCAGGATCTGGTACACGGGGACAACGAAAGCGGCGGCCAGCAGCGCGCAGCGAAAGAGCCGGTTGGAAAGGTCCTTCGCGACGGCTATCGCGATCACCGCCGCGGCGGCGGAAATGACCGTGACCAGTCCCGAATATGACCATGCGGTCTGCAGGATGGCCGCCCGTGTCTCATGATCACGGGAAATATCGCGGTGGATGGTGGTAAAGGAGATGCCGTGCCACAGATGAAGCATCGTCGGGATCAGCGCGAGCAGTGCGCCAGTGAAGATGATCATCCCGGCGGCTGATATCAGCGCCCTTTTGGGGCCGCGCTGGCAGGCCCAGGCGCAGTATCCGACGATCACGACGACCGGCAGGTAAATGGCATAGGAGTAGGCCGTCACGCAGCCAATGGCCGCGGCCAGCGCCGACAGGCCGACCAGCTCAGCATGGTGGTTGCTGTCCGCCGCCTTGACCGCCGCCCACAGGGCCAGGCAGATGCAGAAGATGGCCATGGGGTCGTAGGTGGCGTACCCACCCATCCGCAGGTTGGGCTCGCAGGCGAGCCAGAGCGCGCAGGAAAACAGGGCTGCCTTCCGGCCGGATAGGCGATTCGCCGTGGAATAGAGCAGGATCGTGGTCCCGAGCATGAAGATCAGTGACAGGATCCGGGCGCCCATGAGACCACCCACACTGTCCGCCATCGCGGCCAGTGGCGGGTACAGCTGCGGCGCGCCGGAGAAGTAGTCGTCATAGGTGGTCACGATGCTCACATGACCGAACCAGTGCGACAGTTCGACGTGACCCGCCCACATGTACAGAGCTTCGTCACCGAACGCCGTGTTGCTCATCGCCAGAAGCAGCGAGAGGCCCGCCTGAACGAGCAGAATGACGATAAGCGTGCGCGGCACGCGACGTTGCGGCGGCTCACGGTCCTCGCTGAACACCGAAGCGTGAGGCAGCGTGGATGCTGAGGCATGAGACAACGTCGGTCGGTACCTTCCCGTGCGCGATCGGTCGGGAGAGCCGAAGCGCTCCGTATTCTTGATGTGACGTTCCGTACTCACCATAGGGCGTGGCGAGATTACAGGTGGTCATCAAAGCACTACGTCGAGTTTACGATTCCCATACGCCTTCCGCCGTTTCTGCGCCCCCCGTGCCCGGCTTCGGGGCAATGTGCGCGGCAATCTCCGGCATTGGCGCCCACGGCCGGCCGTGGGGACTCTCTGGCCGATTTAGCGCTATGAAGCGGGCTAACTGCCGGTGTATTGCGGGCTGGCCTTCACCAGGCCCACGGAAGCCACCCACCGCCGCCTGCCGGTTACCTGGCCGAGTGTCCCTTGAAGCTATCTAGCACTGTAGCTATAGTGCTAGGAACCTAGATAAATGGAGGCGTCGGTGATCGAGTTCCACCTGGACGGCCGGTCCGGCGTCGCGCCGTACATGCAGCTGATCCACCAGGTGCGGCACGCACTGCGGCTGGACCTGCTGCACCAGGGCGACCAGCTGCCCAAAGTGAAGGACGTGGCCGCGAGCCTGGCCATCAACCCGAACACGGTGCTCAAGGCCTACCGGGAGCTGGAGTACGAAGGGCTGGTGGCGGCCCGGCCAGGGATCGGGACGTTCGTGACCGGCACGCTGGACGGCGGCTCGCTGGCCGCGCACGGTCCACTACGCCGCGAGCTGCAGCGGTGGCTGGTCAGGGCCCGGCGGGCCGGATTGGACGACGAGTCCATCGAGGCGCTGTTCGCCAGCACTTTTCGGTCCGCAGCTGAGGACGTAGAGGGCACGGGGAGGTGGGCGGGATGACGGCCGTCATCGAAACCGAAGGGCTCGGCAAGCGGTATCACAAGCTGTGGGCGCTGACCGACTGCTCGCTGTCCATCCCCGCCGGGCACGTTGTCGGCTTGGTGGGCCCGAACGGGGCCGGGAAGACAACCCTGATCAACCTGGCCACCGGGATGCTGGCGCCCACCACCGGGACGGATCGAGGTGCTCGGCGGGCGACCCGCGGCTGATCCTGGGCAGCTGGCCAAGGTCGGGTACCTGGCCCAGGACGCACCGATCTATGCCGGGCTGTCGGTCGCTGACCATCTAAAACTGGGTGCGCACCTCAACCCGGACTGGGACGGGGAGCTGGCCCGGCGGCGGATCGATCAGCTCGATCTGGATCCCGGCCAGAAGGCCGGGAAACTGTCCGGCGGCCAGCGCGCGCAGCTCGCGCTGACCATCGCGCTGGGCAAGCGGCCCGAACTGCT
This sequence comes from uncultured Actinomycetes bacterium, assembly GCA_963747705.1. GTDB lineage: Bacteria > Actinomycetota > Actinomycetes > Streptosporangiales > Streptosporangiaceae > RYN-230. Next base: position 27,224 of record CAVVGF010000022.1, on the reverse strand, counting down.
GATCCTGGACGAGCCGGTAGCCAGCCTCGATCCGCTGGCCCGCCGCGAGTTCCTGCAGAACCTGATGGAAACCGTCGGCGAGCGGCAGGTCAGCGTGGTGCTGTCCTCGCACCTGATCAGCGATCTGGAACGAGTCTGCGACTACGCGATCGTGCTGGTTGACTCACGGGTGCGGCTCGCCGGGACGGTTGACGAGTTGCTGGCCACCCATCACCTGCTGTCCGGCCCGCGCCGCGACCCGGCCTCACTGCCGGATGGGCTGCAGGTCATCTCCGCCAGCCACACCGACGTGCAGAGCACGCTGCTGGTACGCACCAGCGGCCCGGTCCTCGACCCGGCCTGGACGGTCTCCGAAGTGGGGCTGGAAGACCTGATGCTCGCCTACATGAAGCAGACCCGCGGCCACCGCCACCGCCACCTGGAGGTGCAGAAATGATCTGGCTGACCTGGCGCCAGTTCCGCGCCCAGGCCATCACCGCGGCCGCGGCGCTGGCGGCGTTCGCGATCCTGCTCGTGGTCACCGAATCCCGCATGTCCAGCCTGTTTGCCGCGAGCGGGATCACCACATGCCACGGCGGCACGTGCGCGGGAGCGGCCACCCGCTTCCTTGTCAACCTGACCTCCGGGCAGACCTTCCCGCTGCTGCCCGACGGAGCCAATGCCTACGTGATCCTCTACTTCCTCAGCGTCCTGGTCATCCTGGCCGCGCCGGCGATCATCGGCGTCTTCTGGGGCGCCCCGCTGATCGCCCGCGAACTGGAGAGCGGGACCAACCGGCTGGCCTGGAACCAGAGCATCACCCGGACCCGGTGGCTGGCGGTCAAGCTCACGCTGATCGGGCTGGCCGCGATGGCCGTGACCCAGGCGCTCAGCCTGCTGCAGGGCTGGTGGGCGGCCCCCATCGGCAAGGCCGTCGGGCTCGGTGGCAGCGCCTCGATCATGTCCGAGGGCCGGTTCGGGATCTTCATTTTCCCCACGCACGGCATCACCCCGCTCGGATACGCCGCGTTCGGCTTCGCGCTGGGCGTCACCGCTGGCCTGCTCATCCGGCGCGCCATCCCGGCGATGGCAGTCACGCTGGCCATCTTCGCCGTCGCCCAGTTCGCCACGCCGCTGTGGATCCGCCCACACCTCATCCCGCCGCACCAGACGATCGCCACGCTCGCGGCGGTGGGGGCGAACCTCAACCCCACTGGCGGATCCAGCGATCGCGGTTACCGCCACCGTTATCCCGGGCCAGCCCGGCGCCTGGATCATGTCCAGCGGCGCCGTCAACGCCGCCGGGCAGCCGGTCACCGCCCCGGCCGCCTGCGAGTCAGCGATACCGCGGAACATCAGCCCGGGCGGAACAATCCCATGGGCCCACTGCCTGGCCAGCCACGGCGTGCGGGTGGCCGCAAGCTACCAGCCGGTCAGCCACTACTGGCCCCTCCAGCTGGCCGAGACCGGGTTCTTCCTGGCTCTCGCTCTGGCCCTGGCCTGGTATTGCTTCTGGCGGCTCAACCGCCGCCTGACCTGACACGCAGCGCGTGATCACCGACACTAGGACGATGGATCAGACCTCGGTCACCGCGGCCGGCGCGATCGACACGTTCCTGCTGCTGCTGATCGGCATCGGGCCGAAGATCGCGCTGGTGCCGTTCCTGGAGATCACAGCGTCCCTTGACCTGGCCACCAAGAAGCGGGTACAGCGCAAGATGCTGACCACGGCGGCCGTGGTGGCCGTGCTGCTCATGGTGCTGGGCGAACTGCTGCGTACATTGCTGCACTTCACTCTGGCATCCCTGTCCATCGCCGGCGGCGTGATCCTGCTCGTGCTGGCGGTATGGATGGTGCTCGCGCCACCAGATGGCAGCCGCAACCGCGTCGATGGGAAAGACCCGATGCAGCTGGCGCAATTCCCGCTGGCCGTGCCGTACCTGCTCAATCCGGTGGGCATCGTCGGCCTGATCACGATCTCCGCCGAGTCCAAGTCGTTCAGCGTTCTCGCCGTGGCCTTCGGCATCCTGGTGTTCGTCCTGCTGCTGGACGTGGTGGTGTTCCGCTGGGCCAACCGGGTCAGCGAGAAGCTCGACGAGAACCGCATGCTGGTCACCGAGAAGGTCTTCGGCTTCCTGATCGCCGCCATCGCGGTGCAGCTGATCCTCGACGGTCTGGACTCGGCCGGAGTCATCGGGCCCGTTCCCCACTAGTCCCGAGCCAACGGGCGGATGGTCTAGGCGGTCAGCACGACCTTGATCGCCTGGTGCTTCGCGGCATTGCCGAACACGTCGTAGGCATCACTGATGTCGCTGAGCTTGAACCTGTGCGTGGCGAACCGTTCCGGCGCGATCTGGCTGTTCATTATGCCGTTGAGCAATTCGGGGATGGTCGTCCCGCTGACCAGCCCGGTGCGCAGGGTGATGTTGTGGATCCACAGGTTCTGGATGGGTAGCTCGACCGGCACTCCGTGCACCCCGATGTTGGCGATCGTCCCTCCGGGCCGGACCGCGTTCATGGCGGTGGTCAGCGATTCGGGAACGCCAACCGCTTCGATCGAGACGTCCACGCCGAGCCCGTCGTCGGTGAACGCCTTAAGCTGCTCAACCGGGTCGCCAGAACCAACGGTGATGGTGTCGGTCGCTCCGAAGTCGCGGGCAGTTTGCAGCCGGAACTCGTCCCGGTCGACGGCGATGATCTTCGACGCGCCTTTCATCCTGGCAGTCATGACGGCCGCGAGCCCGACCGGCCCGACCCCGATCACCGCTACCGTGTCGCCGTCCTTGACGTTGCCGTTGAGCACGCCGATCTCGTAGCCTGTCGGCAGGATGTCGGTGAGGAACAGTACCTGCTCATCACTCATGCCCGCGGGCACCTTGACCAGGCTAGACCCGGCGAACGGCACCCGCGCGTACTCGGCCTGCAGCCCGTTGATCAGGTGGCCGAAGATCCAGCCGATGCCGCCGACCTCTGGCAATGCGCCGGCATGCCCCGGGTGCAGTAGCCGCAGCTACCGCAGTTGGTGATCGCCGGGATGATCACCTTGTCGCCCACCGAGAGGCCCGTCACGGCCGAGCCGAGTTCGGTGACCGTACCAACGGCCTCGTGGCCAAGAATCCGCCCGTCGGTGACAGCAGGCACGTCGCCCTTGAGGATGTGCAGGTCCGTGCCGCAGATGGTCGTGGTGTCGATCCGGACGATCGCGTCGGTGGGATCCTGGATGGCCGGGTCTGGTACGTCCTCCCACGCCTTCGTCGCTGGCCCGTGGTAGACGAGTGCCCTCATTACTGTCTCCTTCGATGAGCTAACGCGCGACGAAATCCGCTGGAATGAAGTCGCTGAAATCAGCGTCAGCCCAAGGCCTCACCGGTGACGATCGCAATTTGCAACACACTGCATGGCCGGTCAGCAAAGAGGCCCCTTCCATGCTCGGAAGGGGCCTCTGACGTGGGAGCCGCCTATCGGAATCGAACCGATGACCTACGCATTACGAGTGCGTCGCTCTAACCGACTGAGCTAAGGCGGCACGCCGCCCACGGCGGCTTGACGAGTCTACCGGTCCGGTACGCAGGCCGAGGACTCACGGGCAGACGGTGCCGCCGCGCGGTACGGCCAGCGAGATCAGGTACTTGTTCACCGCGTTGTCCACACACGTGCTGCCCATCATGTACGCGGTGTGGCCGTTGCCGTCCCAGCCGAGCAGGACGCCGGAGGCCAGATCCCGTGATAGCGCCTGGGCCCAGCGATACGGCGTGGCCGGGTCACGCAGGTTGCCCACGACCAGGATCGGCGGCGCGCCGCGGGCCAGCGTCCCCCGGCCCGCCGCGGGCCGCGGATACGACGGCACTGGCCAGTACGCGCAGGCCAGGCTGCCCCACATGATGGCCTGGCCGAACACCGGCGCGGCCCGCCCGGCCGCCGCCGCGGCCGTGCGCCAAGCGGACAGTGATCGGGGCCAGGGCCGGTCCAGGCAGTCCACCGCGGTCTCCGCGTCGGCCAGGTTGCTGTACTGACCCGACGTGGACCGCTCGAACAGGGCGTTGGCCAGCTCCACCAGCACGGTCCCATTGCCGCCGAACGCGGCCGCCAGGGCCGAACGCAGCGTCCCCCAGTACGCCCGGTTGTACAGCGCGGTGGCGATCCCGTTGAGCAGCATGGCCCCGTTGGCCGGCTGGGCGTCCAGATCGTTGGCCAGCGGATGTGCCGTGGCCCGGGCCAGCAGCGACTGAATCCGGGCCAGCCCGGCCGGCACACCCGCCTGACCCAGCGGGCAGTCAGCCGACGTTGGCAGTTGGCGATGAACGCGCGCAGCGCCACCTCGAAGCCTTGCGCCTGCACCGCGTTCATGCTCAGCCCGCTGCTGGCTGGGTCGATCGCGCCGTCCAGCACCAGCGCCCGGACATGGCTGGGGAACAGCCGCGCGTACCAGGTGCCCAGGTAGGTGCCGTAGGACTTGCCCAGGTAGGTCAGCCTGGCCTGGCCCAGCGCGGCCCGCAGCACGTCCATGTCCCGGGCCGCGTTCCTGGTCCCGACGTAGCGCAGCAGCGCACCCGAGTTCCGTTCGCAGCCCCGCGCGAGCAGCTTGGATTCGGCCACGATCGGGCCGTCCTGCGCCGCCGACGTGGGCATGTCATCGGTGGCGAAGTACGTATCCAGCTGTGGGCCGGTCAGGCAGTGCACGGCCGGCTCGCTGCCGCCGACACCGCGCGGGTCGAAGCCCACGATGTCGAAGCGGGCCCGCACTGGCGCCGCAATTTCCGAACGCGCCTGCAGGGCGTAGGCCACCCCGGATCCCCCCGGACCGCCTGGGTTGACCAGCAGCGCACCTATTCGTTGGGCAGGATGAGAGGCCGGCAGCTCGATGACCGGTAGCGAGAAACGGCGCCAAGCCGGCCGCGAGTAGTCGAATGGAACCAGCAGCCGCGCGCACCGGAAGACCTTGTCGCAGGTCACCCACCGGAGCTTCTGCGCGTAATAGCCGGCCAGCGTGGCCGGCGCCGGGCCGGCCGGGTTCAGTACGGCCGCGCTGCGGCTGCTGGCCCGGGACGGTGGCCGGGCCGGGCGCGCCACGGCGCTGGTGCTGCATCCGGCCGCGAGGACCCCGCACAGGACGGCGGGCAGCGCCCGGCCCAGCCTCACCCGCCGGCCTGCTCCCCGTACTTCGCCTCGTAAGCCTGCCGCGACCCGCAGACGCTTGCTTTCGGGCAGGCGCACTTCCGGCCATCCCTCGTCAGTTTCACCACGACTTTGTCCCCCGGCACGCTATGCCCGGTCACCACGCCGGGCCCATCCGGGGTGTCCACCGTTTCGCCGATGGCCGGGGCCTCCTTGCGGAAGTCCTGGTAGAGCGGGTGCTCGTACTTCAGGCAGCACATCAGCCGTCCGCACGCGCCGGCGATCCGCAGCGGGTTGACCGGCAGATCCTGGTCCTTGGCCATCCGCACCGACACCGGCTCGAAGTCCTTGAGGAACGTGGCGCAGCACAGGTCACGGCCGCACGGCCCGATGCCGCCCTGCAACCGGGCTTCGTCGCGCGGGCCTATCTGCCGCAACTCGACCCGGCCGCGCAGCCGGGCGGCCAGGTCGCGGACCAGCGCGCGGAAGTCCACCCGGCCCGGCGCACTGAAGTACACCGTGAACACGCTGGGCGAATCCACATAGTCCACGCCGATGACCTTCATCGGCAGGCCGTGCTCGCGGACCAGCCGCCGCGCCACCACCCGGGCCTCGGCCCGCCGGGACCGGTTCGTCTCATCCCGGCCGAGCTGCTCGCCGGTGGCCAGCCCGGCGCACACCGGCAGCCCGCCGACCTCGTCATCCACCCACTGCGGGGCCCAGATGCACTCGGCCACCTCGGGACCTGAGTCCGTGGGCACGAGGACCTTGTCACCCACCGCGGGCGTGTACGGGCCGGGGTCGAGGTAGTAGAGCCGCCCGTACCGCTCGAAGCTGACGGCCATCATCATGCCCATCGCCCCAGGTTACGGTGAGATCACGGCGATTGCTCCGCTACCCCTCCCGATATTCCTACATAACGCCCATACCTGCGTCGTGACCTGCCCGGGCGCGCGGCGTTGCCTGGGCCGCCCGGGGTACTCACCACGCCTGGTCCGCCTCCCCGCCGCCGTCCGGGGTTAGTGGGACCAGCCGGCCGTCGTGGACCCAGCCGTTGAACCCGGCGCCGCTGACCAGCAGGTGCCGACCGGTGGGGTCCTGGCTGAGCGCGATGAACTGCGGGACCCTGCCGGGGTCGAACGTGTCGCTGAGGCGGCGCCGGTAGAGCACCGACTGCACCTGGTTCCTGTGGCCAGAGACGACCGAGATGTAGTCCACCGACAGGTACCGGCGGACATGGCCGTAGCCCGGGGGCCGGCCGTACAGGACCAGCGCGGCGACCATTCGGCCGTCCGGGCTGATCTGGGCCTGGACGATCCCGCTGCGCGGGCCCGCGGTATAGAGAATGCCGGGCCCGCCTAGCTCGCCACCGCCTGCCGCCGGGTGCAGTGCCTCGACCTCTTGAAGCCGGCTACCACGCGCGCAGGTCTGGTTGGTCCGCCCGGACTCGCACCACTGTCCCATCAGGGCGAGCGTCCGGTCGTCGCTGGTCCAGGAGAGGCTCTCCACCGCGAACGAGTGCACGACCGGGCTGCCACCCCAGCGCCATACCGTCCGGTGGCCGGTGGCCAGCTTGATGGCCAGCACGTAGTCCGGATGGAGTTGCCGCGGGCAGACCTGCCTGTGGTCGCACAGCACTGGTGGTGCGACGAACCTCATGCCCACGGCGATCCGCGACCCGTCCGGCGAGACGGCCACGGCGTCCGCTGCCCAGGTCGTGTTGGCCAGTGCGCCGACCGGTACGGCGGAGAACCTGCTAATCCGGCCCGTCCTGGTCAGCCGGAATTTATAGAGCCGCTCGCCCTGGTTCAAGGCCGGGGACGCGACGACGAAGAACGTACCGGCCCGGTCCGCCGTGACGAGGTCGTAGCCAAGAGCGTTGCTGGCCGGGACCGGGACGGTTCCGGTCACCGCGCCGGTGGCAGTGGACCGGACCACCGGCCGTCCGCCCGCCACCCCGGTCTGCACGTAGTAGCGCGGTGTGCCGGGTGGCAGCCCCGCGGGCGTCGCGTGCCGGGCGGAGACCCGGGCGGCCAGCACGGCCAGCCCGATCACCAGGGCCACGCCAACCGCAGCGGCGGCCGGGGCCAGCCAGCCCGGCCGGCGCGGCGGCGGTCGCCGGGATCGGGCACGGTGAGGGGCCGGAGGGTGTCCTCGCCGGACGGCCTGGGCGGCCGCGTCGAGCGCGTCGGCCAGTAGGTCTTCTGTCCTGGTCATGCTGGCTCCCCCAGGTCGCGGGCCAGGGCGGCGAGCCCTCGCGCGGCGGTGGACTTGACCGTGCCCGGGCTGATCCCCAGCACCTGGGCGATCTCGGCCTCGGGCAGGCCGAGCCAGTACCGGAGCACCAGCACCTCACGGCGCCGGCGCGGCAGCCGGGCCAGCGCGGCCAGTACCTGCCTGCGGTCCTCGGCCAGGATGACCTCGTGTTCCGCGGACTGCTGGCGGCCGTCCCAGCCGGGCAGCCCGGGACCTGCGCCGCGCCGAGGCGGCGGCCCAGGGCGCGGCGGCGCAGCGCGCTGCGGCACCCGTTCAGCACGGCGGCCCGCACGTAGGCGAGCGCGCCGTCCCCGGCGGGCAGCAGGTCCCGCCCACAGAGCCGGGCGAACACGTCCTGGACCACGTCCTCGGCTGACGGCCGGTCGCCGAGCAGCAGCACGGCCAGCCGGACCAGTTCGGCGTGGTGCGCCCGGAACACGCCGGTCACGCTGGCGGCATCGGGCGGAGCCCCGGCCATACCACCCTGGGCCCGGGTGGCTCCGGACGTTCGGTCAGCCCCGCTGACCCCGGGAAGCCAGGCCAGATCTCCGGGCTCAGCACCCCGTCCGGCACCGGATAGTGGGTAGCTCATATCCATTGCACGCCTGGCCGCCGGTTTGGTTGCCCGCCGTCGCGCACTATCTTGCCCCGCCGCCCATTTCCCGCGCCCGGCCGCCAGGTTACGGTTCCACCATGCCATTCGCCGCCGACATTTGCAGCCAGGACTGACGGCCGTCGTGACCGGGATCCCGGCTGTCGGCCGGGTACGCAGCCCGGCCGCCGAACCGACCCAGCGGGTCGGAAAGCGCTGGGTCGCGCTGATCGCGCTGGCCAATCTCGGGCTGTACCTCGGCTATTTCGGCCCGCTCGAGGTGCTGCTGCCCAACCAGGTGCAGGCGGTGGCCGGGTCCGCGCACAAAGTGGTCGTGCTCGGCTGGGTCACCGGCATCGGCGCGGCCGCGGCCATGCTCGCCAACCCGATAGCCGGGGCGCTGTCCGACCGGACCACGGGGCGGTTCGGCCGAAGGCACCCGTGGACGGTGTGCGGGGCGCTGGCCGGGGCGGCCGCGCTGGCCCTGCTGGCTGGCCAGCACACCGTGGCCGGCCTGATCATCGGCTGGTGCCTGGCCCAGGCGTGCCTCAACGCGATGCAGGCCAGCGTGACCGCCGGGGTGCCGGACCACGTCCCGGTCGCGCAGCGCGGCGCGGTGTCCGGCTGGATCGGGCTGCCACAGACCTTCGGCGTGGTGCTGGCCGTGGCCCTGGTCACGGTGGCCGTCACCGGCAACGCTGGTTACCTGCTCATCGGGGTGCTGGTGGTGGCCTTCGCGCTGCCGTTCGCGCTGTTCACCCCGGACCCGCCGCTGGACCGGGCCGACCGGCCGCCGTTCGCCTGGCGGGTGTTCGCCCGCTCGTTCTGGGTCAGCCCGCGCCGCCACCCGGACTTCGCCTGGGCCTGGCTGACCAGGTTCGCGGTCAACCTGGGCAACGCCATGGCCGTGCTGTACCTGCTGTACTTCCTGCGCGACCGGCTGCACTACAGCCGGCTGTTCCCCGGCCAGACGGCCCAGGATGGCCTGCTCATCCTGATCTCGATCTATCTGGTCACCACGGTGCTGACCGCGGTGACCGGCGGCATCGTCTCGGACCGGACCGGGCGCCGCAAGGTCCTGGTCACCGTGGCCGGGCTGGTCATGACGGTTCCGGCCATCATGCTCGCGCTGTGGCCGAGCTGGCCGGTGGCGATCGCCGCGGCCGCGCTGATGGGGCTGGGCTACGGCGTGTATCTATCGGTGGATCAGGCGCTGGTCACCCAGGTGCTGCCGTCGGCCGCGGCCCGGGCCAAGGACCTGGGCATCATCAACATCGCCAACTCCGGGCCGCAGGTGCTGGCGCCGGCTATCGCCGCACCGCTGGTCAGCCAGCTGGGTGGGTATCCGACTCTCTATCTGTCGGTGGCCGTCGTCACCGCGGCGGGCTCGGCGTTCGTGTGGAAGATCCGCTCGGTGCCCTGACGCTCCGTCTTCTCCCGGGGCAGCGACGGCCGGGCGCCGTGGCGCTGCCACTGGGCGGGTACTGGCGTTAAGTAGAGGAGGGTGTCTGGGGAGCGCGGCGGACAGGACGCTACGGTGCGTCGGGGCCGCCTCGGCGTGCCGTTGCTGGCCGGCCTGGGTCAGCGTGACGTAGATGCCGCGCCGGTCCTCGCCGCACAGGCACCGCTCGACCAGCCCGTGCTTCTCCAGCCGGTCGATCAGCCGGGACAGCGCGCTCTGGCTCAAGTGCACGGCGCCCGCCAGTTCCTGGGCCCGGAAGTTGCGCTCCGGGCGCTCGGCCAGCCGGTCCAGCACCTCGAACTCGCTCACCCCGAGCCCGTGCCGCTGGCCCAGCTCGTGCTCGAGCGCGGCCCAGGTGGACGCGTAACTGGCCGCGAGCGCGCGCCAGGCGGTTACCGCCGGGTCGCTGGCCGGCCCGGCGGCGGGGCCGCCAGCCAGGGGCTCCGGGCAGTCCCGCACGGCGCCCGGTGCGCCGGTCTGGCCCGGCCGGACCAGCCCAGACTCTGTCACGCTCACGGGCGCAGCATAGCGCGCGGCCCGGTTAGATGCAACTACATTAATTGCGCTTGCATCTAGTGCGCGTGCATGCATAGTCTCTGGAATCATGGAGTCATCAAGCCCAGCTGAGGCTTCTCGTCGCCTCCCAACCGTCCAGCCCGCGGCAGCACCGGCCCACGCTGCCGCCGCCCAGCGCTGGAGTCCCCGACTGTGGGCCATCCTGATCGTGCTCTGCGGCGCGCTGTTCCTCGATGCGCTCGACGTGTCGATGGTCGGCGTGGCGCTGCCGGACATCCGCGCCAGCCTCGACCTGTCCACCTCGTCGCTGCAGTGGGTGGTGAGCGGTTACGTGCTCGGCTACGGCGGCCTGCTGCTGCTCGGCGGCCGGGCCGCCGACCTGCTCGGCCGCCGCCGGGTGTTCCTGGCCGCGCTGGCCCTGTTCGCCGTGGCCTCGCTGTTCGGCGGGCTGGTCAGCACTCCCGCGCTGCTGATCGGCGCCCGCTTCGTCAAGGGCATCGCGGCCGCGTTCACCGCGCCGGCCGGGCTGTCCCTGCTCACCACCACGTTCCACGAAGGCCCGATGCGCAACCGGGCGATCTCGATCTACTCGGCGTTCGGCGCCAGCGGCTTCTCGCTTGGCCTGGTGCTGTCCGGGCTGCTCACCGAGGTGAGCTGGCGGTGGACGCTGCTGGTGCCCGCGCCGGTGGCGCTGCTCACGCTGATCGCCGCGGTCAAGGTCGTCCCGCGCGGCGAGCGCGCCGTCCGCGGCGGCCGCCGGTTCGACATCCCGGGCGCGGTCACGGTGACCGGCGCGATGCTGCTGCTGGTCTACACCGTGGTGTCGGCCCAGCAGGCGGGCTGGGCGTCGGCCCGTACGATCGGCTCGTTCGCGGCCGTGGCCCTGCTGATGGCCGGGTTCGTGGCCATCGAGCGGCGCAGCACCGACCCGCTGGTGCCGCTGGGCATCTTCCGGTCCGGCGCGCTGACCCGGGCCAACATCGGCGCCATGACGCTGTTCGGCTCGTACGTCTCGTTCCAGTTCCTGGTCACTCAGTACCTGCAGACCCTGGCCGGCTGGAGCGCGCTGTCCACCGCGCTGGCCTTCCTGCCCGCCGGTGTGGTGGTGGCCGTGCTGTCCACCCGGATGAGCGCGATCATCGGCCGGTTCGGCACCGCGCGGGTCGCCGTGCTGGCCTTCGCCTGCCTGGTGGCCGGGTATGCGGTCTTCCTCCGGGTCGGGGTCAGCCCGGACTACCCCTCCGTGATCCTGCCTGCGGTGGTGCTCATCGGGCTGGCGTTCGGCCTCGGCTTCTCCGCGCTCAGCCTGGCCGCGACGGCGGGCATCCCGGACCGGGAGCAGGGCCTGGCGGCCAGCCTGTTCCAGACGTCCTTCCAGGTGGGAGGCGCGATCGTGCTGGCCGTGGTGACCGCGGTGGTGGACGCGGGCGGCGCCAGCCGGATCACCTCGGCGCAAGCCACCCTGGGCGCCTACAAGCCCGCCCTGGCCGTGATCACCGCGGTGTCCGCGTTCGGCGCGCTGACCGCCCTCAGCGGCCTGCTGTCCGCCCGCCGCCGTCTGGTGGTCAAGGAAGCCCCGGTCCGCGTCCCCGCCCTGGCCGCGGAACCCGAACTGGCCCCGGAGCCCATCCCCGCCCTAGCCGACGACTGCGCCGACGCCTAACCCCGTCAGCACTCTGTCAGCGCGGTGCATTGTGCCTCGCCGGTGAAGCACAATGCACCGCGCTCATGTATGTGGCGGGTTATCCACAGGCGGAAAGGTTGGACTTCCGCGGCAGGGCCGGGGTTGGCCACGCTGGCCACATGCCACGAGAACTTCCTGACGATTGCCTCTTCATCCTGTACCGCCAACGCGGAGTACTGTCCCGGGCTCAGGCACTGAGTGCCGGGGTGGGGCCCAGAACCGTAAGCTCGCGGCTGTTGGCTGGGCACTGGCAGCGGCTATACCGCGGGGTCTATGCCACCTTCACCGGGGAGCCGGGCCGGGAGGCCGAGCTGTGGGCGGCGCTGCACCGAGTCGGTCCGGCAGCCGTGCTGAGCCACCAGACCGCCGCCGAGCTAGTGCGGCTGACCAGCCAGCAGAGCTCCGTCATCCATGTCACGGTGCCCAGGCAGCAGCATCTACGCCCCATCCGGGGCGTCGTCGTGCACCGGTCCAGCCGGGTGGAGGAGGCGCGGCAGTTCGGCTCGTTACCGCCGCGCACCCGGATCGAGGAGACCGCGCTCGACCTTACCCAGTGCAGCCGGACCCTCGACGACGCGCTGGCTTGGCTGGCCCGGGCTTGTGGTGCCCAACTGACGACGGCGACCCTGCTGAGGGCGGCCATGGACAGCCGCGCTCGGATGCGCTGGCGTGCGGAACTCGCGCTCGCGCTGGACGATATCGGCGACGGAGTCCACTCAATCCTCGAACTGCGCTACATCCGGCGGGTGGAGCGGCCGCACCGGCTGCCCCGAGCGAAGCGCCAGGTACGGGCGGTCAGTGGAGGACGAACCCGGTACCGGGACGCCCTGTACGCGGATTACGGCGTGGTAGTGGAAACTGACGGCCGAGCAGCCCACCCGCTCGAGCAACGCTGGCAGGACCACCATCGGGACAACGCCGCAGCGGCTGATGGCCTGGTTACCCTGCGCTACAGCTGGACCGACGTCACGCAGCGCCCGTGCCTGGTCGCCACCGAAGTCGCCGCAGCCTTACGCCGTCGCGGCTGGCCCGGCACCCTCCACCGCTGCGGTCAAAACTGCGCCATCCGTTAGCGCGGTGCATTGCGCCTCGCCGGTGGGGCACGATGCACCGCGCTAACGATGTGGTTGGCTCGGGGGCTGCGGCGCTGAGGTGGTGGGGTTAGCTGGCGAAGAGGGTTAGGGTCATTTCTTCGACGGCTAGGAGGGGGGCGACGTTGAGTTCCAGGCGCTCACGGCAGGCCATGATGGCCTCCATCCGGCGCACCGTGGACTCCGGGCTGCTGCCGGCGGCCAGCTGGCGCAGTTCGTCCTCGTAGCCCGAGCTGCCCAGGTCCAGGTCGGCCTCGGCGCCGAACTGCAGCACCAGCACGTCGCGGTAGAACGCGGCCAGGTCGAGCAGCGCGCGGTCCAGGGCGTCCCGCTTCAGCCGGGTAGCACGGGACTTCTGCCGGGCCTCCAGGTCTGACAGCGCGCCGGCCGCGCCGCGGACGGCTTTGGCCACGCCCTTCCCGGTGGATCCCTCGCCGAACGCCCTGCGCAGCGCGGCCTTCTCCGGTTCGTTGAGTTCCTCGGTGACCGCGGCGGCTTCCTGCTCGGCCGCCTTGACCAGGCCGGCCGCGGCGGTCAGCGCGGTGCCCAGGCTGACCACCTTGGTCGGCACCCGTAGCACCTCGGCCCGGCGCGCAGCCGCGTCGGGGTCGGTGGCCAGCCGCTTGGCCCGGCCGATGTGGCCCTGCGCCGCCCGGGCGGCGGCGAGCGCGCGGGAAGGGTCCACGCCGTCCCGGCGGGTCAGCACCTCGGCCACCGCGGAAGCCGGCGGGGTGCGCAGCGTGACCAGCCGGCACCGGGACCGGATCGTGGTGACGAGTTCTTCCGCGGACGGGGCGCAGAGCAGCCACACGGTGCGCGGCGACGGTTCCTCGATCGCCTTCAGCAGCGCGTTCGCGGCCTGCTCGGTAGCACGGTCGGCGTCCTCGAACAGCACCACCTGCCAGCGCCCGCCGGACGGCGCGCCCGCCGCCCGCAGCACCAGGTCCCGGGTCTGCTTCACGCCGTAGGACAGGCCGTCCGGCCGGACCAGCATCAGGTCCGGGTGGCGTGCCCGCCTGCACCTGGTGACAGCTCGGGCAGTGCCCGCAGCCCTGGTCCGGGCAGAGCAGCGCGGCGGCGAACGCCCGCGCGGCCACCGACCGGCCGGACCCGGGCGGGCCGGTGAACAGCCAGGCGTGCGTCATGCCCAGCGCGGACTCGCCACGTAGCAGGCTGGCCGCGGCCGCCGCGGCCTGGGACAACTGGGCGACCACCCGGTCCTGGCCGACCAGGTCGTCGAAGACCGGCGCGGCCATCAGTCGCCGAACCAGTCCCGGCTGGCCGAGCCGGACCGCACCCCGTTGTCCGGCCGCATTCCGTTATCCGGGTGCGGACCGTCGCCCGGCCGCACAGTGTCATGCCCGGCCGCACAGGGGCGCCCGGCCGCACAGTGTCGTCAACGATGGCCGGGAAGCTGCCGGTGTCCGACTCGGCCACCGGCGGCACCGGGTCGGGCAGCATCTCCCGGATCCGGTCCTGGATCTCCCGGCTGAGCTGGTCGGCCGGGCGGCCCGCGTCGAGCACCAGGTAGCGTTCGGGCTCGGCGCGGGCCAGGGCCAGGAAGCCCGTCGCGCACCCGCTCGTGGAAGTCGAGCGGCTCGGCCTCCAGCCGGTCCGCGGACCGGGCCCGGCGGCCCAGCCCGCCCATCGGCGGCATGTCCAGCAGGATGGTCAGGTCGGGCGCCAGCCCGCCGGTGGCCCACTGGTTCAGCTTGGCCACCTCACCGGGCTCTGCCGGCGCCCCCAGCCCTGATAGGCCAGCGACGAGTCGACGTACCGGTCGGTCACCACGACCGCGCCGCGGTCCAGCGCCGGGCCGATCACCGTGGCCACGTGCTCGGCCCGGTCGGCCGCGTAGAGCAGGGTCTCGGCCCGGGCGGACAGGCCCGCGTGCGCGGTGTCCAGCAGCACCGCGCGCAGCCGCATGCCCATCTTGGTCGCCCCGGGCTCGCGGGTGGCGACCACGTCGAAGCCCTGGTCGCGCAGCCAGATGGCGAGCAGCCGGGCCTGCGTCGTCTTGCCCGCGCCCTCGCCGCCCTCCAGCGCGATGAGCACGCCGCGGCGCGCCGCGGGGTGCTCCGGTTCGTGGCCGTTGACATGACCCGGGACCGGCTGGAACTCGTCGCCGCGGACCACCGACATCAGGTCGTCGCGCAGCGGCACGCCGCGGCGGTCGTCCATCTGCCGGTAGGACAGCCAGCCCACCCACAGCGCGATCACCGCGGCCAGCAGCATCACCAGGTTGTAGCCGATGCCCTGGTAGGAGACGTGGCCGATCTGCAGGTTCCCGGTGCCGGAGATCGCCGCGGACCAGCGCGGTGAAGCCCGGCCGCGAGGAACGGGGCCACCGCGATCACGGCGAACAGGATGACCCGGATGGCGGACTGCAGGAACGCGAACGTCCGGCCGCGGGTGTCGTCGTCCACCTCGCGGCCGACGATCGTGTACCCGGTGACGTAGGCCACCCCGGCGCACGCGCCCAGCAGCACGACCAGGACCACCACCACGACCAGGTTCGGGATCAGCGCGATCAGCGCGAGCGGGATGGCCGAGGCGGCAATGCTCAGGCCGAACAGCCGCCGCCGGCTGAAGCCGCGCAGGATGCGCATGCCGAGGAACATGCCGACGGCCAGCCCGACGAAGATCGCGGCGAACACGACGCCCCAGCCCGCGTCGCCGCCGTTCAGCGTGTGCTTGATGTAGGGCTGGCCGAGCCCGACGACCACGCCGCCGGCCGCGAACGCGCCGACCATGCCGATGACCAGCCCGCGGACCACCTCGGTACGGCCGATGAACCTCCAGCCCTCCCAGATGGTCTTGGCCACCGACGGCGCCGAGATGTGCGCGCTGAACTGCCGCTTCGGGATCTCGCGCAGCGCGTAGATGGTCACCGCGGACACCACGAACGTGACCGCGTTGAAGTACAGCGCCAGGTTGACCGGGTTGGTGGTGAAGTAGTGCGAGAGGTTGCCCAGCGCCCGGCTGACCAGCGACAGCAGGCCGAAGACCAGCCCGGCGATGGGCGCGGTGCCGAACGTGGTGAACAGGCTGTACTGGTTGGCCTGCTCCAGCTTGTCCGGCGGCACCAGGTTGGGCACCGAGGCGTCCTTGGCCGGCGTCCAGAACAGCGACACGCAGGACGCCAGGAACTGCACCGCGTACACCCAGGTCAGCGGGTTGACGAAGTGCAGCGACAGGTCCAGCGGGATGGACAGGTACAGCGCCGCGCGCAGCACGTCGCCGATGATCATGTTCAGCCGCCGGTCGAACCGGTCCGCGACCGCCCCGGCCAGCGGGCCGAGGATCAGCGCGGGCAGCAGCGAGGACAGCCAGACGCCGCCGACCGCGCTGTACTGGGCCGCGGCACCGGCCCGGCCAGCGCGGAGGCCAGCGCGGTCAGCGCGAGCAGGCTGAGCCAGTCCCCCAGGCTGGACAGCGACATCGCGATCCACAGCCGCCGGAACGGCCTGATGGACAGCACGCCGTCGCGGCGGCGCGCCACAGAGAAGGGGATCGAAAGTTCACGGCGTCAGGGTACCGGCAGATATGGCTGCGCATGGCGGCAAGCTCGCGAAATGTCCGGCAGGTACGGCACGAGCCGGTGTCCTTCGATCTTAATCCGGCCGCGGCGGCCAAGATCCATGCGACACGCCCCTACGGCCGGGCGGGCGGTTTCTTGGCCGCTGGCTTCTTCGCCGCTGCCTTCTTGGCGGCCGGTTTCTTGGCCCCGCCGCTGGCCCAGCCGGCTGGCACCGGCCGGCGCGGCCACCGGACGGTGCGGCGGCGCGGCGCTCGGCCAGCAGTTCGACGGCCCGCTGCGGGGTGATCGACTCGGCCGCGTCGCCCTTGCGCAGCGAGGCGTTGGTCTCGCCGTCGGTCACGTACGGCCCCCACCGGCCCTCCTTGATCACGACGGTTCGGCCGCTGGCCGGGTCGTCGCCGAGCTCGCGCAGCGGCGGGGCGGCCGCGGCCCGGCCCCGGCCACGGGCCTTGGGCTGCGCGAACAGCTCCTTGGCCTCGTCCAGGGTGACGCGTGAACATCTGCTCCTCGGACTCCAGCGAACGGCTGTCCGTGCCCTTCTTCACGTAAGGGCCGTAACGGCCGTTCTGCACGGTGATCGGCTCGCCGTCCAGTTCGCCGAGCGTGCGCGGCAGGGTCAGCAGCCGCAGCGCGTCGTCCAGCGTCACCGTGTCCAGCGCCATGGACTTCAGCAGCGAGGCGGTGCGCGGCTTGCCGGGCGCGCCCTCGCCAGCTCCTCGGTCACGTACGGGCCGAACCGGCCCGCCTTGGCCACGATCTCCAGCCCGCTGGCCGGGTCGGTGCCGAGCATCGCGTCGCCGCTCGGCTGGGCGAACAGCTCTTCGGCCTTCTCCGGGGTGAGCTCGTCCGGCGCGATGCCCTCGGGGACGTTGACCCGCTGCTCGCCGCGCTCCAGGTAGGGCCCGTACCGGCCGACCCGGACCACGATGTCGGTGCCGGCCAGCGGGAACGAGCTGACCTCCCGGGCGTCGATGTCGCCCAGGTCGCTGACCAGCTCCTTGAGCCCTTCCTCGCCGTCGGCGCCGAAGTAGAACCGGCGCAGCCAGGGCACCCGGCCCGCCTCGCCGCGGGCGATCTCGTCCAGCGCGTCTTCCATCCGCGCGGTGAAGTCGTAGTCGACCAGCTGGCTGAAGTGCTGCTCCAGCAGCGTGACCACGGCGAAGGCCAGGAACGAGGGCACCAGCGCGGTGCCCTTCTTGAACACGTAGCCGCGGTCCAGGATCGTGCCGATGATCTACGCGTACGTGGACGGCCGGCCGATCTCCCGGTCTTCCAGCTCCTTGATCAGCGTCGCCTCGGTGTACCGGGCGGGCGGCCGGGTGGCGTGCTCGGCCGCGGCCAGCTCCCGCGCGGTCAGCGCGTCGCCCTCGGCCAGCGGCGGCAGGCGGCGCTCCCGGTCGTCCCGTTCGGCGTCGTCGTCCGCGCCCTCCACGTAGGCCTTGAGGAACCCGTAGAAGCCGATGATCTTGCCGGACGCGCCGAACTCGGCCTCCTCGCCGGCCGAGGACCGGCCGCTGACCCGGACCGACACCGACTCGCCGGTGGCGTCCTTCATCTGCGAGGCCACCGTGCGCTTCCAGACCAGCTCGTACAGCCGCAGCTCGTCGCCGGACAGCCGGATCTGGGCCGGCGTGCGGAACGTGTCACCGGCCGGGCGGATCGCCTCGTGCGCCTCCTGGGCGTTCTTCACCTTGCTGGCGTAGACGCGCGGGGCGTCCGGAACGTACTCGGCGCCGTACAGCTCACGGGCCTGGCGGCGGGCCGCGTCGATCGCGGTCTGCGACAGCATGATCGAGTCGGTCCGCATATAAGTGATGTGGCCGTTCTCGTACAGCCGCTGCGCCACCGACATCGTGTACTTGGCCGAGAAGCCCAGCTTGCGCGATGCCTCCTGCTGCAGCGTCGTGGTGCGGAACGGCGCGTACGGCGACCGGCGGTAGGGCTTGCGCTCGACCGACTTGACCGAGAAGTCCGCATCACGCAGCCGGTCAGCCAGGTCCGGGGCGGACAGCTGGTGGACCACCCCGGGCGGCGGCGCGCTGGCGTCGGCAGTCGGGGTCGATGGCGTTCCGAAAGATAGAGGGTGTCGGGGTTGCGGAGCTCCCCGGATGGCGCGAAGTCACGGCCCTGGGCGACCCGGCGCCCGTCCACCGAGACCAGGCCGGCCGGGAACGTCGCGACGTCCGCGTCGGCGGCGCCGTCGGTGCGGGCGAAGACGGCCTGCAGGTCCCAGTACCGGGCGGTGCGGAACGCGATCCGCTCCCGCTCCCGTGCCACCACGAGGCGGGTGGCCACCGACTGGACGCGCCCCGCGGACAGCCGCGGCATGACCTTCTTCCACAGCACCGGGGAGACCTCGTAGCCGTACAGCCGGTCCAGCACCCGGCGCGTCTGGTACGCGTCTACCAGGCCGTGGTCCATCTCACGCGGGTTGTCCACGGCCTGCGCGATGGCTTCCGGGGTGATCTCGTGGAAGACCATCCGCCGGGTCGGGACCTTGGGCTTGAGCTCTTCGAGCAGGTGCCAGGCGATGGCCTCGCCCTCGCGGTCCTCATCAGTGGCGAGTAGGAGTTCGTCGGCGTCCTTGAGCAGCGTCTTGAGCTTGCTGACCTGGGGCCTCTTGTCCGCGTGCACGACGTAGAGGGCCTCGAAGCCATGGTCCACGTTCACGCCGAGCCGGGCCCACGGCTCCTTGCGGTACTTGGTCGGGATCTCGGCGGCCCTGTCGGGCATATCCCGGATGTGCCCAATGCTGGACTCGACGACGTAGCCCTTGCCGAGGTACCCCGCGATCGTGCGCGCCTTGGCTGGCGACTCGACAATGACCAGGCGGCGTCCACCACCGTTTGCCGCGGCCCCGTCCTGCCCCGTCCCGCGCTTCGCGGCGGGAGCTCTGCTTGCTGCCACGCATTCACCTTCTAGCCCGGTGCCTTAGCCCGGCCTCTGTCATGTTGCCCGGCTCGACTGCCGGGCGCTGTGCTTGCCTCGTGCTACTCCGCGGCCCAACTACTCTCAACTCCCGGCCGTGGCGCGGGTGTTCCCTTACTTGCTGCGGCGGTGCCCCCTGGGACAGGCGGGCAGCGAATATTTCACCACTGCCGATTGAACCACCGGGATCACCATGCACAATAAAGAGTGATGGCTGAGTACTCCTACCTCGTGCTCTATCTGCCGCGAGGAACGTCTCGTAACGCCGCACGGCGCATACTGACGGACCACGCTGAGTACGGTGACTGGGAACTGGCCAGACTCCGGCTGAATGCAGACGGCAGCAGGAAGGCGACCCTGCGCCGGCCGATCATACGCCCCGTACTGACCCTTTGACCACTGCTGACCCGGCAAAGGCATGCTGACCTGCTGGTTCAGCAAAGCCTCGCCCGGGCGGCCACGGCTCACGGGCCCTGCGAGGGCAGTTACCGCCGGGCCGCGGCCACCTGGGCCAGGTGACAACCGCGCCAGCCACGGCGATCATCCGCAGCCCCAGCACCGGACGCGCCGACCGCATCGTGGCTCGCCGGTGCGAACGAGCCCGTGTGCGGTCCCAGGTCGATATCCAGCGCCGGGGACGACGGTGCCACCTTCCTCGCCGCAACCGGTGCTGCGCGGGCTGGCACTGCGGTCCGGGCAGGGGAAGCTGCCTGGATAGTGACCGGCCTCACACAAGGGGTAACCATAACACTACCCAGTGTGCCGATCCGGTGATTTACCGAAAAACTCCGCCGCTGGCCGGTGTATTCCCCGTCTTCATCAGCCGGGCCAGCAGCGGCCGGGTCAGCAGCGGTCCAGGAAGCCGTCCAGGACCCGGGTGCCGAACTGCAGCGCGCTCACCGGCACCCGCTCGTCCACGCCGTGGAACATGCCGGAGAAGTCCAGGTCGGCGCGGCAGCCGCAGCGGGCGCGAAGCCGAAGCACCGGATGCCCAGCCGGCTGAACGACTTCGCGTCCGTCCCGCCGGACAGGCAGTACGGGATGACCGGTGCCGTCTGGATCCTCGGCCAGCACCGCCGCCGTCATCGCGTCGCACAGCGGCCCGTCGAACGTCGTCTCCAGGGCGATGTCGTTGTGGATGAACTCCCGGGTGACATGCGGCCCGAGCAGGCTGTCCACCTCGGCGAAGAACTCCGTCCTCGTAGCCCGGCAGGAACCGGCCGTCCACGCTCGGCCGTGGCCACCTGCGGGATGACATTGACCTTGTATCCGGCGTTCAGCACCGTGGGGTTGAGCGTGTTGCGTGAGGGTGGCGCCGGTCAGCTTGGACATCGAGCCGATCTTGTCCAGGAGCTGGGGCAGTGCCCCGGGCTGTACTCGACGCCGAACGCGGCGCAGGCCGCGGCCATGAACTCCTCGACCGCGGGGGTGAGCCGGACCGGCCACTCGTGCCGGCCGATCCGGGCCACGGTCTCGGCCAGCTCGGTGACCGCGTTGTCCGGCTGCAGCATCGAGCCGTGCCCGGCCTTGCCGCGGGCGGTCAGCCGCATCCAGGCCATGCCCTTCTCGGCGATCTGGATCAGGTACAGGCGGCGGCCGCCGAGCGTGACGCTGAACCCGCCGACCTCGCCGATCGCCTCGGTGACGCCCTCGAACAGGTCCGGGTGGTTGTCCACCAGCCAGCGCGCGCCGTAGGTGCCGCCCGCCTCCTCGTCGGCCAGGAAGGCCAGCACCACGTCCCGCGGCGGGCGGCGGCCCTCGCGCATCCGCTGCCGGACGACGGCCAGCATCATCGCGTCCATGTCCTTCATGTCCACCGCGCCGCGGCCCCAGACGCAGCCGTCCTTGATCTCCCCGGAGAACGGGCCCACCTGCCAGTCGGCCGCGTCGCGCCGGGACCACGTCCAGGTGACCGTGGATGAGCAGGGCGGGCCGGGACTGGTCCTGGCCCTCGATCCGGGCGACGACGCTGGCCCGGCTTCTGTCCGACTCGAGCATGTTTGGCTCGATCCCGACGTCGGCCAGGAGGGCGGCGACGTGTTCTGCTGCCTGCGCGCTCCCCCGGGCCGGAGTTGTCGCCCCGGTTGGACGTGTCGATCCTGATCAGGTCGCTGCACAGGTCAGCGACTTCGTCCTGGGCGGCCGGGCCGGCGGAGGCTGGGTTCTGCGTCATCAACCCATGGTCGCATCCGCAGGATGGCTGCTGGCGGCCAGCTTGCCTTCTTAACGCCAGTGCCTGGCCGGTGCTGGCTGGCCGGTTCCCTGGTTTTGCGTGGCTGATGCCAGCTGGCCGTTGTTGGCTGCCTGGCGCCGGCGCCTGGGGGCGTTTGCTGCCTGGCGGCAGTGCCGGGCCGGTGTTGGCTGGGATCGCGGGTGCCGGTGCTCGCGGTCGCGGCGGGTGGGCTGACTTTGGGCGAGTCGCTGGGGCCGGTTGGTCAGCACGGCGGCGGCTGTCTAGGCAGAGCCGGCAGGAGCATCGGCTCTCTTCGCCGGAACCGGCCGAATTTGCTATCGTGAGGCGGCCGGTCCGGTGGATACCGTGGCCTGGCGGACGTCCGGGTGGCGGAATAGGCAGACGCGCTAGCTTGAGGTGCTAGTGCCCCGAAAGGGGCATGGGGGTTCAAGTCCCCCCTCGGACACAGTAATTCCCCATGACCGGACGAATCTGGGCATGGGGAACCGTCACCCGGGCCGGCCTTGGCCGGTGGCGGGCGCTGAGTTTGCCGATTGACCTCCTTTCTGGCCTATTTGAGGCGCTGGCTGTTCCATAAATCGGATACCCGGAATATTTGCGTATAAATCGTAACAAACCTGCTCTTAGTGGAGCGGGGGCATCACAGGCGGCACCGGGTCAGTCACCACCATGCGCCTGCGGCAGGCACAGCCCCGTCAAGCCGGCGTGACCCACATACAGTCACCGCGCACCCGCTGCTGGCAGCGGCTGGAAAAGCTGCTGGAGGGTGCGCTGATCAAGCTGGACCACGACCCCCGATCAGATCATCGACCGCATCTGCCGCTACTGAGTTCTCCGAGCCGCGCATCCTGCGCGCGGTGTACCGCAGCGACGACGAACTGCTCGGCCGTGACATGCTGCTGGAAGGCCGTTTTTTCGGGCACAACACGGCGCTCCGCTGGCAGTTCCTGCCCCGCGTGCCAACGGGCTGGTCATCGCCCCGTCCGGCGCGGCCTCTCCCCCGCTGGAGCGCCTGGCCCGCGCGTGGCTGCACCCGGGGAGATAAGACGCCCCAGAGCGCGGTCATGTACGCATGAGCGGCGCGGCCAGAGGCAGTAAGAAGGGGAGAATCCAACACGGGGATGGGGAGGGATCATGGCAGGGAAACGTACCCGGCCAGCGGGGCACAACCTCGTGGGCATCTACCTTAATGATCATCTTGCCGGAGCGACAGGAGGCGCGGAACTCGCCCGCCGGATGGCAGCAGCTGGCCATGTCCCGACGGCCGGCAGCCCCCTGCAGGACCTGGCCGCCGAGATCGCCCGGGACCGGGCTGCCCTGATGGAGATCATGGCTGCCCTGGATATTGCGGTCCGCAGCTACAAGGTTTACGCGGCGTGGATCGGCGAGAAGGCCGGGCGGCTGAAGCCCAACGGCCACCTGCTGGCCCGGTCGCCTCTCAGCAATCTTGAGGAGCTGGAGATGCTCCGGCTGGGCGTGGAAGGCAAGGCTGCCGGGTGGCGTACGCTGCGGGCCCTGGCCGATCGTGAGCCGCGGCTCGATCCCGGACGGCTGGACGACCTCATCTCCGGGGCTCGCCGTCAGGCCGACCTGCTCGAGGAGCTGCGGGTCCGCGCAGCTGACGAGATCACCGCGGACAACCGCGCCGCGGATGAATCGTGAGAAGCCCGAGTCCCCACGACGGGTGCTGAGACCTGGTGGCCTCGCCGATCAGCACAGGCACATCTGGCGGCTGCCGCCGGAAGAGGAAGCAGCCGGGTCACCGCGTGGCGCCCGGGTGACGACGGCTCCTGAGGAATCCCGTCCGCGGCCGGGCCGGGGTCATGATTGCCTGGCCGGATGGTTGCGCTGCAGTTCGGCGGCGATGGTGGCGCTGAGTTCGTGCCAGCTCTTCTCGAACTTGGCGAGGCCTTCGCTCTCGAGTTGCCCGGTGACGTCTTCGAAGTCGATGCCGACAGCCGCGAGCTGTTCCAGCACGTGCCATGCATCGTCGTACCGGCCGGTGATGGTGTTGCCGGTGACGCGGCCGTGGGTGGCGAACGCCTCGAGGGTGGCGCCGGGCATGGTGTTGACGGTGCCGGGCGCCACGAGCTCGGTCACGTACATGGTGTCGGGATAGGCGGGGTTCTTGACGCCGGTGGAGGCCCAGAGCGGGCGCTGCGGCTGAGCTCCTCGCCCGGCCAGCTGCTGCCAGCGCTGGCCGGTGATAACTTCCTCATGAGCCTGGTAGGCCAGGCGGGCGTTGGCGATTGCGGCTTTGCCCTTGAGCTGCGCGGCGCGGCTGGTGGCTACCCGGTCGAGCCGGGCATCGACCTCGGAGTCGACGCGGGAGACGAAGAACGAGGCAACAGACCGGATCGTGGCGAGGTCCCGGTCGGCTGCGGCAGCCTGTTCCAGGCCGCTGAGGTAGGCGTCCATGACAGCGCGGTACCGGTCGAGGGCGAAGATCAGGGTCACGTTGACACTGATCCCCTCACTGGTCACCTGCGTGATAGCGGCTGAGACCTTCCCGGGTGGCCGGGATCTTGACGAACATGTTGTCCCGGTCCACCGCGGCCCGCAGCGCGCGGGCCATGTCGGCGGTCGCGGCCGCATCGCGGGCCAGCCTGGGGTCGACCTCGATGGAGACGCGCCCGTCGGCACCGGCCGTCTGCTGGTAGACCGGGGCAAGGACGTCACAGGCGGCGCGGACGTTGTCGGTGGTGACGGTAAAAATGGCGGTCTCGGCGCCGGCGTCCAGCTCGGCGAGGTCACGCAGCTGGTCGTCGTACCGGGCGCCGTTGGCCAGGGCCGACGCGAAGATGGTGGGGTTGGTCGTCACACCGACCACGTGCCGGCCTGCGACGAGCGACTGGAGTTGGCCGCTAGCGAGCAGCTCGCGGGACAGGTCGTCCAGCCACACCGCCACGCCCTGGGCAGACAGCTCGGCAAGCGGGTCATAGTGGGTGTCACTAGTCATATGCGAGCCTCCCGTAGTAGATGCTGGATAAGCCGCCGCCCTCAGCCGGGGCGGTCAGCGGTGCCGGGAACGTGCCGGACGGCCCGTGCCCCGATACGGCGGGCGCTACCCAGCCCGGGCTGACCCATGCACGTCGAACGACGGCACCGCGGGCCCCCCCGCACGGCCGGTTTGGCTGTCCCGCCCCTGGGTAGCCGCGGCCCCCGCAGGTTGTCCGCACGCACGGCAGGAGAGCAGCACCATGACCGCACCATCGGAGCAGCACCCGCCGCCCAGGCAAGAGCAGGACTACCCGGGCCACACGGCCGCGATGGACCCCCGGCCGCGGGACGAGATGCACGGCTACGAGGGCAGTGGCGTGCTGGCCGGTCAGCGCGGCGACTCGGGCATCGGCCGGGCCGTCGCCGTCGCCTTCGCCAAAGAAGGCGCCGACTCGCCATCACCTACCTGTCCGAGCAGGAAAACGAGGGCGCCCGGCACACCGCCGAACTGGTGACTAAGGCGGGCCAGCGGTGCGTGACGATCCGCGCCGACCTGACCCAGGAAGCAGCCAGCTGGAGCGCACGTTCCGGGTGAACATCTTCAGCTACTTCTGGACCAGCCTGCCGGCCATCCCGCACCTGCCGGACGGGGGCGCCATCATCAACACCTCCTCTATCAACGGGTTGCGCGGCAACAAGAGCCTGATCGACTACGCCGCGGCCAAGGGGGCTGTGCTGGCGTTCACCTACTCCCTGGCCCAGGCCATGCTGGACCGCGGCATCCGGGTCAACTCCGTCGCGCCGGGCCCGGTATGGACCCCGCTGATCCCGGCCACGTTCGACGCCGAGAAGGTGAGCAGCTTCGGCAGCCAGGTGCCGATGGGCTGCGCCGCGCACCCGGACGAGATCGCCCCGTCCTACGTGTTCTTCGCGGCCGGCTGTCCAGCTACTACTCCGGCGAGGTGCTGGCTCCCGGTGGGCGGGGAGACTCTGCCCGGTTAGGAGCGCGGGTGGCAGATGACTCACTGGGGCTGGGCCAGGCCGGGCAATGACCCGCCGGCCGTCCGGGTGCTGGTCACCGCCTGGCCGAGCTTCCTGCACGGCGAGGCGACCGCCGGGGATGTGCTGGCCATGAACGCGGTCCGCGGCGCGCTGACCGCCGCTGACATCCGGTGCGACCTGGCCTGGAGCCCAGTGTTCCGGCCCCGGCGACCACACCCCGGACGACGCCTCGCCCGCGGCCTACTCGCACCTGGTGTTCGCGTGCGGGCCGCCGCACGCGAACACCAGCGTGCTGGTCTGTGACGGGCGCGGGGAGGCCGCCTCACACCTGGCGTGGCTACCCCAGCACCACGGCGGGTCAGCACCATCGACCTGCCATCTGGTGCGGTTCTCTGCCTGTACACCGACGGGCTCCTGGAACGGCGTGACCGGCCCATCGACTGCGCTGCCGCCCCGGGTCAGTGGTTGCGGAGTGCGTTGATCAGCTCACTCTTGCTCATCGATGAGCGTCCTTTGACGCCCACCTCGCGGGCCCGCTTCACCAGGTCCGCCTTGGACATGTCATGGTAGGAGCCGCTCCTGCCGCCCTTGGCCGCTACCTTCCGGCGCGAGCTTCCGGCGGCGGCGTTCGCGATGCGGGCGGACTTTCCCTTGCTCTCGCCGCGCTCCCGTAGTTTCTGGTAGGTCTTCTCGTCCTTGATCTGCGCTCTGGGCACCGGCTTCCCCTTCCCGCCTGTCATCCGCGCGCCTTCAGCCCCGCCCTGGCTGCCCGGCTGGGCCGCGAGTGCGATGCTTGTTACCCGTCCCTGCCCTGGGTATGCGGGCGGACGGTACGCCCGAGGCTGGGTCATCTCCGCGGGCGGGTTCGTCGGCCCCCTGGACTTGCCCTTCGCGGTCCGGGTCGGGCGGGGCGTCCCGGCGCGGCATTACGCTGCGCCCGCTCCCACGGAAGACGCCGCCCCGCACGTCACCAGTTCGCTGGTCTGCCGTGCGGCGTTTGAAGAACGGGTGCTTACCGGCCCAGAGAACCAGGCCCAGCCAGATCACCAGTGCCCGCCACGATCACAGCGACCATGATCAGGATTCCACCCAGCGACGTTCCGGTCATCGTCTTCTACCTCCGCCGGAGGCGCGAAGAACCGCGCGGCACAGAACTCGAGGTGATCGCCCTGCCGCGTGGCCGCTGCGCCTCAATCCTGGTCGTGCGCCGCTGCCGCGTCAGGAAGCCTGCGAAGCAGGTCGGCCACGCTGTCTGGTGGCGCGTCCGGCGCATATGCGTCATGAGCTGGCTGCTTCTGGGGGTCTTCCCGCACACGTTCCGGCCGGCCTGTCCGGCCGTCACAAGCTCAGCCATGGTGTCCTGCCTGGTCCGCCCTGTACAGGCTGGTACGGGACGGTCAGCCCATCGAGCGCGCTGACCCGGTCGGCGGGAACGTATTTCTCACCCGAGCCGGGCTTCAGGCGCCCGGTCACCCGCTGGTCTGGCCATCGGCGCCGGCCAGGGTGGATAGCAGGTGGCGAGCCGTGTGGTGCGCGTGCCGGCGCCGGGCGGAGGTCTGCACGCTCATCTCGGTAGTGTGCAGGACCCGGCGGCCCGCAGCGATGAGGGATGCCACGAGGGCGTGGTCCTCGGCGGTGGGATTGGGCTGGAGCCGCCCGCCGTGAGGTAGGCACTCGCGGTGAAGCCGAGGTTGGCGCCGTGCACGTGCGGGTGGGTTCCTGGGCTCGCGGTGTGGTAACGCTGGTGAAAGACGAGAGGGTAGCCCGGGCGGGTGCCCGGCCCAGTCGGTGACCGTCACCGTGCCGGCGATGGCGTCCCAGCCCCCGGCGGCGTAGTGCAGGTGCTGGCTGAGCCATTCTGGGGGGACGAGCGTGTCGGCATCGGTGGTCGCCAGCCAGACCGTGCTCGGATCAAGGTGCCTGG
>CAVVGF010000021.1:0-20898 GCA_963747705.1 uncultured Actinomycetes bacterium | reverse complement strand
GAGCCTGCCCCCGCAGCACCTGGAAAAGATTTTTTGGCGCAACGCCAGTGCCGTGTACCGGCTTGACCTCGGCGCGCTGGTTGCGGCGGGCCCAGCACGATCAGCTCGAGGAGGCAGCGATGACTAGCGACCTGCGGCAGCGTGCGTTGCGTGCGCTGGCGGGCGGGGTGAGCAGCAACACCCGGCTGCTCAACCCGCACCTGATCGTGGAGCGCGCGGCCGGGCTGCCGGATCTGGGCCGCCGACGGCACCGAGTACCTCGACTACCTGCTCGGCCAGGGGCCCAACGTGCTCGGCTACGCGCCGCCCCGGGTGCTGGACAAGGTGCTGGCCGCGCAGCGGGACGGCGTCATCTACGCCGCCACCCACCGCCGCGAGATCGAGGCGGCGGAACGGGTGCTTGACGTGCTCGGCTGGGCCGAGACCATGCGGTTCGGCAGCTCCAGCTCGGAGATGGTGCAGGCCGCGCTGCGGATGGCCCGCGCCGCCACCGGCCGGGCCCTGGTCGTCCGGTTCCACGGCCACTATCACGGCTGGCTGGACAACATCTACGCCCGCAACGAGGGCGCGGTGGCCGCACCGGCCAGCCTGGGCCAGCCCGCCTGTGCGCTGCAGGATGTCCTGGTCCTGGAGTGGAACGACGCCGCCGCGTTCGAGCAGCCGATGGCGGCGCGCGGGGGTGAGGTCGCCGCCGTGATCATGGAGCCGATCATGCTCAACGCGGGCGTGATCGTGCCCGAACCGGGCTACCTGGAGGCGGTCCGCCGGATCTGCACCGAGCGCGGCACGGTGCTCATCTTCGACGAGACGATCAGCGGCTTCCGTATCGCGCTCGGCGGCGCCGCGGAGCGCTACGGCGTGCACCCGGACCTGGCCGTGTACGGCAAGGCCATGGCGGCGGGCTGGCCGTGCGCCGCGATCGCCGGGCGGCGTGACCTGTTCGCCCGCGTGGCCAGCGGCGCGGTCACCCACGCCGGCACGTTCAACGGCAACACCGTCGCCGCCGCGGCCGTGCTGGCCTCGCTCGACGAACTGGCCAGCGGGGAGGTGCATGAGCAGATCGGCAAGGTCGGCACCGCGCTCATGCAGTCGCTCCGCGACCGCGCCGAGGCCAGCGGCCTGCCGCTGCACGTCCAGGGCCTGCCGATGGCGTTCCACGCCAGCTTCGCGCCGCCCGGCTCCGTCCCGGTGACCCGGTACCGTGACCTGGCCCGCAGCGACCCGGACCGGTACGCCCGGCTGGCCGACGCGCTGATCGCCCAGCGGGTCTGGGTCGCCCGCCGCGGCATCTGGTACGTCTCGGCCGCGCACACCGAAGCCGACGTGGCCGAGACCCTGGACCGGGTGGACCGGGCGTTCAGCGCGTTCCGGTGAGGCGGCGGGCCTCGTTCTCGACGGCGGCGCGGTCTGGGTGACCGGGCAGCCATTGCTCCGGCTCGCCGATGGTCACCTCGACCCGGCCGCCGGGCAGTTCAGTGGCGCCAGCCGGCCACCCAGCCGCTGCAACTGGTCCGCGGACAGCACCTGGTACCAGACCGGGCCGGCCATCCGGTAATCCCGGGCGGCCGGGTCGGCGCTGAACACGAACCGGCCGCCCGCCTGGGCGGTCACCCCCGCCCAGGCCAGGCTGTCGTCGGCCGCGCAGGAGCGGATGATCTCGCGCTGGGCGCGCATCTGCCCGGCTACCTCCGCGGCCTGCCAGCTGGCCCCGGCCGCCAGCAGGCTTATCCCGGTGGCCAGAAACTCGCCGAACACGACGCTGGCCGTGACGCTGCGGAAGTCGGTCGCCACCGCGGCCATCGTGTACGTGCCGCCGCGGCGGGCGCTCGCCAGCACGGCGTCCAGCGCGTCCAGGGACACCGGGACGTCCATGCCGGCCAGGATGGCGCGCAGCTCCGTGCCCGGGGCCAGCCTGCCGCCCAGCCACCGGGTGCCCGCCTCGACGATGGCCGGCGCGAGCACCGGGAAGACCCCGCTGCCCCGGCGGAGCCCGGGACCCGCCAGCCAGGCCCGGGCCACGGGCGTGAACGAACCCGGCGCGTCATAGCGCGAACCGACCTGGCTGGCCCTGCTGATCTCCGCCTCGGTGATCCCGTCCAGCTCCAGGTGCCGGGCCAGAATGCCGGGGATCCGCGCCCGTGCCTCCGGCCGGGTGACCGCCTCGAAGTCGGCCAGCAGCAGGCAGCCATCGGGGAGGCGGAACGGTCCCATCAGGACGGCCGGCGTATCGGCGGGGGCCAGGCCGCTGATCTCGGGCAGTGCCGCCCGCACCGCTTCGGTCGCCCGGCCGGCGTCGGCGGCGGTGATGTGCAGCATCACCACCTGGCCCGCTTCGGAGCGCAGCCTGCCGGGCACGTCCGCCCGGATGGTAACCGCCATGACCGGGCCGGTCAGGCGTCGGACGGGGCGGCGGCCTCGCCGAGGGGGCTGGGCTGGTGGAGCGCGGTGGCCAGCCGGGCGGTCCGGATATCCATCCCCGGGTGGCCGACGGTCCGGTCCCAGCGCTTGCTGGTATCCGCCTTGATCGCGTTGAGCTCGGTCAGCCGGGTCAGCGCAGCGCTCACCGTGGCCGGGCCGACCAGGCGCGCGGCCAGGTCGTCGGCGGCCAGTTCCTGCCGGATGGCCAGCGCGCCGGCCAGCCGCCGATACGTCAGCATGAACAGCACGAACACCGCGAATACGGCCGCCTGGTAGCCGCCGGGTGCGTTGGCGGCCAGCCCGGCCAGGAACAAGCCGGGCGGGACCAGGAAGGTGACCGTGACCAGCTGCCGGACCAGGCTGTCCAGGTGGCGGGCATGGGCCAGCTCGTGGGCCAGCACGGCGTCGGTCTCCGCCTCGGTCAGCCCGTCCAGCAGGTAGTCGGTGATCACCACATAGCGCAGCCCGGGCAGCCAGCCCAGGCTCATCGCGTTGGCTATTTTGCGCGCCCGGGCCCGCATCACCCGGCCGTGCACCCGGACACCGGCTTCGGCGGCCAGCCGGGACAGCCGGGCCTGCACCTGCTCGTCCAGCGGATCCACGGCGGCCAGCCGCGCGATGACCGGGGCCAGCACGCCGATCAGCAGCGGGCTGGCCACCAGCTCTCCGCCGACGATCACCACGGCGCCCACCCAGACCGGGGCGCTGATGGCCAGCGCGGCCAGTAGCGGCCACAGCAGCACCGCCAGCCGGATGGCCAGCGCGGCCTGAGTGCGGTAGGACCGGAACGTGCCGGCCGGGACGCCGCGCACCCGGGCATAGGACGCGATGACCGGCCGCCGCGCCGCCATCACCGGGAACACGGCGCAGCCCAGCGCGACCGCGCCGGTTAAGAAGCCGTCCGCCACGCTGCCGGCCGGCTCCTGGATGCTCCACGCGATGGCCAGCCCGGCCGCGCCGCCGCCGCACCCCGCGCTGACCGTGGACACCCGCTTGAGCAGCACCCGCAGCGCGTGCGCCCGCTGTTCATCCGCCCGGGCTTCGATGGCCCGGGCCCGCCGCCCCGCGACAGCGAACAGCACCACCCCGGCGACCACGGCCAGGCCTGCGGACACCGCCAGGATGCCTAAGTTGGCCACGGCGGCCACCTTTCTCCGGCGAAACGGCGAATTGCCGCCCATTACCGTAGCGGATTGGCCGGCGGCATCAGGGTGAGACGGACCGTGTGGCCGTGGGTGGCGAACCGGCCCGCGTTTTCCGGGATGCCGGTGACGATGTCGAACACGACCGTGTCCCCATCGTCGCGCTCGCGCACGCTGGTGGCCAGTTCGGCCACGGTGGCGATCAGCGCCCAGGCGTGCCGCCGGATCTGGCCCCGGCCGTCGCCCGCGCGGTATTCGGCCGTGACGTGCAGCACGCCGTCCCCGTCCGGCTGGTAGCCGAGCACCCGGAGCCCGGGCACGCCGGCGTCCTGCAGGTGCGGGACCAGGTGGCTCTCCGGATCTTCGGTGACCCAGCCGGGCCGCCGGGCCAGGGCCGCCAGTTCGTCGATGGCCGGGGCGAAGCTGGTGGCGTCGGCCTCGCCGGTGAACCGGTCGTCGGTGTCCCACCGTTTGCGGGAGTCAGCGGTATCTGCCATGGTCGAAGCTCCCTGCCGGATGCATTGTTGCCGGATGCTTGTTGTGGAGGCGTGTCGTGACGACCCTGCCGTCGGCCGGGCCGCTGGCCGGCCGCTGGGTCCGGCTGGATCTGCTCGGCGAGCCGGACCTGGACGAGATGTACCCGATTCTCGCCGACCCGGCCGTCTATGCCCATGGCTACGTCATGCACCACCGGCCTGGTTCGGTCGAGGACGCCCGCGAGCTGGCCCGGTCGGTGTTCCTGGCCCAGCAGGGCGAGGCCGACGGCCGGGGCGGCGGCCGCACCACGTACGCGATCCGGCTCACCCAGGACGGTGACCTGGGCCCGGCCGGGACGCTGGCCGGGACCACCTCGTTCAGCGAGGCCGACCTGCGCAACGAGAGTATCCACATCGGCTCGACGCTGTACGGCTCCCGGTGGTGGGGCACCCAGGTCAACCCGGAAGCCAAGCTGCTGCTGATGGCGCACGCGTTCGAGGACTGCGGCTACGGCCGGGTCAAGATCCAGACCGACACGCTGAACACCCGCTCCCAGGCGGCCATCGAGAAGCTCGGCGCGCAGCGCGAAGGAGTCATGCGGCGGCACATGAAGCGTGAGGACGGCACGTTCCGCGACTCGGTCATCTACAGCGTCCTGATCGGCGAATGGCCCACCGTCAAGGCCCGCCTGCTAGCCCGCCTCGCCCGCTGACCGCCCCCTTGGCTCGCTGCCCCCCAAGGTCCTCCGTTGTTGATGTTGGAGTTGCAGCCCCTACTGTGTCGGCTCCTCCAACATCAACAAGCAGGCCCCTGCTTGAGCGCTACCACTGGCCACACCAGCCCCATAGTCATCACTAGCCGCCGCCGGACGGCGCTGAGCGGCGCGGGCGCTAGCTGGCGCCAGCCATGGGCGGCCTAAGTCAATGGCGTTGGAGCAGGGGGGCGAGGTGGTCGAGGAGGAGCCAGGGGCTGATGGTGGGGTCGCGGGCCAGGCGGCGCAGCCAGTCACCGGTGGCGCGGCCGTCCTCGCGGGCGAGCTGGATGAACTGGCGGGCTAACTGCTGGTGGCGGGCCAGCCTGATCTGGTCGCAGTGGGGCGGGAACGGCGCCGCCGTGGTGGTGGGCCGCGAGGGTGCGGGGCTGTCCTCGCGGCCGTCGGCCAGGTACAACGGGGAGACCCTGAGCACGTCGGCCAGGGCCAGGATGTGATCAGCGCTGCGCAGCGAGCGCTGCCCGGTCTCGACCATGGACACGAACGCGGGGGAGATGCACGCCAGACCGGCCAGCGCGGTCTGGGTCATGCCGCGCCGCAGTCGCGCCGTACGCAGCCGCACCCCGGGGTCATCGCGCATCGGGTCGAGGCATTTCGTCACTGGGCCGCCTCTGGACCGGGGCGCAGCGCCTCGCGCAGTTCCGCGAATTCGCTGGTGACGATGACGTAAGGCTGGGCGTTGCTGCCCGGCCGCCGCTGCGCGACGTACCTGACTTGAGGTGACCCGGGCAGGCGCTCGGCCCAGATGTCGTGTCCGGGGTGGGTGCTGGCCAGCTCGATGAGTTCCGGCGGGCACTCTGTAATCCGGAGTGTTTTTACCTCGGGAGCGAGGGATTCTATTTCCCATCGTGAAAGGTCGTTTGTCATCCTTAGTAAATCCTCCGCTAGTCGCGGGTGTGTCGTGGAATAGCCTGCTCCGCCGGCCGTATGCTTCGCTGCAGATCGGCCGCTTCCGGGCGGCTGGCCTGGACAAGGCGAAGGAGAGCGAAGGGATGCCGGCGAAAAGAAAGGAAGACGACGGGCCGGTCACCGGCGTGCAGGCATTCGCGGCGGAATTACGCGCCCAGCGCGAAGCGGCGGGCCTGACCCAGGCGCAGCTGGCCAAGTTAATGGGCTACTCGGAGTCCGTTATCGCCAAGCTGGAGACCTGCCGCACCATCCCCTCGCCCCAGCACGCCGCGCAGGCCGACGCCGCACTGCGCACCCCGGGCACGTTCCGCCGGCTGCGCCAGGCCATGCTCAACGGCTCGTATGAGTCGTGGATCCGGGCCCTGCTGGAGATGGAAGACCGCGCGACCGTGCTCCGGAACTGGGAGCCGCTGGCCGTGCCAGGGCTGTTGCAGACCGAGGACTACGCACGGGCCATGATCCGCGCCGGGCGGCCTGGCGACAGCGATGCCGAGGTGGAGCAGATGGTCATAGCCCGGATATCCCGCCAGGCCATCTGGGACCGGACCGACCCGCCGCCGCCGATGCTGTTCGCGGTGCTGGGCGAGGCGATCCTGCGGCAACTCGTCGGGGACGCGCGGATCATGCGCGACCAGCTCATTCATCTGACCAAGGTGACCAAAAACCCACGGATCACGGTCCAGGTACTGCCATTTGGCGCGGCGGCCCACCCGGGGATACTCGGCTCATTCCTGGTGGCCAGTTTCGCTGCTGACCGGGACGCCGCTTATCTGGACAACCCACTAGATGGGCAGGTCACCGAACGGCGGAATCAGGTGGGGCGGATCTCCCTTCTTTATGATTCACTCAGGAGTGTGGCGCTCTCACCTGGGGAGTCCATGGAATTGATCATGAAAGTGGTTGATGAAACGTGGCGGACCTGATTGGCGCTGTGTGGCGCAAGTCTTCCTACAGCAGTGCGAATGGCGGGGCCTGTGTTGAGGTGGCGGCCCTGAACGGCGTCACGTGGCGCAAGTCGTCCTACAGCAGCAGCCAACGGCGGCAACTGTGTTGAGGTAGCCGACCTGACCGGCGCCAACTGGCAGAAGTCGTCCTTCAGCAGCGCGAACGGCGGGAACTGCGTGGAGGTCGCGGCCAGCGGAGCGGGGGTTGTGGCGGTGCGGGATAGTAAGGACCCGGATGGGCCTGCGCTGGTCTTTACGTCGGCGGACTGGTCGGCGTTCGTCGCCAGCCTGAAGGACTGAGCCCGGCTCGACCGCTGAAGCATCAGCGCGGTGAGTTTGCGGTCACCGGTGACCACTTTCTCACCGCGATCATGGAAAGCCGCGCGGAAGATGGGGCGGTTGCCCCATGCGCCGCTGACCGGTTCCTCGACATGCTCGGTATCAGCCGAGCAGATGAGGAGACCGGCATGGCCAGCAAGGCAGTGATCAGCCTGAGTACCGGGCTGGAGGACGCGGAAAAAGTGACGGTGGCCTTCCTGGTCGCCGTGGGCGCGGCCGAAACGGGACGGCCGACGCTGATGTTCTGCACCAAGGAAGCGGTCCGGCTGACCCTGGACGGGGTCGCCCAGGGCACCGCGTGCGTGGGCTGCCCGCCCCTGGCCGAGCTGGCCAAGCGGTACGAAGCCGCCGGTGGCCGGTACCTGGTCTGCCCGATCTGCTTCACGGCCAAGAACCTGGACGACACAGACCTGGTGGCCAACGCCTCGCTGGGTGGCACGGTGCCGATGTGGGAATGGATAGGCGATGAGCCAGCCACCACGTTCAGCTACTGAGGTCAGCGCGGGGGAGCGGTTCGCCCGGGCACTGGCCAGCAAAGACCGCGCCGCGCTCAGCGCACTGCTCACCGACCCGGTCGACTTCCAGGCGCTGACCCCACGCAAGCACTGGCAGGCGAACGAGCCCGGCCAGGTGGCGGACGTGATACTCGGCACCTGGTTCGATGACGGCGACGGCATCGAGGGGGTACTGGCGTTGAGTAATAGCAGCCTGCCGGGGCGGGAGAGGGTCAGCTATCGGCTCAGGGTGCGCAACGCGGACGGGGTGCATGTGGTCGAACAGCAGGCGTATTACAACGCCGAGGGCGGGCGGATCAGCTGGCTGCGGATCCTGTGCTCGGGCTATCTGCCGGCTGAGGGCTAGCGCCGATCAGGCCGTGGCGGGCGGCGTACAGGCTGGCCCGCGCGCGGTTCGCGGTGCCGGTCTTGGCGTAGATGTGCTCGACGTGATGGCTGGCCGTCTTCACCGAGATCACCAGCTGGCCCGCGATCTCGCGGTTGGACAGGCCCTGGGCCAGCAGCCGGAGCACCTCGATCTCGCGGCTGGTCAGCCCGTCCGGCCGGGCCTGCCGGCGGGCCACCCGGTGCCCGGCCGCGCTGAGCACGGCCACCGCCGCGTCGGCGTCCAGGCGGCCCGCGGCCACCTCGGCCCGCAGCTGGGCGGCGGCCTCGCCGGCCGCCTGCGCCGGGCGGTGCGGCCGCGGCTCGGTCCGCGACTGGTAGAAGTCGGCCGCGGCCAGCAGCCGGCCTTCCGGGCTCACCCCGCCGCCGGACAGCCCGCGCGGGTACCCCGAGCCGTCCATCCGCTCGTGGTGCTGGACCGCGATGGCGGCCAGCGGGGCCAGCGCCGGGGAGCAGGCCAGCATGCGTTCGGTGTAGTACGGGTGGAGCCGGACCCGCTCGGTCTCGGCGTGGCTGAGCGGGCCTGGCTTGTCCCAGATGGTGTTGGGCACGCCGAGCCGCCCGAGGTCGTGCACCAGGCCGGCCAGCCGGAGCTGCCGGGCGGCCGGCTCGCTCAGCCCGTAGGTGCGCGCGGCCTGCCCGGCCAGCTGGGCCACCTGCCGTGAGTGCCCGATGGTGTACGGCGACTTCACGTCGGTGAAGTCGGCGATGGCGGCCAGCGCCGCCTCGACCTGCTGGTCGTCCAGGGCCGCGCCGCGGGCCGGTTCCGCGGTCAGCACCATGTCCCAGCTGCTGGTGTCATCGAGCCCGGCGCACAGCGCGGCCGCCTCGGCCACGAACAGGTCCACGATGGCCGGGTCGAACTGGGTGCCGCGCCGCTGCTGGGCCACGTCGACGGCCGCGTCCACGCCGCCCGCGCGATGGAACACCTCGACCACGTCGGCCAGCGCGACCAGCCGGGTGGCCAGCGGGATCTCCTGGCCCCGGGTGCCCTTGGGCACGCCCTTGCCGTCCCAGCGCTCGAACGTCTGCTCCACGCTGTCCCGTACTCGCTGGGCCAGGCCGAGCTGGGCGGCCAGGTCATCGGCCGCCATCCAGTGGTTGTCCAGCATGTCCTCGGCCGCCTTGCGGCCCTCGCCGAAGAACGTGAGCCCGAGCCGGGTCCGTTCCGCGATGGGCCGGCCCGCGCCGAGGTGGCGGAGCATGAACATCGGCTTGGACGCCGCGGTGGCGAAGTCGGTGTGCCGGAAATCGCTCTTCAGCGCGGTGTCGTCGCCGAACCACTTGGCCTGTTCGTACGCGTTAACGTGGCAGCCGACCCAGGCGACCAGGGCGGTGTAGTAGACCACCTCCTGGTCGGCCTCGGCCAGGCCGAGCCGCCCGGCCAGCCGGACCGCGATCAGGGTCTGGCGCAGCACATGCTCCATCGGCTGGCCCATGCCCAGGTCAGTGGCCAGCGACAGGACAGCCAGCAGCTCGGCCAGGGTTACCCGCGGGCGAGCCGGTGCCGTCATGCCATGACTATAAGATCATCGGGACTGGCTGGGCGGCTGCGGCTTGCTGGTTAGGCGGCTGCGGCCTGCCGGGCGTCCTCGGCCACCAGGTCCGCGTTGATCACCGCCCCGGCCATGGCGCCGCCCGCGGCCGCCCCGCCGACCTGGGCCATCAGGTCGGTGACATTGCCCGCCACCCACACACCGGGGACCGCGGTCAGCCCGGTCGGGTCGGCGGCGATGTACTCGCCCACGCCGCGCGGGTGGACCGTGGGCTTGAGGCCCAGCGTGGCCAGGAAACCGGCCCGGGCCACCATCCGGGGCGCGACCGCCAGCACCTGGCGGGCCAGCACCGTGGTGTTAGCTGGCACCGTGGTGTTTGCTGGCCTCGTGGTGTTTGCTGGCCTCGTGGTGTTTGCTGGCACCGTGCCGTCGGCCAGCTCGACCCCGGTGAGCCGGTCGTCTTCGCTCCGCACCGCCACCACCTCGCCGGGCACGACCCGGATGCCGCGGGCCGCCAGGTAGCGCGCTTCCTCGCCTTCCGGTGCGGGCATGGTGTGGCTGAGCAGCACCACATCGTCGCTCAGCTGGCGGAACAGCAGCGCCTGGTGCACCGCCGTCGGCCCGCTGGCCAGCACGCCGATGGCCTGGTCGCGGACCTCCCAGCCGTGGCAGTACGGGCAGTGCACCACGTCCCGGCCCCACCGTTCGCGCAGCCCCGGGATGTCCGGCAGTTCATCGGTCAGGCCGGTAGTCACGAGCAGCCGGCGCGCGCTTACCGTTCTCTCGCGCACGGGCCGGCCGCTGGCCAGCGTCACCGTGAAGCCGTCCCCGTCCCGGTGGGCCGCGGTGACCTGCCCGGCGGTCACCTGGCCGCCATAGCCGCGCACCTCGGCCCGGCCGCGGTCCAGCAGCTCGCCGGGCGGCGTCCCGTCCCGGGCCAGCAGCCCGTGCACCGCCGCGGCCGGGGCGTTGCGCGGCGTGCCCGCGTCGATCACCAGCACCGACCGCCGCGACCGGGCCAGCATCAGCGCCCCGCTCAGCCCCGCGGCCCCGCCGCCGATTACCACCACGTCATAGCTCTCGGTCATCGTGACCACCTCCGCCATGACTATGCGGACCGTACTGCTATTTGAGCAAATACTCTTGCCAAGTTGGCAAGTCAGCCAGCTCACCCGGGTGCTGCTGGGCGGGCACCCGGGCGAGCCGGACATGGCGGAGGACTAGCTGCTCTGGCTGGGCGAGAAGCTGCCCAGCCAGTCGATGTGCGCGTTGAACGGCTGCGCGGGCAGGGCCGCGTGGTAACTGGACGCCACGTCCACGCTGCCGGTTCCGTTGTAGGTGGCCATCAGCGGATAGGGGTAGGCGGGCAGCGACTGGACCGGGTTGGCCGCGGTCGGGGTCTGGGTGGTCAGCAGCGAGTCCGGGGTGGTGCCCTGCTCGACCCAGTTGATCACCGCGGTGAGGGCGTCGAACGAGTTCGGGCCCTGCCCGCCGGAGCAGTGCGACATCCCCGGGATCAGGAACAGCCGGGCGAACTTCTGCGTGGCGGCCAGGCCACCCATCTGGTCCTCGACGGCCTGGTAGTAGGCGATGGTTCCGACCGGGGAGATGGCCGGGTCGGCCAGCCCGTGGTAGATGAGCAGCTTGCCGCCGGCGTCGCGGAACGCGCTCAGGTCAGGGTTGGTGGCGTCGAATGTGTTCCCACTGGCGTTCATGATCTGCTGGAAACCGGCCGCGGTGAACGGGATGTCGTTCAGGCCGAGCGTGGGGTTGATGCCCTTGTAGGCCAGGTACCTGATCGTGTTCAGCGCGATGCTCGGGTCGATGGTGGTGGACGTGCTGGCCCCGGCCGCGGGCACCACCCAGGGCAGCCAGTTCAGCTCGGAGCCGGGCAGCTGCCAGCCCGGGTACATCAGCTTGCCCTGCGCGTCGCGCGGCCCTTCGTAGAGCTTGCGCACCACGGTGACCTGCGCCGCGGTCAGGCAGTCGGCCGTGCTGCTGGCCCCGGCCGGGCACTGGATGCTGGCCGGGTCGAACTTGCACGTCATCGGGTCCATGACCAGGCCGTTGAGCTGGCCGCAGGCCTTGATCACGGCGTCGTGCAGCACCGGCAGCTTGTCCGCGGTCAGGATGGGCTGCCCGTTCGGTCCTTCGTTGGCCAGCGCGTTCCACGCCTGGTACCAGACGTTCAGCGGCTGGGTGATGCTGGCCAGCGCGCCGGCCACGATGCCGTTGAAGTCGCGCGGGAACTGCTGCGCCTCCATCAGCCCTTCGTGACCTCCCTGGGAGCAGCCGTCGAAGAACGAGTAGGTGGCCGGCGTGCCGTAGTAGATATTGATCAGCTTCTTCATGAACACCGCGAGCAGGTGCTCGGATAGATGACCGAAGTCCTCGCGGAGCTGCGGGTCGGCGCCGAACGTGCCGTCGAATGCGGTCGTGCCGTAGTGCCCTTCGTTGTCCGAGGCCATGACGAACTGCCCACCGGTCAGCGGCACGCACCCGGTGGCCTGCTGGGCCGAGATGCTCACCGAGCCGCAGAACCCGCCGCAGCCGGTCTGCAGGTAGAGCTGGCGCCAGGTGCTGGTGGGCAGGAACGCCTCGAACTGCTCCTGTGGGGCGATGTTGCCCTGCACGTCGCACGCGGCCCAGCCGCCCGGGGTGGCCGTGGTGCTGGCCGCGGACGTGATGGAGACGGCCATGCCGGTCATCCCGGCCAGGTCGAGGGTGGCCA
The DNA here is from genome assembly GCA_963747705.1 of uncultured Actinomycetes bacterium. Classification (GTDB taxonomy): domain Bacteria; phylum Actinomycetota; class Actinomycetes; order Streptosporangiales; family Streptosporangiaceae; genus RYN-230. The sequence continues at coordinate 8,771 of CAVVGF010000021.1, read as the reverse complement.
GTTGGCCGCAGGTGAGTGCGGGCTGCACCAGGCCGAGCCGGTCGGCCGCGCTGGACTGGGCTGCGGCCGTGCCGGTGGCGGCGGTGCCGGTGGCCGCCGTGCTGGTGGCCCGGGCAGCGCCCGCGCCGCGCTGGGCGGTAGCCGACGCCGGCCCGGCTAAACAGAACGCCCCGGCCAGCACCGCTATCAGGGCCAGCCAGGACAGATTGCTTCTCAGCCCGGCGATTCGTGTTCTCGCGACAGTGAGCATGCGATCAGCCATCGTGGTGCCTCTCCCCGCCTTCCGATCGGGCGGTCATTAAGTGACTGGGAGGGGCGGCAGGCCTGTCGCGTACCGCGAACGTAGCTCCGGCAGGCTGGCCTGTCAATCGCATAGCGAACTAACGTTCGCATAGCGATTAGCCAGGGATTTCCGTCACTCGTCGCGGTGCACGGTGCCTGGGCTGAACGCCGGGACGCAGACCGAGATGTACTCGGCGCCCTCGGCTTCCGGGGTGCTGTAGCGCACCCATTCGCCCGGCCGGGCGCGCACCGCCTCGCCGGCCCGGACGCGCAGTTCGCCGGTCTCAGACTCGACCACCAGCAGCCCGCGCAGGACCAGCGTGTACTCGTCGAACTCCGGCCGCTGGCCCGGCTCGGCCCAGCCCGCCGGGCTGCGCATGTGCGCGATGCTCAGCCGCTGCTCGCCGGTGTTGACCCGGCCGGCGTACTCATCGATCAGTTTCGGCAGCGTCCCAGCCGCCTCGACCCGGCTCGGCTCATCGATCAGCTCAGGCATAGTGCCCAGTATCCCGCCCGGTCCGGCCATCGCCGCGACGGTGCCGGGGCCGCGTCACGATGGCTTGCGCCCGACGCCGCCGTACCAGTTGACCTCGGCGGCCGGTGGCCGGGGCCCGGACGGTGGGCGCCATTCCGACACCAGCACCACACCCGGATCGATCATGTCCAGCCCGCGGAAGGCCAGCGCGGCGAACTCGGCCGCGGTGCGGGTCTGGGCCGGAATGCCGGCCTGCCGGTAGGTGCGTTCCAGCCCGCCCACCCCGGCGGGGTCGTGCTCCGGCGAGACATGCGAGGCGACCAGATAGCTGCCCGGAGCCAGCGCGCCGGTCAGCGTGGCCACCAGCCCGGCTGGATCGTCCGCGTTGACCAGGAAGTGCAGGACGGCGACCAGCATCAGCGCGGCCGGCTGGCTCAGGTCGAGCGTCCCGGCCACGGCCGGGCTGGCCAGGATCTGCTCCGGGGCGCGCAGGTCGGCGTCGATGTATGCGGTCCGGCCGTCCGGGGTGCTGGTCAGTAAGGACTGGGCGTGGCTGAGGACGACCGGGTCGTTGTCCACGTACACGACCCGGGAATCCGGCGCCACGGCCTGCGCCACCTCGTGCACGTTGCTGGCACTCGGCAGGCCGGCCCCGATATCCAGGAACTGGCGGATCCCGGCCTCACCGGCCAGGTACCGGACGGCCCGGCCCAGGAACGCCCGGTTCTCGCGCACCGCCGTGCGCACCGCGGGCCAGCTCCGCATGGCCTGCTGTGCGGTCTCCCGGTCGGCGGGGAAATGGTCCCGGCCGCCGAGGTAGTAGTCATAGACCCGGGACGCATGCGGCTTCTCCGGGTCCACGGCCGGCCGGTTCGCTCATCGCACCAGTGTGAGCCTCTCGGTGCCTTTTTGTTGATGTTGTCTTAGCGGCCCCTATTGTGTCGGCTCCTTCAACATCAACAATCAGGCCCATGGTTGACAGCTACCACTGGCCACACCAGCACCACAGTCATCACCAGCCGCGTCCCGGGCGGCACTGACCGGCACGGGGCTACACGGGGGCGGGGTCGGTGGGGAGGGCCTGGTCTAGCTGGCTGCGCGAGGTGATGTCGAGCTTGGTGAACACCTTGCCCAGGTGGTACTGGACCGTGCGGGCGCTGATGAACAGCCGGGAGCCGATCTCCGGGTTGGACAGCCCGTCCCGGGCCAGCCGGGCGATCTGGGTTTCCTGGGCGGTCAGTTCCTCGTGCGCCGATGCCGGTGCGCTTGTGCGCGGTCTCCCCGGTGGCCCGCAGCTCGCGCCGGGCCCGCTCGGCGAACGCCGTGACCCCCATCGCCTCCAGCATGCCGAGCGCGGTGCGCAACTGCTCGCGGGCGTCGCCGCGGCGGCGCTCACGGCGCAGCCATTCCCCGTACAGCAGATGCGCCCGGGCCAGGTCGACCCGCAGGCGGGTCCGGCTCAGCCGGGTGATCGACTCGCAGTACTGCTGCTCGGCGGCGGCCCCGTCGCTCAGCAGCGCGAGCGACCGGGCCTGTATGCCCAGCGCCCAGTCGGAGTCGCTGGCGCTGGTCATCTCGGCCAGCCTGGCGTACGCGCCGGCCACACTGTCCGGCACCCCGCAGCGTGCCGCCGCCTCGATCAGCTCCACCACCGGCCAGATCATCGAGCCGAGATCGGCGTCGTACGCGCAGGCCCGGCGGGCCGCGGCCAGCGCGTCCTGGTAGCGGCCGAGGCCGTTGCCGAGCACGGCGGTGACCCACTCGGCGAACGTGATCCCGACGCCCTCACCGCGCCGCGTCACATCGTCCTTCGTCGTTTCGACCAGGGCCGCTACCCCGGCCTGGTCACCGCGGAACGCGGCCAGGGCCAGCGCGGCGTAGGGTGCCAGGCCGCTCCCGGTCGCCTCCTTGACCGCCTGGGCCTCCTCGGCCAGCGTGGCCGCGCCGGTCAGGTCGCCGGTGAACAGCAGCATGTAGGCCCGGGTCACCAGGGCCAGCGGCAGCTCGCTGAGCGCGCCTGTCTCGCGGGCCAGCTGGACGTGGCGGGCGGACAGCGCGTCCAGGCAGTCATCGTCCCAGACCCGCATGGCGGTGATCGAGGCCAGCCACAGCCAGTGCCGTTCCTCGTCGGCCGGCATGCCGCAGCCGAACCCGCCCAGCGCGGTGCGCAGCGTGGGCACCGCGGCTGCGCACCCGTCGGTGTACTCCGCAGCCAGGCCATCGAGCAGCAGATCCGCCGCGCGCGGTGGGTGCCCTGGTGGCGGTGGCGCGTCCGTGGCGGCGTGCGCGACCTCCAGCACGCTGCTGCCCGGGCTGGCCAGCCGGCCCGCGAAGATCGCGGCGGACAGCGCGTCCAGGTAGGTGTCACGGGACAGGCTGACGTCGATGGGCTTGAGCCGCCGGGCCGCCTTGAGCAGCAGCAGCGGGGCATCGCTGCCCCGGTTGGTGACGTACGCGAGCTGGGCCCGCACCAGGTCGGCATGGGCCTGCTGCAGGTCGTTGAGCGGCCCGGACTCGGCCATATCCAGCAGATCCCGGGCCATGCCGAACGCGCCCGCCTGGACCTTGAGCCGCGCGGCGGCCAGCGCCCAGTCGGCCCGCCGGGCCGGGTCCAGGGTCAGCGTGGCCGCCTGGCGCAGGAACGCCGCGGCCGCGCCCAGGCCACCGCGGGCCTGGGCCCGGCTGGCCGAGCGTTCCAGCTCACGGGCGACCTCCTCGTCGGGCCCGGGCGCCGCCTGCGCCCGGTGCCAGGCCCGCCGGTCGGGGTCGAGCCGCGAATCGGTGACCTCGGCCAGCGCGCGGTGCGCGTGCTGCCGGTCCCGGGCCGGCGCCGACTGGTAGACGGCCGAGCGGACCAGCGGGTGACGGAACCGCACCCGGGTGCCGAACTCGGCCAGGTCGGCCTCGGCGGCGGGGCCGGCCGCGTCGGTGCCGATGCCCAGCCGGTCGGCGGCCCGCCAGACCAGCGCCGGGTCGCCGGTCGGGTCGGCCGCGGCCACCAGCAGCAGCTGGCGGGCCTGGTCCGGGAGGGCGCCGACGCGCCGCCGGAAGCTCTCTTCGATGCTGCCCGCCAGCGGCGCCGCGCCGGGCAGCCCGAATCCGCCGGGCCAGCTGCGCCGGGGTCAGGCCGCGGGGCAGCTCGAGCAGGGCCAGCGGGTTGCCCTGGGTCTCGGCCACGATCTGGTCCCGGACCCGGGTATCGATCAGCCCGGGCAGCACCGAATCCAGCAGCGCCCGCGCATCGGTGTCGCGCAGCCCGCCGATCGCCAGTTCCGGCAGGCCCGCCAGGTCGCCGCTGGGCACCCGGGCGGCGAACACCAAGCCGACCGATTCCGCGTCCAGCCGCCGCGCGACGAACGCCAGGACCTGCGCCGAGGCATGGTCCAGCCACTGCTCGTCATCGATCAGGCAGATCAGCGGCAGCTCGCTGGCCACCTCGGACAGCAGGCTCAGCACGGCCAGGCCGACCAGGAACCGGTCCGGGGCGGGCCCGGCGCTGATGCCGAACGCGATGCGCAGCGCATCACGCTGCGGCGCGGGCAGCTCGTTCAGGTGGTTCAGCATCGGCGCGCACAGCTGGTGCAGCCCGGCGAAGGCCAGCTCCATCTCGGACTGCGCGCCCGCGGCCCGCGCCACCCGGCAGCCGGGTGCGCGCCCGGCCAGGTAGTCCAGCAGCGCGGTCTTGCCCACGCCCGGTTCGCCGTGCACCACCAGCGCCCGGCTGGCGCCGGACCGAGCCCAGCCGGTCAAGCAGGCTGCATTCGGCGCGGCGGCCGATCAGCCCGGCCGGCTGCCGTGCAGGCGGCAAATCACCGCGCATGCGCACAAAACCCACGCTATCTACCGGTCGGCGCACTGGCCATGCTCCCTGGCCATTGGCGGATACGAGCCCCGCCGGGCCGCCCGCAGACTCAACCTGATGCATGTCCATCGTCCTTGCCTGTCCGGCTGGCTAGGTGTTCCGTGCGCGCTCGTAGTGACGGCGGGCCTTCATCCGGTTGCCGCACACGGCCATCGAGCACCACCGGGCGGTGCTGGCCTTGCTGCGGTCGATGAGAAACAGGTGGCATTCGTCGTTCGCGCACGGGCGCAGCCGCCCGGGGCTGTCCTTGGCCAGCGCGTCCCAGGCCAGTACGGCGCGCACGGCCAGCTCGCGGTCCGGGGCGCCCGGAGACGCCAGCCGACCTGGCCGCCGTCCAGTTCCGGGACGCAGGCCACCTGGTGCAGCAGGGGTGCCAGCACGTCTGGCGGCTCCCCGCCGCGCACCACCGCCTGCAGCAGTTGCCGGGCCTTCACCACCTGGCGCAATTCCGCTTCGGTGCCCAGGCCACCCATGCTGGCCAGCCAGGCGCGGCCCTGGGCTGGATCGGCCAGGTTGTCGCCCGGCACGCCATCCACCACCGGGGTGCTGTTGAGCAGCGCGAGCAGGAAGCCCGTATCAGCCAGCGCGTCTGCCATCCACCTCTCCCTAACCGTCATCTTGCACTTGACAGGTTACGCGATCCGGTGCTTGACTGCCACTACTAACTGGCTAAAATCCATAAGAAGGTTAGATGATGCCAACCGGGATGAGCACGGTCCACTACCGCTATGCCACTGTTGGGGGGCAGCGGCTGTTTTACCGGGAGGCCGGGCCGCGGGATGCGCCCGCGGTGGTGTTGCTGCATGGCTTCCCGGCCAGCTCGTTCATGTTCCGTGAGCTGATCCCGTGGCTGGCCGGCCGCTACCACGTGATCGCCCCCGACCATCTCGGGTTCGGGCTGTCTGACGCGCCGCCGGCCACCGAGTTCGGCTACACCTTCGACGCCCTCACCGACCTGACCGCGGGCCTGCTGGCCCAGCTCGGCATCGCCCGCTATGCGATGTACGTGCATGACTACGGCGCCCCGATCGGCTGGCGGCTGGCCCTGGCCACCCCCACCGCCATCACCGCGATCATCACCCAGAACGGCAACGGCTACGACGCCGGATTCACCGATAGCTTCTGGAAACCAGTCCGCGATTACTGGCAGGCGCAGACCCCGCAGACCGAAGCCGGCGTGCGCGCGGCGCTGACCCTGGAGGCGATCAAATGGCAGTACCTGCACGGCGTCGCTCGACGAAAGCGTGGTCAGCCCGGACACCTGGCACCACGACTACGACCTGGTCGCCCGGCCCGGCAACGACCGCATCCAGCTGGCCCTGTTCGCCGACTACGCCACCAACCTGCCGCTGTACCCGAAACTCCACACCTACCTGCGCCAAAGCCGGGTCCCGGTACTAGCGGTGTGGGGCCGCAACGACGAGATCTTCGGGCCCGACGGCGCCCTGGCCTTCGCTGACGACGCCCCCGGCGCCGAAATCCACCTCCTCGACGGCGGCCATTTCCTGCTCGAAAGCCAGCTCGACGCGGTGTGCGAGCACATCCACCGCTTCCTGGACAGGACCACGGCATGACTGGAGCGCTGCAGGACCAGCCGGTGCTGGTGATCGCGTCACCGACCTGAAAGGAAACGATCATGGGTTTGTCCTGGCAGCAGGGACCGCTCGCGCCGGGCGCGATCGGCCGGTTCCTGGTCCCCGAGCCCCTACCCGGAACGGCTGCTGTTCGCCGAACCGCTGCGCCGCCGGATGCGGGTCAAGTTCGGCGGGGCCTGGGTGGCGGACAGCGAGGATGTCGTGCTGCTGCACGAGCCGGGCCGCTACCCGGTGGCCTACTTCCCGCTCAGCGACATCTTCCCGGACGTGCTGCGGTCCAGCGACTACATCACGACCCACCGCGACCTGGGCGAGACGACCTGGTACGCGGTCCGGGCCGGGGCGCACGCCAGGCCGCGCTCCGCGTGGGAGCACACCGGGCTGCCCAGCTACGCCAGCGAGCTGAAGGGGCGGGTCGCGTTCGCGTGGCGGGCGATGGACGCCTTCTACGAGGAAGACGAGCGGATCGTCGGGCACGCTGCCGACGCCTACCACCGCATCGACATCCGGCAGACCAGCCGCCACCTGGTGGTTCGCCGTGGCGACCAGGTCGTGGCCAACACCACCCGGCCGCTGGCGCTGTACGAGTCCGGCTTCGCGCCGCGCTGGTACGTGCCGCGCGACGACGCCGACGCGGCCGCGCTGGCCCCGGCCGAGGGCCAGACGTTCTGCCCCTACAAGGGGCTGTGCAGCTATTACGACGTCGGCGAGGCGGCCAAGGCGGCCTGGTCCTACCCGGACGCCTACACCGAGGTGGGGCGCATCTCCGGCTGCATCTCGTTCGAGCCTGACCTGGTCGATGTGACCCTCGACGGCAGCAAGCTGCGGCTGGAGCCCGGCCAGACCGTGATCCCGCATGGCGTGGACCGCGACCTCACCACCGACGAGATCGCCCCCCGGTCATGACCAACCGCGCCGGTGCTGCTGTCGGTCAACGTCGGCCTGCCCAAGGACGTGCCCTGGCAGGGCAAGACCGTGCACACCGGCATCTGGAAGAGCCCGGTCGAAGGGCCGGTGCAGGCCCGCCGGCTCAACCTGGACGGCGACGGCCAGGGCGACCTAAGGGCCACGGCGGTGAGCAGCGCGCCGTGATGGTTTACCAGATTCAGTCCTACCAGCACTGGCAGCAGCACTTCGGCCGGGACGACTCAGCTATGGGCAGTTCGGCGAGAACCTCACCGTCGACGGCCTGCCCGACGACGAGGTGTGCGTCGGTGACCGGTACCGGATCGGCGCGGCCGAGTTCGAGGTCACCCAGCCCCGGGTCACCTGCTACCGGGTCGGCCTGCGCCTGGGCCAGCCCGAGATGCCCGCCCTGCTGGTCAGCCACCACCGCCCGGGCTTCTACATGCGGGTCATCCAGGAAGGGCCGATCAAGGCCGGCCAGCCGATCGTCAAGACCAGGACCGGCCCGCACGCGCTCACCGTGGCCGACATCGACGCGCTGCTCTACCTGCCGCACCGGGACCAGGCCAAGCTGCGGCAGGCGGTGCAGATCCCCGCGCTCAGCCCGGGCTGGCAGCAGTCCTTCCACGACCTGCTGGCCGCCGAAGCGGGCGCCGGGCCGGGCGCCGCGCCGCCGCCGGGCACCGGCGCGCCGCCACCCCCGCCCGCCTGGGCCGGGTTCCGCACGCTGCGGGTGGCCCGGGTGGTTACGCGAGACCGCGACGGTCTCCTCGATCTACCTGGCCGCCCCGGACGGCGCCGCGCTGCCGCCCGCCCAGCCCGGCCAGTACCTGACCCTGCGGGTCAGCCGGCGCGGCCAGCCCGCCCGGTGCGCAGCTACTCGCTGTCCACCATCCCCGACGGCAGCAGCTACCGGATCAGCGTCAAGCACGAGCCGCACGGCGCGGCAGTATCTACCTGACCGGCCAGCTACGCCCGGGGCGCCACGCTGGACGTGGCCGCGCCCCGCGGCGAGTTCATGCTCGACGACAGCGCCGGCCCGGTCCTGCTCATCTCGCCGGCATCGGCGTCACCCCGGTGTGGCCATGCTGCACCAGCTCGCGGCCGGCCGGGCACCCGCGAGGTCTGGTGGCTGTACGGCGCTCGCCGGCCCCGCAGCAGCCGCTGGCCGCCGAGGCGCACGCCCTGCTCGCCTCCCTCCCGCACGCCCACGAGCACGTCTTCTACAGTCAAGCCCAAACCCCCGATCGAACGCCAGCCCCCGGCCAGTGCCGGCCGCCTGTCCAAGGACAAGCTGGCTGGTCTGGGCCTGCCAGGCCCAGCGCGAGTGCCTCCGTCTGTGGCCCGGACTCGTTCATGGCCGATATGCGGGAGGCGCTCACTGCGTTCGGCGTCAGCCCGGCCCGGATCCACACCGAGCTGTTCGGCGCGCTGCCGTCGGTCAACCCGGGGCTGACCGGGCAGACCCGGCGGCCACCACACCAGCCGCCCGGGCCGCCCGGGACCGGCCCGGTGGTGACGTTCGCGCGCAGCGGCGTGTCGGTCCCGTTCGGCGACACCTGGGCCCAGCGTGCTCGACCTGGCCGACGCCTGCGACGTGCCCACCCGGTGGAGCTGCCGGACCGGGGTCTGCCACACCTGCGTGACGCCG
>CAVVGF010000020.1:0-91754 GCA_963747705.1 uncultured Actinomycetes bacterium | reverse complement strand
GAGGAAGAGCCAGGCGAAGCAACCGGCTCGATCGGGGCCACGAGGGGCGAGTTCTAATCCAGACGTAGCTTCATGCGGTGCTCGCTGCCTGCCGGATGATCTGGCAGCAGCTGCGATTCATTCGTGCTCTGGAAGCCGAATTTTTGGTACAGGCTCATTGCTACCTGGTTGCCATTCAGGATGTACAGCCACACGGTGCGGACCCCCGAGTTCCGTAGGCAGTTCAGGATCGTCCTTAGCAGCATCGATGCCGCGCCAGACCGCCGGAAACTGGGCGCGACCCACAGGTACTCCAGATAGCATTCCTGCGCTGACATGGCCTGCTCCCTGGTCACACCAAGGAGCCCGACATCCTCGTCGTTGGCGAGCAGAATGTTCCAGGTGCCGCGAGAGAATTCCTGGCGCCATCGCTGTTCGCCATAGCCCGTCTCGAGCTCGTAACTCGACAGGAACGCGGCGGGAAAATCCTGGAGGGCGGAGAGCCGGATGTCCCGCAGCCTAGACCAATCGTCCTCGGTGAGGGCCTCCACCCTGAGGCTGGTCGGTGAGCCGGCCACGGACCCGATGTGCCTCGCCTCCGTACGCTGACGCTAACGCCATTCGGATTGTGACAGTACGCCCGGCTTCAGTTCAACTGCCGCCGTCATACCAGATGGCCCCTGGCCTGCGTGCTGGGCAGGCACCCGTGCTGCCCGGCACGGGGAGCTGGAAGCCCGCGACCGGCCTACCAGCCCCCCAGAATTGCCTGCGCCTGCTGCGCCGTTCACCGGTCGGCCTGCTGCGCGGCCCGCCTCCGCAGCCGGTGCGCCTTACGGACCGGCCGGTGGGTGGCCGCCGCAAGCTTGTTCAGCCGGGCAACTTCGTCTGAACCATCCAGCGCGTGAATGAGGACGACGAGGAAGTTAGCGACCGCGCTGACCACGGCTATCGCCAGCGGTATGACCAGGAGAGTCAGCCCGGCCTGGGACCCGAGGGCGTCGATGACCTCGCTATGGATGCGCAGGTACATCAGCGCCGCGAGGACGGTGATGACGGTCATCGCGATCCCGAACGCGGTCCTGCTGACCCCGTCCAGTTCGTCGAGGTGCACCGTGCCCGCGTGGTTCTTGTAGGAGCGCATGCGGTGGCCGGTAAAGGACAGGAAGCCGTAGGCCAGCACCGTCACCATGGCGGCCAGGGTGATGGCGAAGGCCAGGCTCATCGACACTGCACTCTGCCAGTCCACGTTGGTGATCCCGGCGAAGAAGTAGAGCAGCAGCGCAAAATCGAAGACCAGAACGAACTTGGGAATCCAGCTCTGCCACGTCGGCAGGCGGCGGTGCTTGCGGGACCCCATGGCGGTCTCCCGGCTGATCTGCTCCCGCTGCTCCACCTCGTCGGCCTGGGTTTCGGCCACCGTGCGTTCGCCGCCGTCGGGATGTCTGACCCGGGTCTGCATCCAGTGTTCGGCGTCGGCGTGCAGACGGCGCATCTGCCGCTCCCAGCGCCGGCGCCGGTCATGGTCGGCCAGGTCGGCCCGGCTCGGACCGTCCGGCGACGGGATGGGGGTCGTCTGGTGGCCGGGTCCTGCGGACCGGGCCTGGCCCGGGGGTCGCGAGGAAATTCCGGGCCGGGCTGGTGCTGCCATTATCTTCGGTGGTGGTCATGGTGGGCTCCTTTACGACGGTACCGAGCGGAGGGTGATGAGTACGCGGCGCAGCCGCGCGCAGATGGCCTCGTTCAGATGGCCATGGCGGTAACAGTCCACGCGGGTCTTACCCGCGGTACCCAGGCCGACGGCCTGGACGATCAAGCCAGCCGGCACCCCGAGCGCGATGAGGCGCGATCGGACCGCCTGGGCCCGGTTCGCCGACAAGCTGAGGTTGTAGCTGCCCGACCCGCCGTCGGGCGAGGCATATCCGACGATCGTCACCTCCAGGTGGCCGTCCCGGGCGCGGGCCGCGATCGGCCCGAGGATGGTGTTGGCGCCCGGCAGCAGCCGCGCGCTGTTGAAAGCGAAGAACGCGTCGGCAGGGACGTTCGTGGTCCGGCCGCCGTGCGGGCCGTGGTACGAGGTCACTCGCGGGAACGCGACAACCGGGACCGGCGTCGTGCTCCGCGAAGGCGGGTCCGGGCGGGTGATCGCGTCCACGGCGCAGGAATTCGCCCCGGCCACGCGGCACAGGGCCAGCCAGTAGCGGGTCAGTATGGTGCGCTGCGGGACTGGCGGGGCAGGCTGCCGCCCGGCGGTATCCCCGAGGCCAGAGAATTCGACGTTCCAGCCGGTCAGCCGGGGCAGCAGTCCGTCACGGCCGAGTGAGACCGCGGCGGCCTGTGGGTTCGCGCCCCAGCCGACCTGCCTCAGGTCGAAGCCGCCCGACGTGGACAGGCCCGAGGACAGGACCAGGAGCGTGCCGGGGCGGGAGGTCACCCGCACCCCCTGGGCGATCATGGCCAGCAGGTCGAACGGCTTGCGGGCCGCCAGGGCGTTCAGCAACCGCTGAACGCGGTTGACATTCGCGTCCAGTTCGCTGTTCCGGTCCGGACCATAGTCAACCTGGCCATCGGGCCGGCGCGGAGTGAGCGACACTTCGTGCGCCTGGCCCGTGTTCGGATCCACCACGTACGCGACCGCGCGGGTACTGGTGTTGCCCGCGTTGCGCAGCATGGCGCGGTCCGGGCCTGACAGCACCGGTGCGGGCTCGTTGGCAGTGGCGCTGGCCACTATGACGATGATCTTGGGGCTGTCCGGAGGCGGCCCGCAGCCGGCGAGCAGGACGGTCCCAGGCAGGACCGCCATGAGGACAACCCCCGCGACCAGCCGAGCGCGGCGCGCCGAGACCCATTTGATGCCTTTTCGCAGGTAAGAGGCTATGGTGGCCACGGAAATCCCCTGTCTGTGAGAGGGCCGGGGTTTCTATCGCGGGCATCCCCAGGGCGATGGGGATGCCCGCACTCAGCCCGGCTCAGTAGTGGGCCTGCTGGAGGGAGATGCGCCCGACATTGGCTAGCTGCACCCACGCATTTGAAACTAAACTTCAGCTGTACTTCAGACTGTATCCACGTGATTCAGTGTGCTTCAGGTCACAGCCTGATGCAAGACCTGAAGGCATACAAAGAAGTGAACCCCTGGGCTTCAGCTCCCAGGGTTGTGTCAAGGTACTGTCAGATGGGGTTGTCTGACTGATACCAACCCGGTAAGTTTGACTGAACTACTGAACTTCAGTTGAACTGAGGTCTGCGGTGAATGATCAAGATCCGCACCAGGTCCTCGCACGCCGTCTCCGCGATCTCAGAGAACACCACTGGCCCAGGAAGGTAAACCAGTCCCAGTTGGCAGCGGCTCTGGGCGGAGACGGGAACCGGCCTGTCAGTGTGCCGCTCGTCTCGTCATGGGAGTCCCGGACCAACCCGGCGGTGCCACCGGTGTCGAGGATTGAAGACATCGCCACGTTCTTCGCCAGCCCCCGCTCCTTCGACGGACGGACTGGCCGCTTGCTGAGCCCTGACGAGATGACCGTGCAGGAACGGACCGGCAGGGAGGCACTCCTGGAGGAACTCACCCGCCTGCGCCGTGACGCTCTGGCCGCGCCAGTCCCGCCGGGACTCCAGGCAACCCCCCCGGACGCGGCCCGGGAGATTGCCCAATCGCTCGCTACCGGGTTCTACCGGTTCAAGGTTGGCGAGACTGCCACCATCGTCTGCGCCCGGCTACCGCAGAGGATGCTGGAACGGATGCCCTATACCGACCCTTCGGACCCCGACTTTATTGGCTTGTACCGGTATTCGGATCCTGATGCCCTCCTCGAGTTGTTCGGGCACTTGCGCGCAGCCAATCCCACCAGCCCGGTCCGGTACAAGGCGGCAGATCAGCTTGTAGCTGACGACTACTCGGGGCACCTCGTCGCGCTGGGCGGTGTCGACTGGAATGACGCGACAAAGGCGGTCCTCGACCGCCTTCACCTGCCGGTCGAGCAGGTCAGCAACTGGGACGAGGAAGAAGGCGTGTACTTCGAGATCACTGAGGAAGATGGTCGCAAAGTGCAGCACCGTCCGCTGCTCGATAAGTCCGGCGGACAGACGATCCTGCGCGAAGACGTCGCGCTATTTGCCCGGGCGGTGAGCCCGTTCAATCGGAAGAGGATTGTCACTATCTGCAACGGGATGTATGGCCGGGGTACTTACGGCGCCGTGCGCGCCCTGACCGATGAACGCTTCCGGGATCGCAATATGGAGTACATTCAGGCTCGGTTCCCGGACGCCGAAGCCTACTGCATCCTCACCCGGGTAACCGTGGAGAACGGTGTGACGCTGACTCCTGACTGGACGCTCCCCGAGACGAGGCTCTTCGAGTGGCCCAGCCCGCAGTGATGCCCGGTATCGAGACGGCCCATCACCATGGGTCGCACCGCCCACTGATCTGGCCGGTCGATGAGTCAACGCCGCCGGTGAAGGTTGACGCGATCATCGTGCCCACCTCGCGCCCGGTGGCCTACCTGAAGGAAGCGGCCACCGCAGCGCGGTCCCTGGGCTGCCCACTGGTCACCCTGCACAGCCGGAAATGGACGAGCGCCTACGCGGCCGCCGTCCACCTCGATCCAGAGATAGACCTGATCGCGATCGATGTGCCTGAGGAAGCCCACCTCCGGCTTCCCCAACTGGCAACCTCACGCCTGCTGGCCGGCACGATGTTCGAGCGCAAGACCGACGTCAGTACCAAGCGCAACCTTGCCCTGGTGCTCAGCCACGCGCTCCGCTGGAAGCGGGTCGTCTTCCTGGACGATGACATCCGGGTACCCAACCCGGGCGATCTGAGTAAGGCCGTCGGGTTGCTGGACGCCCACAGCGCCGTCGGGCTGTCCATCGGGGGCTTCCCCGACAACTCGATGGTGTGTCACGCCTTCCGCCAGGCAGGCGGCTGGCAGGAGACATTCATCGGCGGCGGGGCCTTGGCTGTCGGGATCAAGGGCAATCGCTCGTTTTTTCCCAATGTCTACAACGAGGACTGGTTTTTCGTGCTGGAGGCGGGCAAGCGCCTCCAGCAGGTCGCGACCGTAGGGCAGGTGCTCCAGTACCCCTATGACCCGTATCGGGTCGAGCGGGCCCGGGGCGAAGAACTCGGCGATGTGCTGGCGGAAGGTACGTTCTGGCTCCTGGACCAGGGGAAGCCCGCTTCGGATGGTGACCTGGCGCACTGGGCAGGACTTCCTGGCGCACCGGAAGGAGTTCATCAAGCAGGTCCGGGGCATGGTGGAGGGCACCGGCCAACATCGACGCAGACGTACGGGCACGGATGGGGGAAGCGCTGACTGCCGCCCTCGGGCGGTGCGAGTGCATCACGCCGGAGTTCTGCGTGGCCTACATGAAGGCCCTGGCCAGCGACCAGGATCTATGGCAGCGCCACATCCAGCAGATAGGGCGCCAGGCGAAACTGTCCCGCGAAGAGGCACTCAGGTCGCTGAGTGTCAGGGGCAGAACGCCGCTGACCTGGTACACCAGGAACGCCACCTCCGCGAGCCGGCCCCGCAGCACCAGAAGGCGCCCGCCGCCCGCCCCACCGGCGTCATCGTGGCGCCCGTTCCGGCCGGGCGAACTGGAGGCTGCGAGCTTGCCTGCTCCGCCCGCTTCGGTGCCCCGCGGGTTCATTGCTGCTAAGCCGCTGGCGGCACACTTCCCGAACCCCGGAGTCGCTCCGTCGCAGACGGCGCATGCGCTGGGAAAGATCGCTCTTGCCTGTCAGCAGCGCAATACCGACGGCGATGGTCATGGAGGCCCACGCTCGCCACAGCCACGCGGCGCCGAGTGGGTCTGAATCCGCCGTGCCGCGCACTGGCATACATGGGCGCCGCCGCCAAGCCGCCCGGGTCGGGCAGGCCAGCACGAACACCTCGCACATCAGCAACAAGGCCCCCGAGACCGCGGACGAGGGCGCGCCGACCATCATCGTGACGGGGCACCCGGCATCCGGTTACATCCGGATCAGGCAACGCCGCCGCAGGAGATAACGGCCGACACGCGTCCGCCCCGTAGGCCCTCGCGAGTCCACACGAGCGACCCGCGCCCAACGTCTCACCACGCAAGCCCGCACAACAGCGGACCCCGTTCCCGCCTATGGCCGGCGAGCGGTGACGATCCAGGCGCGGGAGTCGAACCACACACCGTCGTCGCGAACGTGCGCGGCGAGTGCCTCGCGCAGCCGCCCGACCGCACGCTCCGCGGCGGCAGGGTCCAGCCTGTTCAGCGCCTCGCTCGTACAGGTGAAGCCGCGGACCCAGTCGAGGGCGGCGGCCACGTCCGGGCCGTAGTAGACCGGCTCACGGACATCGGTGAACTCAACGCCGGCGAACCCTGCGGCCTCCAGGATCTCCGTCACGGCCGGCGGATCGGCCAGCGAGAACGCATCCGCTCCCCCGGACGGGAGGGCCGGCGCGCTCTCCGGCTGCGCCAGGGACTGCCGTATGGCAACCTCCCACTCGTTGCGCTCAGGGGCCTGCCAGACCATCATCACCAGCCGCCCGGCCGGCCGCAGCGCCCGCCTGATGTTGGCGAACGCGGCCGCGGGATCGCCGAAGAACATCGTGCCGAACCTGCTAATCGCCACGTCGAAGCGCTCCTGCGGAAAGCGGCACACCTGCGCGTCGGCGCGCTCGAACGTGACGTTGTGCAGGCTCCTCCGCGCGGGCGAGTTCGCGGGCACGCTCGATCGCGGGCGCGGACACGTCGACCCCGAGCGCACTCCCCGCCCGGGCCGCGCGCGCCGCCTGCCGCGTCGTCTGCCCGGCCCCGCATCCGATGTCGAGGACGTGGTCGCGGACCTGGATGCCGCAGGCCCGGCGCAGTACCTCGTCATGCCGCCGCAATTCCGCGTCGTAGCCGCACACACAAGGGCCCGGCTGGTCATCAGCATCCACCATCAATCGCACCCCACCTCAGCCCGCGGTCCAGCTCTCACGGCCACGCTAAGCGGCCGTGCCGACATCCTCACCGGCTCAGCCGCCCGCCAGGAGCACAATGACCGCATGGATCTTGGCTTGCGCGATCGTGTGTATCTGGTGACCGGAGGCAGCCGGGGCCTCGGGTTCGCCGCGGCCCAGGCACTCGTCGCAGACGGCGCCCGCGTGCTGATCAGCGCCCCGCACGAGGCCACCGCGTCATCGGCGGCCGCCCGCCTCAACCCGGACGCCGCACCCGGCCAAGCCGCCTGGGCAGTCGCCGACAATGCCGACCCCGGCACCCCAGCCCAGCTGATCAAAGCCGCCCGGGACCGGTTCGGCCGCCTGGACGGCGCGCTGATCAGCGTGGGCGGATCACCCGGCGGGACAGTCGCGGACACCCCGGACGACGCGTGGCGGTCGGCGTTCGAAAGCGTCTTCCTCGGCGCCGTAAGGCTGGCCCGGGTCCTCGCGGCCAGCCTGAGCGGCAGGAGCGACGACGATTCCCGTACCGGAACAGGCGGCTCCATCGCCTTCATCCTGGCCGCTTCCGTCCGGGCGCCCCTGCCTGACCTGGCCATCTCCAACGGCCTCTTCCCGGGCCTGGCCGGCGTGGTCAAGACGCTGGCCGACGAGCACGGCCCGGCCGGGATCCGGATCAACGGCCTGCTGCCCGTCCGCATCGCCACCGACCGGGTCCGCCAGCTGGACGCCCTGCTCGGCGACCCCGACGAAGTGCGGGCCCGCCTATCCCAGGGCATCCCGCTGCGCCGCTACGGCGAACTCACCGAGTTCGGTCAGGCCGCCGCGTTCGTGCTCTCCCCGGCCGCGTCCTACATCACCGGCGCCATGATCCCCATCGACGGCGGCGCCATCCGCTCCATCTGACCCAGCACCACCAAGGCTGACCAGCACCCAGCATCACCAATCACGGCCGGAGGTTGCCCGATGCCTGACCTGATCATGCTCCAGGACTTCCTGGCCGGCGCCCACGTCGACGCCGCGATCTTCGCGCTGCGGCCCGACTACCGGGCCCTGCTGCTGGCCGTCGACGGCCTGGTCCCAGGCCCCAGCGACCAGGCCAGCGAAGAACTGCTCCAGGCAGCCGAGACCAAAGCCGGCCAGGAACTCCGCGACCAGCCCCCAGAGCAACTCCCGCACGTGGCGGCCTGGCGGGAGGCCTACCGCGCGTTCGGCGCCAAGCCGCAGCGCACCCGCAACAGCCTGGAGGCCCTGCTGCGCCGCACGGCGAACGGCCTGCCCCGGGTCAACCGGCTCACCGACCTCTACAACGCGGTCTCGGTGCTGCACCAGATCCCGCTCGGCGGGGAGGACCTCCACCTGCTACCAAGGCTCACCGCGGCTGGTCCGCGCCACCGGCCAGGAGCCCTTCGGCACCGTGGCCGACGGCGTCACCGTGACCGAGCACCCCGACCCCGGCGAAGTGGTGTGGTGCGACGACGCCGGCGTGACCTGCCGGCGCTGGAACTGGCGCCAGGCCCGCCGCACCCAGCTCAGCGAGGACACCACTACCGCGCTGTTCATCCTCGACGCGCTCGGCCCGGTGACCGGCGAAGCGCTGCACACCGCCGCCGACGACCTGACCGGCCACCTGGCCCGGCTCGGCCCAGACGTGCGAGCCGCCCGACGCCTGATAGCCGACCCCGAAGTCGCCAGGAACGACTGAGCGGTGCCTAGTGCCCAGTGCCAACGACCAGCCGCCACCGGCTGCCCGGCCAGCGCCCCCAGCAGACGTCCGCGATAGTGCACGAGGGTGAGGCTGCCGAGCACCCCGATGCCGAACGCGCCAGCCGCGGCCTGTCCCGCCGGGTCATCGCGGTGGTGCCCACCTATGCCGCGGCGGCCCAGATCATCGCCAGCTCGGACCTGGCTCATCACCGCCAGCTACGCCAGCCAGGTCGCCGCGCTCACCGGCGCCCTCGTCTACGAGATCCCCGCCGAGCTGCCCACCCTGCCGATAGCGCAGGCCTGGCACGTCCGCCACGATCTCGACCCGGCCCACTACTGGCTCCGCCACCAGGTCGCCGAGGTCATCGGCGCGGCCGTCTGAACGTCACGCCGACCGCGTCAGCCTGACCACGATCAGGACAATATAGAGGGCGGCGAACACCCATGGCACAAACCGCTCGGTGGCACCGAGTTCGGCGTAGCGATATCGCCAGCGTTTGACACGGTCGCCGCTGAGTACCCGCCACTCGTTCTGGTAGATCGTGAGACCGAGATCCTTCTCCAGTTCAGTAATGACGGCGAATTTGGCCGAGTTCAGGCTTCGGTAACTGCGGAGCTGCAGCCACCAGGCCATCGATAACGCGATACCGGCGACCGACGCGACTCCGCTTATCCACGGCGAAGACTTCGACAAGTTCGGCGCGCCCAGGCTGAGGACCGCGACAAGAGTGGTCTGGACGGCCAGGAAGTACGCGTTAGCTGTGCCCCGGCGGGCGCTGACCCGGTCGGCCATCTCGACGGCGAACTTGTACAGGTTAACGGAGCTGTTGTCGCCAGGATCCTCGCGCGGCCTCACCCTTGGCATACCGGGACGGCGGGGTCGTAAAACGGTGTGCCAGCAAGACTGCCAGATTTCCTGCCGTCATTGTAGAAGGCATCGGCCGATGCGTAGAAATTGCCGTCCCACGGACTTGAGGCGATTTGGTACCACCAGGTGTTACCGTCTGAAACTTGGAATCCAGACACTCTGCACACAACTTGGACTGTCATGTTCGCGGGAATCGTGGGCCCTTCGTTCCCACCTGCGTCAGAGGGGTCGGTCCAGGTATTAGCTGTGCCCCCCGGAACCTCACTGTACGTCGTGGGTCCGGAGGTCGAAGGCGGCGTCAAATGGGTTCGGCGCACATGGCCGGGCTGCGTGGGCGTGGCCGATTGACTGGGCTGCGACGTAGGGTCGGGCACGCCCACGCCCACCTGGCGTCCCTCCCGGGATCTTCTGGCCTTAGTATCGCTATGTTTTTGCCGCTTGGGCCGGGCCGTTGCCGACGCCGTCGCGGACGGCGTGCCGTTAGGGGGCGGCGCGGGCTTCGGGCTGAGCAGGCCCGGCAGGGCAACGACAGCGAGCGCGGCAATTAAGGAGCCTGCTGTGCCAGCGCCAATCGCTGCTGTTCGCCTGCTGATCACGGGGGGCCGGACTGGGCTGTCATCCTGCCTTTTCGGCACGGTAACGACACCTGGCGATATTTTTCTATGCTTAGCCGAGACCTTGAGCCGCCGTGAGATCACTTCTATGAGCTTCGCGGCTTCTTCGTCATACCGGCTTCCGAACAAATCCGCACAGTGAATAGCGGCGAGCGTGCGGCCGGCACCTAGGCTAAAATCGGGAATTTCGCACTCATTGAACCTTACCGGGATAAGCCACGTCTCACCTGAGTGCCGCAACCGCAACTGTTCGATCGCCTGGACAATCTCTTC
This sequence comes from uncultured Actinomycetes bacterium, assembly GCA_963747705.1. Lineage (GTDB taxonomy): Bacteria > Actinomycetota > Actinomycetes > Streptosporangiales > Streptosporangiaceae > RYN-230. The sequence continues at coordinate 81,399 of CAVVGF010000020.1, read as the reverse complement.
GTTCTGGTAACCCTTCCCGCGAGCAATACTGGCGGACGAGAAGCATATGAGACAGAAGAGAGCCTCATGTGCAATGGCGGCATGTACCTTTTCGGGCCAGTTATCGCCCGGCAACAGGCTGGACGTATCCCGCCATACAGGTATACCCTCCGCTTCGAGAATCGCTTCCAGTATGTGTACATGATCTGCGTCTTTACGGGCGTATGAGATGAAAACACGCCCCACCGTGTTGTCACTGTCGCCGCTCACGACTCAAAGGATAGTTCTAACCCGCCTTGCGCAATGCCAGAGCGTCCAGGAAAACAATCTGCCGGTGATGGGCGGGTAAGAGCACGGGCACGGCCCTTGGGGTGATCATGGCGGTTCTCACGCCAGCCAGGTCGCTTCCCGAGGGGCCATGCCCGCGCCGGCGGCGGTAACGTCTTCCGCGACGCCGGCCACCCGCGAGGACGGCTAGAGCACCGGGTCGGGCGCACCGGGAGTGTCGTCGTCCGTTGCCTCTCGCGAGCGCAGCGCCTCCCGCTGCCGCCAGGCCGCGAAGAACCGCATGCCGATTCCGAACCCGAGCGCATAGCCGGCAATCGTCTCCGCGGCGTCTGCCCAGCTGTCGTGATTGTGGCCCCAGCCTGTGAACCGGTCGAGCACGTAGAGGAGGACACCGAACACGACAGACTGCACCACCAGTTGGGCACGGCCCGTCGCGCGGGGCGCCCGTACGTCGACGCCCTTGCGGCGGGCCGTCCACCCGGCGTAGGCGGTGGAGCCGAGCGCGATCGCGAAGAACACCGTCACGCACGGCCCGTACCGGCTGGAGTCGATGCCATTGAAGATTAAGGCGGCGGCGACATTCAGCATGACCACCAGGTACAGCGTCCGTGCGGACACCTGGCCCCACACCGCCACCTGCCGCTCGTCGCCCCACGCCGTGCCGTCCCGCTCGCCGCCGCCCGGACCGCCGCCGTGCGCCTGGCCCCGGTCCGCCAGCGCCGCGTCCCGCCTGCGCCAGCGGGCCGGGATCTGCCTAATCTGCATCACGACAACTCCTTCACCTGGCTTGCGGGAGTGCTTGCTGTACCTGAAGACCCGAACAGCGCCTCGACGGTTACACCCAGGCGATCACAGATCGCCAGCGCCAGGTAGACCGACGGCGCGTAGTCGCCGGCCTCGATCGCCACGATGGTCTGCCGGGTCACCCCGACCGCCTCGGCGAGCTGGGCCTGGGTCAGTTCCGCGAGCAGCCGCGCTCGCCGCACCCCGTTGCGCCGTCCTGCGGCTGATGTCCTGCCCACGGCCAGAACCGTAAGGGCTACCCGACATAATGTCAATCTTACCAGACATAACGTCAGGTAGACGCGACATGTTACCCAGCCTGAGCATCGGCCGACCCGAACGGAACGGTCACCAGTCGATCCGGCCTACGCCGTCCGGATTCTCGACGCGCTTGACTTCGCCACCCCACCAGCCGTCCGCGCTCACGACGGCGTCCGACTCGTCTTGCTCCCCTGGGAATATCTCCGGCTACCATCAGCCCAGATAACGGCCCATGCACGCACCTACCCCGGCCGCGCTGATCAGATCGCGCGGGTCCGCTCAACTCCGGGAAGTACTCGCCGACTGCGTTATCGTGGCACGTCCGCCACGATCTCGACCCGGCCCATTACTGGCTCCGGCACCCAGGTCGCCGACGTCATCGGCGGGGCCGGATGAACGTCACGCGGGCGGGATGAACGTCGGCTGGCAGGCGGGGGGCTGATCGAGACCCGTAACCCGAAGCCGGAAAAAGTACCCCTACGAGCGGATTCCGGCCGCGGTTTAGCCGAACTCACCCACTCCCGCACCGAAGCCTGGACCTGGCGACGCATCTCGTCCGGTGCCGAAGCGCCATGTCCGGACGGTGGATGCACCGACATGGCCGCTAATCATTCCCCTCGATATCAGGCCAACCAAGACACAGCGTATGGCAGACCCACCTGACGCAAGTCCCCACCGCCAAGACCGGCCAACCCGGCACCGTGCCAATGTGGCCCAGGCCTACGCTGCGCCGCCTGCGGGGCCATCAGCGAGCCGGAAGAGAGTAAGCAAGGACGTAGGCGTCAGCCGCCATGATCGTGTCGCAGACTTCGACGGCCCGGCCATCCACATCAAAGGCAGTGCGGATCAGATGGAAGACCGGCACGCCGGGCACTAGACGCAAGGCGCGGACCTCATCAGGTATCGGCATGCGGGAGCGAACTTCCTCGTCGAAGTGATCCAGTACGTGCCCGGCCTCCTCCAGCCGGGCATAGATCCCGCCGGGGCCGGGGTTCGGCTCGGCAATAGGGGTCCCACTGGCTATGTCCGTGGGGATGTAGGAAATAGCGGTCTCCACTGGCCGCCCGTCCAGAAGGTAGCGGCGGTGCCGTGCCAGGACCTTGCGGGTGCTACCAAGCCGGGCAGCGACATCGCGGGAGGGCCGTTCCTCGCGCACGATGATGCTGTCTACCTCGGGCTTGCTGCCTGCCTGCTCGGCCTCGGCGATGAACGCGGCCTTGCCCTGCGCGCGGTTGCGCCGGGCGAACCGATCGGCGGCCAGGCGCCGAACCGGAGGCCGGGGCCGGACGAACACACCACGCCCGTGCTCGGCTAGGACCAAGCCTTCGGACTGGAGCACCTGGATGGCGTGGCGCACGGTCATCCGCGCCACGCCATAGTGCTCAACGAGCGCGGTCTCAGATGGGATCTGTTCGTTCTCCCCCAGACGGCCCTTTTCGATCGAGTCACGCAACTGATCGGCGATCTGCCGGAACACAGCACGATCACTGGTGGGGTCCAGAGTGCCGAGAACGGCCGCAAGATCACCTGGCACGATCACTCCTACACTCGTCTATACGTGTGATGTACTGAGTCACACTAACGCCGGAAGGAGCCGGGCCATGGCCGATAGCCCGCGGCACTCGGTCAGTGTCGCAGCCGTCGTAGTGGATAACCATGACCGCGCTCTGCTGATCCGGCGCCGCGACAACGGCCACTGGGAGCCGCCGGGCGGCGTCCTGGAACTCGGCGAAGACATCATCGAAGGCTTGCGCCGCGAGGTCGCCGAGGAAACCGGCCTCCAGGTCGAGCCGTCCGCACTAACCGGCGTGTACAAGAACATGGCTCGCGGCATCGTTGCCCTGGTATTCCGCTGCCGGCAGACCGGCGGCCAGGCCTGTATCGCGAACGAGACCTCCGAGATCCGCTGGGCCACTCGCGAGGAAGTCACCGACCTGGCCGATCCGGCCTACGCCGTCCGGATCCTCGACGCGCTTGACTTCGCCACCCCACCAGCCGTCCGCGCTCACGACGGCGTCCGACTCGTCTAGCTCCCCCGGAGGAACCTGCAGTTCATCGTCAATCTAGTACTTATCTAGTCGAGTAGACGACTAGATGCTTCAACTTACCAATCGATTGAGGAAAACCAATGCACCAGCCATCTCCGCCATCAGTCCAGGTAACGGCTCACACGCGCACCTACCCCGGCCGACCCGACCAGATCGCACGGGTCCGCGCACAACTCCGGGAGTTACTCGGAGACTGCGCTATCGCCGATGACGTGATCCTGTGCGCCTCCGAGTTGGCCACCAACGCCGTCCTGCACAGCAACTCGCGCGTCCTCGGCGGTACGTTCACCGTCCGCTCCACCCTCCGGCCATCCGACTACATGCTCATCGAGGTCGAAGACGATGGCGGACCGTGGGCGCCCACGCCGAGCGGCCAAGACAGGGCACACGGCCTGGACATTCTCCGTGCCCTCGCGTCCGCCTGGGGCCTCAACGGCGGCCGGGACGGTCACACCATCTGGGCCCGCTTTGACTGGCCGGCCTGATGGAGTGGCTACGCAAAACGTCCTTATTCGGGAGAATACTCATCTAATATGCAAATTCTCTGGCTACATCACGACCTAGGCCGGGGCAACGCAGGCGGCCCGGCGGCATGCCTCCGAACAGGGATTCGATAGCCGGGCGGAACGTATCCTTGCTATTGTTCGGGCTGTGGGGCGACCGCCAATTCTTTCAGTAAGCGCAGCCGTGGCCGCCGTTGCACTAAGTGCGTCACCCGGGCTGGCCGCCGTTGCTCCCGCCGAGAAGCACAAAGGAGACGCTGCGGTCTCATTTCCCCTGTTAGCGCTCCGGGCGGCCAGTGGCCCCGCCCGGCCCAGTGGCCACTATTCGCACGTCAGTCATGCCTCACATAGCAGCCACGTGTCGCACTATTCCAGCTCGCACAGTTCGCATGGCTCGCACTTCTCCCACTCCTCGCATTACTCGTCGAGCCCGAGCACGCCCCCGCCATCGCCGACTCCGACCGCCACCCAGTCCTCGGCGGCGTCAGCCCGGCATCCTGGCGCCAAGAAGAAGAGACATACCGCGAGGTTGCACGCTTCGGCATCGCCAAGCCCGTCCCCCAGCCCGTCGCCGACGCAAAGCGGTCCCAGTGCATTGCCCACCATCAATCCCAGCCCGACGGGCAACGATAGCCATGGCGACGGTGGCGGAACGGCGACCGTGATTGTGGCCGCGATCGCGCTGGCTGGCGGGGGCACCGCGTGGTTCGTCCGGCGCAGAAGAAGAGCGAACTGAGCTGTGATGACACCTGACGCCGCCCCCATCCTGGTCACCTTCGATCGCGCAACCATCGAACTGGATGCGCTACAGCGAGCCGCCTACGCCGTGGCCGCGATGATGACCGTCGATATCAGGGCTTCAGCTGACGAGTACGTCTGTACCCTGTTCCCCCGCGACCCCGACGCCGACCCCGCCGACCTCATGCACAGAATGAGGTCGGAAGTCATCGACCAGACACTCCGGCTGCGGATTGGCCAGGAGACCGAGCCGCTACGGAACCTCATCTTTGCCCTGGCGTTCTCACAGACCGGCCTCGCGGACGCCGAGACACCGGAGTCATGACCCTGCGGCTCACCCGAACGGCAACCAGCCTCGCCCCGGCCGGCTGGCAACTGCTCCCGCTGCGCTTCCACCGGCTCGACCCGGACAGCATGCTGGTGACCAACCTCGTTGGCGAGCATGCATTCCTGTCCGAAGAGCAGTTCCTCAGCGTGCTCGACGGGACGTGCCCGGACCAGAACCTGCTCGCCGAGCTGCGCGCCAAGCATCTCATCCAGGTACCTGGTGAACGGCTCCCGGCCGAGCTACTGGCCATCAAGCTCCGCACCCGTCTTCGCCGGCTGCCGGACTCCACCGGCCTGCACATGTTCGTCGTCACGCTGCGCTGCGAGCACACCTGCCGCTACTGCCAAGTGTCCCGGCAGTCATCCGCGAAGAGCGAGTACGACATGAGCGAGGAGACGGCTCGCCGGGCGCTGGACCTGGTGTTTCGCTCTCCGTCCCCACACCTGAAGCTGGAGTTTCAGGGCGGCGAGCCATTGCTCAACCTCCCTCTGATCCGCTGGATCGTGGCCGAGGCCAAGCGGAGGAACGAGACACTTGGCAAGCAACTCGCCTTCGTCATAGCGACGAATCTCGCGCTGCTCGACGACGACGTCATCGAGTTTTGCGGCCAGGAAGATGTCTACCTGTCCACGTCGCTCGATGGCCCAGGCGAGCTGCATAACGGCAACCGGCGGCGCCCCGGCCAAGACAGCTGGGAGCGAACGGTCAGCGGCATACGGACAATCCAGCAGACCCTGGGACCCGACCGGGTCAGCGCGCTGATGACCACGACCGAGGCCAGTCTCGACCGCCCGGAAGAGATCATCGACAGCTACGCTGAGCTCGGGCTGCGGCACATTTTCCTGCGGCCGATCTCTCCGTACGGCTTTGCGCTCCGGCGCCGCGGTGGGGCCGGATATGGCGTACAGCGGTGGCTGACGTTCTACGAAGCGGGCCTCGATCACATCATCAACCTGAACCGGCAGGGCGTTCCGATGGTGGAGGCCTACACCGCAATCGCCGCCAAGAAGATGTTCACCAACGATGACCCGGGCTACGTCGATCTGACCTCGCCCGCGGGCATTGGCCTAGGCGCCTTGGTCTACAACTACGACGGCGACGTCTACGCCTCGGACGAGGGGCGCATGCTGGCTGAGATGAACGACCACACGTTCCGGCTCGGGAACGTTCACCGCAGCAGCTACCGGGACATCATGCTGTCCGACCAATTGATGCAGCCCGTTGCGGAGTCCTTCACGCTCAGCGCGCCGATGTGCGCTACCTGCGCCTTCGAGCCGTACTGCGGAGCCGACCCGGTGTTCCACCACACGACGATGGGCGACTTCGTGGGGCAGAAGACGATGTCGGATTTCTGCCAGCGCAACATGGGTGTGTTTACCGCGATTCTGCGCAGAGCCCGGGAAGACGGCTTCGCGCGGGACCTTTTCTTCCGCTGGGCGAACCAATGATCAAGCTCTCGGCCAGAGCGAAGCCTGTTGGCCTGACCGGCCTCGTTGACCCCGCCGTGTGGCGGGTATGCCAGGCCGGCGAGGATCCGGCTGGGTCTCCGCTCGCCTGCCTCGTCCCGGCCGGGGACACCACCGTTCCTGGTTACCGTCTCTACCTGACGCAGCGCCCGGATCTAGCGGCTCCTGGCCCAGCCCTCCAGGTCCCCGCCGAGCTAGCGCACCTCGTGGCTGGCGACGTCATTGGCATAGCCCCTGACGGGCAGCGGATAACCGTGCTGTGGAAACGCGACGCCACACACAACAGTGTTCTGCTCACTGAGCAGTGCGACAACTACTGCCTGATGTGCTCTCAGCCGCCGAAGGACCGTGCTGACGCATGGCTGTTCGACCGGGCGAAACAGATCGTCAGCCTGCTGCCGTCATCAGCCCAAAGCCTAGGGCTCACCGGTGGCGAACCAACCCTGCACGCGGACGCCCTGATCGATCTCCTCGAGCACTGCCGGGACACCACGCCTTGGCTGCAGCTACATCTGCTGTCGAACGGCAGGCGCTTTGCCGACCCCGGCTTCGCGTCCCGGTACGCACACGTCGGCCTGGCCGACATCATGGTGGGAATTCCCGTCTACGCACCTGAGCCCGGCTTGCACGACTTCATCGTGCAAGCCGACGGTGCCTTCGAGGAGACGGTCCGGGGAATCCTGAATCTCGCGTCCTTGGGGCAGTGCGTGGAGATCCGCGTCGTCGTCCAGCTGCACACCGTGCCCGTACTCGCTGACCTGGCCCGCTTTATCGCACGCAACCTTCCCTTCGTTGACCAGGTGGCATTGATGGGCCTGGAGATGACCGGCCTCGCGCGACCGAACTCAGCCGAAGTCTGGATCGATCCGGCGGACTATCAGCGGGAACTTCTCGACGCCACGCAGATCCTGGCGACCGCGGGTGTGGTCACCAGGATCTACAACCACCAGCACTGCGTCCTGGATGAACGGCTGTGGCCGTACGCGGTCCGGTCGATCAGTGACTGGAAGAACGACTATCTCGATATTTGCCGGCAGTGTTCAGTCAGAGACGCTTGCGGCGGCGTCTTCACCACCAGCGGTAACCGCCTCAGCCAGCAGCTACGCCCGATTCTCGCTTAGTCCGGGGGCCCTGCCGCCACAACAACGCCGGATCAGGTAATGGAACTGGGGCGGGCCAGCAGGCAGTGCACCACTAGCTGACCAGGTGCACGACCGCCTGCTGGCCCACGGCCAGGGTGTGATCAGGCCAGCTCCACCAGGGGGAAGGCGCGGTTACGGCGCGGCGGGACGAGGAAGTTCTGCCGCCGGGTCGCGGTCAGGAACCGCTCAAGCCCGTTATCATCCGGGTCCACGCCGAACTCCGACACCAGATCCAGCGACGCCTGGTTGACCCGCAGCACCTGGAAGAAGTTGGCGGTCGGGAAGAACATGGTGAACTGCAGCTTGGGCTGCACCGACCCGTCCGGCACGTCCATGCTGTCCAGCCCGGGCCCGTCCATCCGCATGTGGATCGGCGTGGTGTCGGCGGCACGGGACGACCGCTGCAACGCGGCCAGGTGGCCCATCCGGGGCTCGCCCTGGAACGTGTTGACGGCCTGCGCGTTGGCGAGGGCGTCGCCGGCGCCCTGGAACACGTTGGGGAAGTAGGCGGGCCCGCCGCCGTCGTTGAACTGATCGGTGTTGCCCACCGACGGAATGGGGTTGGACCGGAACATGTACTGGCACCGCTCGGTAAACGGCTCCCCCTCGGTATCCGTGGCCGACGGCCGCGCATAGAACTGGGCCAGGTCCTCGATCACGTGCGACAGGTGCTGAATCGCGCCGTTGTCGAAGTAGTCGCCCGCCACCGCGGTGGTCAGGTGAGCCGAGGAATTCCCGGCGAACGTGCAGATCGCCGCCGCCAGCCCCATTGGTCTGCTGGTCGAGGAAGCCCATCCACATCGGCGAGTCCGAGTTGATTTCCTCGGCGTAGGAGAACCCGTGCGTCTCGGCCATGTTGCGCGGCAGCGAGATCCCGACGAACTGGCTGCGGCTGGACGTGATGGTGGCCAGGCCACCGGTGAACAGCGACGGCGACGTGTGCGACTGGCCATTGAGCGTGTTACTGCCGTTCAGCCAGCTGACCACGTCGGTGATGATGGTCGAGTTGTCGCTGCGCAGCGTGATGAGCAGATCGTTGCTCTCGATCGTCACCGGGACATTGAACGTCTCCTTGGTGACTCCCGGATTGGCCGAGCTGACGTCGGTCGGGCCAGGCACGGCTTCCTCCAGCGCGAAGCGGCTGGTGCTGGAGGACAGCCTGGGCATGTGCCCGGACACCAGGGTCCCGGTCATCCCGCCCGGCAGCCGGTTGAAGTACGGGATGCCGTACGCGATGAAGGTGAGGATCCCGGCCGCGGCGAACTGGTATGTCGCCTCGAGCGTGTTCAGCGCGTTGCTCAGGTTCGTCTTGTCGGCGGTGGTCGGGGTCCGGTTCAGCCGTGCCGTGATGAACAGGGAGTGCACCGGCGGCAGCTGCATGGTGACGCTCCCGCCGCCGTCGTTCACAGTCTGCGCCGCGGCGATGAACGAGCCGATGTCGAACTGGATGTCCGGCAGCGTGCTGGCGTCCAGCGTGATCCGCTGCGGCAGCACCGCGTGCCGGCCGCCAGTTCCACCGTGCCCAGGGCCACGGCCAGCCCGGCGGCACCCTTGAACAGTGCCCGCCTGCTGAGGACAGGCTGCGTTTTCTTCTCGGTGTCCATTACGGCGTTCCCTTCCACCTCGGCGAAGATCCCCCCGCTCAGGTGGGCCAAAGATAGGAGTGCCACGGCCGGCCGGCAATCCCCCGCCAACATGACATTTTTGCCCAACTCCGGCATGAAAAAAGAAAATCGGGCACAGCTTCTCTCACCACGCGGCTGACCTGCAGCAACACCTCCCTTCATGGACGCTCCAGTAAAGCTTGCGGCCATTTTCTGATGTAAACGGATATGAAACCTTCATCCAGGTGACCGGCTGTCATCATCCCTGGCGGGTGATTTCCAGGCCGCCACGAGCACCATTTCTGAACGCCAGTGCCCGCCCAGTCGCCGTCCGCGGGCGCGCGGCCGCCACCCCTGGGCCAGCTGCGAATTCACCCCGTCCGCAGGATGCGGAGGGTTGCCCGGGACTCCGCATCATGGGGCCATGAGGCCGGTCCGGTTAACTCAGCCCGGGGCTGCCGACGCGCCCGGAAAGGCGGCTCGCCCGGCACCGGGGGCCGGGCACCGGGCCGCGGAGCGCCTGCGGTCGGCCGTGCTGGGGCCGCCGGGCGGCGGCACCACCCGCCGCCGGGCCTCCGACGCGGTCCGGCTGGGCACCGCGATCGTGCTGGTCGCGATCATGATCCCGCTGATCCGGGCCAACACGTCGGTGGAGATCCAGCTGGCCCAGCTGCTCTCACCGCCGCCTAACGGGATCCGCTGGCTGGTCAGCACGCTCTGGCTGGCCGGGTCGTTCGGCGTGATCGCGCTGCTGGCGGTGGGCGGGCTGCTGGTGCCGCGGCTGCTGGCGGTGCGCCAGATGGCGGTGGCCGGGCTGGCCACGCTGGGCGTGTGCCTGGCCCTGGCCGCGCTGCTCGGCCCGGCCGCTGGCCGGCCACCGGTCCCCGGGCTGCACGGGATCGACCCCCGCTACCCGGTGACCCAGCTCGCGGTGGCGCTCGCGGTGGCGCTGACCGGGCTGCCGTTCCTGAGCCGCCCGATGCACCGGATCGTGGGCACCGCCCTGGCGCTGGCCGCGTTGGCCGCGCTCGTCGGCGGCTACGGCCTGCCGCTCAACGTGGCGTCCGCCATCCTGCTCGGCTGGGGCATGGCGGCCGCCTGCCACCTGGTGTTCGGCTCGCCGGCCGGGCTGCCGTCGGCCGCCGAGGTCACCGGCGCGGTCCGCGACCTCCGGGTGGACGTGCACGCGCTGACCCCGATGGCGGATCAGGAATGGGGCGTGGAGGCCTTCGCGGGCCAGGACGAGCAGGGCCGCCGCCTGGAATTCGCGGTGTACGGCCGGGACGCCGCCGACGCGCAATGGCTGAGCAAGGTGTGGCGGTTCTGCGTGTACCGCGACTCCGGGCCCACGCTGCTGATCCACCGCCTGCAGCAGGTCGAGCACGAGGCCTACCTGACCCTGCTGGCGGCCAAGGTCGGCGTGCTGGTGCCCGAGGTGGTAGCGGCCGGCCAGTGCGGCGCGCGCGACGACGCCGTCCTGGTCACCCGGGTGCCGGCCGGGCCCCGGCTGGCCGAGCTGCCCGCGGAGCAGATCACCGACGAGGTCATCGGCCAGTTCCTGGCCTCGGTGCTGGCGCTGCGAGCGGCGGGCATCGCGCACGGCGCACTCAGCCCGCAGGCCGTCGTGGTCACCGAGGACGGCCCGTGCCTGCGCGATTTCCGGCGCGCCTCGTCGTCCGCCCCGGCGGTGCGCACCGACCGGGACCTGGCCGCGGCGGTGGCCGCCGCCGCGGTGGTGGCGGGCACCGACCGGGTGGCCGCGGCCGCCAGCCAGGTGCTGGATGCCGAGGCCATCCAGTCCATCCTGACCCAGCTGCAGGGCTCGACGCTGGATCCAGCCACCATGCGGATGGCCAAGTCACAGAAGGGCTTCCTGCGCACGCTGCGGCAGTCGCTGGCCGCCGCGGCCGGGGTGGACGTGCCCAAGCTGGTCGAGGCCAAGCGGATCAGCTGGGCCAACCTGCTCATGGTGCTGGGCAGCGTCATCGGCCTGTGGGCCATCGTCGGCGTGCTGTCCGACGCGTCCGGCTCGCTGGATGTGATCCGCGGCGCCGAGTGGGGCTGGGTCGCGCTGGCCTTCGTGCTGGCCCAGCTGCCGGTGCTGAGCAACGCGTGGGCGCTGACCGGCGCGGTGGCCGGGCCGATCCCGTACGGGCGGTGCGTGGCCCTGGAAACCTCCAACATGTTCACCTCGCTGGTCGGCGGGGACGCGGCCGTGTTCGGCGTGCGGGTCCGGTTCTTCCAGCGCCAGGGCTTCGACAGCGCCGCGGCGATCAGCTCCGGGGCGATCGCCGGCACCGCCAGCTGGGTGGTCAAAGGCCTGCTGTTCCTGCTGTCGATCGGATTCGCGGTCGGCGACTTCCACGTGCCGGCCAGCCACGGCAGTCATCAGACCGCGGTCTGGGTGGTGATCGGCGTGGTGCTGGCCGCCGCCCTGCTGGCCGCCGTGGTCACCCTGGTGCCGCGGATCCGCCGGCTGGCCAGCCAGCGGGTCCGGCCGCACCTGGCCAGCATCTGGGCCAACCTGAAGACCATCGCCACCGAACCACGGAAGATCGTCTACGTGCTGGCCGGGTCGGCGGCCAGCCAGCTGCTCGTCGCCCTGTGCCTGGGCGCCACGCTGCACGCGGTGGGCCAGCACCTCAACCTGGCGACGATCATCGTGGTGCAGACGCTGGCCGCGGTGATCGGCGGCGCGGCCCCGGTCCCGGGCGGGGCCGGCGTCATCGAGGCCGGCCTGATCGCCGGGCTGACCAGCGCGGGCGTGCCGCAGAGCCAGGCCGTGGCCGCGGTCTTCATCGAGCGGCTGTGGACCGCCTACCTGCCCCCGGTGTGGGGCTGGCTCACCCTGGTCTGGATGCGCCACCGCGAGTACGTCTGACCGGGCACCCACCACCGGGCTATGGGCAGGCGTTCACTGGCGTCAGTGAGCCCCCGGCCGCGGACACAAACTGGCCACTGGGCAGCTTGACGCCCACCTGGCCAGCCGAGTGGATGAGCAACCCACAGTAGGCGTGGCCGGTATTGATCAGGATGTCGCTCGGATGAGCTTGTGCTCGTATCCCCGCCCCGAGCAGGAATCCCGAGATCACCAGGATCAGGACTCCGGCCGCTCCGGCGAACCCCATCGCCCAGTGCAGTTGCCCCCTGGCGCTCCTGGCCCGGCCGCTGACGAGCTGATACATCAGCGGCCCGGTAACCGGTGTCCCGGTAAAAATCTCCGGGATGCCCTGCGCGGCCAGGTTAGCCATTATCACCGCGATAATGCCGGCTATTCCGGCCACAAAGAAGGCCACCACGGTGCCGATCTCCACGCTGCCGTGGACCGGGAGTATGGCCAGCTTGTCCGGGCCCAGCACGAACCCGGTGGTGGCGTACAACCCGAGGAACGCGGCGATCGCTGCCTGCCACTTGCCCGCCGCGGACTGGATCGTGGCGAGCAGGTTGTGATGAGCGGCGACCGCCTGGTTCTGCCAGTAGGTAACCTCGTCGCGCAGGCTGGGCACCGGCTCAGCCCTGGCCGACGTGCGGGGTGACGTACCCCCACCGGCCGCAGCCAGATTTGCCCGCCGGCGCGCCATGGTTCTGGCTGCACGAGCAGGTGACCAATTCCTTAGCGATCTGCTGATCCGCCCGGAACTGCGCGACCACCGTGGGCACAAAGACATCGATGCCGTCAGGGTGCGTGCACTTGGGACATGCGGTCTGCAGCACGAGCCCGCCGAACTCCTCGTTCTCCTGCCACGAGATCCCCTGGAGCGTCGTGGCGAAACCGGCATCCTGCACGTCGGCGTAGGGAGGCTGCTCGATCGTTGGTCCGCTCATCGTGGCCTTTCCGCGTTAGTAGTCATTTCTGCTCGCTTGTTGCCCACACCGGGTGCAGCGGCAGGCCGGAATCCAGCACCTGCATCACCGGCTGCCTGATCCGCGCCCAGATCTGGTCGAGCGTCTGGGCGGGCACGAGCATCCCGGCCATGTCGCCATCGGCCGTCTCCGGGTCAGGGTGGGACAGCAGGTAGACCTGCTTGATGATCGTCCAGACGCTGCTCGAACGGCGGATGGCTGGTGGCGGCGGGCGCCCCGTGCCGCGCAGTGATCGCGTCGAGCACGGAGTCGAAGATCTCATGCAGCTTCATGGCCGTGACCGCGCCCTGCAACGCCATATTGGGCGGCAGCCGGTCCAGGTAGGCCGAGTACATGACGGCCATCGCACCGAATGCGTCCATCGCGAATTCCTGCGCCCACGGCTGATCCCCGGCCGCCGCGTGCCCCGCCGCCAGCTCTGTGACCGCCAGCTGATCCACCAGGGCGTGCCCGTACTCATGCCCCAGCACGAAACGCTCGGCGCCGTCAATGATCAGCCCCAGCGGCCAGCTTCGCTCCGGTTCCGGCATGGTTGCGTGTGGTGCCCGCGGGCGCCCCTGGTAGAGCCAGCTCGTCAGCGTGTCCCGCAGCAACGTGGCCGGATAGGGGTCGGTGTCCAGGACTTCTTCCGTGTCCTCGGGACGACCGGACAGAGTGAGCGCTGCCCCGGGATTTGGCTGCACTTTCTTCCAGGCCAGCACGACTGCTTTGGCGCACTGGTACATGAACTCCATCATGCCGGCCGAGACGCTGATGACCGCAACACCGGCGGCCAGGGCGGTGCTCGCCTCGCTCCGGGCTTCGCCGGTGGTGCCCAGAATTACCCGGGCGAATGTGCCCGGCGGAAGGCCCTTCTTCTCCGCTGACTGGGACAGGCCAAGCTCAAGCGAAGCGGCCTGGCGGGCCAGCAATTCGAAGAACGTCGGATCCTCGTACGGTCCCGGGCTGACTCGCTCGATGATCTCGCTGGTCACCGACCAGCGGGAAGCCTCGGTGCCGGCCTGATATTTGACTGGGCCGGTCCGGTACCAGGGCCCATCCCGCACGGCCGATGCCTGCCGGAACGCCGCGCGTTCCCGGGCCAGGGCCAGCGAGTCACCGAGTTCCGGTGCGCCCACCAGGCGCGCCCAGTAGGCCTGCCGCTGCCGCAGGTATCGGCGAGCCAGCGCGATATCAAAGTGCGCTGGCTGTCCCGGGGAATGCCCGGTTACCACGCATACCGCCGCGCCATGGTCCCCCCTGAGCGGCCGGTGCTAATTCTGCTGCGATCACCTTAGACCAATCACGCATATCCGGATAGCCAGCCAGCGGGGAAATCGCGAAGTTAATGGCGCTTTGGTGCCTTAATTGATGTTTGCCGCGAATACGTCCGGCCCGGCGCTAGCGGGTCAGAGAGACCCGGTGCAGGCATCTGCGCCGGTGGTTGGCCAGATTGATGCCGCGCCGCGGCCGGGACCAGACGACGATCGGTGCGCGCAGGTGCGCTCCGGTGCGCGGCTGGCACCGGATCGCGTCCTGCTCCAGGGCCTGCCCGACCGGCGGGAACTCGGGCGCCGCCTCGCGCGCCAGCGCGTGATCTAGCACCTGATGGCCGGTCTTCCATCGTTCCTTCTGCTGCGCGTTGCTCTCACTCGCCGTCTCGACCGCCCCACCAACCGCCTCGATGGCTACACCCCGGGCAAAGTCGCTCAGCGGCCCGGCGAACAGCGCGGCCGCACTGAGCACCGCCCCGCCCACCGCGCTGGCTGCCCCGGACGCCGCTATCTCGATGAACCCGTCGTGGCGGAGCTTCTTGAGGGCCGCTTGTTCCTGTGCCCAGAGTTTTGTGCGGAGCTTTTCTTCCGCCGCGGACGCGGTGGGATAAGTGTCCTGGCCCCGGGCATAGGCAGCCAGTTGCTGGCCGAGCGCCGGGACCAGCCGGGAGTAGTCATCCGCGTAGGCCGACGAGCCCAGGAACAGCAGGATGTCCACCTCCGGTGCCAGCGGGTCCAGCAGGTGAGCATCACGCCGCTCGAGGAGATGCACCCCGTCCACCAGGGCGCGCTTCTTCCAGAACCGGTCGTCGGGCGCGGGCCGGGGAACGCGGGCCAGCTGCTGCCTCGCCAGCGCACCGCCGACTTTATCCAGATACCCGAGTTCGGTGATGTGGATACGGCAGTCGCCGAACGGCGGCTTTCCGGGGAAATCCAGCCGGTCATAGAAAGCCGAGATGCGGGGCAGGTCGATCTCGATGTCCTCGACGAGATACCACACGGCCCGGTCCACGCTGATAGCGGCCACGGCGAATCACCTTAGACGGCGGGGACTGCTCATAGCAGCCCGAGGTCGCGGCCGCGGGCCACGGCGTCCTTCCGGTCCGAGACGCCGAGCTTGCGGTAGATCGACTGGGTATGCGTCTTGACCGTGTTCAGCGACACGTACAGCTCCTTGGCGATCTTGCGCAGCGACCGGTCGCCGTCGAACAGCCGTAGTACCGCCGCTTCCCGCCCGGTGAGCGGCTCGGCCAGCGCAGCAACCCGGCGTGGGCCGGCCAGCCGGCGCTCCAGCGCGTCGAGCCGGGCCCGCTGGGCGTCCGCGCCGTCAGGAAGCTCGGTCAGCACGTCGCGCGCCGTGCCGGCCAGCCGCTCGGCCCGGGCCCGGTTGCCCTCGTCCAGGACCACGTGGGCCAGCGTCAGCGTGGCCACGAACGTCGGCCACGGGCTGCTGCCGGCGATGCCCTGCCGGGCCCGGAGGGCCTGTTCCAGCTCATCGCGGGCCTGGCCGGGCTGTCCCTGGGCGGCGTAGACCGTGCCCGCCGCGATGTGCGCCAGCGAGGCCGACGGCGTCTGCCGCAGGTCATCGCGGCCCGCCAGGGCGAGCGCGTCGTGCACCAGTTCACAGGCCGCGGGCAGGCGGCCGTCGTCCGCCGCGATCAGGGCCAGCGTGGACCAGACCACGATGCGGGTCAGCGGCAGCACGGCCTCGTTCCTGGCCGCCTCCTCGAGCGGCACGGCCGCCGCCTCGGGCTGGCCCGCCATGTACAGGCTGTAGCCGAGCGCGCCCCGGGCCAGCGCGTACCACGGCGACGTGGGGTCGGTTTCCAGCCGGGCCGCGGTGGCCGCCGACTCGCGCATCACCAGCAGGCCATCGAACCCGTAGACGCCGCGGAGCATGGCCGCCGAGGAGCGCAGCGAGCGCATCCCGTCCGGCAGCGACCCGTCGTCCGGCCCGGTCTCGATGACCGGAACCCAGCGCCGGGCGGACTGCCGGTCCCCGGACATGGCCGCCGCCCAGGCCGCGCAGTGCGCGGCCAGCGGGCTGGCCGCGATCCGGCCGTCACCCAGCGAGCGGATCCAGTTGTGCACCGTGGCCACCCGGCCCGAGCTGACGTAGCCGAACCAGGAACCCGCGATCAGGTCGATAGCCAGCCGGAAGTCGCGCGAGGCCATGGCGTGCTCGACCGCCTCGTCGGCCGACCCGTGCACCTGGTGCCAGGCGGACGCGGCCTGATGCAGCGCCGGCACGCAGGTCCGGCTCGGCCCGGGCCAGGCGGCTGCGCAGCACCTGGCGGAACAGATGGTGGTAGCGGAACCACTGCCGGGTCTCGTCCAGCGGCACGATGAACAGGTTGTCCCGCTCCAGCCGGGCCAGGATCTCGGCGGCGTCGGCCACCCCGCTGACCGCCGCGCCCAGCGGGGCACTGAACCGGCCGAGCACCGACGTGCGCACCAGGAACTGCTGGACCTCCGGCGGCTGGCGGGTGAGCACCTCTTCGGCCAGGAAGTCGCCGATGAACCGGTTGTCCCCGGAGAACTGGCCGATGAACTCGTGCGGCGACGAATGCCGGCGCAGCGACAGGGCGGCCAGGTACACGCCGGCCGGCCAGCCTTCCGTCCGGGCCACCAGATCCGCCAGATCACGACCATCCAGCTGAACGCCAGATACCGCGTGCACCAGCGCCGCCACGTGCGGGGTAGCCAGGCGCAGCTGGCCGGACCGGATGTCCAGCAGCTGGCCGCTGCCCCGCAGGCGGCCCAGCCGCAGCGGCGGGTTGACCCGGCTGGTGAGCACCAGCTGCACCGACGCCGGCAGGTGCGCGAGCAGGAAGTTCAGCTGCTGGTGGCAGGCCCGCTCGGTGATGACGTGATAGTCGTCGAGGGCCAGGACGACCGGTGCGGTCAGCGCGGCCAGCGCATTGACCAGGCTCGGCAGGACGGCGGCGGTGAACTGCGGGACCTGCACCCGGAGGGTGCCGAGGACATCGTCGGCGCCGAAGTCGGGACACACCCGCTGCACGGCGCAGGCCACGTGCCACCACAGCCGGCCCGGGTCATTGTCGGCGGGGTCCAGCGATACCCAGGCGAATGGCCGGCGCTCGGCGGCGCTGGCCCGCCACTGGGCGACGAGCGTCGTCTTGCCGAAGCCCGCGGGAGCGTCGACGAGCACCAGCTTGCTGGTGTCGTGCGCGGACAGATAGTCAGTGAGTTCCGGCCGCTGCACCCATTCGGCCCGGGGGACGGGGGCGTGCAGCTTGGTTTCGATCGGGACGTCCAGCCCGGCGCGGGCCGAAGAGTCGACTGTGGCAGCCGCCCGCCTAGGCGCGGGTGGCGCTCGCCCCCCTCCAGGACGTGCGGCACCGACCACTAACCAAGAATGAGGCAATGGCCCCGGTACTGGCAATGGCGACCGCCCCGGCCTGGGACGTTACAGTCGGGCGATGAGCAACGAGCAGCCGCCGCGCGGTGCGCTGCGGCGCTCGCTGAGCACCGGGCGCCTGGAGGCGTTCAGCGACGGGGTGTACGCGATCGCCATCACCCTGCTGGTCCTGGACATCGCGGTACCGGCCCACGCGGATGGTCACCTGCTGTCCTCGCTGGCCGATCAGTGGTCGGTGTACCTGGCCTACGTGGTCAGTTTCTCGACCATCGGCGCCTCGTGGCTGGGCCACAACGTGATCACCGAATACCTGGACCGGGCCGACCCCACGTTCATCCGGCTGAACCTGCTGCTGCTCGCGTTCGTGGCGTTCCTGCCGTTCCCGACCCGGCTGTTCGCCGACTTCATCCGCGAGGATCAGCCCGAGCGGGTGGCCGCCACCATCTACGGGATCTTCCTGCTGCTCTCGTCCACTTTGCTCTGGGTGCTGTGGCGGTACGCGGTCCGGGCCAACCTGGTCCGGCCCGACCTGGCCGATGAAGAAGTTCAATTGCTCACCCAACGGCTCACCCCGGGGCTGGGCGGCTATGTCGTGCTCATCGTTGCCGGGCTTTTCGTCCCGGTCATCGCCGTGATCGGATATCTAGCGATCGCGCTGTTCTACATCATCCCGTTCCGCCGCTTCGGCCGCATCCACCTGTTCCGCCGCTCGCGCCGCCCAGTTAGACGTGACGAGACGGACCACCAAGGGGAGGGTTCATGAAGATCGAGGGATCGGTGGCCCTGGTCACCGGGGCCAACCGCGGGCTCGGCCTGGCGTACGCGCGGGAACTGGTCCATCGCGGCGCGGCCAAGGTCTACGGCGCGGCCCGTAAGCCCGCCGGGGTCACCGAGCCCGGGGTGACGCCGATCGGGCTGGACATCACCGACGCGGAGCAGGTCGCCAACGCCGCGCGGCAGTGCGCCGACGTCAGCCTGCTGGTGAACAACGCCGGGGTGCTGAGCTATCAGACGTTCACCAGCGCACCGGACCTGTCCGGCGCCCGGCTGGAGATGGAGACCAACTACTTCGGCACGCTCAGCATGTGCCGGGCGTTCGCCCCGGTGCTGGCGGCCAACGGCGGCGGCGCGATCGTCAACATGCTGTCGGTGACCAGCTTCTACAGCAACCCGTTCAACGCGTCCTACGGCGCGTCCAAGGCGGCCGGCTGGTCGCTGACCAACGGCGTCCGGCTGGAGCTGCACCACCAGGGCACGCTGGTGGTCGGGGTGCACGCCGGCTTCATCGACACCGACATGGCCGCGCTGGTTGACCAGCCCAAGGACAGCACAGAGTCGGTCGCACAGCAGGCGTTCGACGCGGTCGAAGCGGGCCAGGCCGAGGTGCTGTGCGACGAGCGGACCCGGACCATCAAGGCCGAGCTGTCCCGCGATCAGGAGCTGATCTACCCGGAGGTGCAGAAGTTCTGGGACGACGTGATCAAGGGCGGCAGCTAGGCGGCTCACACTGGCGGCCGGTGGCTTGCGGCCGATGCCGCAGTATCCGAGCACCTGGCGCGGGGCGGCCGCGGGCACGTCGCGCCAGTCATCGGCCCGCCACTGGCTGAGCGGGACCACGCCGGGCTCGATGAGTTCCAGGCCGTCGAAGAACCGGGTCACCTCGGGCCGGCTGCGCAGGGTGAGCGACGCGGACGCCCGCTGGTTGTACCGGCGGGTCATCTCCGGCACCACGTCGGCCTGGATGTCGCTGGCCCCGTGCCCAATGGCCAGGAAACTGCCCGGTGGCAGGGGCGCCATCAGCCGGGCCACCACCGCGTGCGGCTCGTCGGCGTCCGGGATGAAGTGCAGCACCCCGATCAGCAGGACGGCGACCGGCTGGCTGAGGTCAAGGGTCTTCCCGGCCCCGGTCAGGATCTCGGCCGTGTCCCGCAGGTCGGCCTGCAGGTAGTCGGTCTGCCCCTGCGGGCTGCTGGTCAGCAGGGCCTGCGCGTGGCAGATCACCACGGGGTCGTTGTCCACGTAGACGATCCGGGACTCGGGCGCGAGGGCCTGGGCGACCTCGTGCGTGTTGCTGGCCGTCGGCAGCCCGGTGCCGATGTCCAGGAACTGCCGGATGCCGAACTCCACCACTAACTGGCGCACCGCGTCGATCAGCTGGGCGCGGGCCAGCCGGGCCAGCAGCCGCATGGACGGGGTGACTTCCAGGACTTTCTCGGCCGCCTCCCGGTCGGCCTCGAAGTTGTCCTTGCCACCGAGCCAGTAGTTCCAGATCCGGGCGGGGTTAGCCACACTGGTGTCGAAGGCCGACGCTCCGGCGTCACCGGTCATAGCGGACAGCCTATGCCGGTTCAGCCCGCGCCGCCGAGCGCGGCCCCGGACGGGTCACGCCCCACCGGTTCCAGTGCACCACGTCCGGCACCGGCCGGCGTTTCGGCTCCGCCCAGCGGCCCCGCGCCGGGTAGCCCAGCGGTAGCAGACCCATGGTCAGCGCGTCCCCGGGCAGGCCGAGCAGCTCACGTACGTCGTCCTCGTGCCGGCTGTACAGCGTGGTCAGCGTGGTCCCGATGCCGTAGGCCCGGGCGGCCAGGATGAGGTTCTGCACCGCCCCGTAGATGGACGCGCCCAGCCAGGTACCACTCGGCCACCGGCCGCTTGATCGCCGGGTCGGTAACCACCACCCAGCCCCACCCCTGCCGGTTGCCGCCGGTCGGGCCGCGGACCGCCGCGTCGAGCAGTGCCCAGATGATCTCGTCGGGTACCGGCTCGGTGGACAGGTACCGGCGCGCCGGGGTGGAGTGCAGCGCGTCGAGCACCGGCAGCGGCTCGGGGTGGTCAGCCACCGCCATGCCGCTGGATCCGGTGCGGCACAAGGACGTTGCCCGGCTCGTACACCGGCAGCAGCCGCACGTGCATGTTCGGCGGCACCTGGCCCTGCGGCACTGACGCCGGGTCCGAGTTCAGGCCGGCCATGACCAGGCCGGCCGCCAGCGCACCACTGCACGCCCCGACGGCCAGGCCGGTCAGCAGCGTGCGGAGGTTCGCGCGTCTCTCCGATGCCCGGCGCATATAAGCCAGGCGTGCCTCGGCCCGGGCGGCGACGGCCCGGTTGACCCGTTCCAGGAACGCTGCCACGACCGCGTCGCTGTACTCGGGCCCCAACTCGTGATGCGCCGCGGCCGCGGCGCGGATGTCATCTGGGGATACCGGCGACGTATTCACACGGCCAGGCTAACCCTGGAGTGGCTTGATCGCGCGGGTAGCGATATAGCCGGGCATGAACCGGGCCGTGGCGTCGGCGTGGTGCGGCGCCTCGGCCAGGTGGGTGAGCTGGAAGCCCGCGGCCAGCTGGCCGCCGATCTGCTCGGTCAGCGAATGGCTGTACTCGATCGGCCCGTCCCCGTAGCCGCGCTGCCGCTCGGCCTCGGGCAGGTCGAGCGTGCTGAACGGCAGCGGGTGGCGCACCACAAACTCGCCCCGCTCGTCCAGCGCGGTGACGTTGAAGATGAAGATGTCCGGGTTACAGAAACCGGCCAGCAGCACGCCGCCCGGGCGTAGGACCCGGAACGCCTCGCGCCACACCGGCACCACCTCGGGGCAGAACACGTTCGACACCGGGTTGACGATCACGTCGAAGCTGTCGTCAGGGAACACGTCCAGGTCGCGCATGTCACCGAGCACGGTGTGCAGCTCCAGGCCCTCCCGGGCGGCCACCTCCTGATCACGGGCCAGCTGCCGGGGCGAGTTGTCCAGCACGGTCACCTCGGCGCCGGCCGCGGCCAGGACCGGGCCCTGCTGCCCGCCGCCTGAGGCCAGGCAGAGCACCGCCGACCCGGCCAGATCGGCCGGGAACCAGTCCCGCGGCGTGGGCTCGTAGCCGATCAGCACCACCGACCAGTCCCGGCCCGGGCCCGGGCGATGACGTCCGGCCCGACCGGCTGGGTCCATTCGTTCCCGCTGTCCACCTCGCGGTCCCAGGCGGCCCGGTTGTGCGCGACCGGGTCGAACGTCATGGTGCGTCCAGCCGGGCCTCGGGCCGGGTCGGCTCGAACAGCTCCACCGGGTTGCCGGACGGATCTTCGACCAGGATCTGCCGGCCGCCCACCCCGGTGACGATGTCGTTGCGGAACCGCGCGCCGTTACCGCGCAGCCGGTCCACCATCCCGGCCAGGTCGCTGACCTCCAGGGCAAACCGGTTCCAGCCACCCGGCTCGGGCAGGCGGCCGTCAGGCATGGCCTGGCCGCCGCCGGGGCCGCCGCCCGGGGCGCTGAGCGTCAGCCGCAGGTCCCCCCGGGAGAGCATGGCGAAGGCCGGCGCCGGATGCATCACCTCGGTGAAGCCGAGGTTGCCGCAGTAGAACTCGATCGCCGCATCGACATCGTTGACGATGTAACGGACACTCACCGTGGCCATGGCACGAGCGTACCGGCCCGGTCCCGCGCCGCGCGGCGCCGGTCAGCCGCCGCACCCGCAGTGGCCGGGCCGGTGTGTTCCGCAGCAACCGCACGCCCGGCTGGGCCGCCGATCCCCGGGACATTCCGGCCGCAGCACCGCGCCGACGCCCGGGATGGCCTGGGCCCGGGCCTCCGCCAGCAGCGCGGCCGCCGCCTGCTGGGCGTTCTCGCCGGTGCGGGACATCCGGGAGGCGATCAGCCCGGTCACGATGGGCGTGGAGAACGACGTGCCGCTCCACTTGGCCATCCCGAAGAAGTGCCGGTCCTGGCCCTTGTACGGGTCGATCTGGCATTCATACCGGCCCGTCGCATAGGCGTTGACCAGGTCCCGGCCCGGCGCGTACACGTTGACCCAGCCGCCGTAGTTGCTGAACGAGGCCTTACTGCGCCAGTCCGCGGCCAGCGCGCCGACCGACAGCACGTCGCGGAACGCGCCCGGCCAGTGCGGCCGCCGGGAGTCGTTGTTGCCCGCCGCGGACACGCACAGCGTGCCCTTGTACTGGCGCAGCAGCCCGAGCCACTTCTCGAACGCGAGCAGCGGCAGGTCCGCGCGGGTCGGCGCGGCCACGGTCAGGTGGAATATGTCCGTGCCCTCGCCGAGCGCGTGGACGAGCCGCGGCACCAGGTCCGATTCCAGCGTGCTGCCCGCGACCGCGAACGCGTTGGTCGCGAGGATCTCCGCGCCGGGCGCCACGCACCGGGCCACCCCAGCGGTGAACGTGCCGTGCGCCCCGTACCGCGGGATCGGTTTCGCCGGGTCCCAGGTGTCCTCGTCCTCGGGGATTTTCCCCATCCGCACCCCGTCCAGCCACGGGTGGCCGTAGTCCGCGTGGGGCAGCAGCCCGGTGTCGGCCAGGTAGATGTGCACACCCTGGCCGCCGCCGTCGTGACACACCGCCGGGTACGGCTCGGTCTTGCTGTAGACCTCCTCTGGTTCGGTGGCCGGGCAGATACCCGCGTCACCGGACACGGTCAGAACGTAATTGGGCGTCGCCGCGCCCTGGCCCAGCTGCCCGTCGATCTGCTCCAGCGCGTCGGGGACGTAGAACGCCCGGCGGCCCTTGATCTGGCCCAGGGTGAGCAGGACCACGCCCGCGATGACCCGGCTGATCCGTTCCGAATGGGCCTCACGGAACTCTCGCTCACTCCCATGTCCCAGGATCTCCAGCACCCGGTCGATGTACTGCTCGCGGACGAGGAGCTGCCCCTCGGCGAACATGTAACCGAGACCATGGTCCTGCCGGACGAACCCGATGTCCGCTCGCCGGTGGTCGCGGCGTGCCGCAAAAGCTTTGACGATGTACTCGATTTCATCGGCTATCCAGTCTTCCAGATCGTTACGCCAGCCTTTTGGTAGTGCCACGGTGTCCTCCGCACAGCTCGGCCAGTTCTGATCTTGCCAATACCCCGGATCTGGGGCAGATGGCCCACGCATACCGGAAATGGGCGCAGCCCAGCACCAGTACAGAGCACTCAGCCAGGCGTGTGATACACCCAGAATCTGGGGCGTTTTGCCACGAAATGGGCAGATAAACATCCGCCGCGGGTGAGGCACGGCGTGGCGGGCCGCAGCAGGATAAGCAATGGACCGCGAGAATGCGCATACCTAATATCGGCGTTGTGGCGGGGGGAAGCCCAGTGACCGAATCCGGCCAGCAGGACGTTGACGACCTGCTGCCGCTGGCCCTGTCGCGGCCACACGAGGCGCTGACCCGTGCGCGCACGGTGCTGGCTGGGCGGCCGGACCCATACCAGGCATCCGTGGCCCACCAGGCCGTAGGCATCGTGCTGCGCGATGTCGGCGACGCCCAGGCCGGGGTCCGTGAGCTGCGGGCCGCGCTGCGGCTGGCCCGGCGGACCGGCTCGGCGCCGCGCCAGGCCGATGCACTGGCCACGCTCGGCGTCGCACTGGTCCTCGTAGGCCGCACCGCGGACGGGCTGGCCGACCTGGACCGGGCCGCCGCGCTGTCCACCGGCAAAACGACCGGGCAGGTGCTGCACCGGCGCGGCATGGCGCTGTGGACGCTGGGCCGGTACCAGCCCGCCCTGGAGGATCTGCGCCGGGCGGTCAGCATCCTGCGCCGCACCGGGGATCCGGCCTGGACGGCCAGGGCATTAAACGCCCGCGGACTGGTCTACGTGGCTCTCGGGTCCCCGGCCCGCGCCGATGACGACTTCGTCGCCGCAGGGCGGCTGTACGCCAGCACCAGCCAGCAACTGGAGTCGGTGCACACCGTGCTCAACCGCGCGCTGGCCGCGTTCACCCGGGGTGATCTGCCCACGGCGCTGTCCTTCCTGGACACCGCGGCCGACCGGTACCAGCCGCTGAACTGGGCCACGCCCGCGCTCAGCCTGGACCGGTGCGCCGTGCTGCTGGCCGCCGGGCTGGCCAGCGACGCGCTGGCCGAGGCGGACGGCACGCTGGCCCGCATCGAGCAGGTCCATGGCCGGTCTACCTGGAAGTCCGAACTGCTGCTGATGGCGGCCAACTGCGCGCTGGCCGCGGCCCAGCCGCAGGCCGCCCTGGACCGGGCCCAGGCGGCCTACCGGCTGTTCCGGTCACAGCAGAGTGACTGGTGGCAGGCGCACGCCGGGCTGGTGCTCGGCCGGGCCCGCTATCTGGCCGGTCCGGTGTCGGCGGCGCTGCTGCGCGCGGCCGACCGGACGGCCGGGCAGCTGGGCGCGCTCGGCTCGGCCGAGGCCACGCAGGCCCATCTGCTGGCCGGCCGGGTGGCGCTGGACCTGGGCCGCCACGCCGACGCCGAACGTCATCTCAGCGCGGCCGCGCGGAGCCGGCGGCACGGCCCGGCCCTGGCCCGGGCCAGCGGGTGGCTCAGCGAGGCGCTGCGCGCCGAGGCGGCGGGCGACCCGCGCCGGATGCTCGCCGCCTGCCGCCGCGGCCTCGAAGTCCTGGACGACTACCGGCTCACCCTGGGCGCCTCCGAGCTGCGTGCCCGGGCTACCGCGCACGGCGCCGAGCTGGCCGTGCTGGCTCAGCGGCACGCCGCCCGGGCGGGCCTGCCGCGGCTGCTGCTGAGCTGGAGCGAACGCTGGCGGGCCACCGCGCTGGCCGTGCCCACGGTACGGCCGCCGGCCGACGCGCGGCTCGACGCCAGACTGGCCGCGCTGCGCCAGGTCAGCATCCGGCTGGAAGACGTCCGGCGCCAGGGCCGGCCGGCCCCATGCTGCAGCGGGAACAGCTGCGGCTGGAGCGCGCGGTCCGGGCCGCTCGCTGCGGGCGCGGGGCCAGCCCGGCGCCGGCCACCGCGTGCTGCGCGTCGGCGACCTGCTCGATCAACTGGGTGTGGTGCAGCTGATCGAGATCGTTGACGTGGACGGGGCGGTGCACGTGCTGGCCTGTGGTGGCGGGCGCGTACGGCAGTTCGCGGCCGGCCGGACCGGCCAGGCCGCGCGGGCCGCCGACCTGGCCCGGTTCGCGCTGCGCCGGCTGGCCCGCAGCCGCCCCGGCAGCGACCTGGACAGCGCGCTGGCCATCCTGAAGGCGGCCTGCCGCAGCTGCAGGACGGGCTGCTCGGCCCGGCCGGCCGGCCAGCTCGGCGACGGCCCGGTCGTCATCGTCCCGCCCGGCAAGCTGCACTCGGTCCCGTGGGCGCTGCTGCCCGCGCTGGCCGACCGGGCGTTCAGCGTGGCCCCGTCCGCGTCGGCCTGGATGCGCGCGGCCGCCGCCAGCCCGCCGCCGCACCGCCACGTCACCCTGGCCCGCGGGCCCGGCCTGGCCACCGACGGCGCCGAAGTGCCCCTGGTGGCACCGTTCTACCCGCAGGCCACGGTGCTGGCCGGGGCGCAGGCCACGGCCGACCGGGTGCTGCGCGCCCTCGACGGGGCCTGGCTGGCGCACATCGCCGCGCACGGCAGCTTCCGCGCAGACAGCCCGCTGTTCTCCGCGCTGCACCTGCAGGACGGGCCGCTGACCGTCTACGACTTCGAGCAGCTGCACCGGGCGCCGTACCGGCTGATACTGCCCAGCTGCGACGCTGGCGACCTGGCCCCGGCCGGCGCCAACGAGCTGCTCGGCCTGGTCAGCAGCCTGCTGCCGCTGGGCACGGCCGGCATCATCGCCAGCGTCGTCCCGCTCAACGACGCCGCGGCGGTGCCCCTCATGGTCAGCCTGCACCGCTGCCTGCGCGACGGCCAGACCCTGGGCGCGGCCCTCCGCACCGTACGGCAAGACCACGCGACGGATCCGATCCAGCACTGCACCGCGCTGTCGCTGACCGCCCTCGGCGCCGGGTGATCTGACGTCGCATGTATCACCGGCGGGCCGGGCCGCTCTGTCTGGGTAAACCGTGCAGGCCAGCCCGGCCTGCACGGTCGCCATAGAATGCTGACCAGGGCGAAGCCGCGGCCGCGGGATGGCGGCCCAGCACGCGAGGGGGCGTGACGGCGATGCACGATGATCCCACGATAGCCATGCTGGTGCGCCGCGCACGGGACGGCGACAAGCAGGCGTGGGATGCCATCGTGGTGCGCTACGCGCCGCTCATCTGGGCCATCTGCCGCCGGTACCGGCTGGACCGGCCGGACGCCGACGACGTCGGGCAGAGCGTCTGGCTGCGGCTGGTGGACCAGCTAGATGTGATCCGCGACCCGGAGGCGCTGCCCGGGTGGATCGCCACCACGACGCGGCGGGAATGCGGCCGGGTGGTGGGCGTGGCACGTAAGCGGGAGGTACTCGGCTACACCCAGGACGTGGCCGAGATACCCGACAGCGACCCGGCGGCGGCCGAGGCCGAAGTGCTCGTGGCCGAGCGGAACGCCGCGCTGCGCGAGGCGTTCCGCCACCTGCCGCCGCGCTGCCAGGAGCTGATCGGCCTGCTGATCACGGACCCGCCGGTGCCCTACGCCGAGATCAGCGACAAGCTGGGCATCAAGATCGGCAGCATCGGCCCGACCCGGGCCCGGTGCCTGCAGCGACTACGGGAGTACCCGTCGGTGGCCGCCTTGATCGGCGCGGACTCGATCCCGGCCGGGAGGTGAGGCGGATGTCCAGCCAGTGGGCAGATGACGACGAACTCGTGGCCGCGCTCCAGGAGGCGTTCCGGGCCGAACGGGACGTGCCCCGCGAGTTCATCGAAGCCGGCGAGGCCGCCTACGCCTGGCGTGATATCGACGCCGAGCTGGCCACGCTGACGTTCGACTCGGCCACGGGTCTCGCGGCCGCGGCGGCGGCGCCCGTCCGGTCGGCCGAAGCGAGCCCGCGGTTCCTGACGTTCCGCAGCGCCGACCTGACCATCGAGCTGGAGATCAGCCCGGAGGGGATCGTCGGCCAGATCGTGCCGCCGCAGCCCGGCCGGGCCGAGACCCGCCCGGCCACCGGGCCGGTTTCTGGCACCGAGATCGACGACATCGGCTGCTTCGTGGTCCAGCCGCTGCCCAGCTCGCCGTTCCGGCTGCATTGCCAGGCCAGTTCCGGGGTCAGCGCCGTGACCACCTGGATCACGCTGTGAGGCGAGGCCACCGGCCCGGTACTAGCCGTTAAGTAAAGGATTTTCAGAGCACGGTGGGCGGCCACAGATCGTGCTGGGCGGCGATGGGGTCGCCGGGCCATTCGTGCATGCTGGCCAGATTGTCCCGGGCCGGGTATTTGGCCGCGGCCGGGCCGTCCGCGAACGCGTGCAGCACGTTGTTGGTCACCTGCCGGGTGAACTCGGACGTTTTCCTGGTCAGGCCGAACAGCCGCAGGTCGTTGCAGCAGGCCACCCAGCGCATGGTGCCGGTGTTCAGCACCCCGGCCCCGCTGTTGTGGGTGTAGTAGGCCATGTCCGAGTAGCTGTTCACGCCGCGGCACCGCAGGGGTGAGTGGGACAGCACCTCGATCGGCCGCTGCACCGGGTAGACCGGGTTGACCCGGTCGTACTCGATGCCGACCAGGCCGGTGAACTTGCTGCCCTGGTTTACCCCGGTCCTGGCGAACAGCCACGAGTCCGGCTCGGCGACGATGTAGTCCGCGGTCGTCGGGTTCGACTCATAGAGCGTGCCGATCAGCGAGGACTCCGGGTCCGGGCTGGGCGGCTCCCGCCAGTCGCTGGTGACCAGGGCGTTGTCCTTGCCGTACATCGGGTCCTGCAGGTAGCTGGTCTTGTAGCAGATGACCAGCCGCCGCTGGCCCAGCCGGGAGCTGGCGATCCGGGTCCGGCGGAACATCGTGTTCGCGCCCATGAACGCGATGTTCATCCCGGCGTCACGGGCCGCGGTGACGTGCGCCCGCTCGGGCGGGCTCCAGTACTCGTCGTGCCCGGCCGTGATCAGCGCGCTGGCGCCATCCAGGATGTGCGGGTCCGCGTCGATCTCCATGCTGGTCAGGTAGGCCAGCGGCAGGCCCATCCGCTCGGCCAGCTCGATGGTCTTCCGCTCGTGGTACAGGAACATGTACGCGCCGTTGGCGTCGTACGGCCGGTCCAGGCTGACCGCCAGCGAGCGGTTGGTGTAGTCCGCGATGCCGCCGGGGCCGTTGTACAGGTCGTAGCCGCCCCAGGTGTTGTACGCCTGCCAGGTGGCCGTCCCGTTCTTGATCACGACCTTGCCCTTGGTGCTGGCCGACCGGACGGTGACCGGGACGTAGCGCTGGGCGCCGGTTTCCGCGTCCAGCCGGAGCAGGTACGAGCCTTCCGGCCAGTCGTCGGTGGGCACGGTCAGCGACTCACCCCAGACCGCCTCGACCGTGTTGGTCGGGTGGATCATGGACGCGGCGCGCTGCCGGTGGCCCTTGACCGCTGGCGACTTCCACAGCAGCCGGGCCCGGTCGCCGTTGTACCAGCCCATACGGAACGCGCTCACCTTGAACGAGCGGGCCGTGGTGGACACGTAGAGCGTGACCGGCTCGCCGGGCCGCACGCTGGCCTGGCCCGCGTAACCCACGATGGCCATCGGCGCACCGAGGTGCCTGATCTCCCAGTGCGGGTCGCCGGCCAGGGAGTTCTCGCTCACCTGGCGGTGGCTCGCCACCTTGTGCGCGGCGGTGTGCCCGCTGGGCTTGGCGGGCTTGGAGGCGTCCGCTGAGCAGCCCGCGGCCAGGCCGGCCGCGCCCGCCGCGGTCATGCCGAGGAACACCCGCCGCGGGTAATCCGAGCCGGATTCCATATCCCCATCATGGCCCGGTTGCCCGGGCCGGGCTGGGCCGGGCAACGATGTAACGGAACACAGGTGAATTTTTTACCGGCCGGAAACCGGCCTGCCGTAAGCCTGGATAGGTGCCACAATCCGGACATGCTCCCAGGCGCCACGGATTCGGCCGATGACCCGCTCGAGCAGGACGCTCCCGATCACCCAGCCGACGACCCGGCCATCCCGGCCTGGTTCCTGGCCGAGGGCGACCGGGCCAACCGGGCCACCGATCTGCGCGCGTTCACCACCGGCAACCTGGTCCAGCCGCTGGTCGACGGGCGGGAGTACTTCCCCCGGCTGTGCGCCGAGATCAGCGCGGCCGGGCGCGGCGACCAGATCTACTTCCTGGACTTCCGCGGCGACATGGACGAGCTGCTTGACGGCCCGGACACCGCGGCCAGCGACGTGCTGGGCGCGGCGGCGCGCCGCGGGGCCGGCGTGTTCGGCCTGCTCTGGCGGTCGCAGCCGAAGGCGGTCCGGCAGTCGGAGGAGGCCAACGCGGAGTTCGTCCGGCGGATAGACGAGGACGGCGGCCAGGTCCTGCTGGACGCCCGGACCCGGCGGGGCGGCAGCCATCACCAGAAGCTGGTCGTGCTGCGGCACCCGGCCGCGCCCGGGCAGGACGTGGCCTTCGTCGGCGGCATCGACCTGGGGCACAGCCGGGGGGATGACTCCGCGCACGCCGGTGACCCGCAGGTGATGGACTTCCCGGCCCAGTACGGCCCGCGGCCGCCGTGGCATGACATCCAGGCCGAGGTGCGCGGGCCCGCCGTGCACGACCTGGAGCACACGTTCCGTGAGCGCTGGTACGGCAGCAGCGTGCTGGACCTGCCCAGCCCGGTCCGCCAGCTCTACGACCGGGCCTACCACATGGGCGCGACCACCAGCCGGCCGCTGCCGGACCCGGTGCCGGACCAGGGGCTGCGGCGCGGGCCGCACGCGGTGCAGGTGCTGCGCACCTACCCGGCCCGGCTGCGCCGCTACCCGTTCGCCCCGCTCGGCGAGCGGAGCATCGCGCACGCGTACCGCAAGGCGTTCGGCCGGGCCCGCTCCCTGGTCTACCTGGAAGACCAGTACCTGTGGTCGCTGCCGGTGTCCGGGCTGATCGCGGCGGCGCTGCGGGCCAATCCGGGACTGCACGTGATCGCGGTGGTGCCCCGGTTCCCCGACAACGACGGCCCGGTGACGTCGTGGCCGGCGCTGCTGGCCCGGCACGACGCGGTGCGGGCCTGCCGGGCCGCGGGCGGGTCCCGCTTCGCCGCG
The DNA here is from genome assembly GCA_963747705.1 of uncultured Actinomycetes bacterium. Taxonomy (GTDB): domain Bacteria; phylum Actinomycetota; class Actinomycetes; order Streptosporangiales; family Streptosporangiaceae; genus RYN-230. Next base: position 50,920 of record CAVVGF010000020.1, on the reverse strand, counting down.
TACGACCTGGAGAACCGCCAGGGCACGCCGGTGTACGTGCACGCCAAGGTGGTCATCGTGGACGACGTGTGGGCCATGGTCGGGTCGGACAACCTGAACCGGCGCTCCTGGAGCCACGACAGCGAGCTGTCCATCGGCGTGCTCGATCACACCCGGGACAGCCGGCCGCCGCTGGACCCGGCCGGGCTGGGCGACGGGGCCCGGACCTTCGCGCGCGACCTGCGGCTGCGGTTGTGGCGCGAGCATCTGGACCGGGCCGGGGACGACGTCGCTGATCTGCTGGATCCCGCTGCGGCGTTCGCCGCGTTCCGCGCGTCGGCGGAGCGGCTGGCCCTCTGGCACGCGGCCGGGGAGCCGGGCGGTGCGGCCGCGCGGCCCGCGGGGCGGGTGATGCCGCACCGGGTGACGGCTCCTAGTGCGGTGCAGCGGGCCTGGGCCACCCCGCTGTACCGGGGGCTGTACGACCCGGACGGCCGCCCGTGGCGGGACCGGCTGCGCGGCCGTTTGTGACCCCGCCGGTGCGCCCGTCAGGTGGGCTGGAGCTGGAGGTCGCTGGAATCCAGGTGGGCCGTGACCAGGTGGCCGGAATGGGCCGCCTGGGGCACGCCGACCTGGACGCTCCCCGAGGCTGACCTGGGTGCTGACGGTGTAGCTGACGCTGGCCGGCAGGCGGACCACGGCGTGCGCCGAGGTGAGCGCGATGCTGACCTGCCGGGGCGGCGCGGTGAAGCTGGCGGTCAGCTGGCCCGAGGTGATCGTGGCGGTTAACGACGGCACGCGGAGCCCGGCCGCGGTGACGTTGACGTTGGCCGCGGTGATCCGCAGCGGGCCGGCCAGGCCGTCCAGCTGCACCTGCCCGGACGGCTGGCTGAGGATCACCGCGGTGCGGGCGGGCACGGTGAGCCGGTAGTTCTCCGTGCACGGGCTGCCCGCCGCGCAGCTGTAGGACAGCCGGAGCAGGTGGGCGGCCCGGTCCACGCTGCGGTGGGCCTGCGGCAGGCGGCCATTCCAGCGCAGCTTGCCGGTCAGCGTCACCGTGGCGCCGGTGCTGCCGACGATGGTCAGCTTGCCCGGCACGCCCTGCAGGTACACGGTGCGCACCGAGCCGGCCGAGACGGAGATCTGCCGGCTGGTGCGCGGTCGCGGCGGGCCGCCCGGGGTTCGGCATGTGGGATGCGTGCGAGGCCAGCACCACGGCGGGCGCGGCCATCAGGATGATCACCACGGCCGCGGCCAGCACCGTCCAGCGGCGGCCGCGCCACCAGCGGCGCGGCCCGTCCGGCCCGTCCGCCCGTCCGGGCCTCCCGCCCGGACTCCGCCGCCGCTGGCTGCGTCAGGCCGGGCTGGGCGGCCCTGCCCGGCCCGGCCCTTGCTGGCCGCGCCGGGCCGGGCGGGGCGGCCGGCCTGGTCCATACGTACGCGGCTGCCGCGGACGGCGCCGGGTCCCCCGCCGCCGGCGCGGCCGCCTCCGGCAGCGCGGGCGCCTCCGGCAGCGGGATCGTGGCCGAGGCCGGCGGTGCCGCGCTGCCCGCCGCCGGTGCGATGCTGGCGGCCTGCGCGGCCACGATCGGGATGGGCTGGGTCTGCCGGTCGGCGTCGCCCGGCGGCAGGATCAGGTCACGGCGGGCGATGTCGGCGACCAGGTCCGCGACGGTCGCCGCGACCGGGTCACCGAGCAGGCTGAAGCCGAAGTTGCGGTGCTCACACCACACGCACTGCCACCGGTGGTGCCAGCTCTGCTGGGCGCCGACGTGACTGACCGCGTGGCAGGCCCGGCAGCGCCGGAGGAAGAACGCACGCTTGCAGCCGGGGCACTCCCAGTAGGCCAGTTCAGGGCTGGGGGGCGGGCTGCTGAGCCGGCAGTGTGGGCAGGGTACCTGCACGGCATCGAGGGTCATGGCCGCATCGTGACACGGGCCGGGTCGCTGCAGTGAAAACCGACTCGACGGTAATCACTCCCTAAGCAACCGTCCAAGAGACGGCAGGGCAAGGTGGCGGCGCGGATAGCCAACCCGGCGGCCCGGTTAAGCGTCTGTCCAAGTACCGGGGCCAGATTCCAGGTGGGACGGATGGTGGGCAATGGGCAGCAACCCGTCGGCGAGACCGGGCCGACCTGGCGGCCGCGCCGCCACCGCGGCGTGGCTGGGCACCGCGGCGTGGCTGGGCACCGCGCTGGCCGTGGCCAGCCTGAGCCTGGCCACGCCGGCCGCTTCGGCGGCGCCCGCATCGGCCGCGCCGGGCGCATCAGCGGCGCCGGCCGCTTCGGCGGCGTCGATCGCGGTGAGCTGCATCTCGGCCGCGCACCCGAAGCTGGCCGCCCGGATGGCCACCGGCATCCGGGCCACGCTGCGCGGGCGGCTGTCCACGGTGGCGCTCCGGGTGGAGGACCGCAGCAAGCAGCTGACCTGCTCGCTGAACACCCGGATGCATTTCGACTCGGCCAGCGTGGTCAAGGTGATCATCCTGGGCACCCTGCTCAGGATGACCGAGACGCAGCACCGCCACCTGACCAAGCACGAGGTCGCGCTGGCCACCGAGATGATCACCGAATCGGACAATGACGCCGCGTCCGCCCTGTGGGCCGAAGTGGGCCGCGGCCGGCTGCAGTACTTCCTGGGCCGGGCCAAGATGACCGAGACCCAGCTCGGCCCGGGCGGCTACTGGGGCCTGACGCTGATCACCGCGCACGACGAGGCGCTGCTGCTGAACCTGCTGATGTACCCGAACACCGTGCTGACCCCGGCGTCCCGTGCGTTCGCGCTCAACCTGATGTCCCGGGTGATCCCGTCCCAGCGCTGGGGAGTGCCCGCGGGCGCTCCGGCCGACCTGACCGTGCATGTGAAGAACGGCTGGCTGCCGCTGGCCACGCACGGCTGGCGAATCCACAGCATCGGCTGCTTCACCGGTCATCACCGCGGCTACAGCATCGTGGTGCTCACCGAGGACAACCCGACCATGCAGTACGGGATCACCACCATCCAGGCCGCCGCGAGAGTGATCCACCGGCAGCTGAACCCGGCCGGCACCGCGACCATCGCGCCGGCCCAGCCCGCGCCGTCCTGGGGCACCCCGGACGAGCGGATCCCGGCCACGCTCGGCGGCTTGTAACGGCCCATAGCCGCCGGTAGCCCGGCGCGGGCGGAAGCAGCGGAAAAATCTGCCCGGCCGGGAACCGCCCGGCCGGTCCGGTACGTCTAAGAAGTGCCTCTTCCCACCTGGGGCGCATGGTGAATGGTCGCCCGCATGACCCGGTGAGCAGCGCACAGTCGCCGGGTCATGCGGGCGACGCCGTTACCGCGGCCCGGGACATCGGCGCCATCAGTCGATCCGGCGCAGCCCGGTGCGGTGCCGCTCGGCCAGGTCCAGGTAGGTCTGCACCGCGTCCTTGATCCAGGCCTGCTGGCGCAGCCCGGCCTCGGTCCTGATAACCGCGGGCACGCCCACGGCCAGCGCGCCGGCCGGGACGGCATGTCCTCCCGGACCAGGGCGGCGGCCGCCACCACCGCGCCGCCACAGACCCGGGCCCGGTTCAGCACCAGTGCCCCCGAACCGATCAGGCAGCCGTCCTCGACCACGCACCCTTCCAGATGCGCGCGGTGCCCGACCACGCAGTCCGCCCCGATGATCGTCGGCCACTGCTCGGTGGTGTGCACCACCGTGCCGTCCTGGACCGACGTCCGCTCACCCACCCTGATCAGGCCATGATCGCCGCGCAGCACCGCGCCGGGCCACACCGATGCGCCCGCGCCGAGTTCCACCGATCCGATCACCACCGCATCCGGGTGGACATAGGCCTGCGGGTCGATGGATGGCGCGGCGTAGTCGAGCGCGTAAATCGGCACAGCATCACTCCTATCAGGGTGATAACAGGATTACACGGACAAGCCAGGTCAGGCTGGGCCGAGTGGCCGGATCAGCGCCGGGCCAGCCCGCGGTAGACCTGCCGCGCGTGCCCGCCCAGGATGCCGGCGTCGTCTCGTCCGGTACGCCCAGCGCGGCCAGCGCGCGGGCGTTGCTGGCGACACCGGGCACCCCCGGCCAGTCGGTGCCGAAGATGAACTTGCGGGCGAGGCGGCCCAGGTTGAACCGGGCGTAGTAGTCGGGCAGCTTCCGTGGCGGCAGCCCGGACAGCTCGATCCAGACGTTGCCGTGCAGCAGCGCCAGCGACGCGGCCGCCTCGTACCACCAGCCCCGGCCGCCGTGCGCCAGCACCAGGGTCAGCTCCGGAAAGTCGCGCAGCACCGGGCTGAGCAGCGCCGGGTCGGCCAGCGCGTTGTCCGAGCCGGGGAAGGAGCTGGTGCCGCAGTGCACCACCACCGGCACCCCTTCCTGCACACACAGCTGATAGGCCGGGTACAGCGCGGGGTCGGCGGCGCTGAACCCGCCGTGCACCGGGTGGATCTTGAGCCCGGCCGCGCCCAGGTCGAGCTGGCGGGCCAGTTCCGCCGCCACCGGGTAGTGCAGGTGCGGGTTGATGTTGGCCAGGAACGCGAACCGGTCCGGGTTGTACTTGATCACCGGCAGCAGGTCCTCGACCGGCTGGATCCCGGTCACCTTGGGGCTGTACTCGCACAGCAGGATCGCGTGATCCACGCCCTCGGCCGCCATCAGGTCATCGAGCGCGGCCGGTGACACCGTGCCGTCCTCGGTGTACGCGGCGGTCCAGCCGGGCTGGCCGAACTGCTCGGCCCAGGCCCGCCAGGCCGGCTTGAGCGTGGGCAGCCGCGCCGCGTGCACGTGCGCGTCGATCAGCAGCCGCCCGTCCAGCATGTGCCCCTCCTGCCAGCGCATCCGTGCCACCTGCGGCACGTTCCGCCCAGTATCGGCCCGGCCCATCGCGGGCCCGCGGTTTTCCACCGCGTGTCCGGGTGGTACGAACAAGGAAACCAGGGGATTCGCGGTGGCGGGCAGGTGCTGCTCATGTCGGACACGGACACCGGGGCACAGCAGGGCCGGGACGCGGCCGCGGCCCTCGGGCCCGAGGGCGACCTCGTCGCCGACCTGGACATGGCCGGCTTCGCCGGGGCCATGCTGGCCGTGCTCAACCGGGCCATGGAGCACCCGATCCAGATGGGCGCGGCCAGCCTGCGGCTGGCCGCGAGCATGGCCCGGATCGCCCAGTTCACCCTGTCCCGGATGGCCGGGGCGGCGGCCGAGCCGCCCATCGCCCCCGGCCGGGACAAGCGGTTCACCGACCCGGCCTGGACGGACAACCCGGGCTTCGCCGCGCTGCTGCAGTACTACCTGGCCTCCCGGCGGTACTACGAACAGCTGCTCGAACTGGGCCGCGGTGACCGGGTCACCGACGCCAAGGCCGGGCTGGCGGCCGGCTTCCTGTTCGACGCGCTGAGCCCGACCAACTTCCTGCTCACCAACCCGGCGGCGCTGAAGCGGGCGTTCGACACCGGCGGCGGGAGCCTGCTGGCCGGCACCCGCAACTTCCTCGATGACCTGGCGCACAACAACGGCCGCCCCAGCCAGGTGGACCGCAGCGCGTTCACCGTCGGTGAGAACCTGGCCGTCACGCCGGGCAAGGTGGTGTTCGCCAACCACCTGATGGAGCTCATCCAGTACGGCCCGCAGACCGGCACCGTGCACGCCATCCCGCTGCTGGCCAGCCCGCCGTGGATCAACAAGTACTACATCATGGACCTGTCGCCGGGCCGCAGCTTCATCGAGTGGGCGGTGCAGCACCGGCACACGGTGTTCGCCATCTCCTACCGCAACCCGGACGCCGGGATGAGCGAGGTCACCCTGGCCGACTACCTGATCGGCGGGCCGAAGACCGCGCTGGACGTGATCTCGGACATCACCGGGGCCAGCAAGATCAACATTGCCGGGCTGTGCCTGGGCGGGGCGCTGACCGCCATGCTGGCCGCCTACCTGGCCAAGACCGGCGACACGCGGGTCAATTCGGTCACGCTGCTGAACACCATGCTCGACTACAGCGAGCCCGGCGTGCTCGGCGCGTTCACCGACGAGGCCACCGTGACCAGGCTGGAGCGGCAGATGCGCAAGCGCGGCTACCTGGACGGGGCGCAGATGTCCGGCACGTTCGACCTGCTACGGGCGAACGACCTGATCTTCAGCTACGTGGCGTCGAACTGGCTGATGGGCCAGCGGCCGCCGGCGTTCGACATCCTGGCCTGGAACAGCGACAGCACCCGGATGCCCGCGGCCATGCACTCGTTCTACCTGCGCTCGCTGTACCTGCGGAACGAGCTGGCCCTGGGCGACCTGGAGCTGGCCGGGCAGCGGCTGTCGCTGGGCGACATCACCGCCGGCAGCTACGTGGTGGGCGCGGTCAACGACCACATCGTGCCGTGGCAGGCCTCCTACCAGGCGACCCGGCTGCTCGGCGGCCCGGTGCGGTACGTGCTGACCAGCGGCGGGCACATCGCCGGCATCGTCAACCCGCCCGGCCCGAAGGCCTGGTACCTGACCGGCCCGGACGCCGCGGCCAGCGCGGCCAGGTGGCGTGGCGCGGCCGAGCGGCAGGACGGCTCGTGGTGGATGGACTGGGCCGGCTGGGCCGGGCGCCGGGCCGGGCCGCTGGTCCCCCCGCCCGCCATGGGCAGCGGGCGCTATCCCCCGCTGGCCAGCGCGCCCGGCAGCTACGTGCTGGGCTGAGCCGCCCCCGCACCACTCGCCCACCGGTCCCCACGCCACCGCCGGCCCCGCGCCACCACCGGGCCCCGCGCCACCACCGGGCCCCGCGCCACCTCGTCTGCTTGACAAATCATCCAGGGTGCGTAGTTTAGTAAGCGCGCGCAGCTTCCCCCCGACAATGAGCTTCAAGGAGATAGCAATGACGAGCACCCAGGAGATCCAGGGCGAAGTCCTGGACGCGGTCCGTAAGGGCCAGGAGGCCGTGGTGGATGCGATCAAGCAGTGGGCCGACGCGGTCCAGTCGATCACCCCCTCCATCCCGCACCCGAACCTGCCCTACGCCGACAAGCTGCCCAAGCCGGACCAGCTCGTGGCCAGCGCCTACGACTTCGCCGAGCAACTGCTGGCCAGCCAGCGCAAGTTCGCCGAGAACGTGCTCGACGCGGCCAAGCCGCTGCTCCCCGGCCAGCCCGCCCCGACCGCGGCCAAGACCGGCACCACCCGCGCCACCAGCAGCAAGCCCGCCGCCAAGTAACTCATCACCCATGAGCGCGGTGAGTTTGCGGTCACCCGCGACCGCAAACTCACCGCGCTGATGCATTAGGCCGGATGCGGCCCGCGCGGACGCTACCGGCCAGGCACCCGGGGCTCTCCGGCGCGGCCATCCGCCAGCGCGGTGCATCGTGCCCCACCCGCGCGGCACACCGCACCGCACCGACGTTTCAGGCCCGGCCCGCCAACCCGCCCCGGGCCGGGGCAGTGCGTACTATAGTTAGCGGCGTTGGCCTGTTTCGTGATTACTGAGGGGTTGGCCCCGTGCCCGAGCCGTGGGACACCCAGCTGCAAGCCCTGGGCGCGTTCATCCGCACCCAGCGCAAGCTGGCCAACCTCTCGCTGCGCCAGCTGGCCGACCTGACCAGCCTGTCCAACCCGTACCTGAGCCAGATCGAGCGCGGGCTGCACCAGCCGTCGGTAAGGGTGCTCAAGCTGCTCTCCGAGGCCCTCGACGTGTCGGCGGAAACCCTGCTGGCCCAGGCCGGCCTGCTCGACCCAGAACGCGGCACGCCCACCGGGCCCGCCACCGGCGCGCCCCCCGCCGACGCCGAGGCAGCCATCCGCGCTGATCAGCGGCTCACCGATGACCAGAAGAGCGCACTGATCACGGTCTACCGGAGTATGCTTCGCTCCGAATAGGGATGCTCTGGCGCTGTTCGCCCTGGACCCGGCGGCGGCCAGGCACCTCTGGGCCCTGTCCCGCCCGGGCCCTCAGCGTAACCAAGAAGTTACCAGTATCTTGCCCTCCGGCCTGTGCTGGGAAGTGCTCATGCCTATAATTCCTACATGGTTACAGGGGAATGTCGCTTGCCCATGTTGCTGCCACGCCCGGAACTGTCGGAACTCGCCGTCGCGCCACCGAACGCCGGTGCTGGCTACTGGGCCGGCGCCCCCAGTGCGGTACAAGGCGATGACGGCATCTACCTTGCCTACCGGATGCGCCGCCCCGTCGGCCGCGGCCGCGGCTACGGGGTCACCGTGGCCCGCTCCGCGGATGGTGTGCATTTCGAGCCGCTGCTGACCATCGGCCGGGAACTGGTCGACACCGAATCGCTGGAACGGCCGTCGCTGGTGCGCACCCAGGACGGCACCTGGCGGCTGTACCTGAGCTGCGCCACGCCGGGCACCAAGCACTGGCGGGTGGAGCTGGTGGAGGCCGCGCACCCGTCCGAGTTCGACGCGCTGACCAGCCAGGTCGTGCTGCCCGGGGACGCCAAGACCGGGGTCAAGGACCCGGTGATCATGCACAGGGACGGGATCTGGCAGCTGTGGGCGTCCTGCCACCCGCTGGCCGACCCGGACGAGGCCGACCAGATGGTCACCGACTACGCCACCAGCCACGACGGCAAGGAGTGGACCTGGCACGGCACGGCGCTGAACGGCCGGCCCGGCTTCTGGGACTCACGCGGCACCCGGGTCACCGCGGTGCTGCACACCGGCGGCTCGATCGTCGCCTACTACGACGGCCGGGCCAGCGCCGCGGAGAACTACGAGGAGCGGACCGGCGTGGCTACCGGGACCGAGCCGACCGCGCTCGTCCCGGCCGGGGACGCCCCGCTGGCCGAGTCGCCCTACGGCGCCGGCGGGCTCCGCTACCTGGACATCCTGCCGCTCGCCGACGGCAGCTACCGGCTGTATTACGAGATGTCCCGGCCGGACGGCTCGCACGAGCTGCGCACCGAGCTACGCACCGACGCGGGCTGAGCACCGGCGCCGGCTGACCGCTGGCCCCAGCCTGCGCCCTTAGCCTGCCCAACGGCCAGTGCCGGGCCGGTCAACCTCACATTCGGGGCTGGCCGTTGCGGGCCTGGCGCTGGCCCGCGGGCCGGTCGCCCACCAAACCCCCGGACCGCTCCCGCGGCTGCAGCCAGTCGCCGAAGTCCGACTCGGTGACCTTCTCCAGCAACCGGATGTCGGCCTCGAAGTAAGGCAGCAGCGCCTGGCGCTGCTCCCAGGTCAGCGGCTGGCGCGGCCGGGCGCCGCGCTGCAGCATCCGCTCCAGCGGGGCGGTGATCGCGATGCCGGAGGTGCCGGGCAGGTGCCGCCCGACGGCCGCGGCGCCCCGGACCAGCTGGGACATCACCCGGTGGCCCAGGGACTCGTCCGGGTGCGCGGTCACGTTCTCCCTGGGCACCTCAGTGATGACGCCCCGCGGCACGCCCAGGAAGCCGCAGATCTCATCCAGCGTCTCGGCCGGCGCGTCCACTAGCTGCCGGTAGCGGAGCACCAGCACCTGGTCGCGCGGGAACGTCAGGTACAGGTGCTCGAGCTGCTCGCCGTACCGGCCCAGCCGGCGGTAATGCCAGAAATCCGCCCAGCCCGCGGCCACCCGGCGGTCCTCCTCGGCGCACGCCCTGACGAAGTCACCTACCGGGTCCAGCCCGGCTGACCACAGGTGGGCCCAGTTGGAGTGCGCCCGCTCGACCGGATCGCGCAGCATCGCGATCATCTTGACGTCCGGGATCAGCTGCCGGATCCGCCGCTGCGCAGCCTGGTCGTACAGGTAGAACGGGGTGGACTCGCCGCGCAGCTGACCGGCCGTGGCCCCCATGAACAGGGCCTCGTAGTCGGCCCGCCGCCACACGTGCTCGCGCCAGGTGGTCACGTCGCCCGGGCCGCCCCCCTTGCTCGGCGGCGGGCCATCGGTCAGGAAGAACTTCGGCTCCTTGACCGGCGACATATAGAGCGCGGGATGCCTGGCCAGCGCGGCATGCAGGGCCGTGGTCCCGGCCTTGGGAGCGCCGATGACCAGGAAGTCGGGCAGAGGCATCAGGGCCTCCTTTGCGGCTGTGTGCGACATGCGTCGGGGACGGGGGATGCCGAGATAAAGGGGGAATTATCTCGATCAATTTAGTAGGGTATTTGACGCAAAGGACGAGGTCAATGCCCTGGGGCCAGGCTGGCCACGCTGCCGGGCCCAGTCACTCCCCGGCTCCATCGCGCGGGAAGCGCACGCGGACCAATCTTCCCCACGGCGGGCCACTCACACCCCCACTCGCGGACATTGTGACCAGCGCCTCATCCGGCCGGAATGACCAGCCAGTTCCCATTGACAGCCGCCGTCCCGGTGCGCTGGAGTTCGAAGTGTGAACCGCGGTTCGCTCTGTGTGCGAGCGTGGCTATGGCTCAAAACTCTCTCGATGAAGAGGTGGAGCACATGAATGCCTGGAATGCCACTACCTACGAAGGCAAGGACACCATCCTGCGGGTGGTACGGGACGAGGCCGAACGTTTCATCGACCTGGCCGGCCGCCCGGCGCCTGGGACGCACCCACCGCCTGTGAGAGCTGGGCCGTCCGCGATGTGGTCGGCCACCTGGTGGACACCACCGAGGGCTACTTCGAGGCGTTCGAGACGGCCCGGGCCGGCGCCGAGGCCAGCGCGTACGGCCTGTCCGGGATGCACGAGCGGGCCGGTGAGCAGGCCCAGCGGTTCGGCGACCTGTCGCAGCAGGAGATGCTCGGCCGGCTGCGTACCGACCTGGACAAGCTGATGGGCATCCTGCAGCCGATGGGCCCGGACGAGTGGACCGGGTTCATGGTCCCGCACTTCTATATGGGGCCGGTGCCGTCGTTCTTCTACGCGGCCGGGCAGCTGATGGACTACGCGGTGCACTCCTGGGACATCCGGCAGGGCACCGGGCGCGCGCACGGCCTGTCCGGCGACGCCGCCGACCTGCTGGTGCCGTTCATGTTCGAGCTCTGGCGGTTCACCATCAAGCAGGACGCCGACCTCACCCCGTTCCGCGTCGGCATCACGGTGACCGGCCACAACGCCGGCGAGTACCGGATCGACGTGTCGGACCAGGGCATGGCCTACGAGCAGGGCGACGTCAGCGACATGCCCGCGGTCATCGACTTCGACCCGGGCAGCCTGGTGCTGACCACGTTCGGCCGGAGCAACTCGGGCACGGTGCGCGGCGACCAGGACATCGCGGACCGCTACCTGAACCTCTTCTTCCGTATCTAACGCCAGTGCCGGGCCGGGCGGGTTGCGCTGGCGCGCTGGCCCGCCCGCCCCTGCTGCCGGTTCAGCGGCGCGCCGCCGGCTCGGCGTCCCACTCTCCCGGCGGGTGCCCGCGCGGCAGCCGGTGCTTGGCCACCCGGGCCGTCGGGGTGCGCGGCAGCTCGCTGATCAGCTGCCAGTAGCGCGGCACCTTGAACGCCGCCAGCCGCTCGGCGGTGAACGCGCGCAGCTCGGCGAAGTCCGGCGTGCGGCCACCCACCGGCACCACGAACGCCTTCACCTCTTCCTCGGACAGTTCGGACGGCACCCCGACCACGGCGCACTCCAGCACGTCCGGATGCTCCTCCAGGACCTCCTCCACCTCGGCCGGGGAGAGGTTCTCGCCGCGGCGGCGCAGCACCTCCTTCTTCCGGGCCACGAACGTGTAGGTGCCCCCGGGGTCCACGGTGACCAGGTCACCGGTGTGCAGCCAGCCGTCGGCGGTGAACGCCCGCTCGGTCTCGGCAGGCATCCCCCAGTACCCCCGGGTCAGCACGGGGTTGCGCAGCAGCAGCTCGCCGGTGCCGCCCGGACCGGCCTCCGCGCCCTCGTCGTCCACCACCCGGGCATGGTTGATCTCGCCCAGCACCGGGTGCTGGCGCACCGTGCCCAGCGTGCCGAACGGCCGGCTGCCGTGCGGCCAGATCAGCCCGTACGGGCTCTCCGACATCGCGTAGCCGACCACGATGCGCAGGCCGAACCGGCGTTCCATCTCTTCCTGGCGCTCCCGGGCCGGGGCCGGCCCGGTGTAGCACAGCCGCAGCGGGGTGTCCGCGTCATCCGGCCGGGGCGGCTGGCGCATCAGGATCTCCAGCATCGCGCCGATCGCGTTGAACTCGGTCGCACCGTGCCGGCGGGCCGCGTCCAGGAAGCCGCTGGCCGAGAACCGTGGTAGCAGGATCAGGCCCGCGCCGCAGGCCAGCGAGCCCATCATCGAGTACGCCGGGGCGTTGATATGGAACAGCGGCAGGGACGTCATCAGCCGGTCGGCCGGAGTCAGCCCCATCCAGTACGGGAACCCCTCGCCGGCCAGCACGTACGCCCGGTGCGTCTGCATGACCAGCTTGGACCGGCCGGTGGTGCCGGAGGTCGGGATGAGCACGGCCAGGTCGTCCGGGATGACCGCCGCGTCCGGCAGCTGGCTGGGCGGGCCGCCGCTGGCGTGGGTCCAGTCGCCGGCCAGCTCGGCGGCGTCCAGCACACCGAGCGGCGGCCGTTCGGCGATCTCCGCGGCCCGGACCAGGCCGGCCAGCTCCTGGTCGGTGACGAGCATCCGCGGCTGGGTCTGCTGGACCAGCCCGGCCAGCTCGGCGGGCGCGCTGCGCGGGTTGACCGACACCACGACCGCGCCCAGCGTGGTCAGCGCCAGCCAGCAGATCAGGTACTCCGGGGTGGTCCGCGCGGTCACCATGACCAGGTCCCCGTGCCGTACCCCGGCGTCGCGCAGGCTGGCGGCCGCCCCGGCTACCTGGCGCAGCGCCCCGGCGAAGCTGAGCGTGCCCTCGTCGCTGCGGACCCAGATGCCCTCCGGGTCACGGGCCGCGGCGTCGGCCAGGACCTGCGGGATAGTACGGGACGGCGGCAGGTCCGCCCCGCCCGCCGCCCCCGGCCAGCCCGGCGCGGTCAGGATGACCTCGCGGCCAGGTGGTCGCGCCAGCTGTGCCGCGGGGTGAAACCGAGCGCGGCCTGGGCCCGGTCGATGGCCAGCAGCGTGCCGAACTCACCCACCTCGCGGGTCAGCGTGACGCCGGGGAAGACCTCGGCCAGCAGCGCCGCGGACGGCCGGTCCATCACCGTGTCCGCGGCGGCGATGATGTAGCTGACCGCGCCCTTGGCCGGGGCTTCCAGGGCCAGGCGGCAGGCCATGGCCGCGTCGCGCTCGTCGATGTAGCCCCACAGGTTCCAGCGGCGCAGCCGCGGGTCGGCCCAGGCTTCGGGGAAGCGCTCGTAGTCGGCCGGGCCGAGGATGTTGGAGAACCGCAGCGCGATGAACGGGATCTCGGACCATTCCGCGATCTGCCCGGCGATCGTCTCGCTGGCCACCTTGGACAGCGCGTAGGTGCTGGTCGGGACCGGGTAGTGGTCCTCATCGACCGGGGCGTACCGGGGTGGCACGTCGAACGGCAGGCCCAGCGTGGTCTCGCTGGATGCCCACACCACCCGGTCCAGGCTGGCCTCGGCGGCGGCCTGGAACACGTTGAAGTTCATCGTCATGTTCGCGTTGAAGGTGACCGCCGGGGTGTGGATCCCGGGGGCGGGGATGTTGGCCAGGTGCACCACCGCGTCCACGCCGCGCAGCACCTCGGCCGCCTGCCCGTAGTCGGTGAGGTCCGCCAGCAGCACGTCCACGCCCAGGCTGGTGCTGGGCCGCACCCGGTCGGTGGCCACCACCTGGTAGTCGTGCGCCAGCAGTTCCGCCACCGTGACCCGGCCCGCCTTGCCGCTCGCGCCGGTCACACAGATTCGCTTCGCCATCCCGCCAGAATGCCATGCAGGCCGTTACGGCACGGGTGGCCGGGCCGGCGACAATTCAGCCCCGGCTCAGGGTGTCGGGGTGACCGCCTGCGCGGAGCCCTGCCCGCTGCCCGGGGTGGGCGTGGCCGCCGAACCGGACGACGGCGACGACGAGGCCGATGTGCTCGGCGTCGGCGCGGTGCCGGATGACGTGGCCGCAGGCGAACTGGGTGCCGTGCTGCCGCTGGACTGGGTGCCCGGCGTTGGGCTGCTGGTGTGCGAGGTGGCCGGCTGCTTGTGCCTGCTGGCGCCCCCGCCGACCAGGTTGCCGACGCTCGTCCCGGTGGAGTGCTTGCCCCACACGGCCGCGTCCAGCGGCTTGCCCGCCGACAGCTCGATGATCGTGACCACCACCATGCCGACCAGGAACACGCCCAGCGTGACCCCGCCGTACATCAGCCACTGCCGCCGGCTGATGTTCCGCCACCACGGGCCGCCGCTGCCGTCGCTGCCGTCCTGGGCGGCCTCGCGGCTGAGCTCACCGGTCGCGTGCTCGCCCGCCGTATGCCCGGCTGGCCCGGCCGCACCAGCCTGGCGCGGCCACGCGCCGGCCTCGGCCACGGCCGGGATGATCTGGGTCTCGGTGGCGTCCGGGGACGTGTCCGGCCCGCGGCCGTTGTAGCGCCCGGTTCCCGCCCCCGCCACGCCCGGCCTGCCCGCGCGCTGGGCCGCCCGGCTGCCGGCCAGTGTCTCGGTGGCCTCGTCACCCCGCCTGGCCGCGCTGGGCTGTGCCGCGGTGTGCCGGGCATGCTGGCCGGGGCCAGCTTGCCGGCTCCGGAGCACGTCCCCGGCGGCCTTCAGCCGTTCCTGCGAGCGTCTCAGGTAATGCCGGTAGACCTCGGTTCCGGTGGTGCTGGCGATGCTGCCTACCGCGGCACCCACCAGGGTGCCCCCAACGCCGAGATAGGACGCCAGGATCGCGCCGGTCAGGGTGGCCAGCAGGCTGGCGACGATCTGAACGGGACTCAGCTGGAGCCCGCCCGGCCGGCTCATGAACTTGTCCCCCTTTATCCCGGATTCGGTCCTGGACGAGCTTATGCGCGGTCCTCCACTCCCCGGGCGGGCAGGCCCCAAACCGGCGACGGGCAGGGTGACCAGGAACTGTCCCTCAGGTTCGGCCGGCCTGACCATCGCGCACATAACCTCCAGGCATGACCGAGACCAATCAGGGCGGTGCGCCCACCGCGTCGTTAGCTCCCCGTGGCGTCACCGTGACCGGGCTGGCCAGCGTGAACTGGCGGGCCGGGAGCGGCAACCCGCTCGGCCAGATCCAGCACGCCCACGACGACTGGTACGCCAACACGGTCCGGCTGCAGGTCGGCGTCCCGCTGCTGCGCGGGAAGTCGAACGCGACGGCGTCCTGGCATGGCGGCGGCCCGGTCGCCGCGCTCACCGAGTACCTGGCCACCCCGGGCAACGGAACGACCGGCGAGCTGGCCGGCTGCCACTACAACGCCGACTTCCTCGGCTACCTGGACCAGGCCGTCGGCCTGGCCCAGCAGCTCGGCCTCACCGTGGTCATCTGCGCCCAGCACGAAGGCCTGGACAACACGTCCATGCCGGAGGGCAACGACATCGCGTTCTGGAAGATCATTCACCACCACTACGGATCAGGCGTCGTCTGTGATCTGTTCAACGAGCCGAAGCCGGGCGGGGTCTACAGCGACGCGTGGCTCGGCTGGCAGGGCGGCGGGCCCGGCTCGGACGGGGTCAGCTACTGCGGGTTCGAGGAACTGGTCAGCGAGCTGCGCCAGCACGGCCTGACCAATACGTTCTGGGTCGAGGGGATATCGAACGCGGGCACCCTGCAGGGGATAGCGGGCGACGCGGGCAACTTCCAGCTCAGCGACCCGCTCGGCAACCTGGTGTACTCGATCCACCATCCGGTGGGTGCGCGCACCCCGGCCAACTGGACCACCCAGTTCGGTTACCTGGCCGGACTGGGCATCCCGGTGGTGGTCGGCGAGTGGACGAACTGGGCCACGAATAACGCTGAGTGCTGGCCCGACGCGGCCAGCACGGTGCCCGCGTTCCTCAGCTATGTCAATGGGCTCGGCGGGTGCGGCCTGATCGTCTGGGCGCTGCTGTCCAACGTGCTGGTCGTCGACCAGAAGGACTGGGTGCCCACCCAGATCCTGGCCAGCTACAAGTGCGACGGGTCGGTCAGCGGGCAGGGGGCCGGCCAGCTCATCCAGGCCCAGTTCGCGGCCTGGGCCGGGCAGCAGCAGCCGGGCGCTAGCGTTCAAGAGTGACGAGCGCAGGAGTGACCGATGCCCTGGTGATCGGGGCCGGCGTGGCCGGCCTCACGACAGCCATCTGCCTGGCCGAGGCCGGGCTGCGGGTAGAGATCAGGGCGGCCGAGCCGCCCGGGCGGACCACGTCGGCGGTGGCCGGCGCGGTCTGGGGGCCGCACCTGGTGGAGGACAGCGACCGGGTCGCCGAGTGGTGTGCCGGCACGCTGGGCACGCTGACCGGGCTGGCCGGCCGAGCCCGGCACCGGGGTCCGGCTGGCCGCCGGGGTGATAGCTGTCCGGGACGCGGTTCCGGGCCCGGACCTGCCCACCGAGCTGGCCGGCCTGGGAGACGGGATCCAGCCGTGCGCCGCGGCCGGGCTGCCGGCCGGCTTCGCTGCGGGCTGGCGGTACACCGCCCCGGCCGTCTCGATGCCGGTGTACCTGGACTACCTGCTGGGCCGGTTCCGCCAGGCCGGCGGCGAGCTGCATATCGGGACCGTGGCCTCGCTGGCCGAGGCGGCCGCGGGCACGGCCGCGCCGGTGCTGGTGAACTGCACCGGGATCGGGGCGCACGACCTGGTCCCGGACCCGGCCGTCATCCCCTACCGGGGCCAGGTCGTGGTGGCCGAGAACCCGGGCCTGACCGACTTCTTCATCGGCGAGCCCGACACGGACCACGAGCTGGTCTACGTGTTCCCGCATGACGGCCGGGTGGTGCTGGGCGGCACCGAGGTGGCGGGTGACTGGTCGGCCGAGCCCGACCCGGCCACGGCCGACCGGATCCTGCGCGACTGCGCCACCGTCGACCCCCGGCTGGCCAGCGCCCGGATCATCGAGCACCGGGTCGGCTTCCGCCCGGCCCGTCCCCAGGTCCGGCTGGAGGCCGAGGACGCCGTGGCCGCCGACGGCACCAGCCAGCGGGTGCTGGTGCACAACTACGGCCACGGCGGCGCCGGGGTCACGCTGTCCTGGGGCTGCGCCCGCGAGGCGGCCGGCCTGGTCGCCACGCTGGCCTAGAAGCCGGGGAAGACCGCGCGCAGCCGGTCCAGGTCGATCCCCTCGGCCGTGTAGGCCGGGGTGTGCGCCGGGTCGAGCCGCCCGTACAGCAGCCGCAGGAGCGCCTCGGCGGGCAGCTCGATGGTCCCGTCCACCTCGGTACCGTTCACCCACGCGGTCAGGCTGACCGGCTCACCCACGTCCAGCAGGTAGTCGCCGTCCGGGCCGGTGGTGCGCAGCCGGACCCGGAAGCTGTCCCCGGCCGGCTTGGCCACGAACGACAGCAGGCTGCCGATCTGCTCCAGGGCTTCCGGCACCGCGGCCGGCAGCACGGTGGCCGCCGGGTCGCCGACCACGGCCACGTCCCAGGTGTGCATGGCGTGCTCGCTGAGCCGCATCCGGACCAGCCCGGCCGCGTCCAGCTGGCGGCCGAAGAATTCCAGCCGGATGCCCGCGAGCTGCTCGCCGGTGAGCTGCTCCAGCCGGCTGACGTGCTGCTCGTCCCAGGTCAGGCAGTCGGCCGCCTGGGCCTCTGGGGTCCGGTTATTCCACGCCTCCCAGATCGGCGGGAACGCCGACTGGTCCATCTGCCCGGCCCCGCCCAGCGCGGCGGCCAGGTTGAGGGTCGCGATCTCGGCGCCGCTGCCCAGGTGGGACAGGACCTGGGCGACGGTCCAGTCGGTGTCATAGGACTGCGCCCGGAGCTGGTCCGGGCCGAGCGGCCCGGCCAGCGCGGCCAGCTGGTTATGGGAGGTGCGCAAGATGCCAATCAAGGCACGGGGGTCTGAGGTCACGGCTGGGGTCTCCGTTCGGGTTTGCTGTGTTATGCCCACCAGAGACCCTAGGGTGTGAGGAATGCGGATCGGATTCGGTGCCCCGGTATCGGGCATCTGGGCCACTCCGGACAACCTGGCCAGCTTCGGTGCCAGCGCCGAAGCGGCCGGATACGCCTCGCTGTGGACCTTCCAGCGGCTCATCGTGCCGGAAGGCTCGGCCATGGACCCCGTGTACCACAGCGTGCTCGACCCGATGGTGGCGCTGGGCTTCCTGGCCGGGGCGACACACCGGATCCGGCTGGGCGTGGCCGTGGTCAACCTGCCCTACCTGGCCCCCAGTTACCTGGCCAAGCTGGCCACGACCGTGGACGTGCTGTCCCGCGGGCGGCTCGACCTGGGCCTGGGCATCGGCTGGCTGCCGGAGGAGTTCACCGCGGCCGGCGCGACCATGGCCGACCGGGGTGCCCGGGTGGAGGAATATCTAGAGGTGCTGCGCCGGGCCTGGGCCGGCGGGGTGACCGAGTTCAGCGGCCGGTTCTACCAGGTGCCGCCGGGCCGGATGGCGCCCAAGCCGGTGCAGCGGCCCGGGCCGCCGATCCTGCTGGCCGGCGGGGTGCCGGCCGCGCTGCGCCGGGCCGGGCGGCTGGCCGACGGCTGGGTGACGGCCAGCCGCACCGACCTGTCCCGGATCGGCGAGGGGATCGCGCTGGTCCACGCGGCGGCCGAGGAGGCGGGCCGGGACCCGGCCGCGATCCGGATCGTGTGCCGCGGCGTGGTCCGCCACGGGGCGCCGGCGACCGTGCCGGAGGGCGGCGGCCGGCTGCTGCTGTCCGGCAGCTACGCCGACATCCGGGCGGACGCGGACTGGCTGGCCGGGCAGGGCGTCACCGAGCTGTTCTACGACCTGAACTGGGACCCGCTGATCGGCTCCCCCACCGCCGACCCGGTCGGCGCGGTAGCCCGCGCCGAGGAAATCCTGGCCGAACTAGCCCCCGGCCGCGTTTCCTGACCGCGTGGCTGAATCATTCACGCGGTCCAGACCGCATGAATGCAGCATTCATGCGGTTCCGAGCCTGCACCGGCAGGCGTGGGTGAAAGGTTTGCGTGGTTCCGCGGTGGCGGTAGGGCTCAGCTGCTGGCCGGGCGGAGGCCCGCCTGCAGGGCGATGGCGGCGGCCTCGGTGCGGCTGCCCGCGCCCAGCTTGGCCATGATGTTCGACACGTGCACGCTGGCCGTCTTGGGCGCGATGAACAGCGCCGCGGCGATCTCCCGGTTACTGCGGCCGGCCGCCAGCAGGCGGAGCACCTCCCGCTCCCGGTTGGTCAGCCCGGCCAGCGCGTCCGGCGCCCCAGCACCGGCTCGTCCCCCGGCACCGGCCCGCGAACCGGACCCCGCCGCCGGGCCGAGCCGGGCCCGCCGGCCCAGGTCATCCAGCGCGGCCTGGAGCGGGGCGGCGCCCAGCTCGGCCGCGGCCGCCACGGCCAGGCCCCATTCCCGCTCGGCGTCGGCCCGCTGCCCGGCCTCGGCCAGCGCCTCGGCCAGCCGCCACCGGGACCGGGCCAGCTCGTAGACGAAGTCCGGGCTGAACTCGCTGGCCACGGCCTGCCACGCGGCCGGCGAGTTGTCCCCGCGGGCGCGGCCCCATTCCGCCTCGGCCCGGGCCGCCCAGCCGCGGCCCTCCACGCCGAGCACGAACTTGGGCCGGGCCGGGTAGGCCGCGCCCTCCCGGGCCGCGTCCAGCAGCACCTCGGCCGCGTCCACCTCGGCCTGCGCCGCCTGCTCGTCACCGGCCGCCCGGGCCCGCCGGGCCAGGTCAGCCCGCGCGGCCAGGCCGATGGCGGCGATCCGGATCACCGGCGGCCCGTAACCCTGGCGCGTGGCACCCCAGCAGGCCAGCGTGGCCGCCACCTCGGCCAGCACGGTCGGGTGGTCGCCGCGCCACAGCGCATGCTCGGCCAGCAGGCCGCGGCCGATGTAGGCGGAGAACGCGTCGGCGGGCCAGAACGGCTCCAGCCAGGCCCGGCGTTCGGCCACCGCCGGGCTGCCCCGGGCCACGTCGAGGAACAGCGCCATGGCCGACAGCCGGGCCTCGGCCACCGTGGTGACCCGCACGCTGAAGCCGTCCGCCAGCTGCTGCGCGTGATCCCAGCAGCCGTCGGCGAAGTGCGCCAGGTAGTGCATGAACTGCAGGTCCAGGCCGTACGGGGCGAGCTGCAGGCCGGCCCCTCGGCCCGGGCCACGCCTTCGTGCGCCGCCTCCGCCGCGGCCGCGATGTCGCCGCGCTCCAGCCGGGCCCGGGTCAGCTGGAACGCGGCCCGCAGCTCCACACCCAGCATTGCGTGCGCCTTGGCCTGGCCGAACGCCTGGATGAACAGCTCGACCGCGCGCTCCGGCGAGCCGTCCCGCTCGGCCAGCAAGCCCATGGTGACCCGGGCGTCGGCTTCCACCCAGGGCAGCCCGGCCGCCCGGGCTGCGGCCGCGGCCTCCTCGGCCCGGCGGCCCGCCGCGGTGTCGTCGCCGATATACATCAGCGTCTGCGCGTGGGTGGACAGCGCCCGGGCGTGCTCCCGGCTGGGCGGGTCGGCGGGCAGCGCGCGCACCGCGGTGGAGGCGGCCGCTTCCGCCTCGGCCGGCTCCTCCATCTCCAGCAGGTAGTAGGCCAGCCGCTCGTGCACCCGGGAGTCGAGCGCCGGGTCACCCCACTCGCCCAGGAAGCCACGGGTCCGCTTGAGCTGCTGGACGGCCCGGGGCACGTCCCCGCTGGACGCGGCGCAGTTGGCCGAGCGCAGCGACAGCTGGCCGCGGCCCTGCCCGGCCAGCCGCTCCGGCTCGCTGACCCGCTCCCACAGCGCCAGCGCGGCGTCGTAGTGCTGGTGCGCCTCGGCCGGCGCGGCCAGCTGTTCCGCTTCCTGGCCGGCCTGGACCGAGGCGGCGAACGCCCCGGCCACGTCGTGGCTGGCCAGGCAGTGGTAGGCCAGTTCGGCGGCCGAGCCGGGCACGGCCAGCCGGGCCGGGTCGGCCAGCAGCTCGGCGATCCGGGCATGCAGCCGGGTCCGCTCGCCGGGCAGCAGGTCGGCGTACAGCGCCTCGCGGATCAGCGCGTGCCGGAACGTGTACCCATCCGGGCTGGCCACCAGCAGCTGATCGGCCACCGCCTCACGGACCGCGCTCTCGTAGCTGGTCTCGTCCAGCCGGGACGCCTCGCGCACCATGTCGTCGTCGATGTGCCGGCGGCCACCGCAGCGGCCCTCAGCACCTGCTGCGCGGCGGCGGACAGCCGTTCCACCCGGGCCAGCAGCAGCCCGGCCAGCCCGCTGGGCAGCGGCGGGCTGCCCAGGTTGCCCGGGTCGGCCGGCCCGAGGTCGGGCATCAGCGAGCCGGCCGGAAGCGGCCCGGCCGGCCGGGCGCTGGCCGACAGCAGCTCCTCGGCGTAGTACGGGTTGCCCTCGGCCCGGGCCACGATGCGGTGCAGCGCGGCCGGGTCCAGCGGGGCCGGGGCCAGCCCGGTCAGGTGGTCCGACATGTCCTCGTAGCCGAGCGGCCCCAGCTCGATGGCGGCCACGCTGGGCAGCCGGAGCAGCTCCGCCACCACCGGGCGGAGCGGATGACGGCGGTGCAGGTCGTCGGTGCGGAACGTGGCCACCACGGCCACCCTCTCCCGGTGCAGCACCCGGCTGAGGAACGTGATCAGGTCGCGGGTGGACCGGTCGGCCCAGTGCAGGTCCTCCAGGATCAGCAGCACCGGCTGGCTGGCGGCCAGCTCGGCCAGCAGCCCGAGCACCGCACCGAACAGCTGCTGCTGGGCCATCCCGGAGATCTCCCCGTCGGCCGGGCCGGCGGGCCGGTCCGGCAGCAGCCGGCTGAGCACCGGCCGGGTGGCCAGCGCCTCGGCCACCTCCGCGGCGGCGGGCCCGGTGCTGCCCTCGCGCAGCGCGTCGGCCAGCGGCAGGTACGGGATGCTGTCACCCAGCTCGGCGCACCGCCCGGACAGCACCAGGAAGCCGCGCTCGGCCGCCCGGGTGGCCAGCTCAGCGACCAGCCGGGTCTTGCCCACCCCGGCATCGCCGCTGATCAGCGCGTGGGCCGGGCGCCCGGCGCGGGCATCGTCGAGCAGGCCGAGCAGGCGGGTGAGTTCACCGTCCCTGCCGACCAGCCGTCCCGCTGACGCCCTGAGCACCAGTCAAGTATCACAGGCCAGGCAAGAGCGTTATTCACATACCGGTCCAGCGGAACGAACGGCGCGCCCGGCCCTGGGGCGCTCAGCTGGGCACAAAGCTCACGGGGATCCTGCTGCCGGCCGCGCGGCGGCAGGAGGATACTGCATACATGGACAGCCGAAGTGATAGCCCGGGCGAGGACCCGGCTGTTTCCTACCAGGCTGCCGTGCCTGGTAGCCCGGTGCTCAGCCGCAGCGGCACCGAGATCGGCACCGTGGAGCATGTGCTCGAGGTGCCGGAACTCGACCTGTTCGACGGGATTGTGATCGCCACCGACTGGGGTCTGCGGTTCGTCGACGCCGACCAGGTCGAGCGGATCACGATCCGGTACGTCCGGTCCAGCCTGGACGATGCCGAGGCCAGCAAGCTGCCGCCGCCAGACGGGCCGCCGGTGTTCCGGGTGAACGCGCTGGAGGACATCGGCCCGTCGCTGCACGACCGGCTCGGCCGGATGTTCCGCCGCCCGCACTGGACCCAGGAGAAGTAGCCGGCCCAATCCCAGGCCCGCAATCCCAGGCGCGGCAGGCGCCCGGGATGCGCTACCCTGTCCGCCATGAGCACCGACACCCACCCCGCTGCCGGGCGCCCCGCCCCCGATGCCGGCCAGGCCGACGCTTGACGGCATCGAGGAGAAGTGGTCGCGCCGGTGGGACGAGCGGGGCGTAGTACAAGTTTGATTCCAGCGCGCCGCGGGCGCGCGTCTTTTCGATTGACACTCCCCCGCTGACCGTCAGCGGCTCGCTGCACATCGGGCACGTCTACTCGTTCACGCATACCGACACGGTGGCCCGGTTCCACCGGATGCGCGGCCAGACGGTGTTCTACCCGATCGGCTGGGACGACAACGGCCTGCCCACCGAGCGCCGGGTGCAGAACTACTTCCACGTGCAGTGCGACCCGGCGCTGCCCTACGACCCGGCGTTCGTGCCGCCGGGCCGTCCGTCCGGCGACCCGGTGCGGGTCTCCCGGCGCAACTTCACCGAGCTGTGCCAGCGGCTGACCGACCTGGACGAGCAGGCGTTCGAGCAGGTCTGGCGGCGGCTCGGGCTGTCGGTGGACTGGTCCGCCCAGTACCGGACGATCGGCGAGACGGCCCGGGCCACCTCGCAGCGTGAGTTCCTGCGCAACCTGGCCCGCGGCGAGGCGTACCTGGCCGAGGGCCCGACGCTGTGGGACGTGCAGTTCCGCACCGCGGTGGCCCAGGCCGAGCTGGAGGACCGCGAGGTGGCCGGGCATTACTACCGGCTGGCGTTCGGCGGCCCGGACGGCACCCCGGTGCCGGTGGCCACCACCCGGCCCGAGCTGCTGCCCGCCTGCGTGGCGCTGGTCGCGCACCCGGGCGACGAGCGGTACGCCGCGCTGGCCGGCGCCACCGTGACCACGCCGCTGTTCGGCGTGCCGGTGCCGGTGCTGACCCACCCGCTGGCCGATCCGGCCAAGGGCACCGGAATCGCGATGGTCTGCACGTTCGGCGACACCACCGACGTGACCTGGTGGCGGGACCTGGACCTGCCGGTCCGGCCGGTGCTCGGCGCGGACGGCCGCCTGCTGGCCGCCGCGCCGCCCGGGATCACCAGCCAGCCCGGCCGGTCCGCCTACCGGCAGCTGGCCGGGGCCACCCTGGCCGAGGCCCGGCAGCGCATCGCGGCGCTGGCCCGCGCGAGTGGTGACCTGCTTGGCGAGCCCGAGCCGGTGACCCACCCGGTGAAGTTCTACGAGCGGGGCGACCGCCCGCTGGAGATCATCACCACCCGGCAGTGGTACATCCGCAACGGCGGCCGGGACGCGGGGCTGCGCGCCGCGCTGATCGGCCGGGGCCGGGAGATCAGCTGGCACCCGGAGCACATGCGGGCCCGCTACGAGAACTGGGTGGAGGGGCTGACCGGCGACTGGCTGGTCAGCCGGCAGCGCTACTTCGGCGTGCCGATCCCGGTCTGGTACCCGCTGGACGCGGCCGGCCAGCCGCGCTACGACCAGCCCATCCCGGCCGGGGACGCCGCGCTGCCGGTGGACCCGGCGGCCGGCCCGCCGCCCGGGTACACCGCCGCGCAGCGCGGCCAGCCGGGTGGGTTCGCGGCCGACCCGGACGTGCTGGACACCTGGGCCACGTCCTCGCTGACCCCGCGGATCGCGGCCACGTCGGCCGGCGTCCGGCTGGAGCAGGTCTACCCGATGGACCTGCGGCCCCAGGCGCACGAGATCATCCGCACCTGGCTGTTCTACACGGTGCTCCGCGCCCACCTGGCGGACGGGGTGGTGCCGTGGCGGAACGCGGCCATCTCCGGCTGGATCCTGGACCCGGACCGGAAGAAGATGTCGAAGTCCCGCGGCAACGTGCTGACCCCGATGGACTCGCTGCGCCAGCACGGCTCCGACGCGGTGCGCTACTGGGCGGCCAGCGGCCGCCTCGGCACCGACATGATCTTCGACCCGGCGCAGCTGCGGGTGGGCCGGCGGCTCGCGATCAAGATATTGAACGCCAGCAAGTTCATCCTGTCGCTGCCCTGGTTCGACGCCGATACTTCTCCGGGCCAGATAACCGAAAGCCTGGACCGGGCCATGCTGGGCCGGCTGGCTAGCGTGGTGGCGGCGTGCACGGCCGCGTTCGAGGACTACGAGCACACCCGGGCGCTGCAGGAGGCCGAGTCGTTCTTCTGGTTCTTCTGCGACGACTACCTGGAGCTGGTCAAGTCCCGGGCCTACCGGGAGCACGGTGCGGCGGCCGCCGGGTCGGCCATCGCCGCGCTGCGCGCCGCGCTGTCCGTACTGCTCCGGCTGTTCGCCCCGGTGCTCCCGTTCGTCACCGAGGAAGTGTGGTCCTGGTGGCAGGACGGGTCGGTGCACCGGGCCGCCTGGCCCGACCCCGGCCGAACTGCGGGCGCTGGCCGGCCGGATCGACCTGGGCGCGCTGGCCGCCGCGTCGGCGGCCATCCGGGCGGTCCGCGGGGCCAAGTCAGCCGCCCGGCTGTCCATGCGGGCGCCGGTCCGCAAGCTGGTCATCTCGGCCGGCGAGGACCTGCTGCCCGGGATCCGCTCGGTGCTCGGCGACGTGCAGGCGGCAGGCAAGGTGGACCAGGTGGTGCTGGTCCCGTCAGCCTGCCCCGAACCGGTCCACCACGTGACGCTCGACGTCCGGGGGGCGACCCCCTGGACCCCCCGATCGCCGCTCCGCGCCGAACGCCTCCTCCGCGAGCACCCGCCTGCAGCGGGCCCCGCCTCGTCGGCGCGCCTTCAACACACCCCCCAGCCCAGCCCCGTCTCCCCGGCGAGTCAGGCCTTGGCCTGCTCCCGGGCAGCGATGCGCAGCTCGTGGAACGAGACGCTGAACCCGGGCCCCTCGGGGGCGGCGCACATCACCCCGGCCAGCAGCTCGCTGTCCGGCGGCATATAGACCAGCGCGGCCAGGTCCGGGCTGTCGTCGCCGATGGCGTAGCGGACCTCCACCGCGTCGCCGCGCCGGGACACGCGCAGCGCGATCTCGTCGGTGTCCTCGGGCAGGCGGGACACGGCCCAGCTGGACAGGCCCAGGGTCAGCACGGTGGACAGGCGCGGCTTGCCCTCGAAGTACTCCACCCCGGTCTTCAGCCAGGTGCGCTCGTCGGCCCGGAGCATCACCCCGGCCTGGTCGTACTGGCTGGCCCAGTTACCCCGGACCCGGACCGCCACGTCCAGGTCGCCCGCCAGCACCTCGCCGTAGACGTGGCCGCTGTCCCGGATGTACCCGTAGCCGGTCACCCGCCAGAAATCGGTGTTTGGATCGACGTTGACCTGCAGCACATCGTCGGTCCGCTGCCAGCTGGCCGGCTCGTTCAGCCACTCCATGACCCCTGCCTCCATGATCTTCCCCGGACTGAGGTTAGCGGAGTGAGGCCGGCTAGTCTCACCCGCATGGGCAAGGTGGACCGAACCGATACCGAATGGCGTGAACGGCTCACCCCGGAGGAGTACCGCGTGCTCCGCGAGGCGGGCACCGAGGCCCCGTTCACCGGCGAGTACACCGACACCAAGACCGAGGGGGTGTACCGCTGCCGGGCCTGCGGGGCGGAACTCTTCCGGTCCGATGCCAAGTTCGAATCGCACTGTGGCTGGCCCAGCTTCTACCAGCCGACCGAGGACGACGCGGTCGTGCTGATCGAGGACGACTCACTCGGCATGCGCCGGGTCGAGGCGCGCTGCGCGGCCTGTGACTCGCACCTCGGACACGTGTTCGAGGGCGAGGGCTACCAGGTGCCCACCGACCAGCGCTGGTGCATCAACTCGGTGTCGCTCAACCTGGAGCCGGCCGAGGACGGGCCCGCCGAGGGCTGATCACCCGCCGGTACCGGCACCTTTTAGCGATTACCACCCAGGGGTAATGTCCCAGGTAGCGCGTGTGGGGGCATGACACGGGGGGCGCAGTGGAAAACGTCATGGCTGGGCTGGCACGGTTCGCCATCCGGTTCAGGTACTTCATCATCGCCTTCTGGATCATCGCTGGAGCCCTGTGCATCGCCCTGTTCCCGTCGCTGAGCAGCGCGGTGAACACGGATAACAGCTCGTTCCTGCCGTCGGGCGAACCGAGCGTGCACGCGCTCAACCTGGCCGCCCCGTTCCAGCCGACCAACGACACCACCGGGACGCTGGTCGTGCTGGGCCAGTCCAAGCTGTCCAGCAGCGACCAGCAGGCGGTCACCAACCTGCAGAAAAAGGTGGCCAAAGTCGCGCACGTGGTCTCCGTGTCCGACCAGGGGCTGTCCAAGGACGGCCGGGTGGACAAGGCCCAGGTGATCTTCAACGTGCAGACGTTGAGCACCGACGCGTCGCCCACGGTGGCCGCCGTGCGGTCCACGATGAGCAGCTTCAAGCTGCCGTCCGGGCTGGCCAGCTACCTGACCGGGCAGCTGCCCAGCGCGGTGGACAACCAGAACTCACAGGCGCACGCGCAGAAGCTGACCGAAGACCTGTCGGTGCTGATCATCTTGGTCATGCTGATCATCGTGTTCCGCGCGGTGGCCGCGCCGCTGGTCACCCTGGTGCCCGCGATCTGGGTGCTGCTGATGTCCGGGGCCATCATCGCCGAGATCTCCAAGGCCGGCCTGCAGGTGTCCACCATCACCCAGACCATGCTCACCGTGCTGCTGCTCGGCGCGGGCACCGACTATGGCTTGTTCTTCATCATGCGGGTACGCGAGGAGATGGCCGACGGCGCCTCGCCGCACCGGGCCATCGAGCAGGCCGGGCGCTACGTCGGCGAGTCGATCACGTTCTCCGCGGGCACCGTCATCGTGGCGCTGGTCACCCTGCTGCTGGCGTCGTTCGGGCTGTACTCCGGGCTCGGCCCGGCGCTGGCCCTCGGCGTGTTCCTGATGCTGCTGGCCGCGCTGACCCTGCTGCCCGCGCTGCTGGCCGTGTTCGGCCGGGCCGTGTTCTGGCCGCGCCCGGTCCGGCCCGCCAAGCAGGAAGGGGTGTACGCCAGGCTGGCCGACACGGTGATCGCGCACCCGGTCGTCACCCTGGTCTGCGGGGTGGTGTTCCTGGGCGCGCTGGGCGTGTTCACGTTCGGCTACACCTCCGCCGGCTTCGGCGGCCAGACCACCGGGCCGGACGGCAGCCAGTCCAAGCACGGCACCAATGTGATCAACGCGCACTACCCGCCCGCGGTGGCCAACCCGACCCAGGTGCTGATGGTCTGGAAGTCGTCGGTCTGGAAGGACCTCAGCCAGGCCAATACGGCCGAGAACAACCTGGCCAAGAAGTCCGTGTTCGCCTCGATTTCCGGCCCGTTCGACCCGAACGGCACCAAGCTCACCCCGAGCCAGTTGAGCAGCCTGTACAGCGAGCTGGGGCCACCCGGGAAATTGCCCGCGGCCGAGCCGGCCGGCACGCCGGTGCCAGCTGACCAGTACGAGCTGTACCGGGCCGAGGCCCAGTTCATCAGCGCGGATGGCAAGACCGTGCAGTACTACACGTCGCTCAAGGCGGGCTCGCCGTCCAGCACCGCGGCGCTGAACGCCACCCCGGCGGTGCGCGACGCGGTGACCAGCGTGCAGCACTCGGCCGGCGCGGTGGACAGCGGCGCGGCCGGCCTGGCCCCGTCCTCCTACGACGTGAGCAGCGTGTCGCAGAACGACCTGACCAAGATCGTGCCGGTGGTCATCGTGCTGCTCGCGCTGCTGCTCGGCCTGCTGCTGCGCAGCGCGATCGCCCCGCTGTACCTGGTCGCCACCGTGCTGCTCAGCTATTTCGCCGCGCTGGGTCTCAGCGTGCTCATCTTCCAGGTCGCCGGGGGCCAGTCCGGGCTGAACTTCGTGCTGCCGTTCCTGTTGTTCATCTTCCTGATGGCCCTGGGCGAGGATTACAACATCCTGGTCATGAGCCGGATCCGGGAGGAGGCGCGTAGCACGCCGCTGCGCGCGGCGGTGCGCACCGCCTGCCACCACACCGGCCCCACGGTGACCTCGGCCGGCCTGATCCTGGCCGCTACCTTCGGCGTGGCCGGGGTGACCGGCGCGACCACCCAGATCAAGCAGCTCGGCACGGCCATCGCGCTCGGCGTGCTGATCGACACGTTCCTGGTCCGCACGCTGATGGTGCCCGCGATCGTGGTGCTGTGCCGCCGCTGGAACTGGTGGCCGTCCCCGCTCTCCAGGCGCAGCGCGCAGATCCAGGCCGCCCCGGCCCCCAGCGCCGAGGTCAAGGCCTGAGCCGGGCCGACGTCACTGGGTGCCAGGTATCGTCAGGCGGCCGGCTGGGACGGGCGCCGGGTTGGCCCGGCACGGTTCGCCGAGGACGCTGCCGCAGGCGGGCAGCGGCGCCCGGGCGGCAGCGCCGGGAATGAGGCCGAGCACCACGTCCGACGGCTCGGCGGGACTGGCGTAGACGGTATCGGTGACCTGCGCCGGAAGGCCGCTCAGTCCCCACATGCCGGTGGACTGGACCGGGCCGGTGGCCGAGTCGATCGTGATCCGGATGCTCGACCCCTTGCGGAACACATGCTCGAACGGGAACAGTTCGACCCGCGCGTACACACGCCCGCGCGGGGTGAGCGGCTGATAGCCGGCCTGCGTGTGCGTCTGGTAGGGCCGCAGGACGCTGGACTGGCCCGGCCCATTACCGGCCGGAGCGAGCTTTCGCTGCGCGACGTCCAGCCACCCGGCCTGCACATACTGCTCCTGGCCGTCCGGGCGGACTTCGCTGATGATCACCTCGATGTCGGTGTCGGCAGCGGTGGATGATAGCCACAGGTTCACGCTTCCCGGGCCGAAGAAGTCCGCGTCGTGGGCCAGCGGTGGGGTGGTGTAGGAGACCGACGTCCCCGGCCGGGGCGGCGTCGTCCAGCTTCCGCTCTGCGCCGGAGCCGGGCCGGAGAACGACGACTGCCCGGCGGTGGCGCTGGTGGCTGGGCTGGTGGCCAGCGACCCGCTGCCGTGGAAGTACAGCCGCACCGGCTTCATCACGTCCGACCAGCTGCGGTAGGTGCTGACCCAGGCCGGCCGCGGCGGGGTGGTGGCGCCTTCGCTGACCTCGTGCAGGATCGTGATGTGCGGGGTGCCCGGCCATCCGTTGCGGGCGCCCGCCACATAGTGGCGCAGGAAGCTCACCATCATCGCGAGCGGGCGGCCGGCCTCACAGATCCCGTGCGGGCCGTTCATGCCGATGAACCAGCTGGCCGCCCGGCGGAACGCGTCGTATACAGCTCCGTGGCCCGTGACGACACCAGCCCGTCCTGCCAGGACTGGCAACCCAGTACCGGGATGTCGATGCGGCCGATACGCGAGCCCGGCGAGCTTTGCCAGTAGCGGTCGTCGAACGGGTGGACCAGCATGTTCGGGGCGATGCTGTACTTCTGGTTGAGCGGGACGTGCCGGTGGAAGTCCTTGATGCATTGCCGGTTCCCGCGGCTTATGCCGCCGGACGCCGCCTGCCGGTCGATCCGCACGAGCCCGGCCGAGTACAAGTTCATGAACGCCGAGTCGTACACCCCGCCCGGGTAAGAGACGTCCCGGTAGAGGTCGGCCGCAACGTGGAACGGGGTGATCGCATCCAGGCCCCGTGGCCGGAAACTGGCCACCCCGAGCTGGGTCATCCCGGTCCACGACGAGCCGAACATCCCGACATGCCCGGTGCTCCACGGCTGGCGTGCCGCCCATTCGACGACCTGTGCCCCGGCCCGGCCCCAGTCGTTCACGTCCGCGATGTTGTTCACCCCGCCGGAACAGCCGCTGCCCGGCTGGTTGACGCCTAGTACCGCGAAGCCCGCGGCCAGCAGGTCGCCGGCGTCGGTCCCGGCCACGTGCGCGGTGTTGTCCGCACCCGAGGTGTAGTCGTTGTACTCCAGCGCGACCGGGAACCGGCCGGCCGCGGACGGGAGGGTCAGGTCATAAGCCAGCTTGACCCCGCCCGGGATCGTGATGTACCCGGTCCGGTTTACGCCCGGGCCGGCCGCGGCGTGTGTCGTCGCGCCGGACGCCAGCGGCATGACCGCCGCGGCCAGGCCAATGACCGGGATCGTCGCTGCAGCTGTGAGTAAAAGCTGGGAAAGTTTTCGCATGCGGCCACGCTCGCTGACCGGCGGCCGTGTGTCTTCGGCCGCAGGAACGAACCCGGTTCATCCGCAAGAATGAATCCAGCCGGTCAGTGCGTGACCGGCCGGCGGCGGTCCGGGTCGGTGACCCCGGGCAGCAGCAGCACGCCGCCGGTGGCGGCGGCCGTGCTGCCGGCGATAACCAGCGTCAGCCGGACCCCGGCCAGGCTGGCCAGCGCTCCCCCGGCGATCGTGCCGGCCGGGGCCAGCGCCAGCGACAGCACCCAGTCCACCGCCGAGACCCGGCCGAGCAGCGGGCCGGGCACCTCGCGCTGCATCAGCGGGAACCAGATCACGTTGCCGTAGGTGATGCCGGCCCAGGTCAGCCCGGCGCAGGGCACCGCCAGCCACAGCCGGGGGGCCAGGCCGAGCCCGGCGGCGGCCAGCCCGGCCCCGGCCCACCCGGCCCACAGCGCGGCGACCGGCCGGCGCGGCGGCCAGCGGCCCGCGCAGCCGGACGCGGCCGCGCCGCCCGCGCCGCTGGCCGAGTAGAGCAGGCCGAGCGCGACCGGTCCGGCATGGAACACCTGCCGGACCAGCAGCGGTTCCAGCACGCTGAGCGGCACGTAGCAGGCCAGGTTGGCGACCCCGACCGCGATCATGCTCCACCACAGCCAGGGCTGGGACCGGCAGTAGCGCAGCCCGTCCCGGATCCCGGCCAGCATCCGCGTCCCGGGCCCGGCGGGCCGCGGCGTCCGGTGCATGGCGGCCAGGCAGGCCGCGCTGACCGCGAAGCTGATCGCGTCGAGGCCGAACGCCCAGCCCGGCCCGGTGACCACGACGATCAGGCCGCCGGCCAGCGGCCCGGCCAGGTACTGGGCCACCGACTGGCTCAGCGAGGACAGCGAGCTGGCGGACAGCAGTAGTTCCGGCAGCACGATGTCCGGAACGACGGCGGTGGCGGCTGGCCTGAAGAACGCGCTGGCCACCCCGAAGACGGCCGACAGCGCGGCGAGCTGCCACAGCCGGGCCCAGCCCGCCGCGATGAGCACCGCGGCCAGGCCCACGGACAGGGCGCAGCCGCTGTCCGAGACCAGCAGCACCAGCCGCCGGGACACCCGGTCGGCCACCGTGCCCCCGGCCAGCAGCAGCACCACCGCCGGCAGGGTGCGCGCGCTGATGATCAGGGCCAGGTCCAGCGGGCTGCCGGTGAGCCGCAGCACCTCCAGCGGAAGGGCTACCGTGAAGATGCCGTTGCCCGCCAGGGATACCGTCTGCCCGCTCCACAGCAACGCGAAGTCCCGCTGCCGCAGCGCGGCGGTGACCCGCGGTTTGGCCTGGTCTGGCATGCGGGCCAGCCCAGCAGGCACGCGGCCCGGCCCGGGAAATGAGTTAGGAGTGGGCTACATGTTCGCGCTGGAACTCGACGTCCAGGACCTGGCCGACACCCGCTTCACGATCTCGCCGCTGCACGAGGCGGTGGCCAGCCTGTGGCCGGTGTACGGCGGGCGGGCCCGGCCGGACCAGCGCCGCTGGGCCAGCCAGGTCCGCGCCCGCCCGGAGATCCAGCATGACCTGCTGGCCAGCCATGGTCAGCCCGCGCGGCTGGATACCGGACTTCATCGCGCCGCCGCCGCCCGCGGCCCGGCCACGGCTGGCCGTCCAGCTGGCCCAGATGCGGCAGCTGCCGCCGGCCAAGGTGCTCGCCGACGTGCGGGCCGCCTACGGCCCGGCCCGGCTGCCCGCCAGCCTGGCCCGCCTGGCCGGCGACCCAGCCCAGCTGCGCGACCAGGTGGCCGGCGCGCTGGCGGGATACTGGCAGCTGGCCATCGCGCCGGGCTGGCCCCGGATGCGGGGCTGCTCGAAGCCGACCTGCTGTACCGCGGCCTGCAGCTGGCCCAGGCGGCCCGGCCGCGGCATTCACCGGGCTGGACCGGCGGATCGTCTGGCGCGACGGCGTGATCACGGTGAACATCGTGCCGCAGTGGCGCCGGGCAGCTCCCGGTGGCCGGCCGCGGCCTGCGGCTGCTGCCCAGCCTGTTCGCCCGGTGGCCGCACCTGCCGGTGGACACCCTCGACCCGCCGGTGCTGGCCTATCCGTCCCGCGGCACGGCGGCGCTGTGGCCGGCCGCGCCCGCCCCGCCGCCAGCCACCGCCCGCGCGCTGCTCGGCCGGCCCGGGCCCAGCTGCTGGCCCTGCTGCGCACCCCGGCCAGCACCACCGAGCTGGCCGCCCAGCTGGGCGTGACCCGCAGCGCGGTGTCCCAGCATCTCCAGGTGCTGGCCGCGGCCGGGCTGGTGCACCGGGCCCGGGCCGGGCGCACCGTGCTCTACCGCCAGTCCGCGTTCGGCGCCCAGCTAGCCGGGCATCACAACTTGTAGCCGATGTCGCGGAGTAGTTGGTGCCGGTCGGCCACGTCGGCGTCCGTCTCCACCCCGACCGGGGGCAGGCCGTCGATCACCCCGGCCACGCCGCGGCCCTCGCCCGCCGTGACCACGATGATCTGCACCGGGTTGGCCGTGGCGCAGAACACCGTGCACACCTCCGGCACCACCTTGACCTGGTTCAGCACGTTGACCGGGAACCCGTCCCTCAGCATGATCACGAAACAGTGCCCGGCCCCGATCGCCTCCGCGGCGCGCACCGCCAGGCTGGTCAGCTCGGCGTCGTTGCCGGACCGGCGGACCAGCCGGGCCTGCGACGCCTCACAGAACGCGAGGCCGAAGCGGAGCTGCGTGCTCACCCCGGCCAGCGTTTCGTGCAGGTCTTCCACGGTCTTGATGAAGTGCGCCTGGCCGATGATGACGTTGACGTCGGCCGGCTTCTGCACCGGCACCACCTCGAACCCGGCCACGGTAGCGGGCATGGTGACAACTCCTTCCGGGATACGCCCGCCCATCATCCCGCCGGCCCGGGCGCACCCGGGGTAACCAGGCCGGATTCGTAGGCGATCACGACGGCCTGGGCCCGGTCGCGCAGGTCCAGCTTGGCCAGGATGCGGCCGATATGGGTCTTGGTCGTCTGCTCGGCGATGACCAGGGTGCCGCTGATCTCGGCGTTGGACAGGCCGCGGGCAATCAGCCGGAGCACCTCGGTCTCCCGCTGGGTGAGCGCGGTCAGCGAGCGGGGCACCGGCGCGCCCGCCCGGGGCTGGCTGGCGAAGTCGGCGATCAGCCGCCGGGTCACCGACGGGGCGAGCAGCGCGTCACCGCCCGCCACCACCCGGACCGCGTGCACCAGCTCGGCGGCGGTGGCGTCCTTGAGCAGGAACCCGCTGGCGCCCGCCCGCAGCGCCTCGTACACGTAGTCGTCGAGGTCGAACGTGGTCAGCATCAGCACCCGTGGCCGGTCCGGGCGGCCCGGGGCCAGGATCTGCCGGGTGGCCTGCAGCCCGTCAAGGACCGGCATCCGCACGTCCATCAGCACCACGTCCGGGCTCAGCTGCCAGGTCTGCCGGACCGCGTCGGCACCGTCCGCGGCCAGGCCCACCACGACCAGGCCGGGCTGGGCGGTGAGCACCGCGGCGAAGCCCTCGCGGACCATGGCCTGGTCGTCGGCGATCAGGCAGCGGGTGGTGCCAGCGCTGCCGCCGGAGGCCGTCATGCCGGGCCGCCCAGCGGCAGGCGGGCCGCCACCACGAAGCCGCCGCCGGGCAGGCCCGGCCGACAGCGAGCCGCCGAGCAGCGCCACCCGCTCCCGCATCCCGGTCAGCCCGTGCCCCAGCCTGAGCCCGTTCCCGGCCGGGCCGTTGCCCACGGGGCCGGCCCGCTGGGCACCGCGCCAGGCCCGCTGGGCGGCGCGCCGCTGCCCGGCGTGGCCGGCCGTTGGCCACCCGGAGCAGCACCGCGTGCCCGTCTCCGTCCACCGACACGGTGACCGCGGCGCCGGGCGCGTGCTGGCTGGCGTTGGACAGCGATTCCTGCACGATCCGGTACGCGCACACGGCCACGCCCGACGGCACCGGGCCCAGCGCCGGGGCGACGGCCAGCTCGACCGGCACCCCGGCCCGCCGGGTCGCGTCAACCAGCGCGGGCAAGTCGGCCAGCTGCGGCTGCGGCGCCCGGGGTGCGGGCTCATCGTGGCGCAGCACGCCGAGCAGCCGCCGCATGTCGGCCAGGGCCTCGCGGGCCGCCGCGCTCAGCGAGCCGAACTCGGCCTGCACCGGCCCGGGCAGCTCGCTGAGCCGGTATGGCGCGGTCTCGGCCTGCACCGCGATCAGCGACAGGTGATGCGCGACCACGTCATGCAGCTCACGGGCGATCCGGCTGCGCTCCTCCAGCACGGCCTGCTGCGCCTGCGCGGCCTCGGTGCGCTCGGTCTGCACGGCCAGCACCCGCCGCACCCGCAGCCGGGATCCGACGCTGTCCACCGCGATCGCCGCCGCGGTGAACACGATGGTGGCGCTGGCCGGACCGTTCAGGTCCGGGATGTCGGCGATCAGCCACAGGCCCCACGGGATCAGGCTCAGCGCCCACATCCAGGCCAGCGCCGCCCGCGGCTGGCGGATCCCGGCCAGGGCGAACGCGCCGAGCAGCGCGGCCACCTGCGGCGGCCCCCACGGCCAGCCACCCCACCAGGCCGCCGGGACCAGCGGAGACAGCAGCAGACCAAGCCACCCGGCCCGCCAGGCCAGCATCGGGTACCGGGCCGCCAGCGGCAGCGGCAGCACCAGGACGGCCGCCAGCAGCCGCTGCTCCATGGTCGGCGGCAACTGGTTGGTACCCGGCACCGGCGACCCGTGCAGCGCGGCCACCCCGTGCAAGGTGCCGGCGTTCAGGATGATGAGCCCCACCGTGGTCAGGGCCAGCGCGGCGTACGCGGCCCGGCGCTCCTGGTCCGAGCGCCACGGCCAGGCCACGGCCGGGGCCGGGCGGGCCAGCACCTGCACCAGCGCTCCCGCCCCGGCCAGCCACCAGCGCCGGGCCGCGGCGGGCCCGGCGCGCGGGGCACCGGCCGCGGCCGGTGCGCTGCCGGTCATCCGCGTCATCAGCCCAGCGTAGGCCGCCGGGGCCCTCCGGCTCGTCACGCCAGCGCGGTCATACCCAGGTAGCACCTGGCCGGGCCACGCGGCCCGGCTGCCGCCAGGGTATGACCGCGGGTCCGGCCCTGTGGTGTGACGACCCGGCCGGGCCGGCCCGGGCAGCGTGGGCGGCATGATGAACATCGAGATCACCGGCCTGACCCGGCGATTCGGCCGCACCGAAGCGGTCGCCGGGGTGGACCTGCAGACGGGCCCGGGGGTGTTCGGGCTGCTCGGCCCGAACGGCGCGGGCAAAACGTCGCTGCTGCGGATGATGGCCACGGCCATCCCGCCGACCTCGGGCCGGCTGCGCCTGCTCGGCCAGGACCCGGGCCACGCCGGGCCGCGCCGGGAGATCCGGCGCCGGCTCGGCTATCTGCCCCAGCAGCTCGGCTACTACCCGGGCTTCACCGCGGCCGAGTACGTGGAGTACTTCGCGCTGCTGAAGGAGGTGCCCGCGGCGCAGGTGCCGGCCGCGGTGACGACCGCGCTCGACCGGGCCGAGCTGGGCGGCCAGGCCCGGGCCCGGCTGCGCACCTTGTCCGGCGGGATGCTGCGCCGGGTGGGCATCGCCCAGGCCATCGTGAACGAGCCGGACCTGCTGCTGCTGGACGAGCCGACCGCCGGGCTCGACCCGGAGCAGCGGGTGTCGTTCCGCGGCCTGCTCCGCGACCTGGGCCGCTACGCCACCGTGGTGGTCAGCACGCACCTGGTGGAGGACGTCGGCGCCGCCTGCGCGCAGGTCGCGCTGCTGGACCGGGGGAAGATCGTCTTCCAGGGCAGCCCGGACGAGCTGGCCGCCCGCGGCGCCGGGCACAGCGTGGGCGACGCGCCGCTGGAGCGCGGCTACAGCGCGGTGCTCGCGGCGGCCCGGTCATGACCGCCGCACCGGCCCGGACCGCCCGGCCCCGGCCCGCTCCCGCCGCCCGCCGGCCAGGCCTGGCCGCGGCCCGGCTGCTCCGCCTGGAGCTGCGGCACAACGCGATGCTGTGGCTGCTGCCGGTGGTCCTGGCGCTGTTCTGGCTCACCTACTACCGCAAGATCATGGCCCTGCCGCCGCTGTGGGAGCCGCGCGCCAGCAGCCTGCACACCGGCGCGGTGGCCGTGTTCACCGCCCCGGTGGCCGGCGCGGCCGCCTGGATGGGCACCAGGGAGGCCCGCCGCCGGGTCAGCGACCTGGTCGGGGTCACCGCGGTGCCGCGCTGGGCCCGGCAGCTCGCGACCTGGGCCGCCACCACGGGCTGGGCCATCGTGGGTTACCTGGCCTGCCTGGCCGCGGTGTACGGGGTGACCGCGCACCAGGCCCACTGGGGCGGGCCGCTGTGGTGGCCGGCCGCGGTGCCCGCGGCCACGCTGGCCGCGGTGGCCGCGCTCGGGTTCGCGGCCGGGACGCTGCTGCCCAGCCGGTTCACCCCGCCGGTGACCGCGATCGCGGCGTTCTTCGTGGTCGCGCTCAGCACCCAGCTGATCGTCGGCAGCCAGTCGTACTGGAACGTCTCCCCCATCGTCTCCGCCCCGTGGGACATTGGTGTGGACGCCGGAGTGGCGACGTTCTACCCGTACGTTCCCGACCTGGCCATCGCCCAGGTGATGTTCCTGGCCGGGGTCACCGTGACGGTGCTCGGCCTGCTGGCCCTGGCGGCTGGTCCCGGCGGGCGGCGGCTGCTTCGCCCGGCCACGGCGGTTACCGCGGCCGGGGCGCTGGCCGCGGTAACCGCCGTGGGGCTGGCCGGGACCGGCACGATGGACCGGCACGGCATGATCGCCATCCCGGCGCTGCACGACGCGGCCAGCGACCGCCCGCTGCACTTCACCCCGGTGTGCAGCCGCACGGCCATCCCGGTCTGCCTGAATCCGGCCTACGCCAGCTACCTGCCCGCCACCACGGCGGCGCTGCAACCGGTGCTCAGCCAGCTGGCCGGCCTGCCGGGGGCGCCCGCCCGGATCAGCCAGGCCGCCGCCGCCTACCACCAGGAGGCGGGCAACGGAGTGGCCATCGGCCTGGCTGGGTCCCGGCTCACCGGCACGCCGCCGGTCTACCGGCTGCTGCTGCCCGACCAGCTCACCGGGCCCACGCTGACGCCTGGGGAGTGGGCCGCCCAGCTGCGGATCAGCGACGGCAGCGCCATCGTGGCCAGCGTGACCGGCGCCGGTCCCGGCGCGACCACGGCCCAGGACGCGGTCGCGACGGCGATCATGCAGGCGGCCGGGGTCCGGCTGGCGGCGCCGTCGCCCGGGAGCGCACCGGCCGCCGGACGGGCACCGGGTACTGGACGGTCGCCGGCCCGCGGGCGGGTACCGGCCCGGCGGGGCGAAACGCTCTCCGGGAGCGGGCCGGGCCCGATGGGTGTGTCCGCGGTGCCGCCACTGGCGGCCGGCTCGCCCGGTTATGCCGCCGCCCAGCGGTTCGCCGCGCAGCCGGCCGCGGTGCGGCACGCCTGGCTCGTGCGGCACCTGGCCGCGCTGCGGGCCGGGCAGATCACCCTGGCGCAGCTGCCATGACCGCGCCAAAGGCGCGCGCCGCCGACTGGACAGTGCAGAGGGAACGGGGAGGCGGGCGGGGAGGGAGCGAGGCACGAGCGACCGAGCGACGAGGGAAGCCCGGCGCTGTGAAGGGGGAATGGGGAGGTGGGCGGGGCGCCGGAGGCGCAAAGGTGAACTGTCTCCGGCTGGCCTGGCTGTACACCAGGGGCAGGCGCCTGCCGGCCACCGTGGCAGTGATCGCGGCCAGTGCCGTCGCGCTGCGGATCGCGCTGGCCGCCGGGCACTGGGACAGCTACGGCGCGCTGCAGTTCCCGCTGGTGTTCGAGGCGGTGGCCGCGGCGGCCATCACGGTCAGCACGGCCAGCCCGTTCGGCGAACCAGAACGGGTGGCCGGCCGGTGGCTGCCGGTGCTGCGGCTGGCCGCCGCGCTGGCGCTGACCGGGCTGGCGGCCGGCCTGCTGGCCGCGGCCGGTGCGGGCGCGCACCTGGCCGGCGGCGCGCTGGACGTGCTGCGCAACGTGGCCGGGCTCACCGGCCTGGGCCTGCTCGGCGCGGCCGTGCTGGGCGGCGGCCTGGCCTGGACCGGGCCGGTGGCCTACCTGCTGGCCGGGCTGTACGCGCTGTATACCCAGTGGCACCCGCCCGCGCTGCACACGCCGTGGCTGTGGCCGGCCCGCCCGCCGCACGACCTGGGCGGGGCGGTCTGCGCCGGGCTGGTGTTCCTGGCCGGCCTGGCCGTCACCGCGGTGCGCGGCGCCCGCGACCCGGCCGGCGAGTGAGTGAGCGCAGCGGGCGCCGGATTGTCGGTGGCCCCGCGTATCGTCTGGCGCGCAGCGTCGGCCAGGGCAGGGCCGCCAGGCAGGGAGGGCGAGCGATGGCCCCAGGCGACCTCGGTGCCGGAAGTCGCCGCGGCCATCCTGGCCGCGCCGACCTGGACGTTCTGGTGGGACTGATATGAGCTACCAGGTAACCGTGACCGACGCCGAAGCCCGGCCGACCGCCGTGGTGGCGGCGGCCACCACCTGGCCGGAGTTCCCGGCGCTGTGGAAGCAGCTACTCGACCAGGTCTGGGCCTGCCTGCGGGCCGGCGGGATCCGCTCCGGCTGCCGGAACATCATGCTGTACCTGGACGACGTGCCGCACGTCGAGGTCGGCGTGCTGCTGGATCAGCCCTGCCCGCTGACCGGGCCGGTGGTCGCGTCCGCGCTGCCCGCGGGGCGGGCGGCGATGACCGTGCACCGCGGGCCCTACGCCGGTCTCGGGGCGGCGCACCAGGCGGTGCAGGACTGGTGCGCCGGGCACGGGCTGCGGACGGCCGGCCCGCGGTGGGAGATCTACGGGCCGCACGACGATGACCCGGCCAAGGTGTGGACCGAGGTGCACTATCTGCTGGGCGATTAGGCTGCTGGGCGATTAGGCTGCTGGCCGGCTAGATGCTGATGACGACCTTGCCCCGGGCACGGCCTTCGGCCAGGTGACGGAGCGCGGCGGCGGCCTGGCTGAGCGGGTAGGCCCGCTCGACGGCCGGGGTGACCGCCCCGGAATCGGCCAGTTCGCTGAGGGCCAGCAGGTCGGCGCGGCGCTCTCGGGCGACGAACGCGGTCAGCCGCTGGCTCACGAACGGGGACAGCAGTTGGGCGCCGATGTTGCGGCCTATGCCGCCGAGCCAGGGGCCGCCGTTCTCGCCGCCGGTGATGACCAGCGTCCCGCGCGGGGCCAGCGCCCGGCGAAGCTGCGGCACCGGCCGGTTGCCGCCGATGTCGATCACCACGTCGTAGCGGTGCGGCCCAGCGGTGGGGTCCTCACGGGTGTAGTCCAGGACATGGTCGGCGCCGACCGCCCGGACCAGGTCCGTCTTGGCCGTGCCGCATGCCCCGGTGACCTCGGCGCCGAACGCCTTGGCGATCTGCACCGCGAACGTGCCCACGCCCCCGGACGCGCCGATGACCAGCACGTGCTGTCCGGGCTGCACCTTGGCCTGGTCCCTGACGGCCTGCAGGGCGGTGGTGGCCGAGCCGGGCAGCGCGGCGGCCTGCTCGAACGTCAGGCTGGCCGGCTTGGGTGCCAGCCGGTCCGGCCGGGCGGTCGCGTACTGGGCGAAGGAGCCGCGGCAGGTGCCGAACACCGCATCGCCCGGCTGCAGCCCGGTGACGCCCGTGCCGATAGCTTCGACCGTCCCGGCGACCGCCCAGCCCGGCACCGCGGTCTTGGGGGCCCGCAGGCCGAAGCCGATGACCCGCGCCAGGTACGGCGTGCCCGTCATCAGGTGCCAGGTGCCCCGGTCCACCCCGGCGGCCCGGACGCGGAGCACGACCTCGCCAGGTGCCAGGGCCGGCTTCGCGGTCTGCTCGAGCTGGAGCACCTCCTCTGGCACGGTGCCGTAGCGGCGCTGCACGATCGCCTGCATCATGACCTGGCCAGCGTCCGCCGCTGCCGGGCCAGGCCGTACCGCTGCCTGCATCACACGTCCCCTTCCGCCGTACTTACGTTGTAAGTTACAGTAGACTTACAACGTAAGTACGTCAAGGCCGGAGGATGCGGATGGGCACAGCGGAACATGCGGCCGGGCACCGGGCGCCGCTGAACCGTGACCGGGTGCTGCGCGCCGCCGTCACCCTGGCCGACGCGGGTGGGATGGCCGCGCTCACCATGCGCCGGCTCGGCGAGTCGCTCGGCGTCGAGGCGATGTCGCTGTACAACCACGTCGCCAGCAAGAGTGACCTGCTCGACGGGATGATCGACATCGTGTTCGGCGAGATCGACCTGCCATCCGGCGACGGCGACTGGCGGGCGGCCATGCGGCGGCGGGCCATCTCGGCCCGGCAGGTCCTGCGCCGCCATCCCTGGGCCATCGGCCTGATGGAGTCGCGGACCTCACCGGGCCCGGCGACGCTGCAGCACCATGACGCCGTGCTCGGCTGCCTGCGCCAGGGCGGTTTCCCGGTCGAGCTGACCGCCCACGCCTACTCGCTGCTGGACAGCTACATCTACGGGTTCGCGCTGCAGGAGGCAAGCCTGCCGTTCGGCACCGGGGAGGAAGCCGCCCAGGTCGCTCACGAGATGTCCAGCACTTCGCGTCCGGGCAGTACCCGTATCTCACCGAGATGGCCATGGCGCATGTCGCGGCGCCCGGTTACAGCTACGGCGACGAGTTCGAGATCGGCCTGGACCTGATCCTCGACGGCTTGCAGGCCGCGGCCGGGCGGGCGTCCTAGGCGAGCGCGGCGACGAGTTCGTGCACCGGCTTCCGGCGGCCGGTGTAGAACGGGATCTCCACCCTGGTGTGCAGCCGGGCCCGGGATCCGCGCAGGTGGCGCATCAGGTCCACGAGCCGGTGCAACTCGTCGGCCTCGAAGGCCAGCATCCACTCGTAGTCGTTCAGTGCGAAACAGGCCACGGTGTTGGCCCGCACGTCCGGGTAGTCGCGGGCCATCCTGCCGTGCTCGGCGATCAGCTCGCGGCGCTCCTGCGGGTCCAGCAGGTACCACTCGTAGGACCGGACGAACGGGTACACCGACACGTAAGCGCGGGGTTCTTCCTCGGCGAGGTACGCGGGGATGTGGCCCTTGTTGAATTCGGCGGGCCGGTGCAGCGCCATCGCCGACCAGACCGGCTCGCTGGCCCGGCCCAGCGCGGTCCGGCGGAACCTGGTGTACATCTCCTGCAGGTCGTCGGAGGACGGCGCGGTCCACCAGAACATGTAGTCCGCGTCGGCCCGCAGGCCCTGCAGGTCGTAGCACCCGCGGGTGATCACGCCTTTGCCCGCTGCCTGCTGGCACAGCTCAGCAACCTCATCAGCCAGCCCGTCCCGGCTGAGACCAGCCACCGACCCGGCTGCTTCCAGCGCGCCGGAGCCGGTTACCCGGAACACCGACCACATCGTGTACCGGATCAGCTCGTTCAGGTCCCGGGCGCGCAGCCGCTGCGGCGCAGCCTCCGGGTTGCCTTCGGTAGGAATCTCCTCAGTTGCTGACATGGCTCCCGTCCTTCTGCAGTTCCGCCACTA
The DNA here is from genome assembly GCA_963747705.1 of uncultured Actinomycetes bacterium. Classification (GTDB taxonomy): domain Bacteria; phylum Actinomycetota; class Actinomycetes; order Streptosporangiales; family Streptosporangiaceae; genus RYN-230. The sequence continues at coordinate 9,001 of CAVVGF010000020.1, read as the reverse complement.
CCTGGTCTACCGCACTCCGCGCAGTGGCGATGCAGGCGGGTATGCCCACCCCGGCGTAGGCGGCGCCGCACGCCGCCAGCCCCGCCTGGCGCCAGGCTAGCCTGAATCCGGGCCACCCGGTCCAGGTGGCCCACGGTGTACTGCGGCAGCGCCCCACCCCACCGGGTGACCAGGCTGGCCACCGGCGCGCCGCGGACGCCGCTGGCCGCGGCCAGGTCGGCCGCGGCCAGCGCGGTCAGCTCGGCGTCGTCCCGCTGCAGCACCTGTTCCTCGCCGATCCGGCCCACCGAGCAGCGCACGAAGATCAGATCCGGGGCGCGCTGCCGCAGCTGCGGCCACTTCACCGAGGAGAACGTGACCGCCTTGACCGGATGGCCGTCCACCGCCGGGACCAGGTACCCGCTGGTCTCAGGCAGCTGCGGGAACGCCGCGCGCGGGTACGCCAGCGTGACGATGGCCATGCTGGCGTAGCTGATCTCGCCCAGCGCGGCCGCCGCGGCGGCGGCGCCGGGCACCCCGGCCAGCAGCCGGCTGGCCGGCCGGGCGGGCAGGGCCAGGATGACCGCGTCCGCGTCCAGCCACTGCGGGGCGTGCGCGGAGCCGATAGTCAGCCGCCAGCCACCGCGAGTCGCTCGCGCCGGCGGCCACCAGTTCCCGCACCATCGCGCCGGTGCGCAGCTGCGCGCCGGACGCGGCGGCCAGCGCGGGCGGCAGCGTGCCGAGGCCGCCGGCCAGCGAGCTGAACACCGGCGGCCGGGGCGCACTGGCCGCCGCGCCATTGGCCTGGTCAGCCGGGCCCGGCGGCGGCAGCAGTGTGGTCGCGGCAGCGGTCAGCGTGCTGGTCCGCCGGGCCGCCGCGGCCAGGGCGGGCAGCGTCGCGTCGAAGGACAGCTCCTCGGACCGGCCCGCGTACACCCCGCCGAGCAGCGGGTCGACCAGCCGGTCCACCACTTCCTGGCCGAACCGGGCGGCCACGTAGCTAGCCACCGGCACGTCGCCGTCCCGGTGGGTGGCGGGCAGGTCCGGCTCCTGCCGGGCCCGGGCCAGCCCGGCCGCGGACAGCAGGCCGGTCCCGGCCAGCGCGGCGGCGTCCGCGGGCACGCCCATGAACTGGCGGGCGGGCAGCGGCCGCATCTCGCCCCGGCTCCAGATCCGCGCCGCGGTCGTTCCGGCCGGCACCAGTTCGCCACCCAGGCCGGCCGCCTCGATCAGGCCGGTGCCCTCGGGCCGGCGGGTGAGCAGCGCCTCGGCACCCACGTCCAGCTGGACGCCGGCCACCTCGGCCCCGGCCAGCTTGCCGCCCGGCCGCGGCGCGCCGTCCAGCACGATGACGTTGGCCGGCTGGTCGCGCAGGAAGAACGCGGCGGCGAGCCCGGCGATACCCGCGCCGACAATGGCGATCACCGGCCGGGGCCCGGATTGGTCCATCCATTCACCCTATGGGTGCCAGGCACCTGCTGCGGGTACCCATCTACAGGGGGGCCGGGGTGACGATCGAATACAGCGGCCTGCTGGTGGTCGCGGTGGCTGCCTTTGTGGCGCCGTTGCTGGCCCGGCTGGTGCCGCGGCGGCTGGTGCCGCCGGTGGTGCTCGAAGTACTGGCGGGCCTCGCGGTCGGGCCGCAGGGCCTGGGCCTGGTCCAGCCACGCGGCGCGGCCGAGCTGCTCTACCTGCTCGGCCTGGGCTTCCTGCTGTTCCTGGCCGGGCAGGATGTCCGGCCGGAGCGGTTCCGCGGGCCGACCTTCCGGCTGGCCGCCGCGGCCTTCGTGGTGTCCGGCGCGCTGGCCGTGCCCGCCGCGTTCGGGCTGCGGCTGATCACCTCCGGCGCGGACGTGCGGCTGCTGGCGCTGACCCTGGTGGCCAGCACGCTCGGCGTGCTGGTCCCGGTGCTGCGCGACGCCGGGGAGATAACCACCGAGTTCGGCCAGCTGGTGGTGGTGGCGGGCTCGGTGGGCGAGTTCGGCTCGCTGCTGCTGCTCACCATCCTGTTCTCGGCCCAGCCCGAGTCCACCACCGTCCAGGTGCTGTACGTGGCGGCCATGGGCGTGGCCGCGGTGGTGCTCGGGGTGGCGCTCAAGGCGCTGTGGCGGACCCGGTGGATGGCCCGGACGTTCGCCGACTCCGACGAGGACACCACCCAGCTGCGGGTCCGCGGCGCGTTCGTGGTGCTGCTGATCTTCACCGCGCTGGCCCACGAGTTCGGCGTGGACGCGCTGCTCGGCGCGTTCATCGCCGGCATGGTGGTGGCGGTGTCCGACGGCGACGAGCGGCCCAGCCAGGAGCGCTACCAGGCCAAGCTGCGCGCGATCGGGTACGGGTTCCTGGTTCCGGTGTTCTTCGTGATGACCGGGGTCCAGTTCGACGTCCGCGCCCTGTTCGCGCACCCGTCCGCGCTGGTCCTGGTGCCGCTGCTGGTGCTGACGATCGTGGTGGTCCGCGGCGGCCCGGCGCTGCTGTACCGGCGCCGGCTCGGGCTGCGGCCCGCGCTGGCGGCCGGGCTGCTGCAGGCGACCACGCTGACCTTCCCGGTCGTGGTGGCCGCGCTCGGCCTGGCCCTGGGCCTGCTCAGCCAGGCGGCCGCGGCCGCGCTGATCGGCGCGTCGCTGCTGTCCGTGCTGCTGTTCCCGGCGGCCGCGCTGCTCCTCCGCCCGTGGTCCCCGGCCAGCGACACAAGCCCGAGGAACGGCCAGCGACTACGGCGGTGTGACTCCTACGTTGTGAACTTGTGACCCGTGAGCCGGAACCGGGCCAGTTGGCCGCCGCGTCCGACCGGCATGACTGTGGGAGCACCCAGATTTACCCGCATGGCCAGCATTCTGCTGGCCGCCACGGCCGGCCTGCTGGCCGCCGGATGTTCGGCGGCCAGCAACTCCGCGTCATCCGCCCCTGGAGTCAGCGCGCCCCGGGCCGCCGCGATGGCCCCGGCGGCGGGCGGCCACGGCTTGTCCAGCGCGGCCCGCGGGGGCGCCGCGCTGACCGACCTGGCCAGCAGCCAGTCCATCATCTACACGGCCAGCCTGACCGTGCGGGCCGCCAGCCTGACCCGGGCCGCCACCGAGGCCACCCAGCTGGCCCGGGCCGCGGGCGGCTACGTGGCCGCGGAGAACACCGCGCTCGACCGGGCCCACCCGGACCTGTCCACGGTCAGCGTCCAGCTGAAGATCCCGGTGGCCAGTTACCAGCGGGTGCTCGGCACGCTGTCCAGCCTGGGCACCCGGCAGTCCGAGTCCCAGCACGCCCAGGACGTCACGCAGACCGTGGCCGACGTGACCAGCCGGGTCGCCTCGGCCCAGGCCGCCATCGCCCAGCTGCGCAAGCTGCTCGCCCGGGCCGGCTCAGTCAGCAGCCTGCTCGATGTGCAGAACCAGATCAACACCGAGGAAACCAGTCTGGAGGCGCTCCAGGCACAGCAGCGCGCGCTAGCGCACGAGACCACGTTCGCCACCATCAGCTTGCTGCTGACGGCCAGGCCGGTGGTAGCCGTTAAGAAAAATAAGCCTGCTGGCTTCCTGCACGGCCTGGCCGCGGGCTGGCACGGGCTGACCCGGGTGGTGGTGGCGCTGCTGACCGCGGCCGGCGCGGCGCTGCCGTTCGCGATCATCCTGGCCGCGGCGGGCTGGCTGGGCTGGCGCGGGCGGCGCTGGCTGCTACGGCACCGGTCCGCGGCCAGCGGGCCGGCCAGCCCGGGCTCGGCCGCGGCCGAATGAGCCGGCGAGCTGGCCGGCTCGCGGGCGGACACCTCGTGCACCAGCTCGGTCAGCCGGGCCAGCACGTCGGGGTTGGTGGCCGGCAGCACGCCATGCCCCAGGTTGAACACGTGGCCCTCGGCGGTCCGGCCGCGGCCGATCACGTCCCGGGCCCGGCGGTCGATCACGTCCCACGGGGCCAGCAGGATGGCCGGGTCCAGGTTGCCCTGCAGGGCCGTGCGGGCCTCCACCCGGCGCACCGCCTCATCCAGCGGCACCCGCCAGTCCACCCCGACCACGTCCGCGCCGGCCTCGCTCATCATGCCGAGCAGCTCGCCAGCGGTGACGCCGAAATGGATCCGCGGCACCCCGGCGCCTTCCAGCGCGTCGAAGATCCGCTTGCTATGCGGCAGCACGCCGGCCTGGTAGTCCTCCGGGCTGACCGCGCCGGCCCACGAGTCGAACAGCTGCACGGCCGATGCCCCGGCGGCCACCTGCACCTGCAGGAAGCTGATCGCGATGTCGGCCAGCCGGTCGAGCAGCGCGTGCCACAGCGACGGGTTGCCGTACATGAGTGACTTGGTCAGGTCGTGGCCCTTCGACGGGCCGCCCTCGATCAGGTAGGAGGCCAGCGTGAACGGGCCCCCGGCGAAGCCGATGAGCGGCCGGGGGCCCAGCTCCTTGACCAGCGCGGTGACCGCCTCGGTCACATAGCTAACGTCGGACGGCTCCAGCGGGCGCAGCCGGGCCAGGTCCCGCTCGGTGCGGATCGGCTCGCCGAGCACCGGGCCGACGCCCGGCTTGATGTCGATGTCCAGGCCCACCGCGCGCAGCGGGACCACGATGTCGCTGAACAGGACGGCCGCGTCCACCGGGTACCGGCGCATCGGCTGCATGGTGATCTCGGTGATGAGATCCGGGATCGTGCACGCCTTGAGCATCGGCATGCCGCCCCGGGCGCGGCGGTATTCGGGCAGCGAGCGGCCCGCTTGGCGCATGAACCAGACCGGCGTGTAGGGGACCGGCTGGCGGCGGCAGGCGAGCAGGAACGGGGACTCCGCGAGCGGAGGATTCTGCTCTGTCACACCAGCGATAGTCTCACACGACGGCCGCGCCGCCGGTGCATCTGACCAGGTGACATCGTTAGGGACACGCCGCCCGAGTTCCACCCATCCGGGTGGTCCGCGTGCCACGATCAGGGACAGCCTGGCGCCGCGGCACCCCACCCAATGACGGCTGTGGCCGCAGGTGAGGAGGGACGACGTACGCTCAGATCATGACGCGCGCTGAGGCGATGCAGCCGGGAGACGCGGCGGCCGGGTTCGAAGCCCTGGTCGCCGGGCTTCGTGAGCAGCGCGACCAGGTATCCGCGTTGCGCCCGGAACTCAGCTTCGAGGATGTGCCGGCCCCGCGCACGCTGGCCCCGTACGCCAGCGCGGTGGCGGTCACCGTGCTGGACGGCGACACCGATATCGCCAGCGGCCGGCTGGTACTGCTCTACGACCCGGACGGCCAGGACGGCTGGGGCGGCCCGCTGCGGATCATCGTGTACGTCCGCGCCGACCTCGACCCCGAGATCGCCGCGGACCCGCTGATCGGCCAGGTCGGCTGGGACTGGCTGACCGAGGCGCTGGACAAGCGGACGGCCGGTTACGGGCAGCCGAGCGGCACGGTGACCCGGGTGGTCACCGAGGGGTTCGGCACCAAGGAGAGCGAGCCGGCCGTCACCGGCTTCGAGCTGCGGGCGTCGTGGTCGCCGGCCGGGCCGGATGAGGAAGGGCCGCTGGACGGGCACCTGGCGGCGTGGTGCGACGCGCTGTGCGCGGCGGCCGGACTGCCCCCGCTGGCCGCGGGGGTGACCGCGCTCCGCAAGCCGGCGACCACCCGGCGGCCGCGATGACCGCGGCGCAGCGGCGGCCGGCCCAGCCACCCGAGGAGCCAGGCCAGCCCGCGCCGTCAGCGGAGGAGGCCATCCAGGCCGCGCCGGCAGCGGAGGAGGCCATCCAGGCCGCGCCGTCAGCGGAGGCGGCCGTCCAGGCCGCGCCGGCGCAGGAGGAGGCGGCGGCGTCCAGGCCGCGCCGGCGGCGGTGCCGCTGCTGGAGCCACGGGATGGGCTGCCCCCGCTGGTCGAGACCGCGGCCGCGCTGGACGAGGCGGTCCGCGCGCTGGGCGGCGGGACCGGACCGGTGGCGGTGGACGCGGAACGCGCGTCCGGCTTCCGGTACGGGCACCGGGCGTTCCTGGTCCAGCTGCGCCGCCAGGGCGCCGGCACCGTGCTGATCGACCCGGTGGCCTGCCCCGACCTGTCCGGGCTGGACGCGGCGCTGACCGGCACCGAGGCGGTGCTGCACGCCGCGTCGCAGGACCTGCCCTGCCTGGCCGACCTGGGCTACCGGCCGCAGCGGCTGTTCGACACCGAACTGGCCGGGCGGCTGCTCGGCTACCCGCGGGTCGGCCTGGGCCCGCTGGTGGAGACGGTGCTCGGGCTGGCCCTGGAGAAGGGGCACGCGGCCGCGGACTGGTCCACCCGCCCGCTGCCCGAGGACTGGCTGCGGTACGCCGCGCTGGACGTTGAGGTCCTGGTGGACCTGCGCGACGCGCTGGCCGCCCAGCTGGTGGAGCAGGGCAAGGACGAGTGGGCCCGGCAGGAGTTCAGCGCCGTGCTCAACGCCGGCCCGCCGCCGCCCCGGCCCGATCCGTGGCGGCGCACCTCCGGCATCCACCGGGTGCGCACCCGGCGCGGCCTGGCCATCGTCCGCGAGCTGTGGCTGGAGCGGGACCGGATCGCGCAGCGCCGCGACCTGTCCCCCGGCCGGGTGCTGCCCGATTCGGCCATCGTCGAGGCGGCCCGGGCGGCGCCGGTCAGCGTGGCCGAGCTGACTGCGGTGTCCGGGTTCCGCGGCCGGGGGGCCAAGCGGCATGCGGGCGAATGGTTCGCCGCCATCCACCGGGCCAACCAGGAAGCCGACCAGGAGCTGCCCCGGCCGTCCGGGCAGGCGTCGGACGGGCCGCCGCCCGCGCACCGCTGGCACGAGCGGGACCCGGAGGCGGCCAAGCGGCTGGCCGCGGTGCGTACCGTGGTCGCGGCGCTGGCCGACGAGCACACGCTGCCCGCCGAGAACCTGGTCCAGCCGGACGCGGTGCGCCGGCTGTCCTGGCAGCCACCGGAGCCGGTCAGCGCCGAGCGGGTCGCCGCCGACCTGTCCGGCTACGGCGCCCGCTCCTGGCAGGTGGATCTGGTCTCGGTCCCCATCACCGGCGCCCTGCTCCGCCTGGCCGAAAAGAACGACGAGTAGCCCGGCCGGCGCCGGCCGGGACCGGCCCAGCCTGGGACAGCTTGCGACAGTCTGGGACAGAAGTGGCTGATGTGACTGCTGGTGCAGTCGTGGCGGTCCAGAGGTGTCGATGCTGGCGCAGCCGACATTCCACCGGGCAGCGGGAAGTGCCAACGGGTTCCAGTGGGCAGCGGGAAGTGCCAGCGGCTCGGCTGGCAGCTCATTATCGAGTGGGCCGGGCGGTCGGCCGCACTACTGCCGCTCAACCACACTGATGTTTCACTCATGCCCCCCAGCCAGCCGACAGGGGACAATCGGCCTAACGACCGGTGGCTGGTCATCGACCAGCTCGCCGCCTTGCACACCCATCCCAGGTCTGTACCCGGTTAAGTCTTAGCGGCGGACCTCGTCGGCGGGAGGCGCGCTGCTGGCGTCTCCCGGCTGCCGGCGGCTGACCGCGCCAACGATGATCTTGATCGCGACCCCGAGGATGACGAGGTCGGCGATCATCTGCCCGGTGACCACGAGCCGGGCGGCCTGGGTCTTGGCCGTGATGTCGCCGAACCCAACGGTGGAGAATATGGTCACGGTGAAGTACAGCCCGTCGGTGTGCGTCAGTCCCCCGCCGAAGTTGCCAGCCGACATCGCGGCCATGACGACGTAGGTGCTGGCGAACAGCAGCAGGAACAGCGGGACGCTGGTGGCCAGGGCTTCGATGGCCCGCAGCCCGGGGAACGGGGAGCGGATGATCGAGCGGGTCTGGACCGCGACCAGGCCGATGAATATCACCAGCCCGATGACCAGGATCGATGACCCCGCTCCAGGCCGGGTAGTGCTCCAGGGCAGCGCATAGTAGACGGCGACCAGGACGGTGACGGACCCCACGATCCGCAGCACGCCCCTCGCCATCGTGCGGTAGGGGGGTCTGGCCGGACGCTGGGTGGCAGACCGGGGGCCTGCGCTGTGAGTCACGACGCGTCACGACCGTGCCAGGGGCGCGAAGCCAGGGCAGCTGGTCTAGTGGCTGGCGGTGGAGGGTTTGCCGACGGCGGCGCGCACCCAATCGTGATCACTGCCGGGGTCCAGGCCGGCCAGGAACTCGGTGAGCGGGCCATCCCAGTTACCTTTCGCCCGGTCGGCCGCGGCTGCGGCGACCGACTGCCGCGTGTCTTTGTCCTCGCGGCGAACCAGCACGAGGGCGGCGTGCGGGCCAGCGTCGGCGAGGATCTCGTGGCCCGGTGCTCACCCGATCCGACGTGCCCTTCCGAGCTGGTCCCGGACGTCATAGCGGCATCGTTCACCCCGCCTCGCTGGCAGGAATCACCCACATTGGGTGATCGCACGCAAGACTGGTTCGACACCTGTCCGCTGGCCGGCTAAGGGCAACGAGGCACCATTCAGCGTGCGAACACCTATCTTGTTGGACTCCCCGCCCACCCAGTGTCGGTGAATTCAACATCAACACGGCCACGGCTATCGTCCGGCTGGCGCAGCGGCCAGATGCCGGCAGCTGCGGCGGCCAGATACCGGTGGCGGCGGCCGCCGGATATCCGTGACGGCCGGATGCTGGCAGGCTTGACGGCGGGGGCGGGACGGACGCGACGGAGGAGAAATGGCCGAGGCGGAGCCAACCGGGGAGATCGGGCCGCTGCTGGCCGCGCTGGACGCGCAGCGCGGGCACGTGCTCGGCATTCTGGAGGGACTGCCGGACGAGGCGCTGCGGCGGGCGGTGCTGCACGTGATCACCGAGACCGCCTGCCACGCCGGGCACCTGGACGCGGTGCGCGAACTCATGGACGGCCGGACCTGGCTGATCCTCACCGGGTAGCCGGTCTTGACACCGCTACGGGACGGGTCTAGCTTGCCTCATTGATAAGAAACTTTCCTAATAAGCGTTCCGTGCAGTGCCGCGCCGGCGTGGGCGCGCCCGCGTGGGGCCGCCGACCCGCTCGTGCCCCTGTCCGCCCAGACCTCTGCCCGCCCAGGCCCCTGTCCGCCCAGGCCCCTGTCCGCCCAGGCCTCCGTCACCGCAGGCCTCCG
>CAVVGF010000019.1:0-5598 GCA_963747705.1 uncultured Actinomycetes bacterium | reverse complement strand
GTACCCGGAACACGTCGGCGGCGCGCAGGTGCACCGCGTCCCGGGCCTCGATGCCGTCCAGTTGCTGGCCGGTCAGCGCGGACACCGCGGCGGACTGGCCACGCCAGCGGCGGCGCCAGTCCGGTACCCGGCCCGCGGTCAGCGCCACCGCGGCGGCCAGGAACGGCTGCAGGGCCGCTGGCCCGTCCGCCAGCACCTGGTCGCGCAGCACCAGGAACCCCTCGATGGCCAGGTCCCGGCGGCGCCGCGCGGACGCCTCCAGCGGGCCACCGTCCAGCCCGTGCAGCCCGTCCGGGCCGGCCGCAGTGCTACCGTCCGGGGCCGGGCCCAGCGTGGCCGCCGCCTGGTACCGGGCCGGGTCGGCCAGCACGTCGGGCGGGAAGGTCAGCACGCAGTCGCCCGCCTCGGGCAGGCCGGCGTTCTGCATGACCACCAGGATCTGCAGCTGGCCGTCGTCGTTGACCAGCCGGTGCACGGTGCCCGGGGTGAACCACAGGCAGTCCCCCGGGCGCAGCGGCGTTTCGCCGAAGCCCGACCGGCCCAGCGTCTGCAGCCGGCCCGCGCCGCGCAGCACCAGGTAGCCCTCGGTGGACGCCAGGTGGATGTGGGCCGAGCCGCCGCGCAGCCCGTCCGCGGTCGGCCAGTCGTACACGTCGAGCAGGGTGACCCCGGTCGCCCCGGGGAACGCCTGCTCCGCGGTCACGCCACCGCTCCCGGCAGGCTGAGCACGTCGGCCGTTTCCATCTCGGCCACCAGGCTGGCGCAGCCGTCGGCGGACAGCTCGGCGCCGGCCAGCGCCACGTCGTAGCGCAGCGCCAGGGTCTGGCCGTCGGCCAGCATGAACTCGGCCGCGAAGAACGGGGCCGGGCACAGGCAGGCGAACGGCTCGCTGCGCACGAACCACATGGTCGGGTGGCCCACGTTGGCCGGGGCGTCGCGGAACAGCACGGTGGACGCACGGTGCTCGCCGTGCCGGCCGGTGAACGCCATCCACGGGCTGCGCCGGCCCTGTACTCGTCCCCGCCGCTGCCGTCCGGCGTGATCACCCGGCCCGGGCTGAACGAGGCCGGCCCGCGCCAGAACAGCCCGCCGTACCCGGCGTTCTCCCGGCCCGCGGTGGTCGGGCTGCCGAACGTGATGATGGCCCCGCGCACGTTGCGCAGCGTCGTGCGGAACGACAGCAGCCAGGCATCCGCGCCGGGCAGCACCCGGGCGCCGATCTGCCGCCGCTCGAGCAGCCAGGTCTCGCCCTCCTGGGTGATCCAGGTCAGCTGCTCGTCCACCCGGAGCACGCCGTCGGCCACCGTGGCCGCGGTGAACTCCTCATGCCGGACCCGGCCGTTGTTGGGTATCTGCCGGTAGCCGTAGCCGCGCTGATAGGTCGGCCCGCCCCAGAAGTTCTCCGGCCCGACGTGCGGCAGCGACCAGGCGATCCCCTTGTGCCAGACGTGATCCGCCGGCCGGTGGCTGGTCACCAGGTCACCGCGCAGCGTGCGCACCGGGTGGAAGTACGGCCGCGGCGACTCGACCTGCGGGTCGTCCGGCCGGTACACGTACTGGAAGAGCTCGGTTTCGGCGTAGCTGACCCGCAGCGAGCAGCCGTCGCCGTCGGTCAGGCGCATGTCTGTGGGGGGCACTCTCGTCATTGTTCCCAACCCGCACCCGGGCCGTCCATCCTTACGTAACTTGGCGAGGTGGGGCCCAGATCGGCGGGCCGCACCGGCCCGCCGCCGAACGCGGACGCGTAGATCCCGGCCACCAGTGACATGGTGCCCCGGCTGTCCGGCAGCGTCACCGGCGGCGCGGCCCCCTCGTGCAGCGCGGCCAGCACCGCCGCGAACTGGGCCCGGTGCCCGCTCGGCGTGCCGGCGTCCGGCTGCCGCCAGGCGGCCAGCACCGGCGCCTCGTGACCGCGGGCCGGGGTGACCCGCCAGTCCTCGTCCCGGTACCCGTACAGGTGGCTGACCTCGACCGTGCCGTGCTCGAAGTCGAACCGCAGGTAGCTCTCCTGGCGCGGGGACAGCACGCTGTTCACGATGCTGGCCGCGGCGCCGCTGGCGAAGATCACGTGGGCCATGGACAGATCCTCGGTCTCCGTCCGGCGGGCCTGCCGCCGGGCGATGGCGGAGATCTCCACCCAGTCGCCGAGCAGGTAGCGCAGCAGGTCCATCTGGTGGATGCCGTGCCCCATGGTGGGCCCGCCGCCTTCGGTCTGCCACCGGCCGCGCCAGGGCACGTCGAAGTAGGCCTGGTCGCGGAACCAGGTGGTATGGCAGATGGCCAGCAGCGGGCGGCCGAGCACGCCAGAGGCGGCCACCGCCCGCAGCCGCCCCGCGGCCGAGCCGAACCGGTGCTGGAACACGGTCGCGAACCACGGCCCGCCCGGCCGGGTCAGGCCGGCCAGCAGGTCGAGCTCGCGCAGGCTCAGCGTGGGCGGCTTCTCGGCCAGCACCGACGCGCCCGCGGCCAGGCACTGCCCGGCCTGCTCGAAATGCAGGGCCGGCGGGGTGCACAGGTGGACCAGGCCGGGCTGGGTCGCGGCCAGCAGCCCGGCCAGGTCGGTGTGCAGTTCCGTGAGGCCATGCTCGGCGCCGAACGCGGCCAGCGCGGCCCGGTCGATGTCGGCCGCGCCGGCCAGCTCGGCACCGGGCAGCCCGCGCAGCGCGGCGGCATGCACGCCGGCGATGTTCCCGGTCCCGGCGATAGCGATGCGCACCGGCACCACGCTATCTTTCGGAAAGCTTTCGGTCATGAGCTCAGCCGAACGCGCCGGCCTGGCTGGTCTGCTGGCAGGGCCATGTCCCGGCCCGCGGGCCAGCCCGCCACCAGTTCCAGCCCGATGATGACCAGCAGGCAGATCACCGGGACGGTCCAGCCGCCGGACGCGGTGTGCAGGAACCCGACGGCCAGCGGGCCGGCCGTGGCCACCAGATAGCCGACGCTCTGCGCGAACGCGGACAGCGACGCGGCGGCCCGCGGATCGGGCGCGCGGGCCACGGTGAAGTAGAGGGCCAGGCCGAGCGTCGAGCCCTGGCCAAAGCCGAGCAGCAGCACCCAGGCGGGGGCGCCGCCCAGCGGGGCGAACCACGCCCCGGCCAGGCCTACCGCGGTGGCCGCGACGGTCCAGGCGACCAGCGCCTGCTGCTTGCGGGCCCGGTGCGCGAGCACCGGGATGATCAGCGCGCTGGGCACGCCGCCCAGCGACATCAGGGCCAGCAGGGTGCCCGCGCCGCCCGGGCTGACCCCGCGATCGCGGAACATGGTCGGCACCCAGGACAGCGCGGCGTAGAACGTCAGGCTCTGCACCCCCATGAACGCGGTGACCTGCCAGGCCAGCGCGTGCCGGTACACCTTGAAGCCGCGGCGCGGCCCGGCCGCCGGGGCCGCGACCGGTTCCAGTCCGCCCGTGGGCCGGGTGTGGAACCGCAGCTGCGGCAGCCAGCACACCGCCGCGGCCAGCGCCGGGATGGCCCACAGGCCCAGCGACAGCCGCACCGAGCTGCCGGACAGGTTGAACACCGGGACCGCGACCAGCGAGGCGGCGATCGACCCGGCCGACAGGCTGAGCAGGTAGATCCCGATCACCAGGCCGGCCTGCTCCGGGCGGCGCCGTTTGGCCAGGCTGGGCAGCAGCACGTTCATCAGCGCGATCGCGGCGCCCGCGATGGCCGTGCCGGGGAACAGCATGCTGCCGGGCAGCGCGCCGCGCAGCAGCAGCCCGGCCGTCAGCAGCAGCAGCGCCGCGCCGAGCACCCGTTCCTCGCCGAACCGGCGGCTGAGCGGGGCCGCCACCCCGGAGCACACGCCGAACGCCAGCACCGGCAGCGCGGCCAGCGCGGACAGCGCCGCGTTGGACAGATGCAGGCTGGCGGCCAGCTCCGGGAACAGCGGCGGCAGGCTGGTGATGGCGGCGCGGAGGTTGAAGGCCAGCGCAACCACGCCGAGGGTGAACACCACGGTGCGCTGGGCACGGCGGCGGCCAGCGGATGCGGGCGGGGCGACGGGGGCGGCAGGGTCGGCCATTTCCTGCCACGCTACCGGCCCGCCCGCCGCGCGGCACGACCGGGCTGGGCTACATATGTCGGCTAAAGCTGGGGGCGCAGTTCCGGCATCACCTGGCTGGCCAGCTTGGCCTGGATCTCCGCCGCGCACTCGGCCGCGCGGCCGACCGCGGTGGGCACGCTGTCCCGCCCGGCCGCGGTGGCGCACTGACTGGCCAGCACCGCGACCCGCTCGCTGAGCAGCGCCCAGGCCGCGTCCTGCCAGGGCACGAAGTTGCCCATCAGGTAGAACATCTCGAAGGCCGGCCCGACCGTGCGGCCCGGGTAGTCCGGCCCGGCCGGGAGCTGGGTGAGCGCGTCGCCGAGCGGCCCCAGCACCCCGCTCATCAGGCTGAACGCCGCTCCGGTGAGCAGGCCGAGCTGATCGTCGGTCTCGTCGGTGTGGGTGAAAAACCGGGTCAGCACCTGGAGCAGCGCCTCGTATCCGAGCGCGAACAGCCGGGCTACCTGGCGGGTCGCCGGATCACTGATCACCGGCTGCTGGGCGGTGAGGTCGAACGGTTGCTGGGTGAAGGCGGTCAGCACTGGCCGGGCCGGCTGGAATGTTGGGTCCGCCGCGGCCAGCACGGAGTACTCATCCCAGACGCCGAGGAAACGGCCGTAGTGCGCGGCCTGCCAATCGCCCCGGGCGCCCTCGCCCTGCTCGATGATGGTCTCGATGGCCCGCTGCGCGGAGGCCAGGTCGGTGACCGCGATGAGGTCGGGCCAGCGGAACAGCTCCGGGGTGGCCTGGGCCCGCGGCGGGCCGACGAACAGCGCCCGCTCACCGAGCCGACCGGCCAGGTCGTGCATCCCCTGCTCGATAGCCCGGTAGAGATGCCCGACGGTGAGGAAGTCCTGGGTCCGGGGGATGACCTCGCCCGGCTCGACCGGCGCGTGCGGCGGCACGGTGGGCACGAAGCCGGCCGGTCCATCCGCTCCATCCCCTCCGGCCGTTCCAGGTAGAGGAAATGAGTCAGCGCCGCCGCGCCGAACGGCAGCAGATCGAGCTGCACGCTGGGCGGAAAGTAGGCCGAACGCTGCGGGAAGTTGGGCCGCTGAACGTCGGCGCGGCACCGATGGCCGACATCAGGTTGCAGACCAGCGCCAGGTGCAGCATCTCCTCGATGGCGATGTCGGTGAGCACCTGACGCCAGCGCTGGGTCGCGGCGGCCTGCTCCGCGGTCAGGCCCTCAGCTGGATCGCGCTTCAGGCTGAACGCCGCGTACAGGTACTGGCACATGATCATGTGCTCTAGCTGCGTGGCCTCGGTCAGCAGATACCACAGGTGCTCCCGGTGCTCGACCACGATCTTCGGCTCGGCCATGACATTCCCCCGGCTGCTCGGTCACCGTCCTTTCGAGCCCATGATTACACAATTACATGGCTAGCGCCGAAGGGGTTTCAGGCCTGGGCGAGCAGCGAGCGCAGCACGTACTGCATGATCCCGCCGTGCCGGAAGTATTCGGCCTCTCCGGGGTGTCGATCCGGACCACCGCCTGGAACTCGGTGCCGTCGGCCCGGACCGTCACCTCGCGCGGCACCGGCCCGTTGTTGA
>CAVVGF010000018.1:0-16215 GCA_963747705.1 uncultured Actinomycetes bacterium | reverse complement strand
TCTCCTCGATGCCGGTGATCTCGAACACCTCGCGCCCGGTCAGGCCGAGCGTGGCGGCCGACTCCCCGGGCCGGTACTGCAGCGGCAGCACGCCCATGCCGATCAGGTTGGACCGGTGGATCCGCTCGAACGACTCGGTCAGCACGGCCCGCACGCCGAGCAGCAGGGTGCCCTTGGCCGCCCAGTCCCGCGACGAGCCGGAGCCGTACTCCTTGCCGCCCAGCACGAGCAGCGGCGTGCCCTCGTCGAGGTACTTGCGGGACGCGTCGTAGATGGACATCTGCTCGCCGTCCGGCAGGTGCGTGGTGACCCCGCCCTCGGTGCCCGGGGCGAGCTGGTTGCGCAGCCGGATGTTGGCGAACGTGCCGCGGATCATCACCTCGTGGTTGCCGCGCCGCGAGCCGTAGGAGTTGAAGTCCTTCCGCTCCACCCCGTGCCCGGTCAGGTACTGGCCCGCCGGGCTGTCCGTCTTGATCGCGCCGGCCGGCGAGATGTGGTCGGTGGTCACCGAGTCACCCAGCATGGCCAGCGCCCGGGCGCCGTGGATGTCGGTGACCGGCGCGGGCTTGTCCGGCATGCCCTCGAAGTACGGCGGCTTCCGCACGTAGGTGGAGTCCGCGCCCCAGGCGAACGTGTCGCCGGTGGGCACGTCCAGCTCACGCCAGCGGTCGTCGCCCTCGAACACGTCGGCGTAGTCCCGGCTGAACATCTCGGCCGCGACCGCGTCCTGCACCACCGCGGCGATCTCCGCCGCGGCCGGCCAGATGTCGGCCAGGTACACCGGGCTGCCGTCGGCCCGCGAGCCGAGCGGGTCCCGGTTCATGTCGAAGTCCATCGTGCCGGCCAGCGCGTACGCCACCACCAGCGGCGGCGAGGCCAGGTAGTTCATCTTCACGTCCGGGTTGATCCGGCCCTCGAAGTTGCGGTTGCCGGACAGCACCGACACCACGGCCAGGTCGTTCTCGGCCACCGCTTCGCTGATCGCCTCGGGCAGCGGCCCGGAGTTGCCGATGCACGTGGTGCAGCCGTAGCCGACCAGGTTGAAGCCCAGCTTCTCCAGGTAGGGCAGCAGCCCGGAGCGCTCGTAGTAGTCCATGACCACTTTGGAGCCGGGCGCCAGCGTGGTCTTCACCCACGGCTTGCGGGACAGCCCGGCCTCGACCGCCTTCTTGGCCAGCAGCGCGGCGCCGACCATGACCGATGGGTTCGAGGTGTTCGTGCACGAGGTAATGGCCGCGATGACCACCGATCCGTGATCGACGGCGGTCTTCGTTCCGTCGTCGAGCACGACCTGGCCGGCGCGGACGCGCGCGGGAACTCGTCCTCGGCCACCGGATCGGACGCGGGGAACGTGCCGGCCAGCCCGTTGTCCAGGCTGGGCGTGGACACGTAGCTGCCCAGCGCCTCGCGGAACGCGTGCTTGGCGTCGGCCAGCGCCACCCGGTCCTGCGGCCGCTCGGGCCGGCCAGCGACGGGACGATGCTGCCCAGGTCGAGCTCGAGTTCCTCGGAGTAGTGCAGTACGGCGTCCGGGTCGTGCCACAGGCCCTGCTCCCGGGCGTACGCCTCGACCAGCGCCACCTGCTCCGCCGGGCGGCCGGTCAGCCGCAGGTAGTCCAGCGTCTGCCCGTCGATCGGGAAGATCGCGCAGGTGGAGCCGAACTCGGGGCTCATGTTGCCGATCGTGGCCCGGTTGGCCAGCGGCACCGCGCCGACCCCGTCGCCGTAGAACTCGACGAACTTGCCCACCACGCCGTGCTTGCGTAGCAGCTCGGTGATGGTCAGCACCAGGTCGGTGGCGGTCACGCCGGACGGCAGCTGGCCGGTCAGCCGGAAGCCGACCACCCGCGGGATCAGCATGCTGATCGGCTGGCCGAGCATGGCCGCCTCGGCCTCGATGCCGCCGACGCCCCAGCCGAGGACGCCCAGGCCGTTCTGCATGGTGGTGTGCGAGTCGGTGCCGACGCAGGTGTCCGGGTAGGCGGCGCCGTCGCGGGCCATCACCACCCGGGCCAGGTGCTCGATGTTCACCTGGTGCACGATGCCGGTGCCCGGCGGCACCACCTTGAACTGGCGGAACGCCTCCTGGCCCCAGCGCAGGAACTGGAACCGCTCGCGGTTGCGGCCGAACTCCAGCTCCACGTTCCGGTCGAACGCGTCCGGCCGGCCGAAGATGTCCGCCACCACCGAGTGGTCGATGACCAGTTCGGCGGGCACCAGCGGGTTGATCTTGGCCGGGTCGCCGCCCAGGTCCCGCATGGCCTCCCGCATGGTGGCCAGGTCGACCACGGCCGGCACCCCGGTCAGGTCCTGCAGGATCACCCGGGCCGGGGTGAACTGGATCTCGGTGGACGGATCGGCCGTGGGGTCCCACTGGGCCAGCGCGGTGACATGGCCTGCGGTGACGTTGCGCCCGTCCTCGGTGCGCAGCAGGTTCTCCAGCAGGATCTTCAGGCTGAACGGAAGGCTCGCCGACCCGGCCACCGCATCCAGCCGGTGTATCTGGTACTCGGTCCCGCCAACCCGCAGCGTGGCCAGGCTGCCAAAGCTGTTCGCGGTCATCAGGGTCCGCCTCCCGGTCGCAAGTATCTTGATATCGAGGTAAGTTCTGTATCCCACGTTATGATGCGCTTATCTCGACGTCAAGCTACCCGGTGGGGGTGCCAGTCGGCGGTGGATCGGGCAGGATGTGCCGGGTGACGGAACACTCCGAGCGCCCGTGGGGTAGCTACACGGTTCTCGCCGAGGGCGACTCTTTCAAGGTCAAGACCATCGAGGTGCACCCCGGGCAGCGGCTCAGCTACCAGAAGCACGCCCGGCGGGCGGAGCACTGGTTCGTCGTGACCGGCACGGGCACGGTCACCCTGGACGGGGTGGATGTGCCGGTATCACGGGGCAGCACCATCGACGTCGGGCTGGGCATGGCGCACCGGATACACAACACCGGCGCCAGGCCACTGGTGTTCGTCGAAGTTCAGCACGGGGATTACTTCGGCGAGGACGACATCGTCCGGCTCGAAGACGACTACGGCCGCTCGAGCTAGGCGGAGTCAAGCAGCCCAGATGGAGCGCCGATGTCTGTGGACCGGCATTGCCGCCACTGCGCCGGCAACTGCTCCGGGGACTGCCTGCTGCCGGGGGACAGCGGCCTGTGCATCCACCGGCCGATTCCCCGCCTGCCGCTGCGGGTCCGGCTGCGGCTGATCGGCACCCGGCGGTTCTGGCGCCGCCTGCTGTGGGGCCCAGGCCCCGGCTCCAGCTAGCCGGACCAGACCCGGCGGCCAGATCCTCCGTCATGCGGGCAGCGCCTCGCCGTCCCGGTGCGAGTGGTCCTCGCCGGGCCGGGCCAGGCAGGCGAAGCTGACAATGAAGGAGTAGCTGATCGCATCGGATCCGATCTGGGTCATCTCAGAAAGCTGAAGCCCCGCCTCCTTGGCCCGCGTGACCACGTCGAGGGGGTGCACCGCCTGCATGCGCATGCCAACCAGCGACCCGTCCGAGTCCGTGGCCTTATAGAGCGGGAAGGCATGTGTATACAGCGGGTTGATGTCCGCGACGATCAGCCGCCCGCCGACCGCGATCAGTCCGGCGATCCGGGCGAAATCCGGCAGCGTCGGCATCGAGGACAGCACCAGGTTCAGCAGCACCACGTCATAGGACCGCGACGGCAGCTGGGTATGAATCCGGTTGATGTCGGCCAGGTGCACGCTGAGCCGCTCATACAGCCGCCGCCCAGCCAGATGCTTCTGCATCTGGCTGAGCATGGCGGGAGATGAATCAACGTATGTCCAGGAGATATGGCCGTCGTTGAAGAAATACGTCGCGACGTTCTGCCCGGTCCCGCCCCCCAGGTCAAGAACTCGCAGGGCCGGTTTCACCCGGCGCAGCTGGTCGATTCGGGTGATCACCTCCAGATGGGTGGCCAGCAAGTTGACCGAGTTGCGCTGATCGTAGTTTGGGGCAATCGACTGATAGAACTGCGCAGCGTCTGCCACCTCGAAAACCTTCGTCACCTGCGCTGGCTGGGCATTACGTAGGGACGGCACCAGCCCCGCATTCCAGCCGGTCAGCCGGGCCGCCTTTCCGCGGTCCGGCCGCAAACCGATCTTGGGCGGCCAGAGTCCGATCTCCCGCCCTTGCCGGAAGGCCCAGACGATCAATATCAAGATCACAGCCAGGATCACACCAGCGACATAAGCGGCATTCTTCCCGAATGGGGTCAGCAGTACACCCACGTCTATGCCTCCTCCATGCGCTCGTTGACCACGCGACCGCTGGCACGCGTGCTGAGGGTGGCCAGTTCAACTGTGGCCGGGCGAAGGCACATTCACCACACATCTCCAGCCACAGGAACTCCACAGGATTTCGGTGTGGCCGGCGAGATGGTTCCGGTATCCGGGGTTCCGCTTTAGGCTTGCTTTGTTCGCAAATGTTCTTTCATCGGGGTTGGCTGATTCGGGGCTGTCGCGGTCTCGGTGGGAGCTTTCTGGGGAGCTGCGGTGGCCAACCCGCCGACGGTGCCTTTCGCCAGGCTGCTGCGGCAGATGCGGGTGGACGCTGGGCTGACCCAGGAAGAACTGGCAGCAGCGGCGACCCTGAGCCCCCGCTCGATCAGTGACCTGGAACGGGGTATCAACCTCACTCCGCGGCGGGAGACCACGCGCTTACTCGCTAACGCGCTTCGCCTGGCCGGGCCCGCCCGGAGTGCTTTCGAGGCGGCTGCCCGGCGCCGGGTAGCCGGCGATGGACTGGCGGAACCCGGCCCGGCGGTCACCGGTATAGCCGCCGCGACCCGCACGCTGCCGCACGATATCCATTCGTTCACCGGACGCGGAGCCGAGCTGCGCGAGCTCATGACCACCGTGGCGGAGGCGATCCCGGCCGGTGCCGTCGTGGGCATTTATGCGATCGGCGGGATGGCCGGGATCGGCAAGACGGCTTTTGCGGTCCATGCTGCCCACCAGCTCGCGGCTCAGTTTCCGGATGGGCAGATCTTCCTGCCGCTGCATGGTCATACCCCAGGACAGCGGCCGGTCGATCCGGCCGATGCGCTGGCCAGCCTGCTGCAGACCGCGGGGGTAGCCGCCGAGCAGATCCCGGCCGGCCTGGACGCCCGTACCCGGCTATGGCGTGACTACCTGGTCGGCAAGCGCGTTCTGCTGCTGCTCGATGACGCCGCCGGACACGACCAGGTCCGGCCGCTGCTGCCAGGCACGGCCGGCAGCCTGGTCCTGGTGACCAGCCGCAGGCACCTCACCGCCCTGGAGGACGCCCAGGTGATCAGCTTGGACACCCTGGCCAGCGAGGAAGCTGCCGAGCTGCTGATCCGGGTGGCCAGCCGGCCCGGGCTCGAGCCCGCGGCCAGTGCGGTCGCTGAGATCGCCCGGCTGTGTGGAAACCTTCCGCTGGCCGTCGGGATGCTGGCCCGGCAGTTGCATCACCACCCCACCTGGACACCCGCTGGGCTGGCCGCCGACCTGGCGGCGGCCCACGACCGGCTTTCCCTGATGCAGGCTGAGAATGTCTCCGTCGCCGCCGCGTTCGGGCTGTCCTACGAGGACCTCACCCAAGGCCAGCAGCGCCTCTTCCGGCGCCTCAGTCTGCACCCTGGAACCGACTTCGACGCTTACGCCGCCGCCGCCCTCGACGACATCGACCTGGCCACCGCCCGGCGCCGCCTAGGTGCGCTATACGACCAGTACCTGCTGGGCGAGCCCGCACCTGGCCGGTATCGATTCCACGACCTGGTGGCTGAGCACTCCAGGGCGAAGGCCGCCGAGGACGATCCCGAGGAGCAGGACACATCGGCCGACCGGCTGCTCGGCTACTACCTGCATACCGCCCGTGCCGCGGACCGGTACCTGGCCCGGCGCACCACGGCGGGGGTCCCGCCAGCGTCCGTTCCGGTCCCTGCCCATGTCCCGGCTCTGGCCGGCCGCCGGGACACCGTCGCCTGGATGAGCACCGAGCGCCTCAACCTGCATGCGGTGACCCGCTACGCGGCCGGTCACGACCGGGTGCCACACGCCATCGCAATCGCCGCTGCGATGCATGGCTTCCTGCGAAGCCAGGGCCACTGGAGCCAGGCACTGAACATCTACCGGACCGTGCTCGAGGTGGCCCGGCGCACCGAGGATCAGCTGGCGGAAGCTGGGGCACTCGCCGATCTGGGCGACATGCAGATGCTTACCGGCGATTACCAGGCGGCCATCGCGACACATCAGCATGCCTTGCGGCTGTACCGCCACGGAGCCGACCGGCTGGGCGAGGCCAACGCGCTCAACAAGCTGGGCACCGTGCAGCAGGCGGCCGGGGACTCGCAGGCCGCGACCGTCAGCCTGGCCATGGCCCTGGACCTGCACCGCAGTGTGAACGACCGGCTGGGTGAGGCCAACGACCACAACCAGCTAGGCATCATGCAGTTCAAGACCGGGGACTACCGGGCCGCCACCATCAGCCACGAGCAGGCGCTGCGGCTGTCCCGCGCGCTCGGTGACCGGCTGGGCGAAGCTAATGCCCTCAACCGCCTCGGCCAGCTCTACCAGGCCACCGGCGATTACCAGGCGGCCAGCGCCAGCCTCACCCAGGCCCTGCAACTCCACCGCGAGCTGGGCTACCGGTTCGGCGAAGCGACGGTGCTTAGCCAGCTGGGCACGGTCCGGCAGGCCACCGGCGACTACCGGGATGCCGTCGCGACCCAGGAACAGGCCCTGGAGCTGTACCGCGCACTCGGTTACCCATTCGGCGAGGCAGGTGCGCTCAACGATCTGGGCACCGTGCAGCAGGCGACCGGGAACATCCGGGCCGCCGCCCGCAACCACCACAGGGCGCTGCAGCTATACCGCGAAATCGGCTCCCGGCTGGGTGAGGCAGAGGCGCTCAGCAACCTGGGCCAGCTGGCTCTGGCCGACGGCACCCTGGCCGACGCACAGGCTCATTACCAGCTCGCCCTCCAGCTCGCGACAGAGTCCAGCTCGCCGTTCGAGCAGGCTCGCGCGCTGGAGGGCACCGGCCGCTGCATCCTGCGGGCCGGGCGCACCGCTGCAGCCGCCGCCCCGCTGCGGGCTGCCCTGGCCATCTACCAGCAGCTCGGCTCACCGCGCGGGGAGGAAGTGGCCGTGCTCCTGCGCACCCATGACCTGTGATCAGCGGTCAGCCGAACATGATCTCGCGGGTCTCCGGGGCCGCCATGACGCTCCCAGCGTCGTGGCCGACCCCGCTGAGCTCCACCAGGCGATGCGGCTTGTGCTGATACGCCAGCCCGGTCTTGCGGGCCAGCGTGCGGACATGACGGTCGTAGTTGATGCCGCGCTCGTGCCGATTGGCACCCTGGGCCATCGCGGCCGCGCTCACTTCCAGCAGCAGGGCGGCGCTGTCGCGATCCTCGGCACCGAGCACGATGCTCACATCGCGCTCGACGTAGCACCTGAGCGATTCCTCTGGCGAGCGGTCCACATACGGCGGCGGCTGGCTGAACCCATAACGCCAGCGGTTGACGTCTTCCTCCCCGGGCACGTCCACCGGGCGGGACTTGTCGAAGTACAGGTAGGTGGACGGATTGGCCACGATAAAGCGGACCTGAATGCCATCCTTCGCCAGGAACGTCGGGGGCACGGCCGACCGCGGCATAGCGGTTCACATACTGCCCGCCAGCCGAGTTTCCAATGATCACCACAGATAGGCTTCGGTCACCCGACAAACTTCTCGATTCGGTCAATTGCCGCAGGAGACTGTCCATGGCGCTGAATGAACTGACCGGCTCGGGCCCGATCGCGGGCCCCCCGCCCTTCCAGCTTTCCACGTCCCAGTACAGGGCGCCGGCCGGGACTTCATGCCCGTCGAGATCAACATCGGCCAGGAACTGCGGCGCCACGATGAGCGTGCCGGCGTCAACCACCCGCGCGGCCGCCTGGGCATGTGCTAAGTAGCGGCCCGAATCCCGGAGCGCGCCATGCACGACCACCACCAGGCGGTCGAGACGTGAACTCCGGGAATTAAGCGGGCCAGACGCATGGCACAGCAATAGGCCGGCCCGGTGATCGTCATCGCGCACCATGATCTGCTGATCAGCTATCTCGATCGCTGATTCGTATTGCGCCTCGTTCTGAATGGCGTGCATTTAGCTAAGGCTAGGGCTTGCCCAGAGCGGCGTCCACGCTTCGGCGCTTTGCGGCAGGTTGGCTGGGTTGGCCGAGGGGCCGCTGCGCGCCCAGCTGCGGCAGATCGGCACCAGGCGGTTCTGGCGGCGGCTGCTCCCGGGCCCCGGGGCGGCTCCAGCTAGCCGAACAGGATCTCGCGGGTCTGCGGCGCGGCCAGGACTTGCCCGGCGTCGTGGCCGACGCCGGTGAGCTGCACCACCCGGTGCGGCTCATGCTTCCCGGCCAGGCCAGCCTGGCCGGCCACCGTCTGGACATGCCGCGCGTAGTTGAGGCCACGCTCGAGCCGGTTGGCCCCCTGCGCCATGGAAGCGGCGCCCACTCCCAGCAGCAGCGCGCCGGGGTCGCGGTCCTCGGCGCCGAGCACGATGGCGACGTCGCGCTCGAGATAGCGCTGCAGGGACTCCCCCGCAGAGCGGTCCACATAGGGCGGCGGCTCGTCGAATCCGTACCGCCAGCGATTGACGTTTTCCTGGCTGGGCACGTCCACCGGCCGTGACTTGTCGAAATAGAGATAGGCGGAAGGATTGGCGATGACAAAGCGCACCTGAATGCCATCATTAGCCAGCCTGTCAGGGCCCCGTCCCACCGCCGCGTAACGGTTGACGTACTGCCCGCCAGCAGAATTTCCTACGAGTACCACAGATGGGCTTCGGTTACCCGGCAGCCTGCCAGGAGCGGCCAGTTGGCACAGCAGGCTATCCATGGCGCTGAACGAACTGACCGGCTCAGGCCCGATCGCGGACTCCCCGCCCTTCCAGCCCTCCACGTCCCAGTACAGGGTGTCCGGCGGGACCTGCCGGCCGCGGACATCGACATCCGCCAGGAACTGGGGTGCCACGATCAGCGTGCCGGACCCATCGGCGCCCGCCGCCGCCTGGGCATGCGCCAAGTAGAGATCCGAATTCCGCAGCGCACCGTGCACCACTACCAGCAGGCGTTCGGCAGGTAAGCCGCCAGAATTGAGCGGGCCTGACGCGTGACACAACAATAAGCCGGACCGGCCATCGTCGTCGTGCACCCTGATCTGCTGATCAGCGATCGAACTGGCTGGCTGATATTGCACTTCGTTTTGAATAGCGAAGTCGTCCATTTAGCCAAGGCTAGAACGTGGTGCGGGCGGCGTCCAGATGGTTCGCGCTACGCATGCCGGGCGGCGGGGCGGGTGCGCAGCGTGGCCGCGATCAGGGTGGCCAGGCCGGCCGCGACCGCACCGGCCAGCATCGCGGCCCGGTCCCCGCTGACCCCGGCGGCGGACCCGCCGTGGCTCACGGTCAGCGCGATCGCGGGCAGCAGCGCCGCGCCGATCCCCGCGCCGATCTGGCGGCCTGTGTTGATCACCCCGCCGACGAAACCCTGGTCACCGTCGGCCACGCCCTTGGTCGCGGTGACCATCGAGCCGAACGCCGTCCCGGCCGTGCCGAAGCCGACGAACGTCACCGCGGCCAGCAGCGGGCTGTACCCGCCGGTGGCGGGCAGCTGGGTGAGCACCAGGAAGCCGAGCATGGCCACGCCGTTGGTGAGCACCAGCAGCCGGTGCAGGCCCAGCGGCCCGCGAGCCGGGCGCCCAGCGCCCCGGCGGCGAAGCCGACCACGCCCTGCGGCGCGATGGCCAGCCCGGTCAGCAGCGGCGAGTCGTGCAGCACCTGCTGGAAGTACAGCGACAGCACGAGCATCTCGCCGCCGTTCCAGATGCCCACCAGCATGATCAGCACGCCGCTCTTGCGCAGCGAGCGCAGGCGGAGCAGGTCACCGCGGACCAGCGGGTCCGGGTGCCTACGCTCGGTCACCGCGAACCCGGCCAGGGCCAGCGCGGCCACCGCGGCCGCGCCCAGCACCCAGGGCGAGGCCCAGCCGACTGCGCCGCCCTCGGACACGGCGAACACCATGCTGGCCACGGCCAGGGTAATCAGCGCGGCCCCGCCCGCGTCCAGCCGCCGCCGGGTGCGCACTTCGTGGCTCCGGCCGAGCAGCCGGGGGACCAGCAGCACGGCAGCCAGGCCGACCGGCACGTTAACCAGGAACACCGCCCGCCAGCTGGTGAACTCGACCAGCACACCGCCGAGAACCTGGCCGGCCACGAAGCCGACCGACGCGGTGGCCCCGTACAGGCCCAGCGCCCGGGTGCGCTGCGGCCCCTCCGGGAATCCGGTGGTAATCAGGGACAGCGCGGCCGGGGCCACCAGCGCGGCGCCGGCCCCCTGCACGGCCCGCGCGGCCACCAGCAGCACCGGGTCCTGGGCCAGCCCGCCGGCCAGCGAGGCGATGGAGAACACGATCAGCCCGGTGAGGAACATGCGGCGGCGGCCGAACAGGTCGGCCGCGCGGCCGCCCAGGATGAGCAGCCCGCCGAAGGTGATCGCGTAGCCGGTGACCACCCACTGGGCGGCCGCGGCCGGGAAGCCGAGCTCGCGCTGGATGGAGGCCAGGGCCACGTTCACGATGCTGAAGTCGAGCACCACCATGAACGCTGCGGCCAGGATGAGGATCAGCGCGGCCGGGCTGTAACCGGGCCGGCTCGCCACGGCCGGCGCGGCGTCCCCGGCGTGGGGTGCGGACGCGGCCGGCTGCCCGTCCGGCCCGGCGGGGGTGCGGGCGGACCGGGGACCGCAGACCGCGCGCGGCGGCCGAGGGCCCAGGACAAGCGCACGCTCCCGGGTGGTCACCTGGTGCGTCCGGGAGCGTGCGGGGCGATTCCGGGGTGTGGTACTGCTCGGGGTCACAGCATATCCGATACGTTTAGTTTCGTTTATAGCTGTGTCAACCAGCCAGGCGGGCCGGCTATTCCCCCGGGGCTGGCTAGCGGCGGCGGGCGGCCGGGGTCAGCGCGGCCGTGCTGGTGTGCCACATGTTGTCGGCCACGTTGATGGTGGTCCCCGGGGGCACGATCTCGTCAATGCGGTCGAGCACGTCGCCCGGCAACTCGACGCCGTCGGCGGCCAGGTAGGACTCCAGGTGGTCCATGGTGCGCGGGCCGACGATCGCCGCGGTGACCGCCGGGTGGCTGGTCACGAACGCGATCGCCAGCTGGACCAGGGTCAGCCCGGACTGGTCGGCCAGCGCGCCCAGGGCGTCGGCCGCGTCGAGCTTGGCCGCGTTGGCCGGGTTGGCGCTGTTGTAAACGCCGGGGAAAAGCTGCGCGCGGGCGGCCGAGCTGGGCCCGCTGACGTGCTGGCCCTTGCGGTACCGGCCGGACAGCCACCCGCCGGCCAGCGGGCTGTAGGTCAGCACGCCCATGCCGTGGCGCTGGCAGGTGGGCAGCACGTCGTACTCGATGGCGCGGGTGAGCATGGAGTAGGGCGGCTGCTCGGTGCGGAACCGCTCGCGGCCGCGGCGCTCCGCGGTCCACTGCGCCTCGGCGATCTGGGATCCGGCGCGGTTCGAGGCGCCAAAGGCCCGGATCTTCCCCGCGTGAACCAGGTCCGACAGTGCCCCCAGGGTCTCGTTAACGTCGGTGCCCGGGTCGAGCCGGTGCACCTGATACAGGTCGATCCAGTCGGTGCCCAGCCGGCGCAGCGAGGCGTTGACCGCCTCCGTGATCCACCGCCGCGACGTACCCCGCTGGTTCGGGTCCTGGCCGAACGGCAGGCCGACCTTGGTGGCCAGTACCACGTGGTCGCGCCGGCCCCCGGCCAGCGCCTGGCCGACGATCTGCTCCGACTCCCCGGTGGAGTAGACGTTGGCGGTGTGAACGAAATTGATCCCGGCGTCCAGGGCGCGGTGGATGATCTTGACCGAGTCGTCATGGTCGGGGTTGCCGGCGGGACCAAACATCATCGCGCCGAGGCAGAGCTGGCTGACCGAGATGCCGCTGCGTCCTAGCGGGCGGTATTCCATGGAGATCTCCTCCGGTCGAGACAAACGGATTGCCTGTCCGTTCACTGTACCGGATAGCCTATCCGCTTAGGTGCGCCGGACGGCCCGCGATGGGTCAGCGCGGTCAGCGGCTAGCTGTCTTCCGAGGTGCGCAGCCCGCGCAGCACGCGCAGCCAGTCTTCCTCGGAGTCGGGGTTCCACCCGGGAGCAGGCGCGGTGCGGCGGCGCGGCGCCGGCGGCCGCAGGATCGGGTCCTGTTCAGCCAAGTCATCGACTGGCTCTAGCAGGTCGGCGGCTGGTTCGGCCTGCTGCTGCGCGGGGGGCAGCAGGCCCGCGGCGGGCTGCAGGTCAGGATCGGGCAGCCGGTCAGGATCGGGCAGCAGATCGGCATCGCGCAGCCGGGCCGCGGCGTGCTGCACCCAGGCGCGGGTGCTGGGTGTGGTGCTGCTGGGCTGGTCCGGGTCCGCCGCGAGTGGGGTCGCCGCCCCGGCGGTCACTGAGTCAGTGGACGCTGAGTCAGTGGGCGCCGTATCAGGGGACGCTATGCCGGGGGGCGCTGTGCTGGGGGGCGCTTGCGGGGGGCGCTGTGCTGGAGGGCGCTGTGCTGGAGGGCGCTGTGCTGGGGGGCGAAGCCGCCGCCGGGCCGGCATCCGGTGCGGTTGCCGGATCGCGGCGCCCCCATACGTTGAACGCGGACTCGACCCGGCGCGGCAACTCGTCCGGGTCGTCATCCTCGGCCGGCTGCTCAGTCGCCGGGCTGGCCGGTGCTTCGGCGGGCAATGCGGGTTCTTGCCCGGGCCAGAGGTTCAGCGCCGGCGCCGTGCTGGGCGGCAATCCTGGATCGGCGGCGGAGCCCGGCCCGGCATCCAGGTCCGCCTCGGGCTCCCGCACCGTCCACTCGCCCTGCCCGAGCACCGCCCCGGGCCGCAGGTCGGCATCGGCCGTGGACCAGCCGTCCGCCGCGACGGCGTCGTGCGGTGTGGCCCCGTTGTCCGGTCCGGCCCACCCGGCCTGGCCCGGACTGCCATCATCCGGCCCCGCCCAGCCGTCCGCTACTGCTCCCGCGCCGGACGCCGTTCCAGCATCCGGGCTGGACCACCCGGCCTGATCCAGGCGGCCATCATCCGGCCCAGCCCAGCCGTCTGCGGCCGGCTCTGGGTGGGGGTGAATCCGGCGTCCGGGTGCCCGGTGAACCCGGCGTCCGGGTGCCCCGTGAACCCGGCGTCCGGGTGCCCGGTGAACCCGGCGGCCGCGTGCGGGTCGAACCCGTCATCCGGGTGGGAGGTGAACCCGTTATCCGGATGCGGGGGCTGGGCGGTGTCTGCGTGCGGGGTGAATCCGCCGTCTGGGCCGGACCAGTCGTCGGCGGCCGTCCCGGCCTGGGGCGCGAAACTGCCGTCCGGGCCGGACCACTCCCCGGCCGCGAATCCCGGCCCGCCGCCGGCCGGCGGGTCCGGCCAGTCCGCTAGTTCCGGCCCGTCGTCCGGGCGGTAGACAGGATCGGATGACGACCATCCGCCCAGCATGGGCTCGTCATCCGGGGGCAGTTCGGCACCGACTGGCCAGTCGGCCCGCTCCGAGCCTGGCCCTGGGCCGGGAACGGGCCAGCCGTGCGGAATCTGCTCAGACCCGGTCTCGACTTCAGTACCGCCGGGCTGCTCCAGCCCAGGCGCGGTCCACGTCCCTGTCAGCTGCCCCGCATCCGGCGACGGCCTGGCGCCCGGCGGAATTCTGGGGTCAGGCGGCCCGCCTGGGCCAGGGCGGGATCCACCCGGGCCAGGCGGATCCGCAGGCCGGCGCGGTCCCGCCGACGGGGACGGCCCGCCCGGCGGGACGGTGGGCGGGCCAGGGCGCGGCACGCGTGGGCCGGGATGGGGCGGGCCAGGCAGCTGGGCACCGGGCGGGAGCGGCCCGCGCTGGCGTGGGCCGGCGGGCCAGGACGGCTCGGCTGGTTCCGCATTCCGGCCGGCCGAGCCGAGCAGCACCACAATCATCAGTACGCCGCAGCAGGCACCCGCCGTGATCAGGGCGACCGCGGCCAGCCAGGCCACCGTGTGCTCGGAGTGCGGGATCGCGTGGCTCAGCGCGGTGACCGCCCAGATGCCGAGCCCCGCCGTCAGCATCAATGAGCCAGCCGCCGCCAGCCCCACCGACAGGCGCGTGGTGCGGCGGTCCGCCAACGGAGATCCCACCCGGGACACCCTACGGGACGTTCGCCCGGCTTGCCCGGCTCCTGCTCACCCTGGTCGTCTGTGCTGCCTTGTGTGAGTGAGGTGCATTATGTGCCGTCTGGGGCATGCCGGCCAGCCCCGGCACGGCGCGTCTGGTGCGGCGGGCTCATGCCCCCGGCGCAGCGACGGGCTCGGTGCTGCTCGCCGCCCGGCGGCGTGGCCGCGACCGCGGCCCGGCCGGCAAGACCCTGCCGCCGCAGGTCACCGGGCGCGGTGAGCAACCGCCGGCGTATGGAGGTGCGCGGGCAGCGCGGCGAGCTGGTCGATGAGCAGCCACGGGTTGACCGCCGGCTCGCGGGCCAGGCGGCGCAGCCAGTCCCCGGCGGCCCTGGTGTCGCCGCGGGCGAGCAGCGCGGCGAACTGGCCCGCCAGCTGCTGATGGCGGCCCAGGGCGACCGGGCCGGGGCGGGCCGGGAACGGCGCGGACCGGGGGCCCGGCCCGACCGGCCCGGTGCCGTCGTCCCGGCCGTCGGCCAGGTAGAGCGGCGAGACCCGGAGCACATCGGCCAAGGCGAGGACGTCGGTGGCCCGGGTCAGCCGCCGCTCCCCCGTCTCGATCATCGACACGAACGCGGGCGAGATGTCGGCCAGGCCGGCCAGGGCGGTCTGCGACATGCCGCGGCGCAGCCGCAGCGAGCGCAGCCGCACCCCGGCGTCATCCCGCATCGGGTCAAGGCGTCTCATCACCGGCACCCGCGACCAGTTCGGCGCACAGCTCGGTGAGGTCATCGGTGATCATCAGGTAGGGCTGGGCGCCCGGCGCGACGGCCCGGGCCACGAAGCGCTCGCCGCGGCCTGGAATGGTTTCGACGGTGAGCCGGTGGCCGGGGGCCTGGGCCGCGAGCGCGGCGACCTGGTCCAGGATCTGGCCCTGAGCTAACCGGATCCCGAGTTCGCGTCCGGCAGCCCGGTGCTCCTGCCCGCCGATAGGGCGCTGGCCCATGGTGTTCCCTCCTCGCGAGTTGGTGTCGTGAACTGTCGGCGCGCCGTCCCGGGCGGCGCAGGTAACAGGCTGCCGCGCAGGCGTAACCTACGGCTACAGGCCACCGGCGACGGGGTGGGTGGCCGGGCCGAAGCGAGCAAGGGGGAATGATGACGCCACCACCGGAGGACGACGTTCCCACGATCGGCGTGCGGGCATTCGCGGCGGAATTAAAGGCGCAACGCGAGGCCCGCGGCTGGACGCAGGCCGAGACGGCCGACCGGATGGGCTACAGCCAGTCGGTGGTCGGCAAGCTGGAAGGCTGCACGGTCCGCCCGTCGGAGATGCACGCCCAGAAGGCCGACGAGGCGTTCGGGCTGCCCCGCACGTTCCAGCGGTTACGCGAATCCCTGCTGGTGATGCCGGCCTACCCGGACTGGTTCCGCGAGTGGCCAGGCAAGGAAGCCGAAGCCGTCGCGTTGCGCTCCTTCGAGCCGCTTATCGTGCCCGGACTGCTGCAGACCGAGGCGTACACACGGGCTTTGCTGCGCACCCGGGTGGGTGTCACCGAGGATGAGTTCGAGGCCATGGTGGCGGCGCGGCTGGAGCGGCAGGCGATTCTCACCCGGGAGAAGCCGCCCATCCTGTGGGTGCTGCTGGACGAGGGTGTGCTGCACCGTCCGGTCGGCGACGCGATGATCATGTACGACCAGGTGTCCCATCTTGCTGCCATGGCCCAGCGGCCTAACATTGTGATACAGGCAATCCCCCGTTCGGTAGGCGCTTACGAAGGGCTGCGCGGACCATTCGTGCTGGCCAGCTTCGAGGTTGGCCCGGATGTCGTCTTGCAGGACGCGGCCGTGTATGGGTCGCTGGTCGAAAGTAAGGCGGGCGTCGCTGCTGCACGGGCGGCCTGGGAAGCGATCAAGTCGGAGGCGCTGTCCCGTAGCGCTTCCCTCGACCTAATACAGAAAGTGGCGGAGCAATGGACCTGAGCCGCGCCGACTGGCGCAAGTCGTCGTTCAGCAGCAGCAACGGCGGTAACTGCGTGGAGGTTGCGCGCAACATCACCGGCGTTGTCGCAGTACGTG
>CAVVGF010000017.1:0-94576 GCA_963747705.1 uncultured Actinomycetes bacterium | reverse complement strand
GCGGGCCGCGTTCCGCGCTCCCGGCCGCCGCCAGCTGGCGCTGGCCGGGGCTAGCTCTCCCCCGCCGTCCTCTCCCCCGCCGCCGCGGCCCAGCCCGTCCAGCGGTCCACCCGGACCACGATGACCGGGCCCGCCGGCGGCTGGACGGCGTACTGCGGATAGCGCGCCGCGAGCAGGCGCAGCGGGCCGGCCAGCCCGGCCGCGTCTTCGAGGACGGCCGCCTGGCCGTCGGCCCGGACCCACCACAGCTGGGCCCAGTCGTCCGCGTAATGGTCGGCCAGCAGCGCGACCCGCGGGTGCGCCTGGATGTTGCGCAGCCGCTGCAGCCGGGTGGTGGTCTTCGGCTTGGCGTCCACCGCGGTGTACACCCGGTCGGGGCGGCCGGGCTGGCTGTCCAGCACGAACGTGACCGGCACCAGATGCGGGCGGCCGGCCGGGGTCACCGTGGCCAGCCGGGCCACGGACGTGCCCGCGAACAGCTGCCGGGCGGCCCCGGTGTCCAGGCGCATGCCGCCTATCCTGCCCGCCCGGCCGGCCGCTACAGGAAGCGGTCCAGCGTGGCGATGAACTCGGGCACGGTGAACGGCTTGGCCAGGAAGCCGGCCGCGCCCCCGTCCAGCAGCTGGTCGACGGTCAACTGGCCGGAGTCACCACTGATGATGACCACCGGGATCTGGGCGGTCACGTCGGTGCTGGCCAGCTGCTGCAGCACCTCCGCGCCGGTGGCGTCGGGCAGCCGGTTGTCCAGCAGGATCAGCCCCGGCCGCGACTCGATCGCGGTCCGCAAGCCGTCCTGCCCGGTGGGCGCCACCAGCAACTCGGTGTCCGCGCGGTACCGGGCCAGGATCCGGGCCACCAGGCGCAGGTTGTCCTCGCTGTCATCGATGTACAGCACCGCGGGCGGCATGACGTTCATCCCTTCGCCGAATCCGTGGCGCGCTGGCCGCGCACGCCCGCCGCCCGGCCACGCCGGTCCGCGGTGGCCGAGGCGAGCGAGTCCACCAGATCACCGAGTTCACTGAGGTCGAGCGGTTTGGTCAGGTAGGCCGTCGCCCCGTTGGCCAGCAGACGGCGGATGATGGCCCGGTCGGCCTCGGCCGACAGCACGACGACCGGGATCCCGGCGGTGGCCCGGCTGGCCCGGAGGGCGTTCAGTACCTGTTCGCCTTGCAGGTCCTCCAGATGCAGGTCCAGCAGGATGAGGTCGGGCCGGTCGCGGCGGGCGGCCTGGAGGCCGGCCTGGCCGGATGACTCGAAGCGCAGCTGGGTGCCCGGCCGGCTCTTGAGGAACCTGGATACCACCTCGACGTTGGCCGGATTGTCCTCGATGTACAGGACGCTGAGGCGGCCGCCGGCCGAGGCCGGCCGCTGCCCCGGCCCGGCGCCCGCGTTGGCCGCGGGAGCGATGTCGGCGGCCCGCGGCAGGCTGACCGTGAACGTGGATCCCTGGCCTGGCAAGCTGGTCGCGGTCAGCGAGCCGCCCATCGCCTCGGCCAGCGCCCGGGCCAGCGGCAGCCCGATCCCGGTGCCCTCGATGGTGGTCTGGGCCGCGCTGAGCCGCTCGAACGGGATGAAGATCCGGGACAGGTCCTCGGCGGACAGCCCAGGCCCGGTATCGGTGACGGTCAGGCGCACCTGGCCTTCGTCCGCCGCCTGGCAGCTCACCGTGATCGAGCCGTCCGGCCGGTTGTACTTGACCGCGTTGGAGATCAGGTTGACCAGGATCTGGGACAGCCGCTGCCGGTCCGCGTGCACGGCCAGGTACGGCTCGGCGCAGCGGTACTGAATCTCGATCGCGCGCTCGGCGGCCAGCGGGGCCATCAGCTGACTGGCCTCCTCGATCACCGGCAGCACCGCGGCCGGCTCCAGGGACAGGCTGAGCTCACCGGACTCGATGCGGGCGATGTCGATGATCTCGTTGATCAGCGCGAGCAGGTGGCGGCCCGCCTTCAGGATGCGCGCCACGCTGTCCTGGTCCTCGTGGCTGAGGTCGGACATCTCCAGCAGCTGGGTGAAGCCGAGGATGGAATTCAGCGGGGTGCGCAGCTCGTGGCTGGTGCTGGACAGGAACGCGTCCTTGGCCTGACTGGCCGTCAGCGCCTGGTCCCGGGCCGCCGTCAGCTGCGCGGACCGGCTGGCCAGCAGCTTCTCCGCCTGCAGGTGCGCCAGGGCGACCTGGCCGATCTCGTCACCGGCCGGGCGGACCGGCTCGAGTGGCCGCCCCTCACCCAGCCGGATGGCGTTCCGCGAGGTAGCCCGGACCCGGCGCCCGACGCCCGTGGTGAACAGCGCGATGCCGCCAAGACCAGCCAGCAGCCCCAGCGCCAGGCCGGTCAGGCTGAGCACGTCGATGCTGGTTTCCAGCCGGCCGATGTCAGCCCGCCGGGCCACCAGCTCGGTCGCCGGGACCCGGACGATCCCGGCGATCTGGCTACGCAGCCGGTCCATCATCGTTTTGCCGTGGACCAGCAGCCGCCGTACCTCCGGCCGCGGGGCCCGGTGCACGATGGCCAGCCGCGTCTGGGCCAGCGCGCCGAGCACCTGGCCGGCCGTCCGGTCGGCGGCGCGCTGCGCGGGCACGTCGTGATCCGCGACGGCCGCGGCGTGGAACGCCCGGCGCTCGGCGGGCATCCGGGCCAGCATGCCCCGGTAAGGCTGGAGGAACAGCCGTTCCCCGGTGGCCGCGTAGCCGCGGATGCCGGACTCGCCGTTGACCGCGTCGGACAGCAACCGCTGAGCCGCGTTGGTCACGTTGAGGCCGGCCGTGGCGATGGCCCGGTCCTGCCGTTCCTGGTACTGCAGCGCCACGCTGGCGATCGTGGTGACCAGCAGGGCCACCAGCGGCACCGTGACCACGATGAGGCCCTTGGTCCGCACCGGGCGGTCCAGCCACCACTGCCCCCAGCACAGCCGGCAGCGGGCAACGACGTGCGGCCTTCCATCGGGCATGCCGTCGGGGATGCCGTCGGGCGGGCCGTCACGCGGGCCGGGACCGCGTGATCTCATGAATTCCTCCGAGATCACATTTCGTAGTCAATTGACCACTACAGGTTACATCACCCAGCCATCCCGTCCGGTGCGGGATACTGGGCCGACGGGCGACGGGGCCCCATTGCCACGCGGACAATCACGGTGAAGGACCAGCAGACGGTGTCAGGCCAGGACAGCACGAGCTCACCCGAGGACCGCCAGGATCAGGCCGACCGGGCCGACGTACTGGGTGAGATCCGGCAGCAGCGCATCGACAAGGTGCACCAGCTGCGTGAGCTGGGCCTGAACCCGTACCCGCCGGACGCGGTGGCCCGCACCCCGATCGCCGGGGCACGCGAGCTGGCCGACGGCGAGCCGGTGGCCATCGCCGGCCGGATCATGCTGCTGCGCCCGATGGGCAACCTGACGTTCGGCCAGCTGCATGACGAGAGCGGCGAGATGCAGTTCATGATCTCCCGCCGGGACCTGCCCGAGGATCATGTGCCGGGCTACAAGGCGCTGACCAAGCTGCTCGACATCGGGGACTTCATCGCCGTCGAGGGCTACCGGCTGCAGACCAAGACCGGCGAGCGGTCGGTCGCGGCCCGGACCGTGCGCGTGCTGACCAAATCGCTGCGCCCGCTGCCGGACAAGCACTCGGGGCTGACCAACGAGGAAGTCCTGCTGCGTAAGCGCTACCTGGACATCCTGCTGCACCGCGAGATCCAGGAGATGATCTACGCCAGGGCCCGGTTCTGGCGCTCGATGCGCCGGTTCTTCGAGGACCGCGGCTTCATCGAGGTGCAGACCCCGGCCCTGGAGCTGACCACCGGCGGCGCCGACGCCAGGCCGTTCACCGCGCACCACAACTACCTGGACACCGAGGTCTGCCTGCGGATCTCCATGGGCGAGCTGTGGCAGAAGCGGCTGCTGGTCGGCGGGCTGGAGAAGACGTTCGAGATCGGGCGGCAGTTCCGCAACGAGAACCAGAGCCGCGAGCACCTCAACGACTACGACCAGATGGAGTTCTACTGGGCGTACGCCAACTACGAGGCGGGCATGCGGCTGGTCGAGGAGCTGTTCCGCCAGGTGATCAGCGACACGTTCGGCACGCTGGCCTTCACCCTGCACCGCAACGGCCGCGAGTACCAGGTGGACCTGGGCGCGGACTGGGCCCGCTACGACTACTACGAGACCATCAGCCAGATCCTCGGCTTCGACGTGTCCTCGGCCAGCCTGGACAAGCTGGTCGCGACCATCGACGAGCTGGGCATCGTGGTGGACCGGGCCGGGCTGAACCGTGCGCGCGCGATGGACGCGCTGTGGAAGCACTGCCGCCGCAGCCTGGCCGGCCCCGGATTCCTGGTCAACGAGCCGCTCGAAGTGTCCCCGCTGGCCAAGGCCCGCCCGGACCGGCCCGGCATCGTGGAACGGTTCCACGTCATCGTGGCGGGCAGCGAACTCGGCAACGGCTACAGCGAGCTGAACGACCCGCTGGAGCAGGCCCGCCGGTTCGCCGAGCAGCAGGCCATGCGCGAGGCCGGGGACGACGAGGCCCAGATGCCGGACCCGGACTTCGTCGAAGCGCTGGAGTACGGCATGCCGCCCGCCTGCGGGTTCGGGATGAGCGAGCGGGTGTTCGCGTTCTTCATGGACAAGAGCGTCCGCGAGTGCCAGATCTTCCCGCTGCTCCGCCCCCTCGAGCGCCAACCCTGACCGATCCCTAACGCCACCCGGTGGCCAGTGCCGTCAGCTGGCCGCGGTCGGCGGCGGGGTGACTGGGGTGACCTGGGTGGCCGCCGCCGTCAGCTGCTCGCGCCGGGCGGCGGGGTGACTGGGATGATCTCCGCGGACCGCAAGCGGCCGTGGTCGATATGCAGGACGCCGATGGTGCCGCGGGGCTGGCGGCGCCGGTCCGTGGGTGAGCCCGGGTTGAAGATCCGCTGCCCGTTCTCGGTGTGGTCAAGCGGGATGTGCGAGTGGCCGAAGATGACCAGATCCGCCGCGGGAAAGCGGCGGCGCATCCGGGCCGGGCGGCCCGCGGCCGGGCCGGAGTCGTGCAGCATGGCGACGCTCAGCCCGGCCAGGTCCAGCTGCAGCGTCTCCGGCGCGCCCCACGCGGCCACGTCCGGGCCGTCGTTGTTGCCCAGCACCGCGCGGACCGGCGCGTAGCCGGCCAGCTCATCCAGCGTGGCCGCGGTGCACACGTCCCCGGCGTGCAGGATCAGGTCCGCCCCGCGCAGCTGTTGCGCCACGGCAGCCGGGCACGACCGCCACCGCCGCGGCGCGTGCGTATCCGCCAGCACGATCACCCTCACCCGCCCATCATCCCCGCCCCCGCCCCTCCCCGGCCCCGCCCCTCCCCGGCCCCGCCCCTCCCCGGCCCCAGCCTGCTCCCGGCCCCCGCCTCCCGGCCCCAGCCCGCTCCCCTGCCCCAGCCATCTCCCTGCCCCAGCCATCTCCCTGCTCGCTTCCCCGCCCCGGCCTCGCCCGCCAGGCCGCCCCGGCCCGCTTCGCGGCCCGGGCCGGCCGCACGCCTGGCGCTGTGATCCGGCACCCGGGCACCTGGCGCTCGTGATCATGACTTTGGTGCTACTAGATGCGCACTGAAGTCATGATCACGATTTCTTGATCGCTTCTGGGTTGCCACTACCGCACCAGGTGCCCCATCAGCCAGCTGGGTCTCGGGTCGGCTGAGGAGGCGAATGTGCGACCGGCGCCAGCCGAGCCGGAGGGGCGTGGTGAAGGTCACTTGAACGTGTTCAAAAATTCTCTCGACACCGGGGCCGTCGCGAGTAAGACTTGAACGTGTTCAAGTTGGTGCGCGCCATGAGGAGGCACCATGAGTATCGGCATTTACCTCGCTTACCTGCTGCTCAGCATCGGCCTGACGGTCGTCGTCGGGCTGGCCCTGTCGCGGAGCGCCCGGGTCTTCCTGACCGAAGCGCTGGGTGGGAACCAGGCCCTGGCCGGCGCGGTGAACCGGCTGCTCATGGTGGGGTTCTACCTGCTGACGCTGGGCTTCATCGCGCTGGTCATGCGGCCGCCGGGCGCGATCACTAGCGCGGCGCAGGCGGCCCAGGTGCTGTCCATCAAGATCGGGGAGGTGCTGCTGGTGGTGGGCGCGGCGCACCTGGCCGGGGTGGCGGTGGTCCGCCGGTTCGGCCGCCGGACGCCGGCCCTGCCCGCGTCGCCCACCCCGCCGGCCTCCCCCGTACCGCCGGCATCGGTGCCGGGACCGCGGGCCGGGCAGGACGTACATTGACCTCTGTGGCCGATCCGGAACTGACCCCGCGTGCCGAGCAGACCAAGGCCGCCATCGTGGAGTCGGCGCTGCGGCTGTTCCGGCAGCACGGGTACGAGGCCACCACGATGCGGGCCATCGCCCAGGACGCCGGGGTGTCCACCGGGAACACGTATTACTACTTCGGCTCCAAGGAA
This sequence comes from uncultured Actinomycetes bacterium, assembly GCA_963747705.1. GTDB lineage: Bacteria > Actinomycetota > Actinomycetes > Streptosporangiales > Streptosporangiaceae > RYN-230. The sequence continues at coordinate 88,165 of CAVVGF010000017.1, read as the reverse complement.
GAGCTGATCCAGCAGTTTTACGTGCACAACCAGGCCGAGCACCTGGCCGCCTGCCGGCCGGTGCTGGACGCCGAGACCGACTTCGCGGCCCGGCTGGGCGGCACGCTGCGGGCGCTGATCGACGTGTCAGCGCCCTACCACGAGTTCGCCGCCCGGTTCTTCAAGCACGCGGCCGAGCCGAGCAGCCCGCTGAGCCCGCTGAGCAAGGAGTCCAGCCCGGCCCGGGACGCGGCGGTGGCCCTGTACGCCGAGGTGATCGACGGATCCAGCCTGCGCATCGACAGCGAGCTGCGGGCCGAACTGCCCGAGCTGCTCTGGATGTACTCGCTCGGGGTGATCCTGTACTGGGTGTTCGACACCTCACCGGGCTGCGCCCAGACCTACCTGCTGATCGACCGGACGGTGCCGCTGGCCGCCCGGCTGGTGTCGCTGGCCCGGTCCCGGCTGCTCCGCTCGACCATGCGCGAGGTCGTCACGCTGATCCACGACCTGCGCAGCTGAGCCACCCCCCGCGGCACTGGCGCGGGGGCCGGGTGCGGCGCTGGCTCAGCTCCAGCCGCCGGGCCCGGCGGGCACCCCGAGCTGGGCCATCAGATCGGACTGGTCGTAGTAGATGTGCATGCTGATGATCTTGCCGTCGTCGCACTCGTGCACCACCGCGAACCAGGTGTCCACCATCCGGCCGGTCGGGCCGATGTCGCCGGCCGGGCCGCGCAGGCGGCCCGAATGGGTGCCGACGAACCGGCCCTCATACACACCGCCCCGGTCGTCGGCGTGAATGCTCACCGTTTCCAGCCGGTTGTCCGGGAACGCGTCGTTCCAGGTGCCCCAGATCGCGTCGGCCGCCTCCCGGCCGGACAGGTGCAGGCCACCCGGCGCGGAGGCCTCCAGCCGGTGCAGGTCGGACAGGGCCAGCCAGCCCGCCTGGTCCCGCTCGTTCCACAGCGCGACCTCGCGCTCGATCAGGCTGACGTTGTCCCCCTCGCGGACCGTGGAGAAGTTCAGCATGTACTCCTCCACGGTCCGGACCCGGGCCCTGGTTACCTCGGACAGGTCCGTGCGCAGCGTGGCCACCGGGGACCGGGTGGACACCATCACGTCCATGTCTTCCCAGGTGGATATCGCGACGCAGTGGCCGGTGCCGCGTTCGACCAGGAACTGCGCGCTGCACAGCCCGGGCATGTCCAGCAGCGCCGGGCCGGCGCTGTGCCGGAACTCCTCGATGGCCACGCTCACCCGGGCCGGGTCAGCGTCGATCCTGGTCATCCGGACACCGGCGCCCGGGCCGGGGCGGGACTGCCGGATGAAGACCGGGACCTCATACTGCTCGGCCGACACCGTCCCGCCCATCAGCCCGGTCACCTCGTTGCGGGAGGCCTCGACGGCCTGCTCGCTGGCGGTCATCGCGTCCACCGAATCCCAGTACGTAGCGATCACGCAGACACCCAGGCCGGCGTTGCTCAGCACGGCCAGGCCGCGGCTGCCCAGCTGGGCTTCCACCTGCGGCCGCGCCGTCTCTTCCAGGTAGTGGGTAGCTTTCGTGAGCCGGGCCGGATCGCCGGCCAGCAGATACATCCGGACGTGCATGCTCTTCACCCCCGAGCCGCCCCAGGTGCTGGCGCCCTCTGGCCAGTCAAACACCAGGGTGACAGCCGGACAAGAGCCGGCCTGGCCGCCGCCGGTTATGGTGGCGCCATGGCGCAGCGCAAGGAGATCCTCGAGGTGGCAGGCCACGAGGTCGCGGTGTCCAACCCGGGCAAGGTCTACTTCCCGCACACCGGGCACACCAAGCTGGACCTGGTCCGGTACTACCTGAGCGTGGCGGATGGGGCGCTGCGCGGGGTGGCCGGCCGGCCGGTGGTGCTGAAGCGGTTCGTGAACGGGGCCGAGGGTGAGGCGTTCTTCCAGAAGCGGGCCCCGGAGTCCCGGCCGGCCTGGGTGGACACCGTGGAGCTGCGGTTCCCGTCCGGCCGGTCCGCGGTGGAAGTGGTGCCGCATGACGCGGCCGCGCTGGCCTGGATGGCCAATCTCGGCTGCATCGACCTGAACCCGCACCCGGTACGGGCCGATGACCTCGACCACCCGGACGAGCTGCGGGTGGACCTGGATCCGGTCCCGGGCGTGGACTGGCCGCAGATCCGCCAGGTGGCGCTGGTCACCCGGGAGGTGCTGGCCGATTTCGGGCTGACCGGCTGGCCCAAGACATCCGGCTCCCGTGGCTTCCACATCTACGCCCGCATCGAGCGGGGCTGGGGGTTCAACGAGGTCCGGCGGGCGGCGGTGGCGCTGGCCCGTGAGGTGGAACGGCGGGCGCCTGAACTGGCTACGGCCAAGTGGTGGAAGGAGGAACGGCACGGGGTCTTCCTGGACTACAACCAGAACGCCAAAGACCGTACGGTGGCTTCGGCGTACTCGGTCCGGCCCACCCGCGACGCACGGGTGTCCACCCCGCTGGCCTGGGCCGAGGTGCCGGACTGTGAGCCGGAGGCGTTCACCCTGGATACCGTCCCAGAGCGGTACGCCCGGCTCGGTGACCCGTGGGCGGCCATGGATGACGCGGCGGCCCCGCTGGCCCCGCTGCTCGAACTGGCCGCCCGCGACGAGGCGGCCGGGCTGCCCGATGCGCCGTGGCCGCCGCACTACGACAAGCAGGCGGGCGAGCCGCCGCGGGTGCAGCCGTCCAAGCGCCGGGCCGGGCAGGCGGACGGCGGGCAGGCGGACGGCGGGCCGCCAGCGGACGGGCCGCCGGCCCGGGCCGCCGGGCGGCGCCAGTCCACGATGCCGCTCATCGAGGTGGCCCGGGCGGCCACCAAGGACGAGGCGATGGCCGGGCTGGACCGGTGGAAGGAGCGGCACCCGGAGGTCTGGCCCTACCTGGAACCACCGGACGTGCTGGTGGACTCGATGCGCGGGCGCAGTTCCACCTGGACCAGGATCCGGCTGAACCTGCGCCACGTGCCGGCCGGCCAGCGGCCGCCGCAGGAACCGCTCGAGGTGGACTACGACCCGTGGGCCCGTGGTGGCGGCCGCCCCAGTGCCTGACCCGGCCGCCGAAACGCATGTCCGGCTGCTGGCCGAAGCCCAGCTCCGCCGGGCCACCACGGTGCCCCGGTACCTGTGGCTGGACGAGGACTTCAAGGTGGGCGGCACGCCGCCGGAGGAAGAGGGCCTGCTCCGGATCAAAGCGGTGCTGAACGCCCTGCAGCGGGTTGGTGCCCTTGACGGCGGGGCGGCCTGGTCGCTGCTTAGTGAGTTCACCGCCGCGCTGGCCGCCCGTGGGCTGGCCCCGGCGGACAACCTGCTGCATCCTGCGCTCCCGGGGAGCACGGCGCAGCGGCCGGACGAGCCCGAGCCGGCACCGCCGCCCGGCGGGGTGTACCAGGCCATCCCGATCACCGCGGTGTTCTCGGCCGAACTGGATGGCTACCAGGGCGAGGTGCATCTGCAGACGCTGATCCTGGGCCCGGACTGTGCGTTGATCATCACGACGTTCGTCAGCAACTGGCGGGAGGTCGCCAGCCTGCCCGGGGGCGAGGCGCCGGGGCAGCCCGGCTTCCCGCCGTTCGGCGCGGCCGGGCTGACCGACGACCAGGGCCGCCGTTACCGGCTGGATTACGCGACGGCCGAGGGCGGCTGGCACCAGTACGGCGTGCTCAGCATCTCGCCCGTCCCGCCCAGCGGCACCCGGTGGCTGGACCTGCCGACCGGGGGTGGCGGCGTACTACGGATCGAGCTGAGCGGGCCAGATCCGGCGGCCCGGGTGGCCAGTCAGCGCATCCGGCCGGCGTCGGCCGGCGAGCAGCTGCTCACGGCCGTGGCCGACACGCTGCTGGGCGGCGGGACCATGGTCGGCATGGCGGCCACCGCGCTGGCCGGCAGCCTGGCCGAAGTGGAAACCGCGTTGCGGGCGGTGGGCGCGCTGCCGGCCGGCAGCGCGGCCGTCGCCCACCTCGCCGCGCTGTGCCAGCACCGCTCGGTGGAGGTGCGCGGGGACCTGGCCGACCGGGCCCAGGCGGCTGGGCTGCCCGGCCCGTGGGCCAGCGTGCTGGCCGGGCGGCACGGCGGGTCTGGGGACGGCCGGGCCGGCGTCCTGCCGCTGGCCGCCGTGCTGCCCGAGGTCGACGGGGCCAGGTTCGTGCTGGCCGGGCTGTGCTCCTGGGAGCGCCAGGTAAGCATGCCGGTGGTGGCCTGGGGCTGGGCCCCCCGGCCCCGCATGTTCCGCCCGGCCCAGCCGTTCTCCTGGTGGGCCAGGGACGACACCGGGCGCTGGCACGTCGGCCGGACCGGCCCGTATCACGGGATCGCCCGCACGTTCCAGGTGGAATTCACGCCGCCGCTACCCCCGGACGCGACGTCGCTGGACATCATGCTCACCGGCTCGGCGGCCCGGGTCACCGTCTCCGTGCCACTGCCCTGGCCGGATGAGCCAGCCTGAGTACCGGGCTAATCTGCTGGGAGTGCGGCGCGATGGAGGCGTGCATGGCGGCAGGCGGTGCGGAGCAGGCGGAAACGTACCTGCGGCTGCTGGCCGAGGCCGAGCTGCGCCGGGCCCCGGTGCTGCACGGCCCAGGGTCCCAGCCGCACCGGGTGGCGCTGGCCGCCACCGCGCTGGCCCTGGCCGACGCGGTCAGCCTGAGCACCGCCTGGCAGGTGGTGGCGGACTTCCAGGCCGCCTGCGCGCTGCGCGTGGGCGACCCGGGGCCGGCCATGTGGAGCCTCCGCTCCCCCGGCTGGCTGAGCCAGCTCCCGGCCAGCCTGACCCCGTCCAGCCGGCCATCGGCCGTGCGGCACTCGGTGGCGCAGTTCCTGGCCAGCGCGCAGCGGCCACCGCGGGCCGCGCCCACCGGGCCACCGGCCGGGGCGACCGCACCGTCCGCGGTGCCCATCGGGGCCACGCTGCCGCTGCCCGCGGAACGGGAAGGCTGGTACGGCGAGCTGGTGCTGCTCGCGCTGGCCCGGACCGACACCGGGGCGGCCATCACGGTCGCCACCCGGTGGGCCGGGCAGACCCGCCGGTCGGCCACGCCGCGGCCCCGGCACGCCCCGTTCCACGAGGTCGCCGCCGTGGACGACCGGGGGGTCAGCTACCGGGCGGCGCTGTGGGACATGGGCATCGAGGACGGCCGCGAATGGTGGGACTGCCACCTCGGGCTCACCCCGGCCCCGCCGGACGGCATCCGCTGGCTGGACATCGGCCCCGGCTCCCGTGGTCACTACGTCCGGGTCCAGGTGGCCACCCCGGACTGGGCGGCCGGGATCGCCACCCAGCCGGTCCCGGCGGCCGCGGCCGCGGCCCGGCTGCTCGACCGGGCGGGTGACGAGCTGCTCGCCTCCGGCCCGGCCAGCCACGCGGCGGGTCTGTCGCTGGCGAACCGGGTGGCGCTGCTGATCACCGACCTGACCAAGGGCGGGGTGCTGGCCGCCGACGATCCGGCCGTAGCCCGGCTGCTCGGCCTGGGCTGGCGGCTCGGGGTAGACCTGGGCCTGCCCGCTGGCGGCCGGATCCCGCGGGCCGCGCTGCCAGATGCCTGGCACAGCATGCTGGCCAACGGGGACGCGGCCGACGGGCCGGAGGGCGCCGCGGCGTTCGCGGCCAGCCTGCCGGTGATCGGCGGCGCCTGGTTCTCGCTGGCCGGGCTGCGCTCGGCCCGGGACGGCGCCACCTTGCACGTGATGGCCAGCGGCTGGACGCCGCACGGCAACGGGTGGGTGGTGCATGGCCTGGGCCCGCACAGCCACCCGGGCCAGGTCGCGCTCACCTGGCGGGCCCGTGATTCGGCCGGGCGCTGGCACCTGGTCAAGGCCATGCACTGGGGCAGCCAGCAGGGGATGATCCAGATGCAGCTGGTCCCGCCGCTGCACCCGGCGGCCACCGCGCTCGACGTCATCGTCAGCGACGGCAGCCGGCAGGTGTCGGCGACCGTGCCACTGGACTGGCTGCCCAGCGGGGACACCCGGTGAGCGTGCCCTGGTGGGCGGCGCTGCCCCCGGCGGAGAGCCGGATCAGCTGCGGCACTGAGCATCACGTGATGCGCTGGGCGGGCGGCCAGCTGACCGCGGCCGACCATGCGGACGCCGAGGGTGAGCTGGTGCTGGCGGCCCTGGGCGGGGAGAAGTCCGAGTGCGTCGCGATGGCCGAGGCGTGGGGCGCGCACGCCGAGGACCTGGATGTGCTGGCGCTCGGCCCGCGCTCCCCCGCCGACCAGCTCGCGGTGACCTGGGACCTGGTCCACGCCCTGCGGTCCGCGGCCAGCCCGCAGCGCGGTGGCCCCGGGTCACGGCCGGGCCGGCCCGCCGCCGGGCGGCTGCGGCCCAGGTCGCTGCCGATGCGCCAGGTGTCCCCCGAGCTGCAGCGGGCCCAGGCCCGCCGGGCCGAGCTGATGGGCCTGTTCGCGCTGGGCCGCGGCTTCCAGCTGGCGCTGTCCGGCACGGTCGCCGCCGCCTGGGCGGCCGGCCCGGCCCCGGGCCGGGACCTGGCCGCGGCCCGGCCCGCGCTGACCGGGGCGCTGGCCGGGCGGCTGGCCCCAGCCGCCGCCAGCTGGCTGGGCATCGACCCCGGGGCGGTGTGCGCCGAGCTGCACGAGGCGCCCGGCTGGGGCACGGTGGAGCTGGCCGGGCTCACACTGCGGGCCGCGCTGCCGGTGCGCTGGCTGGCCGCGGTATGGGCGGCCGGGCTGCCCGGTCGTGGACCGCCACCTGGTCGTGGACGTGCTTTCGGTCACCTGGCCGCAGGCGCAGGTCCGGGCGCTGCGCCGGCCGGGGGCGCCGCCGGCTGTCCTGAGCATCCGGTATGACGGGGAACACTGGGCTGTGGCAGGGACGGACTGAGCAGCACCGAGCCGGGTACCCGGATACTAGGAGCCATGGTGGCTGAGGACGGCCGGCGGTTCGCCGGGGCAGGGAGCGAGCGGCAGGCCGCCGCCGTCGAGGCACTCGGGGTGGCCGTGGCGGCGCGGGTCCCGGTGCTGCTGTGGGGCGCACCGGGCACCGGCAAGACGTTGGTCATCCGGGCCATGGCCGGGGCGCTGGGCTGGCCGTGTGAGACCGTGATCGCGTCGATCCGGGAGCCCTCCGACTTCGCCGGGCTGCCGGTGGTGGTCGGTGACGGGGTCCGGTTCGCGCCGCCCGCCTGGGCCCGCCGCCTGGCCGAGGCCGGCCGCGGGCTGCTGTTCCTCGATGAGCTGTCCACCGCCCCGCCCGCGGTGCAGGCCGCCCTGCTCCGGGTGGTGCTGGAGCGGGTGGTCGGTGACCTGGACCTGCCCGATGAGGTGGCGGTGGTGGCCGCGGCCAACCCGCCGGATCAGGCGGCCGACGGCTGGGACCTGTCCGCGCCGCTGGCCAACCGGCTGTGCCACCTGGCCTGGGACATCGACCCCCGGGCGGTGGCCGATGGGCTGGCCGGCGGCTGGTCGGCGCCGCAGGTGCCGGAGCTGCCGGACGACTGGGCCGCCGAGCTGGGCCTGGCCCTGGCCCTGGTGGCGGCGTTCCTGCACGCGCGGCCCGCGCTGGCCTGCGCCCCGCCGTCCGACCCGGACGCGGCCGGCCGCGGCTGGCCCAGCCCGCGGACCTGGGAGATGGCGGCCCGGCTGTGGGCCGCGAGCGGGGTGGCGGGCTGCGGCGAAGAGGCACGGGCGGCGCTGGTCCGCGGCGCGGTGGGCGACGGCGCCGGGGTGGAGTTCCTGGCCTGGCTGGCCGAGATGGACCTGCCCGACCCGGAGGCGGTGCTGGCCGACCCGGCCTCGTTCCTGCTGCCCAGCCGCGGTGACCGCGCGTACGCGGCGGTGGCCGCGGTGGCCGCGGTGGTGGCCGCCGACCCCACGCCGCAGCGCTGGGTGGCCGGCTGGCAGGTGCTCGGCAAGGCCGCGGAAACCGCGCCCGACGTGGCCGCCGTGGCCGCCCGCACGCTGGCCCGGTGCCGCCCGGACGGGGTCGCGCTGCCCGCCGAGGTCCGGCTGTTCGCCCCGGTGCTGCGGGACGCGGGGCTGCTGCGCGGATGACCGGGCGGGGCGCCGACGATATCCCGGGCCTGGCCGCCGGGCGGCTGTGGGCCGCGTCCCGCTTCCCGTACCTGGCCAGCGGGCTGTTCGGCGCGCAGGTGCTGGCCAAGCCGGGGATCGGCACGGTGGCGGTGGATGACAGCTGGCGGCTGCACGCCGACCCGGAGCTGACCGCGGGCTGGACCCCGGCCGAGCTGGGCAGCGTGCTGGTCCATCACGTGTCGCATCTGCTGCGGGCGCACGGCGAGCGGGCGGTCGCGTCCGGAGTCAGCGATGAGGATGCCCGGGCCTGGGTCCGCGGCGCCGACGCGGAGATCAACGACGACCTGGAGGCCGCGGGCCTGGACCTGCCCGGCCGGCCGGTGCTGCCCGCCGACCTGGGCGCACCGCCGGGCTTGCTGGCCGAGCAGTATTTCGTCCCCGGTCAGCAGCAGCATGACGAGCACGGCTGGGATCTCGACTGCGGCAGCGGGGCGGACGGCCAGGGCCGGTCCTGGGACCAGGCGGGCCAGCCCGCCCTGTCGCCGTGGCAGGCCCAGCTGCTGTGCCGGCAGGTGGCCCAGGACTGCATCCGGCACGGCAAGGAGCCCGGCGCCGTGCGGCCGGCCTGCTCCGCTGGGCCGAGCAGCTGCTGCAGCCGGTGGTGGACTGGCGCCGGCTGCTCGCGGCCGAATTGCGCCGGGCGGTCGCGGACACCGCGGGCGCGGTGGACTACTCCTACCGCCGGCCGTCGCGGCGCGCCTCGGTCGCGGGCCAGGTGGTGCTGCCCGCGCTGCGCCGGCCGGTGCCCGAGGTCGCGGTGGTGTGCGACACCTCGGGGAGCATGACCGAGGACCTGCTGGCCGCGGCGCTGGCCGAGGTGGACGGCCTGCTTCGCTCCCTGGGCCTGGCCCGCCAGCTGCGCGTGCTGGCCTGTGACACCGCGGTGGCACCGGCCCGGCGGATCACCTCGGCCCGGCAGGTGGAACTGATCGGCGGCGGCGGCACCGACATGGGCGCCGGGATCGCGGCGGCCGCGGCGCTGCGGCCCAGGCCCGCGGTGACCGTGGTGCTCACCGACGGGTACACCCCCTGGCCAGCCCAGCCGCCACGGGGCATCCGGGTGGTGGTCGCGCTGCTCGGAGACGACGCGCCGGACGGCCCGGACTGGGCCCGCGCGGTGCGGGTGCCCTCGGCGTCAGCCTGAGCGCGGCCGCCCGGCCTGGCCCATGGGCCAGCTGCGCCGCACGGGCCGGCCGGCTGCCCGGGCGGTCGAGGCCGGCGGGGTGAGCACGGTCAGCACCGCGGTGATGGCCAGCACCCCGGCCAGCACGCCGCACTCCCGGACCGTGGCCCGGGACGGCCCGCTGCCCGAGGCAGGATCATGCCCGAGCCAGACGCGGCCCCCGATGGCCAGCCCGGCCACCATCGCCACCAGCGCCGCCTTCACGATGACCACCAGGCCATACGCCGTGTCGAACAGGTCGTGCAGCGGCACCACGACCAGCACGGTGACCACACCGGTGATCACCACCACAGAGAACAGCCAGAACGCGGCGTTGGCGTACAGCCGGATCAGGCCGCGCACGGCCCTCGGATCGCGCCGCCAGGCCACCGCGGCGCGCAGCGTGTACAGCAGCATCCCGGCCCACATCACGGCGGGCAGCACATGGCAGATGGTGAGCAGCGCCCCGCCGACCGGCACGATGCCCTCCGGATGGGCCCGGATGGCCTCGGCCACGATCACGCCGAGCAGCGGCAGCACGCTCAGCCCGGGCTGCCGCAGCCGGAGCGCGGCCGCGGCCAGCAGGAACGCCACGCACTCGGCCGCGACGAGCTCACCCTGGCCGACCGTGACCAGCGCCGCCACGGCCGGGTGCGCGGGCAACGACAGCAGCGCCCGGGCGGCGAAGATCACCCCGGTCAGCAAACCGGTGGCAACCGCGCCGAGCAGCGCGGAACGCAGCGCCCACGGCGCGGGCAGCGGCCCCGGCGCGGCGCCCTTGTACTGCCGGGCCAGGCCCCGCCCGGCCAGCCCGCCCAGCGCGCCGGCCAGCCCGGCCAGCATGCCCCAGCGCAACACGGCGATCAAGGCGGTGACGACGACTGCCACGCGCACATCATGGCACTGTGCCCCCGGGCCGGCGCAGCCGGCTTGTCCGGCGAGCCGGGTGACGGCCCCGCTTCGTACTGGGCGTTCAGTATCAGGGTGTGGGTGGGGCGAACCACGGGTGGTCGGTGCTGAACAGGTAGCGGTCCGCGATGTGGTTCAGTACCCGGCGGGCCTGCCGGAAGCGGCCCGCTACCTCGGCCACCACGTCCAGCCGCGCGGTGCGCACCGGGGCCAGCCCGCAGGCCGCCCGGTACCAGCGCGCGCCGAGCTGCTCGAGCAGGTCGATGGCCGGGACCGTGGCCAGCTGGGCGTGCTGCTCGGCGGGCACGCGGGCGGCCCGCAGCAGCCGGGCCACCTGGGCCGGCCCGACCCCGTACAGCGTGGCGTAGTCGGGGAACACACCGGACAGGAACAGCGACACGTCGCCGAGCCGGCGGTAGACGCCGGGCCGATCGGCGTCCGGCACGCTGTCCAGCATCCCGGCCAGCCGGACCGGGTCCAGCTCGCTGAACCGCCTGGTCCGCATCCGGCCGCCGCCGCGGACCCGGTACCGGCCGCTGGCCACCCGGGTGAACGAGCCGAGGAGTTCGGCCAGGAAGAACCGCCGGGCGGGCGAGCCGAGGAAGTCGCGCAGCGCGGGCGCGTCGAACAGCGGGATCCGCTGCCGGGGGCCGGTGCGCTCGGTGACATGGTCCATCGACGCCAGCTCGGCCGCGGACCGGTGCACGGCCACCGCGAAGGTGAGGAACGGTGAGACCGGCGCGGCCTGCCCGGGGAGGACTAGCCCGCCGTGGGCGCCTCCCGAGCCGTCACCCCGGCCGAACACGGCGTCGAATACCCGTGGGTCGCCGAGCAGGCCGGGGATGGCCGCTGGATCGTGCCGCAGCCGGGCCAGGTCTTCCGCTGACCCGGCGGCGGAGATCAGTAGTGAGAGGTCCTGGTCCGTGAGGTGGTCCGCGTACTCCCTGCCGACAAGAGCACCATCCATGACATAACGTTACTCCGGCCGTGTTACGGCGTCATTACCGCGCGGCACGGGCCAGCTCAGGCGATATTCACCCCGTTGCTGAGCACCTGCAGTTCCGCGATCTGCAGGAAGCCCGTCCCGGTGCCCGGCGCCGGGCTGGTCAGGTCCAGCCGGACCCGGCTGCTGCGCACCGCATCGAAGGTGAGCGTGGTCGGCTGGTTGGACTCGGTGGCCCAGTTGACCGACAGGTGCCTGACCGGCACGAACCGCCGGCCATCCCAGTACGACACGGCGATCGTGCTGGGCAGCGCGAGCGTCGCGCTGGTGGTGAAGTAGGCCGCGACAGCGCCGAAGGACTGCGGGGCAGGCCAGGTCACCGACACCCAGTCGGTGGCGTTCGACACGCTGACCGCGCGGAGGTTGGCGGTGGCTGCCTTGTTGTAGTAGTTCGACCAGCCGGTGGTCAGGTCCCCGTCGAGCATGGCGGCGGGCAGCGTGCCCGGCGATCCCGAGTAGCTCGCGTCCGCGGTGGCCGTCTGCGCGGCCGGCGTACTGGCCAGCAGGACGGCCGGGACGGCGGGCGCCGCGCCGCGGGCCGCGGACAGAGCGTCCCCGCCTGCTGCCCCAGCGCCGCGCGGCGCTGGTACCGAGCGCAGCGTGACCCTGGCTCCGGCCAGGCCGGCTGAGGTGGCGGTGACCGTGATGCTGCCGGGCTGCCCGGTGGACCGGATGATGACCAGTGCCCGGCCGTTGAAGGCGGGGACGGAGGACGCGCGGTAGCTCTGCGGGTTTTCCTGCTGGCCGTTGTCCACCCCGTCCAGCGTGCCCGGCCCGGCCAGGCCGAACTGGATGAGGTTGCTGGCCTCGGGGACCAGCACGCCTGCCCCGTCGGTCACCTCGACGGCGAGGAAGGCCAGGGACGTCCCGTCGGCCGCGATGACCTGCTGGTCGGCGGTCAGGCTCAGGGCACGCGGCGCCCGGGCGGTGCGGATCTCGTCGCGCGCGACCACCCGGCCACCGTCGGTGGCGACCGCGGTGAGCGTGCCGGCCTGGAACGGCACGGTCCAGGTCAGGTGGAGCTTCCCGGTGCTGCCGTTGGGGCTGGTGTAGCTGCCGGACGGGTAGTTGTAGTCGTCCCCGGTCGGCTCGGTGGTCTCCAGGTAACTGCGGCCGAACGTGGTCGTCTTCACGTCGAACGACTTCGTGCCCAGTGACTTGCCGTTGAGCAGCAGTTCCACCGTGGCGACGTTGGCGTACACCCAGACCTGGACCTGCTCGCCCGGGTCGTAATCTGTCCAGTTCATCGGCACGATGTGCACCATCGGCTCGGTGGTCCACTGGCTGCGGAACAGGTAGTAGGCGTCCTTGGCGAAGCCGGCCGTGTCCATCGCGCCGAAAAACGACGCCTTGACCGGGAACACGTCATAGGGAGTGGGCTCGCCAATGTAGTCCTGCCCGGACCACAGGAAGCCACCGTTCCAGAACTTGCGGTCCCGGTCCTTCTTCAGCTCGTATTCCCCGCTCATCGTCCAGGACGCGAGGTTGTTGTCGTAGGAGGAAGTGGCCCGCTTGCCCGGGGTGTAGTTCTCCCCGGTGTTGAGCAGCTGCGGGTCCTGATACACCCCGCGGCTGGAGGTCTCCGAGCCCATTTCCGAGCAGAAGAAGAACTTGCCCGGGTATTTGGCGTGCAGCCCGTCCATGGACATGGCGGTGTTGTAGTTGACGCCGAGCCCGTCCAGCTCGCCCAGGATCAGGTCCTGCGGCGAGCCGGTGCGGGGCACGCCGCGGTATTGGTCCGAGCCCATCACCACCGGCCGGGAGGTGTCGATCGACTTGATGTCGGCGATCAGTTGCTGGGCGATTCCCGGGCCGCGGGACGACCCGGTGTCCGGGCGTCTCGTTGCCGATCGACCACAGCACGACGGCGGGCGAATTCTTCGCGGCGTGCACCATCTCCTTGATGTCGGAGTCGCTCCACTGGTCGAAGTACAGGTGGTAGTCGTACGGCAGTTTGCCGGTGTGCCAGCAGTCGAACGCTTCGACCATCATCAGGATGCCGAGCCGTTCGCAGACCTGGACGAGTTCTGGGGCGGGCGGGTTGTGCGCGGTGCGCAGGGCATTGACGCCCATGCTCCGCATCAGTTCCATCTGCCGCGCCATCGCGTCGTAGCGCACCGCCGAGCCGACCGCGCCTTCGGTTGCGTGCAGGTTGACGCCGTGGATCTTCAGGTACTCGCCGTTCAGCGAGAGCCCCTCGGCCGGGTCGAAGGTGAAATACCGGATGCCGAACGTGGTGCTGACCGTGTCCACGACGGCACCGCTGACGGACAGCTCGGTCCGCGCGGTGTACCGGCTGGGGCTGGTGGTTGACCAGAGTTCCGGCTGGGCCACCTTGGCGGTGATGGTCGCGGTCTGGGTCTGCCCGGCAGGCACGCTGACCGTGGCGGCGCCGGTCCCCGCCGTCTTCCCGGCTGGGCCGGCGATGGTCACCCCGGCCTGCACCGAGGCGTCCGCCGTCCCGTCGTTGGCCACGTCCACCTGGACCTGGACCGTGGCATAGCCGGCGGTGATCGCGGCGGCCAGGTCCGGCGTGGTCACGAATATGCCGTGCCGCGCCACGTGCACCGCGCCGGTGACGACGAGGTAGACGTTGCGGAAGATGCCGTCGCCCGAATACCACCGGCTGCTCGGCTGCTGGTCCGCCGCGCTGACCGCGATCACGTCCGAGGTGACGCCATCCGTGTGCACCAGGCCGGTGAGGTCATAGCTGAACCCGGTGTAGGCGTATGGGTGGTTGCCGAGCAGCTTCCCGTTGAGGTAAACGTTCGAATTCCGGTAGATGCCGTCGAATTCGATGGAGATGCGCTGGCCCGCCAGGGATGACGGCAGGGTGAAGTGCTTCCGGTACCAGGCCAGGCCGCCCGGCAGGAAACCAGTGGCGCTGCTCGTGCTGGCGTTCTGCACCGGGGCCAGTTCGATGCTCCAGTCGTGCGGCACGTCCAGGTCCTGCCAGCCGGAGTCGTCGAAGCCGGGATCCTGCGCGTTCGCGTACGCCCCGGTCGGGTCGGTGATCCCGTACGGATTGACCAGGGCGAACTTCCAGCCCTGGCCGAAGTCCGTGGCCCGGCTCCCGCTCGCCCGCGCGGTCAGCCTGGTGCTGGCGCCAGCAGCGCTGCCGCCCAGGCCGAGTACTGGGGCTAAGGCCGCCGCGCCCAGCCCGGCTCCGGCGCCGCGGAGTACCTGGCGGCGGGATGGCCGGGCCTGGCCGGGCGCAGCGGCGGTGCTGACGGTGGTGGCTGGGTGGTTGTCCTGCTCGCTGTTCATTGCGTCCCCTCGTTTCGCCTGCCGTGCCTGATCCACCTGAGGCAGCAGGGGCGAACCCGGGGACTCCCAGGGTGGCCGCTCCGCCACCGAGATCACACAGACTCTGGCACTGATCCAACAGGATCTATCAGAGCAAAACACATCATCCCGCCCCGTGAGCGGACGTTCAAGACCATGCGCCCCGCCATGGAGCGGAAGTTGCCCAGCCGACGGCCGGGCGTGGCGACTGGTCAGCGGGCGCCCGGGTCAGCCGGGCCGGAAGTCGAGCAGGAACTCCATGACCCCGTGGTTCTGCGTGGTGACGAAGCCAGTGAAGCTGGGGTTCGGGATGCCCCACTTGCTGAACAGCACCGGGATCGAGCCCTGCACCTCGATGCCGCCCGACGTGCGTTCGGCTTTCAGCGGGAACGTCACCGGCACGCTGCGCCCATGCAGGGTGAGCTTGCCGGTCGCGGAGTAGGTCTTGATCGTGCCGGCCGCGGGCGCCGGGGCCAGGTCGATCGGCTTGGTCAGCGCGAACGTGCCGGTGGGGTACGTGGCCACGTCCATGATCCGGCCGTCGAACTGGGCGTCGCGCTGGGCCGAGTCGGTGTGGATGGTGGCCATCTTGACGGTGAAGCTGGCCGTCTGGACGGTGCTGCCCTTGATCACCATCTGCCCGGTCACCGAGCTGCTACGGCCGACCGCGGTGTGGTGCTGGCCCATCAGGATCTCCTGGACCCGGTAGCCGACCTGGGAGCCCGAGCCGACCTGCCACGACCCGGCCAGCGCCGTGGCGCCGCCCTGGGTGGACACCGCGCTGGCCGACTGGCCGCTGGACGGGGTGGCGCTGGCCTTGAGGCTGAGCGGCGCGGGACCGTTGCCCTCCACGAAGTGGAAGAAGATGAACGGGCCGGCCACCGCGAGGACCACGACCACCACGGCGCCTGCGATCACCCAGCGGAGCCAGCGCCGCCGACCACGTGCCGCCATTGACCTAACCTCCTGGTTACCCGGGGCGCTCCCCAGCGTGCGTGAGAATCCTCCCGCAGCCTGCCCATCGGCTGAGGGATGTTTCTCACGACTCTCTGAATGCGGGCTGAGCGCTGGGTGTGCGCGGGCCCCGCTCTACCGCACCTGCGGCATGACCTCGGTGGCCAGCAGTTCCAGGTGATCCAGGTCGTGCAGGTCCAGGATCTGCAGGTAGATCCGGCTGGCGCCGTGCCCGGCGAACTGGCCGATCTTGTCCACGACCTCGGCCGGCGAGCCGGTCAGCCCGATATCCCGCAGCTCGGCCACGTCCCGGCCGATGGCCGCGGCCCGGCGGGCGAACTCCGCGTCGTCCCGCCCGCAGCAGGTCAGGTGCGCGGCCGAATAGATCAGCGAGCCCGGGTCCCGGCCGGCCGCCTGGCAGGCCTCGCGCACCCGGCCGAACTGGGCGCCGGTCTCCGCCACGCTGGAGAACCCCACATTGAACTCAGCCGCATAGCGGGCGGCCAGCCGCGGGGTCCGCTTGGGCCCGTGCCCGCCGACGATGATCGGCGGACGCGGCCGCTGCACCGGCTTGGGCAGCCCGGGCGAGTCCCGGACCTGGTAGTAGTCCCCGTCGAACGAGTACGTCTGGCCGGCCGGCACGCCCCACAGCCCAGTGATCACTTCCAGCTGCTCGGCCAGCCGCCCGAACCGCTCGCCGACCGGCGGGAACGGGATCCCGTAGGCGGCGTGCTCGGCCTCGAACCAGCCCGCGCCCAGGCCCAGCTCGATGCGGCCGCCGCTCATCTCGTCGGCCTGGGCCACCGCGACGGCCAGCAGCCCCGGCAGGCGGAACGTGGCCGAAGTGACCAGGGTGCCCAGCCGGATCCGGGACGTTTGGACGGCCAGCGCGGCCAGCGTCAGCCAGGAGTCGGTCGGCCCGGGCAGCCCGCTGCCCTCGCCCATGTGCAGGAAGTGGTCCGACCGGAAGAAGGCGTCGAAACCCAGCTCCTCGGCGGCCCTGGCCACGGCCAGCAGCCGCCTGTAATCGGCGCCCTGCTGCGGCTCGGTGAAGATCCTCAGATGCATATCCCCCATCCTTGCGCACCCGCCGGGACCGCCGCGCAGGACGGGGTTATGGTCGAGATAATTCCCCCCAAACCGTGAGGAGTGTCAATGACTTCCCCGGATGTGCAGATTCCCGGCTATGTCGCCGGGACATGGGATCTCGACCCGGTTCATTCCACCATTGGCTTCGTCGCCCGGCACCTGATGGTGAGTAAGGTCCGCGGCCAGTTCACCTCGTTCGAAGCCCAGATCGTCACCGCGCCCAACCCGCTGGACTCCACCGCCACCGCCACCATCGACCTGTCCTCGGTCAGCACCGGGAACGAGATGCGGGACAACGACCTGCGCTCGACCAACTTCTTCGACGTGGAAACCCACCCCAAGATGACGTTCGCGTCCACCGGGGTCCGGGCGGACGGTGACGCCCTGCTGGTGGACGGCGACCTGACCATCCGCGGCGTGACCAAGCCGGTGACGCTGGCCGTCGAGGTCAACGGGTTCGGCCCGGACCCCTTCGGTGGCACCCGGGCCGGGTTCTCGGCCATCGGCGAGATCAACCGGACGGACTTCGGGGTCAGCTTCAACGCCCCGGTGCCCGGCGGGGTCATGGTCAGCGAGCGCATCACGATCGAGATCGAGGCCGAGGCGGTGCTGCGAAAGGAGGAGTGAGCCCCGGGCCAGCCCGCGGTCCGGCCGCGGGCTCAGCCGCGGGTGAGCGTGGCCACGCACTCCACGTGGTGCGTCATCGGGAACGCGTCGAACGCCCGCAGCTCGCCGAGCTGCCAGCCGGCCTGCCGGAACGTCCCGATGTCCCGGGCCAGGGTGGCCGGGTCGCAGGACACGTAGCCGACCCGGCCCAGGCTGGTGCCCGGCGCCAGCAGCTGGTCCAGCACGGCCCGCCCGGCGCCGGCCCGCGGCGGGTCGAGCACCGCGATCGTGGCCTGCGCCCAGTCGGCCCGGCCCAGCACCTCGGCCACGTCGCCGCGGTGCACCCGGGCCCACGGGGTGGCCCGCAGGTTGTGCCGCGCGTCCCGCACCGCGGCCGGGTCGGACTCGATGCCGATCACCGTGCCGGACGGCCCGACTTCGCCGGCCAGCAGGCCGGCGAACAGGCCCGCGCCGCAGTACAGGTCCAGCGCCACGTCCCCTTCACGCGGCCGCAGCGCCCGCCGGACCGCCTCGGTCAGCGCGTCCGCGGCGGCCGGGTGCACCTGCCAGAACACGCCCGCGCTGACCCGCCAGGTCCGGCCGGCCGCGGTCTGCTGCAGGAACGGCCCGCCGCGCAGCGCGGCCAGCCGCCCGCCCCGTCCCGCGGCGAGCAGCGGGTCCGTACCCTGGTCGGCCCATTCCGCATAACGGCTAGCGCCACCACCCGGCGCCGGCTGGCGCGCGGCCTGCGCGGGCCGCCGGGCCTGCTGGCCGGGGTGACGACGATGGCCCGCTGCCCGCTGCCCGGCGCGGACACCACCTGGACAGAACCGGCGCCCGGCCACGGCCGCCCGGTCACCCCGGCCTGATCGACCAGCGGGTGCGCGATCGGGCAGTGCCCCACGTCGACGACCTCGTGCGAGCGGTGCTTGCGCAGCCCGGCGGCGCCGTCGCGGCCGACCGCGAACCGGACCCGGGTGCGCCAGCCCAGCCCGTCCGGGTCGCCGGGCAGCGGCTCGACCGTCACCTCGCGGTCCAGGCCCGCGATCCGGCGCAGCTGCTGGCTGATCACTGCGCCCTTGAGCCGCCGCTGCGCGGCCGGGCTGGCGTGCTGCCAGTCGCAGCCGCCGCAGCCGCCCGGGTGGGCGTGCGGGCAGCGCGGCTCGACCCGGTCCGGCGACGCGGCCAGCACCTGCACCGCGTCGGCCCGGGCGAACCGGGTCGTTTCCTCGGTGACCTGGGCCAGCACCCGCTCGCCGGGCAGCGCGTGCCGGACCAGGACGACCCGCCCGGACGGTTCCCTGGCCACGCACCAGCCGCCCTGGGCGGCCTCGCCCACCTCGAGCTCGAGCAGGTCCACGATGCTCCTCGTGTTCAGCTGGAGGGAGTATCCTGGCCGGCCGTCTCACCTAGTCAGGACAGGGAATACCGTTGGCGGGCACATCAGTCATGCGTTGGCCGGACGCACTGTACTCATCCAAGGGGCGGTCGTGCACATTGTGATCATGGGTTGCGGGCGGGTCGGCTCGACCCTCGCGCACATCCTCGAGGACCAGGGCCACTCGGTCGCGGTCATCGACCAGGACCGGGATGCGTTCCGCAAGCTCGGCTCGACGTTCAAGGGCAAGAAGATCACCGGCATCGGGTTCGACCAGAACGTGCTCAGTGAGGCGGGGATCGAGCACGCGGACGCGTTCGCCGCGGTCAGCAGCGGCGACAACTCCAACGTGATCGCGGCCCGGGTGGCCCGGGAGTCGTTCGGCGTGAAGCGGGTCGCGGCCCGCATCTACGATCCGCGCCGGGCCGAGGTCTACCAGCGGCTCGGCATCCCGACCGTGGCGACGGTCCGGTGGACCGCGGACCAGATGCTGCGCCGGCTGCTGCCCGAGGGCAGCGAGCCGCTGTGGCGGGACCCGACCGGGGCGGTGGTGCTGGCCGAGGTGGCCTACGCCGAGGACTGGGTGGGCGAGAAGGCCACCGCGGTGGAGGAGGCGGCCCGGGCCCGGGTCGCGTTCCTGACCCGGCTGGGCGAGGTGGTGCTGCCCGGACCGGGCACGGTGCTGCAGGAAGGTGACGTACTGCACATGATCGCGCTGGAAGAGGACCTGGAGCGGATCTCGGCCGCGCTGTCCAGCCGGGCCCCGGGCGGCAAGGCCAGCAAGGGAGGCCGCTGATGCGCGTCGCCATCGCGGGCGCGGGCGCGGTGGGCACCTCCATCGCCGCCGAACTGCTGGACAACGGGCACGAGGTCCTGCTCATCGACAAGAACCCGCGGGCGATCGCGGTGGACAGCGTGCCGCGCGCGGAATGGCTGCTGGCCGACGCGTGCGAGATCGCCTCGCTGGACGAGGCGTCGCTGGAGCGGTGCCAGGTGGTGATCGCGGCCACCGGGGACGACAAGGCCAACCTGGTGGTGTCGCTGCTGGCCAAGACCGAGTACGGGGTGCCGCGGGTGGTGTCCCGTATTAACGAGCCGAACAACGAGTGGCTGTTCAACGAGTCGTGGGGGGTGGACGTCGCGGTGTCCACCCCGCGGCTGCTGTCCGCCCTGGTCGAGGAGGCGGTCAGCGTCGGCGACCTGGTCCGGCTGATGACGTTCCGGCAGAGCGAGGCGACCCTGGTCGAGCTGACCATGCCGGATGACGCGCCGCTGGCCGGCCACCGGATCGGCGACATCCAGTGGCCCGCTGACACCGCCCTGGTCGCGATCCTGCGCGACGGCCGGGTCATCGTCCCGGCCAAGGACGACCCGCTGGAGACCGGCGACGAACTCCTGTTCGTCACCAGCGAGGACGTGGAAGACGAACTCGCCCAGCTCCTAGCTGACGGTCACGGGTAAACCGCCGGTCACCGGTGAATCCCCCGGAAATTACCGCGTCTCGGTGATCTCCGGGCCGCGCTCAAAGGGGTTCAGGGGGCCGGCGAAGCGCTCTTCCTCGGCGGCCATCTGCTCCTCCATGGCCCGCCTGGCCTCCTCGGGCAGCTGGATCTCGAGCAGGTCGCGAGGCGGCACCGGATGGTCACCGCGGACCACCACCACCCCGGCGAAGGCCTCCTCAAACGGCCCGGCCGCCGCGGCGTGCCGGGCGGCCGGCCCGGTGATCACCCCGCGGAGGAACCAGCGCGGCCCGTCCACGCCGAGGAACCGGACCTGCTGCAGCCCGCCCTGGCCGAGCGCCGGGTCCCCGGGCACCCGGGCGTGCAGTTCGGCGCCGAACGGCCCGCTGGCTTCCTGGCTGCTCCCGCCGGCCTGGGTCACCGCGGCGGCGATCTCCTGCCGCACGTCGTCCCACAGCCCACCGCTCTTGGGCGCGGCGAACGCCTGCAGCTGCAGTGAGCTGTCCCCGCGCACCACCGCGATCAGCGGGCCCTGGTCATCGGCGATGTTGAGCTGGATCTCGAATCCTTCGGCCACCGGCACCAGCAGGCTGCCGAAGTTGACCCGCTCGGCGGCCGGGATATCGCCGGCCGCGTCCCACGGGCCCCAGCCGGCCGCCCGGCCGGCTCCTGGTCATCGGGGGCCGCCTCGTCTTCCTCCGCTGCCCAGTCCTCGGCGTCTTCTGGCACCTCGTCGTCGATGGGCTGGGGCTCCGCTTCCTCGCGGCGACGCCGACGGAACACTGCGGTTCTCCCTGCTCTCGTTCGTGGGGGTGGTGGGCTGCTGCCGCGCGGTCCGCGCGGTCATCCGCCAGCAGTGGCCGCGCTGGCGTGTCCCCCGGTGGACCCGAACCCGTTCTCTCCCCGGGCTGACCCGGGCAGGCTGTCCACCTCGTGGAATACCGGCGATGCCACGCGCTGGATAACGAGTTGCGCGATGCGGTCGCCTCGCTGGAACGAGACTGCCTGGGCCGGATCGGTGTTCAGCAGTGTCACCCTGATCTCGCCACGGTACCCGGCATCGACCGTGCCCGGCGCATTGACGATCGTCACCCCGTGCCTGGCGGCCAGCCCGGACCGCGGGTGCACGAACGCCGCGTACCCGTCGGGCAGCGCGATGGCTATCCCGGTCGGCACCACCGCCCGGGCGCCCGGCGCCAGGTCCACGGCCGCGGCGGCCACCAGGTCCACCCCGGCGTCACCCGGATGCGACCGGGCGGGCAGCGGCAGATCCGGGTCCAGCCGCTTGATGAGCACGTCCACCGGGTCCGTGCCGGGGTTCACCGGTGACATGAGAGACTCCAGGTCCGCAGGCGCCTGTTCACTCAGGTGACCTTACAGCCGTCTGCCTGCCGCTGAGGTACGGTGCGGCGCGGGTCAGCGCGGCCGCGGTCGGCACGGCCACGATCGCCCCGGGGATGCCGGCCACCACGCCGCCGACGGCCAGCACCAGGATGACGGCCAGCGGGTGCAGCCGGACCATCCGGCCCACCACCAGCGGCTGCAGCAGATGGCTCTCCAGCTGGTTCTCCAGGATGAAGATGACGATCAGGATCACGGCGGCGATCCAGCCCTTGGTGCCCAGCGTGACCAGGACGGCCACCGTGCCGGCCACCAGGATCCCGACCAGCGGGATGAACGCGGCCACGAAGACCAGGATCGTCAGCGGTATCAGCAGCGGCACGCCCAGGATCCACAGCGAGAACCCGATGACGACGGCGTGGATGGCGGCCACCGCGATGGTGCCCCGCACGTAGTACAGCAGCGCCTGCCAGGCGGCCGTGCCGGCCAGCCGGGTCCGCTCCCGGCTCTCCGCGCCGAGGAACCCGGTCAGCCAGGCCCAGATCCGGTCCCCGTCCTTGAGCAGGAAGAACGTGATGAACAGCATCAGCACCAGGCCGGCCAGGATTTCCAGGAAGATCCGCCCGCCGGACAGCACGGTGCCCGCCACCAGCGACTGATGCTGTTTGAGGTAGGTCAGCCCCCGGTTGGCCAGTCCTTCGATGCCGCCGTGCCGGATGTGGAACGGCGGGCCAGCCAGCCACTTCTGCAGCTCGTTGCCGGTGTGGGTCAGCTCGCGGACCAGCGTCGGGTAGTCGGCGGTGGCCCGGGTCGCGGCCAGCGTGATGGCCCCGCCCAGCAGGGCCACCGCCAGCAGCAGGGTGCACCAGGTGGCGGCCAGGGCGGGCAGGCCGGCCCGGCGCAGCCGGGACTGCACCGGCTGCAGCAGCGCGGTGAGCAGCAGCGCGGCCACGCACGGCAGCACCACCAGCTTGAGCATGCTGGCCACCCGGAAGGACAGGTAGACCACGATGCCGATGAGCAGCAGCCGCCAGCACCAGCCCGCCGCGCGCTGCAGCCAGCTGGGCACTTGCGCGCCCGGTGACTCCGGTCGCCGGCCGGTGCCCTCGCCGGCCGCGGTGCCGGTGCCCCCCGTGGTCCCGCCGATCCCCTGCTTGATGGTCCCCACCCCGTTGTCCGGCCCGGCTGGGCCGACCGGCGATGCGGCCGTCCCCGCCGCTGCGCCCGGCTCGGTGCCGTGCGCATCGGTGCCGCCCGCCTCGGTGGCACGGGCAGAGCCCGACCGGAGGCCCTGCCACATGCGTCGCCCAATCATGCCTTCATGTAACCAACTACGGTGGACCCATGCGTGTCTACCATGAACGGCTGCGTGTTCCGGTCAGCTGGTGGGTGCTCGGCCTGCTGTCCGCAGTCATGCTCGGCGCGGGCTTCCTGGCCGGCTTCGACTGGGAACCGGCGCTGGCCGTGTATGGCGTGATCATCGTGCCGCTGGCCGCGTTCCTGATCAGCTGGGGCTGGCTGCGTATCGAGGTGAGCCGCGGCGTGCTCAGGGTAGGCAAATCGGTGTTGCCGCTGGCTCAGGCGGGCCAGGTGACCGTGCTGGACACGGACCAGACCAGGGCGCTGCGCGGGCCGCGCGCCGACCCGGCCGCGTTCCTGCTGGCCCGGCCGTATCTGCCCGAGGCGGTGTACGTCACCGTCGAGGACCCGGCCGGCGTCACCCCGTACTGGCTGATCGGCACCCGGCGGCCGGGCGAACTGGCCGCCGCGATCGAGGCGGCCCGTGCTGCCGCCCGGGCCGGTGGCACGCCCGTGGGATGATCGGCACCGGAAGTCGCCGCGTGCCACCACCGGCAGCAGGGAGGATGCATGTCAGACAAGGGAGAGGGCGCCAGCAAGGCGCTGGCCGGTGCCGCGGCCTTCGGGGCGGCCTACGCCGTCCGCAAGCTGATGAACCTGGGCTGGAAGCGGTTCACCGGGAAGGAACCGCCCACCGACCCGAATGACCCGGCGGTGGGCACCGCGGAGGCGCTCAGCTGGGCTATCGCGCTCGGCGTGGTGATGGCGGCGGCCCGCGTCCTGGCCATCCGCGCGGCCAGCGGGCGGATGCGCCGCTCGGTGGACAAGGCGGACAAGTCAGCCGTGAGCTGACCGCCGGGCCTGCACGTACGCCCGGCCGAACGCCTGCACCGTGCTCGCGGGCAGCGCGGCGAGCCCGCCGAGCGCCCGTGCGCCCCAGGCCACCTGGGCGCAGTGTTCCGAGATCACGGCGCAGTGCAGCGCCTGCGCGGGGCTGGCCGCGATGCTGACCATGCCGTGGCTGGCCAGCAGCGCGCTGGCCCGGTCGGCCAGCACCTGGACCGCGTTCTGCCCGACCCGCGCCGAGCCGCTGGGCGCGTAGCCGGCCACCGGGATGTCGCCGCCGAGGAACAGCACCGCCTCGTCGATCGCGGCCGGCACCGGCTGCCGGGCGGCCGCGAACATGCTGGCGAACGGCGGATGGCTGTGCACGATCCCCCCGATCTCCGGGAAGGCCTGGTAGCAGGCGCAGTGCAGCTGGCTCTCCGAGGACGGCACCCGGCCTGCGGCGGCCGGGCGGGCCAGCTCGCCGTCGGGGGTGATCACGACCAGGTCGTCCAGGCCCAGCTCCGGGTACGGCAGCTGGGACGGCGTGATCACGATCCGGCCGTCGCCGAGCCGCGCGGACACGTTGCCGCTGGTTCCCGAGCTCAGCCCGTGGCTGAGCATGCCCTGGGCGGCGGCCAGTACGGCCGCTCGCGCGGCAGCCTCGTCTTGCATGCCCCGATCCTGGCATGCCCGGCCGCGCTGTCGCGGGCCACCCCGGACAAGTTACGATACATCTCGATATCCGGCGGAGGAGGGTCAGCATGCACGAGCCAGGCAGCGGAGCGCCGGCCAGGCTGGACGAAGCGGGCAGCCCGCCGGCCACCCAGGCACCGGACACCCAGGCACCGGACACTCAGGCACGGGCCAGCCAGGTGCCAGCCATCCGGGCGTCGGACCGGGAGCGGGACG
Source organism: uncultured Actinomycetes bacterium (assembly GCA_963747705.1). Taxonomy (GTDB): domain Bacteria; phylum Actinomycetota; class Actinomycetes; order Streptosporangiales; family Streptosporangiaceae; genus RYN-230. The sequence continues at coordinate 63,903 of CAVVGF010000017.1, read as the reverse complement.
CGGCCACCCAGCGGCTGCAGGAGGCGTTCGCCGAGGGGCGGCTGGACGACGGCGAGTTCGATCAGCGGATGCGCACCGCGCTGTCCGCGCGGACCCGGCCCGAGCTGGACGGCCTGCTGGCGGATCTGCCCCAGCCGTCGCCGGCGGCTGGGCCGCCCACGACGGCGGGCCGGCCGCCCGGACGGCTGGCCGTCGCGTTCAAAAGCTCGGTCCGCCGGGCCGGCCGGTGGCGGGTGCCCGAGCATTACCGGACCGTGGTCTACAAGGGCAACGGCTGGCTGGACCTGCGCGCGGCCGAGCTGACCGCGGCGGAGACGACGCTGCTGGCCGTGGCGTACAAGTCGCGGATCACCATCCTGGTGCCGCCCGGGGTCCGGGTCGAGGCCAGCGGCTTCGGCGCCGACACGGACACCGAGGCGGGCCCGGCGCTGCCCGCCGACGCCCCCGTGGTCCACGTGCGCGGCTTCAGCTACAAGGGCACGATCCGGGTCCGCAACCGCCCCCCGGCGGAGTGACCGCTCATCCGGGGCTGGCGGGCGGGCCGGTGTAGACGGCGCGCGGGCGCAGCGGGGTGCGGGCGGCGTACTCCTCCAGGCCGTGCGCCAGCCAGCCGGCCGTGCGGGCGATGGCGAACACCGCCTCCCCCGCGCCGGTGATCATTCCTGCGCAGCTGGCCAGCACGGCCAGCGCGAAGTCGATGTTCGGCTCGGGCAGCGCCCGCCGGTGCGTCTCGGCCAGCACGGCGTCGGCCACCGCCAGCCGGGGCGATGCCGGGACGGCCCGCCGGATCAGGGCCAGCAGCAGCCCGGCCCGCGGGTCGCCGGCCCGGTACACGAAGTGCCCGAACCCGGGCACCCGCTCGCCCCGGCGGAGCAGGTCACCGACCACTCGCGGAGCGCCCGCCGGGTCATGGGCGGCGGCCAGCATGGCCTCGGCGCCCAGCGAGGCGCCGCCGTGCAGCGCCCCGCCTAGCGCGCCAAGACCGGTGGCGACCACGGCGTACGGGTCGGCCCGCACCGAGGCGGCGACCCGGGCGGCCAGCGTGGACGCGGCCAGCTCGTGGTCGGCCAGCAGCACCAGCGCGGCGCTCAGCGCATCGAGCAGCATGGCCGGCGGCGGGTCCGGGCACAGCTTGGGCCACAGCCGGCCGGCGATCCCGTCCCCCGGGTCGGACCGGCCTGGCCCGGGCCGCGGTGGGCAGGCAGTCCACCATGCCGCCGACGATGGCCTGCCCGGCCGCGACGACCGCGGGCGGGTCAAGGTGCAGCCGCAGCGGATCGGCCGCGGCCAGCGCGGGCACGATGACCTGCAGCCGCTCCAGCGGCAGGGTGCCGGGTGGCAGGGCGGCCTGCGCCGCGCCGCCCGCCCGGACCGCCTCCGGGGTGGCCCGCCAGCCGGCCGCCGCGCCGCCGGGGGGCAGCGACCCGGTCCACAGCAGCGCGCACACCTCCTCGAAGGCCCGGTCCTGGGCCAGGTCCAGCGCGTCGAGGCCGCGGAACCGCAGCGTGTCATCGGCGATCTCGGTCAGCGCGGACTCGATGACCAGCCCGGTCAGGCCGGGTGGCCGGCGCGGCCCGCCGCGCCGGGCCAGCTCACCGACCTCGGCCGCGTCGAACAGGCTGATCTTGCCGCCGGTGCCACGGCGCCGGGTGAGCACACCCCGGCTGACGTAGGAGTACAGCGTGGCCTGCTTGACGCCGAGCTGGCGGGCCGCCTCGGCCGCGTTGATCCACTCCGTCACCGGTCACTCCCCTGTCCCGTCGCCAGCCAGCCTTCCACTAATGTTGATTTTAATCAACATTGATCCGTATGGACGGAAGTGTCATCGTGGTGGCCATGCCAGCCATTCACTTTCTCGACGTGACCAACCGCGACGGCGTGCAGACCGCACGCACCGGGCTGTCCAAGTTCGGCAAGACCATGGTGAACTTCTACCTGGGCAAACTCGGTGTGGCCCAGTCCGAGCTGGGCTTCCCGTTCCTGTTCCACGAGGTGCCCTACATCCGGGCCAACGTGGCCCTGGCCGAGGCCGGGGCGTTCGGCACGATGCGGCTGTCCGGCTGGTGCCGGGCGGTGCCGGGTGATGTGGAGGCGGCGGTGCCGCTCGGCCTGCGGCACTACAACCTGTCCATCTCCACCTCGGACCAGATGATCGCGCACAAGTTCCGCGGCAAGCTGGACCGGGCGTCGATCATCCGCGAGATGACCGCGGCCGTGCGCACGGCGCGGGACGGCGGCGCGCAGACCATCGGGGTGAACGCCGAGGACGGGTCACGGACCGACGACGGGTTCCTGCTCGAGTTCGCCACCGCCGCCCGGGAGGCCGGTGCGGACCGGGTGCGCTACTGCGACACCATCGGCGGGGACACCCCGGAGCGGATCCGCGAGCGGTTCGCCAAGCTGGCCGCGGCGGTGCACATCCCGGTCGAGACGCACTGCCACAACGACCTGGGCATGGCCGTGGCCAACTCGGTGTCCGGCGCGCTTGGCGACCTGGACGCGGGCCAGGATGCCTGGATCAACACCTGCGTCAACGGGATCGGGGAGCGGGCCGGGAACGCGGACCTGCTGTCCTGCATCCTGGCCCTGCAGCACGGTTTCGGGCTGGCCGGGAAGGCCGTCATCGGCGACCAGCTGGACCTGTCCTGGGCCCGCCGGTTCGGGCTGTGGGCCAGTTACGCGTTCGGCCAGCCGCTGCCGCAGAATCAGCCCGGGGTGGGGCGGAACGCGTTCGCGCACGAGTCCGGCATCCACGCCGACGGTGCGCTCAAGGACCGGAACAACTACGAACTTTACGACGACGGCACGCTGGGGCCAATCACGGACGACTGGTTCGCACAGCGCGGCCGGGTGGTGCTCACCGGTGAGTACGGGGGCAAGGCCGGTTTCCGGCATGTGCTGGACGGGCTCGGCATCGAGATCGCCGGCGGCGACGAGGACCTGGTGTTCGCGCTGGTGCAGCTGTGTGCGTCGGCCACCGGCAAGCCGCTGGCCGACGACGAGCTCCGGCTCATCGGCGGCCACCCGCACCAGCTGGCCCTGCTCTACCCCGGTTACCTGAGCTGATCAGGGGATCTGGCGGCGGCGGATCCCCTTGAGCCGGCGCCGCTGCGACGGGTCGAGCGCCAGGTACATGCCGACCGGGATACCGATCGCCAGCACGATGACCGCGATGGCCAGCCACGGGCTGACCAGGAACAAGATAAGGCCGAGCACGATCCCGGCGATCGCGAGCTTCATCCGACCGGACAACTTCTGCCTCCTAGGGCGGCACCGTTTGTGCTTCCCGGGCTGGCCCGAGCGAGCCAGCCGCACCACATCCGTGCCTGCCATGTAGAACGCTGGCCGGCCCGCGGGTAGTTCCGCGGCCGGCTGGTTCTGCGCTGACTCCCAGGTTGCGTGCAGCTGAGGCAGCGCGCCCCGCGGCTCCAGGCTAGCCGCCTGGCCGGGCAAATCGGGCCAGGCAGCGGGATGGCCGCAAGCCGCGGGCCCGGAGTCGCGGGCGCGGCGCGGGCCGGCCAGGATGGCCGCAGTGATCAGGAGGACTCGCCATGAGCATTTCGCTGCCCATCGACCAGGACGCCAACGAGCTGCTGTCCCGCGATCCGCTGGCGCTGCTCATCGGCATGCTGCTGGACCAGCAGGTGCCGCTGGAGAAGGCGTTCAGCGGGCCGCGCGACCTGGTGCGCAGGCTGGGCCACGAGCCGACGGCCGAGGAGCTGGCCGGCTATGACCCGGACGCACTGGCCGCGGTGTTCAGCGAGCGGCCGGCCCTGCACCGCTACCCGAAGGCCATGGCGGCCCGGACGCAGGACCTGGCCCAGCTCATCGTGACCAGGTACGGCGGTGACGCGGCGCAGGTGTGGCAGGGCGCGGCCACCGGGCCGGAGCTGGTCCGGCGGATCGCCGAGCTGCCCGGCTTCGGCCCGGCCAAGGCGCAGATCTTCGCCGCGCTGCTGGGCAAGCAGCTGGGGGTGCGGCCGCCCGGCTGGCGGGAGGCGGCCGGCCAGTTCGGCCAGGACGGGTCGCGGAAATCGGTCGCGGACATCACCGACGGCGACTCGCTGGCCGAGGTCCGCGCGTACAAGCAGCGGCTCAAGGCGGCGGCCAAGGCCGGGCGCGGCTAGCCCGGACGCGACGCACCCGGCACAGAAACCGGCACAGCAACCCGCTCGCGCAATTGCAATCCGTAGTAGCCTCACTACTAATAGTGTTTGGCGGGTGGCTGGCGGTGGTAGCCGGGATCGGTGGCGGCACATGGGGAAGGCCTTCGGGCTGGGGGGGCGCGCGGCCCTCGCTGCCGTGCTGTCCCTGGTGGTGACGGCGGCCGCGCTGGCGGTGGCCCTGGCCGCGGCGGCCGGGGCGCGGGCCTCCGGGCGTGAGCTGTCCAGCCGGCTGGTGCCCGCGGCCCAGACGGCCAGCGGCCTGCTGGCGCGGTACACCGCCCAGACGGTGGATCTGCGTAACTATGTCACCAGCGCTCAGCCCGCCGACCTGGTGCAATACCAGCAGGCGGCCGCGCAGATCCCGGCCCTGCAGACCCGGCTGGCCCGGCTGGTGGCCGGGTACCATCACATGCCGGCCACCCTGGCCGCGGCGGAATCCGCGCAGCGAGCCTGGCTGGCCAACGTGGCCGCGCCGCAACTGGCCGCCATGCGGCGCGGGGATCAGGCCCGGGCCCGGGCGCTGCAGGCCAACATCGCGCACACCCGGCCGTTCTCGCTGGCCGTGCGGAACCGGATGACCGCGCTCCAGAACATGATCACCCACGGGCAGGCCATGGTGACCAGCCGCCTGATCAGCGCCCAGCAGGTGCTGGTCAGGGCCCTGATCGCGATGGGCGCGGTGGTGGCGGTGATCGCGGCCGGCGGGTTCTATGTGGTGCGCCGCTGGCTGCTGCGCCCGTTCACGGAGGTGCGCCGGGCCGCCGACCGGGTGGCGGCGGGCGACTACGCGGCCACTGTGCCCGCAGCCGGGCCGGCCGAACTGGTCGAGCTGGGCCGCAGCACCGAGCTGATGCGGATCCGGCTGGTGACCGCGCTGGGCGAGGCCGAAGCGGCCGAGGAGAAGTTCCGCCGCCTGTTCGACGCGGCCCCCGACGCCACGCTGACCGTGGCCGAGGACCGGACCATCCTGATGGCCAACGCCCAGGCCGAGCACATGTTCGGCTACGGGCCGGGCGAGCTGGTCGGCCGGCGGGCCGACTCGCTGCTGCCCGAGGCGGCCGAGTCACCCGCCGATCAGCTCACCCAGCTGCTCAACACGCCCCGTCCAGGCGGCCTGCAGACCACCGCCGTGTCACAGGACGGACGCCAGTTCCCGGTCGAGTCCACCGTCACCGCGCTGCCCGCCGGCGCCGGAGTGATCGGCCTGGTGTCGCTGCGCGACATCTCGGAACGGCTGGCCGCGCAGGCCGAGGCCGAGCGGCTGCGCACGATAGCCGAGCGGGAACGCTATCAGCGGCGGCTGGAGCAGTCGCAGCGGATGGAAAGCCTGGGCCAGCTGGTCGGCGGGGTCGCGCACGACTTCAACAACCTGCTCGGGGTGATCACGGGCTACACCGCGTTCATCACCGAGCAGGCCGCTGTCCTGGCCGACCGTCAGCAGCGCGAGGACATGCTCGGGGATGTACAGCAGGTCAGCGGGGCGGCCCAGCGGGCTACGGCGCTGACCCGCCAGCTGCTCACGTTCGCCCGCCGGGACATCGTGCACCCGCAGGTCCTCAACGTCAACGAGGTCATCGGCAACACCGAGCACCTGCTACGGCGCACCCTCGGCGAGCAGGTCGAGCTGTCAGTCGGCCTGGCCGCCAGCGTGCCGCCGGTGCTGGCCGATCCGGGCCAGCTCGACCAGATCCTGATCAACCTGGCGGTCAACGCCCGGGACGCGATGCCGGGCGGCGGCAAGCTCACCATCGACACCGCCGCCCTGGACGTTGACGACGCCTACGCCACCGACCGGCCCGGCCTGAGCCCGGGCCGGTACGTGCGGATCCGGGTGTCCGACACCGGCAGCGGGATGGACCCGCAGACCGTGGCGCACGCGTTCGAGCCGTTCTACACGACCAAACCCGCCGGCCAGGGCACGGGCCTGGGCCTGGCCACCGTGCACGGCATCATCGTCCGGGCCGGCGGCTACACGCAGATCTACTCCGAGCCCGGGCTGGGCACCACCATCACCGCCCTGCTCCCGGTCACCGACCAGACCGCGACCGAGGCCGCACTGGAGCCGCCGGCGCCCGCCCGCGGCCAGGGCCAGACCATCCTCGTCGCCGAAGACCAGGACAGCCTGGCCCGGCTGATCCACCGGATCCTGGACCGGCAGGGATACCACGTCCTCACCGTCACCACGCCCGAGGACGCGCTGCGCCGCGCCAGCGACCTCAGCCAGCCCATCGACCTGCTGCTCACCGACGCGATCATGCCCGGGCTGCTCGGCAACGAGCTGGCCGCCCGTATTCGCGCGCTGCGCCCCGGCCTGCCGGTCATCTACATGTCCGGCTACGCCCAGCCCATCCTGGACACCCAGGGCGCCCTGGACCCGCAGAGCGACCTGCTGGAAAAGCCGTTCTCGGAAGCCATCCTGCTGACCCGGGTGCAGCGCGCCATGGACGGGCACGGCTGATCTAGTCTGCCGGGGTGACAGACTCAGATTTCGCGACGCCAGGTACCGCCCAGGTCTCCGTGCTGCACGAGGGGTACGTGCGCGAGGACAGCCGCGGTGACCGGGTCGGCAGCTCGGTCACCCTGATCACCGACGGCGACCGGGTGATCGTGGTCAACCCGGGCATGGTGTCCGGCCGGGACGCGCTGCTCGCCGCGCTGGCCGCGTCCGGGCCGGGCCCCGACGACGTGACCGACGTGGTGTTCAGCCATCACCACCCCGATCACACAGCCAACGCGGCCCTGTTCCCGCGGGCCACCATCCACGATCACTGGGCCAGCTACGAGGGTGATCTGTGGATCAGCCGCGACCCAGGGGACTTCCAGCTGACCCCGTCGGTGCGGCTGATCGCCACCCCCGGGCATACCGCCGAGGACATCACCACCCTGGCCGCCGCCCCGGACGGGGTCTACGCCTGCACGCACGCGTGGTGGGACCCGGACGGCCCGGAACAGGACCCGCTGGCCACCGACCAGACCGCGCTGGACCAGAGCCGCCGCCGCATCCTGGCCGTAGCCACGGTCATCGTCCCCGGCCACGGCCCGGCCTTCCGCCCGCCCGGCAGATAGCGGCCTGGCCGTCCGGCCCGGCGCGTCACCGGCCGCCGGTCAGCTTGCTGGGCCCGCCGTGAACGCGGTGGCGTGTCCGGCGGCCCACTGGCGGAACGATCGCGGCGCAGAGCCGAGGATGCTGGACACCGCGGAGGTGATGAACGCCGGCCTGCCGATCGTCGCGCCCCAGGCGGCGAGCAGCATGTCTACGGCCGGGCGCGGCCAGCTTCCCGCCGTCTCGCGCCGGAACTCGTCCGGCGACAGCTCCTGGAAGGTGATCCGGCGCCCCAGAACCTCACCGATGATGCTGACCTGCGCTGCCTGGCTCAAGGATTCGGGGCCGGTGAGGACGTAGTCGCCTCTCGGGCGCTGTGAGGTCGCCGGTGACGACTTCGACGCCCGCGGGCAGCGCCGCCGCCGCGGCGGAGCGGCGGGTGAGGGCGCGGACCGGCACGCCCGCGGCTATGAGCTGGCCGATGACGGCGCGCCCAATCCGGCCGGTCGCTCCGGTGACGAGCACCGGAGGCACTCGCGTCGGTGCCATGAGAGCCATTAAATCGTCAGACGGCGTCGCCTTTGAGGGAGAACGCGGACAGGCGGCGGACGGCCAGGATCAGCGTGCCGACCGTGACGATGGCGCCCATGACCACGGCGGTGACCACGCCGAGGTGCGCGTTCAGGTTGCTGTCCGAGGCGATCGAGTTGGCGATGCCCAGCGAGTACTGCTCCACCGACAGGATCCGGGCGCCGCTCACGAAGTTGCCCAGCAGCGACTCCCAGACCAGCAGGTAGAGCAGGCCCACGGCGATGGCCCGGGTGGTCAGTACGGAGATCATCACGAACACCGCGTTGTAGATCACCGAGCCGGCCAGCGCGCCGACGAACAGGCCCTCGGCCAGCCGGGTCAGCCCGCCGGTGGCGATCACCGCCGCGATGACCTCGGGCACCGCCGTGAAGAGCATGGTCAGCACGGCGCCGACGGCGAACTTGCTGATGATGACCGTGGACCGGCGGACCGGCGTGGCCAGCAGGTGCACCACGCTGCCGTCGTCGATCTCGGCGCCGAGCACGCTGGTGCCGATGATCAGCGCGGTGAGCGGCAGCACCACGGCGAACCCGAAGTCACCCAGGATGGCGCTGGGCCAGTCCGGCGCATTCGGGTGCGCCAGCTTGAGCAGCACGGTGACCAGCACCAGCACCACCGACGGCAGTGCGAACAGGAAGGCACGCTTGCGGCCCATGGTCGCCCGCAGCGTGATCGAGGCGACCGTGCCGGCCTGACCGGAGAACACGTCAGCTGGTCCTTTCAGGATTCGACGAGGTAGGCGAAGACGCTCTCCAGCGACTCGTCCTCGGGCAGCAGGGCACGGAGCTGCACGCCCTGATCCCGGGTCAGCCCGGCGATCTGGCGGCTGAACGCCCCGTAATCGGACGCCTTGACCTGCAGCCCGCGGCCGGTCATCTCGACCCCGGTCACCGCCGGGCTGCCGATCAGCGCCGAGCCGATCCGCCGGTCATCGGAGGTGTGCAGCAGGAAGACGTGCGGACGGCTGGTCATCAGCCGCCGGATAGCACGGAAGTCACCGGACGCGGCCAGCCGGCCGGCCACGATCACCTGGATGGTGCCGGACAGCCGCTCCACTTCCTCCAGGATGTGCGAGCTGAACAGGATGGTCCGGCCCTCGTCGCCGAGCGCCTCCAGCAGGTCCATCATGTGCAGCCGCTGCCGCGGGTCCATCCCGTTGAACGGCTCGTCGAGCAGCAGCAGCTCGGGGTCATGCACCAGCGCGGCGGCCACCTTGATCCGCTGGCGCATGCCCTTGGAGTAGGTGGAGATCCGGCGGTGCTGCGTCTCGGCCATTTCCACGATGCCGATGGCCCGGTCCGCGGCCCGGTCCGGGTCGCGCAGCTGGTGCAGCCGGGCGGTGGCCCGGACGAACTCCTGCCCGGTCAGGAAGCTGTACACCGACGGCCGCTCCGGGACCAGGCCCAGCCTGCGGTACAGGTCCGGGTTGCGCCAGCTGGGCGCGCCGCCGACGGTGAGCGTGCCGCGGGACGGCTCCAGGAAGCCGGAGATCAGGTGCAGCAGGGTGGACTTGCCCGCCCCGTTCGGGCCGAGCAGCCCGGTGACGCCCGGGCCGATCGTCATCGTGATGTCGTTGATCGCCACCACGTTGCCGTACCAGCGGGACACGTTGGCCAGCTCGATCGTGGTCATGTGAGGTCCGCCTTCCGGTAGCGGGCGGCCAGCAGGCCAAGCGCGCCCGCCAGCAGGAGCAGGAACATCACCCCGTACAGCGGCCCGTAGCCGCCCGGCGGCGGGATCGGCCCGCGCGACGTGCCGCCCAGCCACTGCCGCACGCCGTCCACCGTGGTGAACGGGCTGACCAGGCCGGACAGCCGCGCCCCTGCGGCGGCTGGGCCGACTCCCCCGGCCAGCGGGCCGTGGACGCGGCCGCCGCCGATGGTGTCGAGCAGGCCGGCCAGTATCCAGCTGAGGAAGAAGTAGATGGCGATGGACCCGGTGGCGTACGCCCGCCGCCCGCTGAGCGAGGCCAGCGCCAGCCCGATCGCGGCCAGCAGCACGGCCCAGAGCACCCCGACCAGCAGCCCGGGGATCAGCGCCTTGGTCTGGTCCCAGATCGCGCCGGGCCCGTTCGCCTGTGCGATCGTGCCCAGGTAGAGCAGCAGCAGCGGGATCTCGATCAGCGCCAGGCAGGCCAGGATGAACGCGGTCAGCTTGGCCAGCGGGTAATCCAGCCGGCGCAGCGGCCGGCAGAAGTACAGCGGCAGGACGTGGCTGCGCAGGTCCCGCGAGACCAGCTCGGGCGCCTGGGCCGCGACAAAGATGATCATCACCAGCACGCGGAGCTGGAAGATGTAGGTGTCGTAGGTCACCACCCGGTGGCCGCCCTGGGCTACCGCCACCGCGTTGGCCACCGCGGGCAGGCATATCAGCACGAACACGATGACCGGGATGATCTTGGCCTTGGCGCCGCGGCCGATGCCGACCGACGAGCGCAGGCTGTGCCAGACCAGGGCGCGGATGATGGCCGGGCGGCCGAGCCGTGCCCCGGTGTAGCGCCGGTAGCCGATGTCGTGGATGACGCCGCCGGATGTGGGCAGTGCGCCGTGCTCCGCGGTCATGCCGTCTCCTCCCGGAACAGTTCCTCGACCCGCCGCCGGCGCTGCTCCAGCCGGTGCAGCGGCAGCCCGAGGTCGGCGACCGTGTCCCGGACCTCGTCGTACGTACCCGCGGACGCGATCTGGACCAGCAGGGCGCGCTCCTCCTGGGTCGGCCGCAGGCCGCGAACGGCCAGTTCCGCGGCCAGTTCCGCGAGGCCTTCGTCCACCTCCACCAGCAGCACCTGGCTGACCTCGGTGAAGCTGGTCATCGAGTCGGCGCGCAGGAGGCGGCCCCCGTCGATCACCACCAGGTGGTCGCAGATCTGCTCGATCTCCCCGAGCAGGTGTGAGGAGACCAGCATGGAGATGCCGAACTCGGACCCGATCCGGGCGATCAGGTCCAGCATCGAGGCCCGGCCGGCCGGGTCGAGCCCGTTGGTCGGCTCGTCCAGCAGCATCAGCCGCGGGTCGCCGACCAGAGCCTGGGCCAGCTTGACCCGCTGCTTCATGCCGGTGGAGTAGGTGCCGATCTGCCGGTACCGCTCCTCGTACAGGCCGACGTGCCGCAGCGACTCGGCGGCCCGTTCCTTCGCGGCCGTCGGCGGCAGCCCGGACATCCGGCCCAGGTGGGTGACGAACTCGGTGGCGGCCACGTCCGGGGGCAGGCAGTCGTGTTCTGGCATGTAGCCGGTGAGCATCCGGATCTGCTCGGCCTCGCGGGCGCAGTCCAGGCCCAGCACGGCCGCCTGCCCGCTGCTGGCCGGCAGCAGCCCGAGCAGGATCTTGATCAGCGTGGACTTGCCCGCGCCGTTGGCGCCGACCAGCCCGGCAATCCCCGGCTCCACCTGGACGGTCAGCTCGTCCAGCGCGGTCACCCCGGCTGGGTAGTGCTTGCTGAGCGCCGTCGTCTCGATAACAGCCGCGGCGGCCCGGGCGCCAGGGCCGGGCGGCCCGGCGCGCAGCGGCAGTTGAGCGGTCACGATGTCTCCCGGCCATGGGTTGGGACAGTGTGGGTCTTAGCATCCCGGCCGGGCAGCCGCCGCGTCATCAGCCTCAGGAGTGGCTTTCCGTGTCCCCCTGCGGCGCTACCAGCCCGGTGGCAGGGCGCGGATCCGCCCCGCAGCGTACGACCACGGGCGGACGTATGGGGCTTGCCTGCGGCGTTACGGTGGGCAGGTGAGCGCAAAACCCGCGACGACGCCGTTCCGGCGCCTACGCCGCCTGTGGACGGTGCTGGACTGGGCCACCGCCGCGTTGTGCGCGGTCATCGTCTTCGGCGTGCTGACGCACACCGAGCGCGCCGGGTACGGGATCGGCCTGCGGGTGGCTGCCTGGCCGCCGGTGCTGCTCCTCGCCCTCGGCCTGGCCTTCCCGGTCACCATCCGGCGCAAGGCCCCGCTCCGGGCGCTGGCCATCGTGCTGGCCGTCTGCGTCGTGCTGCTGGCCTTGGGGGCGTCGCTGACCACCGGCCCGTTCCTGCCGCTGTGCCTGGTGCTGTACGTGGTCGCGGCCACCTGCCGCCGGAACGTGGCGGTGGCCGCTCTGGCCGGCGCGCTGGCCCTGCTGGTGGCGCAGGGCGCGCTCGCGCACTACGCCGGGATCGGCCCAGGCGACTCGGTGGGCGGGGCGCTGCTCCTGGTCATCGTCTGGATCGTCGGCTACGCGGTGCAGCAGCGCCGCACCTACCTGGCCCAGCTGCGCGACCGGGCGGCCAGCGACGCGGTCACCCGGGAGCGGCTGCGCATCGCCCGTGAGCTGCACGACGTGGTGGCGCACAGCATGACCGTGGTGACCGTGCAGGCCGGGTTCGGCGAGTACGTGTTCGACAGCCAGCCGGCCGAGGCCCGCGCGGCGCTGGGCGCCATCCAGGCGGTGAGCCGGGAGGCGCTGGGCGAGCTGCAGCGGCTGCTGTGCGTGCTCCGCCAGCCGGACACCGACACCGCCCCCGGGGATCAGGCCGCCAGCGACACGGCCGGGCCGGTGGCGGCCCCGGCCGAGACGGCGGAGGAGGAGCCGGCCCGGGGCCGGCGGCTGCGGGCCGAGGCGCCACTGACGCCCACGCCCGGGCTGGCCAGCCTGGACCGGCTGGTGCAGCGCACCGCCGGGGCCGGGGTCACGGTCTCGGTGGAGCGCACCGGCAGCGTCCGGGTGCTGCCCGCCGGGATCGACCTGTCCGCGTTCCGCATCGTGCAGGAGGCGCTGACCAACGTGGTCAAGCACTCCGGGGCCGACTGCTGCCAGGTCCGGCTGGACTTCGGGCCGGCCGACCTGCTCATCGAGGTCACCGATCACGGCGCGGCCGCGCCAGCCACGGTGAGCACGGCCGCCCCGGTGGGCGCGGCGGCCATGAACGGGGCGGCCATGAACGGCACCCCGGTCAAGGTCACGCTGGCCGCCGGCGGCGCACCGGCCGGCCCCCAGCCGCTCAGCCCCCAGCCGCTCAGCTCCCCGCCGATTGGCCCCGGATATGTGGGCACAGGATTTGCGGGCACGGGATTTACGGGCACAGCGCAGCGGGCCGGGCACGGCATCGTCGGCATGCGGGAACGGGTCAGCCTGTGCGGCGGCGAGTTCAGCGCGGCGCCGCGTCCTGGTGGTGGTTTCGTGATCCGGGCCAGGTTGCCGCTAGATTCCCGTTCATGACGTTGCGCGTGCTGGTCGCGGATGACCAGGCCCTGGTACGGGCGGGGTTCCGCGGCATCGTGGCGGCCACCCCCGGTTTCGAGGTGGTTGGCGAGGCGGGCACCGGCGCGGAAGCGGTCGAGCAGGCCCGCCGGCACGTGCCGGACGTGGTGCTGATGGATGTCCGGATGCCGGAGATGGACGGCATCGAGGCCACCAGGCAGATCACCCGGTCCGCCGCCACCAGCGGGGTGCGGGTGCTCATCCTGACCACGTTCGACCTGGACGAGTACGTGTACTCGGCGCTGCGCGCCGGGGCCAGCGGCTTCCTGCTCAAGAGCATCTCCCCGGCCGAGCTGCTGACCGCGATCCAGGTCATCGCGGCCGGTGACTCGCTGCTGGCACCGAGCGTGACCCGGCGGCTGGTCGAGGAGTTCGCCCGGCGGCCACCGGCCGCGCCGGCCGCCCAGCCCGCGGCGGCCGTGCTCGACGCGATCACCGCCCGGGAGCGGGAAGTGCTCGCCCTGGTGGCCAGCGGCCTGTCCAACACCGAGATCGCCCGCCGCCTGGACATCAGCCCGGCCACCACCAAGACCCACGTCGGGCACCTGCTGACCAAGCTCAACGCGCGCGACCGCGTCCACCTGGTCATCCTGGCCTATCAGGCGGGCCTGGCCGCGCCCACCCCATGACCGCCGGCGAGGGAGCCGGCGAGCGGCGGATCCAGCGTGGCCGGCCGCCAGGCCTCACCGTCCTCATCACCGGGCTGCTGCTGGCGGGCATGCTGGTCGGGCTGCGCGGCGGTTTCGCCGCCCCGGGCCTGCACGGCCCGCTGCGGCACGACGGGCTCTGGGTCGGCGCCGCGCTGGAAGCCGTGCTGATCGCGGCGCTCAGCGCGCTGCTGATCCGGCAGCGGCAGCGGCCCGCGGCCGACTTCGCCACCCGGCGGCTGCGCACCGTGCTACGGGCCGCGCTGCTGGCCGGGGTGATCGCGATCCCGGCCGCCCTGCTGGCCGACGCGCCGCTGCGCGGCCACCAGCGCCTACGTGCGCCCACCGGTCCCCGGCTGCCCGCCGCCCCGTCGGCGCGGCCCACCCACCTGCCCAGGCCGGCCCGGTCCACCTGCCGCTGACCGCCGTGCTCTACACGCTGCTCGGCATCGTGCTACTGGCCGCCATCGTGGCCTGCGTGCTGCTGCTGCGCCGCCGCCCGGCGTACCACGACACCCTGCCCCCGGAGGACGCCGCGCTGGCCGACGGCGAGCGCACCGAACTGCGCGCCGCGGTCCAGTCCGGGCAGCGCGCGCTGGCCCGGCTGGACGATGCCCGGGCCGCGATCATCGCCTGCTACCTGGCCATGGAACGGAGCCTGGCCGCGGCCGGGGCGGACCGGACGGACGCCGACACGCCCGCCGAGTTCCTGGACCGGGCCGCGGTGGCCGGCCTGGTCCGCACGGCCGCGGCCGGGCAGCTGACCGGGCTGTTCTACGAGGCGCGGTTCTCCCAGCACGAGCTGACCAGCACCGAACGCAGCGCCGCCGAGCAGGCCCTCCGCCAGCTCGACGCCGATCTGGCCCGGGGGCCAGCATGAGCGCCCGGTACGGGGCCGAGCTCAGCATCGCGGCCATCGCGGTCGCCGCGGTCGCCGCGGCCGGGTACGCGCTGGCCGGGCCGATGGCCATCGCGCTGGTGGCCATGGTCAGCGGGATCGCCGGGCTGATCCTGCTGCGCTACCTGGTCCCGCCCGCCCCCCCGGCGCCGGCGGGTGAGGACCTGAGCGGGCCCGACCCGGCCGTGCCGCCGCCGGTGCTGTCCACGTTCTCCGGCACCTGGCGGCGGCAGTCCCGGCTGACCGACGCGCAGGCCGGGCGGGCCGCCTACGAGGCCGGGCTGCGCCCGCAGCTCGAGCACCTGCTGGCCTCCCGGCTGGCCGAGCGGCACGGGATCAGCCTGTATGACGACCCGGAGGCGGCCAGGGACGCGTTCACCCGGGGCCAGGCCGGCTACGACGGCCTGTGGACCTGGATCGACCCGGCCCGGCCGGCCGTGACGAACGTGGACCAGCCGGGCATTCCGTTCCGCACCCTGGCCCGGATCATCGACCGACTGGAGCGGCTGTGACTGGTAGCACCCTGACCCCCGGCGAGACCGCGCAGCGCTGCACCCAGGTGCTGGCCGAGGTGCAGCGGACGGTGGTCGGCCACCGGCGATCACTGGAGCTGGTGATGACCGGGATCCTGGCCGGCGGGCACATCCTGCTCGAGGACCTGCCCGGGCTGGGCAAGACGCTGATCGCCCGGACGTTCGCCCGGGTGCTCGGCCTGGACTTCGCCCGGATCCAGTTCACCCCGGACCTGCTGCCCTCCGACGTGGTCGGCGCGCCCATGTACGACCAGCGCACCGGCGAGATGGTGTTCCGGCCCGGGCCGGTGTTCACCCAGCTGCTGCTGGCCGACGAGATCAACCGGACGCCGCCCAAGACCCAGGCCGCGCTGCTCGAGGCGATGGGCGAAGGGCAGGTCAGCATGGACGGGCAGACCCGGCCGCTGCCGCAGCCGTTCGTCGTGCTGGCCACCGACAACCCGATCGAGTACGAAGGCACGTACGAGCTGCCGGAAGCCCAGCTCGACCGGTTCCTGCTCCGGCTGCGGCTGGGCTACCTGGACAGCTCGGACGAGGCCGCGATGCTGCAGCGGCGGCTGGACCGGCGGGCCGAGAACGCCCCCGTCGAGCAGGTCATCGACGCGGCCGAGCTGCTGGCCATGCGGGCGTCGCTGGAAGAGGTCACGGTCTCACCGGACGTGGTCGAGTACGTGGTGTCCCTGGTCCGCGCCACCCGGGAGCACCGGCAGATCCAGGTCGGGGCCAGCCCGCGCGGCGGCCTGGCCCTGATCCAGCTGGCCCGCGGGCAGGCCCTGCTCCAGCTGCGCGACTACGTGATCCCGGACGACGTGAAGAGCGTCGCCGTCCCCGCCCTGGCCCACCGGATCACGCTGCGGCCCGAACTGTGGGTCCGCCAGGTCCGCCCGGACGACGTGATCAGCAACGTGCTGGGCGCCGTCCGTACCCCGCGGACCGACCCGTCGGCCAGCTCGGCCAGCCATGCCTGACCACCCGCCGGGCGCGCCGCCACCGGCCACGGAATTGCCGTTGAGCTGGAGCGTTTCTTCGCACGCGCGCCGGCTCCTGACGCTGGCCGTGGCCGCGCTCGCCATCGCGATCGGGACCGGCCGGCCGGAGTTCGCCGGCCTGGCTGCCCCGGCGGTGCTGCTGCTGGCCGCGGGGCGGCGGGCCCGGCCCGCGCAGGTGCAGGTGACCGCCGGGCTGACCGCCAGCCGGCTGGTCGAGGGCGAGCGGGCCGCGGTGTCGCTGGCGGTGCGGGGCGCGGACGGGTACTCGGTGCACCTGGTGCTGCGCCCGGCGTTCGCGATCGTGCCGCTGCCCGGCCCGGGCGGGCAGCGGCCGGGGCACGCGGCGGGCCGGGACGCGACGCTGCCGTTCACGGTGCGCCGCTGGGGGCGGCGGCGCACCGGCTCGGCCGAGATCATCGTGCGGGACCGGTGGCGGCTGGCCGAGGGCCGGGCCGTGCTCGGCCTGCCTGGGCTGGACTGCTACCCCCGGCCCGCGGTGCAGCAGACCCGGGTGGTGCTGAGCCGGCTGCCGCAGCGGCTCGGCGAGCACACCGCGCGGGCGGCCGGCGAGGGCGCCGAGTTCGGCGGCGTCCGCGAGTACGTGCCCGGCGACCGGCAGCGCAGCATCAACTGGCCGGCCACCACCCGGCGCGGCCGCCTCCAGGTCAACACGTTCCAGGCGGAACGCTCCCAGGACGTGATCATCCTGGTCGACGCGGCGTGGGACGAGGGCGAACCCGGGGACACCGTGGTGGACCGGGCGCTGCGCGGCGCGGCCGGGGCGGCCCGCGCCTACCTGGCCGCCCGGGACCGGGTCGGCTTCATCAGCTACCGGTCCACGGCCCGCTGGCTGGTGCCCGGGCTGGGCCAGCGGCACTACTACCGGATCGCCGAGGCCATGCTGACCGTGGAGCGGGACCGGTCCTACGACCCCGGGTTCGCCCGGCTGCCACGGGCCGCGCTGCCGCCGGGCGCGCTGATCCTGGTGTTCAGCCCGCTGGCCGACCCGCGGCTGGTGGAGACCCTGCGCGACCTGCGCCAGCGTGGTTTCGCGGTGCTGATCGTGGACGTGCAGGCCGGGGATCCGTGGCTGGGCCGGGGCCGGACCGCGCGGCTGGCCCACCGGCTGTGGCGGATGGAGCACCAGGCGATCCGGTTCTCCCTGCGTGAGCTGGGCGTGCCGGTGGTGCAGTGGGACGGCCAGCAGAGCCTGGACCTGCCGCTGGCCCCGTTCGCCCGGCGGGCCCTGGTGACCAGGCGATGATCGCGGAGCAGCCGCCGGGCCAGGCGGAGCGGACCGGGTGGCGGGCCAGATGGCAGCCCGGATGGCAGCCCGGGTGGCGGGCCTGGTGGCGGCACAGCCCGGCCCGGCTGGTGCTGGCCGCCGCCCTGCTCGGCGCGGCCTGCCTGATCTGGGCGGCGACGCCGCCCGGCTCGCCGGGCCCGGCCGGGCCGGCGCTGGTCACGCTGGGCGCGTGCTGCCTGGCGGGCAGCGCCGCGCGGCTGGCCCTGGCCGGCCTGCCGCGGCCGGACACAGCCGGCTACCCGGGGCCGCTGACCCGGCTGGCCGCCTGGGCCCTGGACATGCTGCGCCGGCTGCCCTGGGCCGAGGCCGCACTGCTGGCCGTGCTCGCCCTGGAGGCGCTGCACCCGGCCCGGCCCTGGCACACCGCGCTGCTCGGCGTGGCCCTCACCGGCTACCTGTTCGCCGTGCACCTGGCCGAGTCGAGCAGCGGCCGCGGCGAATCGGCGGCCATGCTGCGCGGCCAGGCCCCGGTGCTGGCGGCCGGCCTGGGGCTGCTGGTGCTGGCCGCGGGCTCGGCGCTGCTGCCGGGCGCGGGGACCGGCCCGGCCGGCGCCGGGCTGCGCGCCGCGGCGGCCATCGCCGCGCTGCTGGCCTGCGCGCTGGCCGCGCCGGTCTGAGCTAGCGCCCGATCGCGTAGCCCTGCATGCCGCGCGGGTTGGCCGCCGCGTACAGCATGCCGCCGTCCCGTGCCACCGCGCTGACCCGGCCCAGCGACCACGGGGCCCGCACGGTGACCAGGTGCCCGCGGGCCCGCAGGTCGCCGATCACCTGCTCGCCCACCCGGCTCTCCACGTCGATCTCGCGGGGCGCGGACTCGCGCGGGTAGAACGACGACGGGAAGTGCCGGGTGTGGAACGCGGGACTGTCGATGGCCTCCTGCAGGTTCATCCCGAACACCACGTGGTTGAGGAAGAACGCCAGCGTCCACTGGTCCTGCTGGTCCCCGCCGGGCGTGCCGAAGGCCAGATAGGGCTGGCCGCCGCGCAGCGCCAGGCTGGGCGTCAGCGTGGTCCGCGGCCGCTTGCCCGGGGCGAGCGTGTTGGGCAGCCCCTCGGTCAGGGTGAACATCTGGGCCCGGGTGCCGAGGCAGAACCCGAGCCCGGGGATCACCGGCGAGCTCTGCAGCCAGCCGCCGCTGGGCGTGACCGACACCAGGTTGCCGAACCGGTCGGCCACGTCCAGGTGGCAGGTGTCGCCCGTGGCCGGCCTGTCCGGGCCGCGGCCCGGACCCCCTGCCCGGTCACCTCCCAGCGCGGCGTGGTGCCGGCCCGGACTCCTCCGCGGTCGGCTCGGCCGCGACCACGCCGCTCCCGCCGGGCCGCCGCGCCGCCCCGGTGGCGTAACCCGGCAGCCGCGGCGGCCGGCCATCCGGGCTGCCCGGCCGCAGCTCCGCGGACGCCTCGCCGCCGACCAGCGCCCGGCGCTGGGCCGCGTACCCCGGGGACAGCAGCGCGTCCAGCGGGACGTTGGCGAACCGCGGATCGCCATACCAGGCCTCCCGGTCGGCGAAGGCCAGCTTGGCGCACTCGATCACCGCGTGCAGGTGCTCCGCGCTGCCCGGCGCCAGGCCGTCAAGGCCGAGCCCATCCAGCAGCGCCAGCTGCTGCAGGAACACCGGGCCCTGCCCCCACGGGCCGGTCTTGCACACGGTCAGGCCCATGAAGTCCAGGCTGGCCGGCTGCTCCACGCTGGCCTGCCAGCCGGCCAGGTCGGCCCCGGACAGCAGCGCCCGGTGCGGCTCGCCGGTCAGGTCCATTACCTCGGCCCGGGCCAGGTAGCCGTCGATGGCTTCGGCCACGAAGCCCTGGTAGTAGGCCTTGCGGGCCGCGTCGATCTGGGCATCCCGGTCCGGTCCCGCGGCCTCGGCCTCGTCCAGGATCCGCTGGTAGGTCGCGGCCAGCGCCGGGTTGGCGAACCGGGACCCGGGCGCGGGCACCCCGCCGCCGCCAGGTAGACCTCGGCGGAGCTGGCCCAGTGCTGGCGGAACAGCTGCTCGGCCGAGGCGATGGCCGCGCTCGCGCCGGCCGTCATCGGGTACCCGTCCCGCGCATACCCGATCGCGTACTGCATGACCGCGCGCAGCGGCAGCCGGCCGTACCGCTGCAGGAGCAGCAGCCAGGTCCCGAACGCCGCGGGCACGCAGGCCGGCAGCAGGCCGTTGCCCGGGATCAGGTCAAGACCCATTTCCCTGAACGCCGCTGCCGTAGCACTGCCGCCGGCCGGTCCCTGGCCGTTCAGCACGAAAACCTCGCCGTCCGGGGCGCTGCCGCCCGCCCCGGACCCGGCGCCCGCGGCGTAGCCGATGACCGGGACCTCGCCGCCCAGCCCGTTCATGTGCGGCTCGACCACCTGGAGCACCAGGCCCACCGCGACCGCGGCGTCGAACGCGGTGCCGTCGGCTTCGAGCACGGCCATGCCCGCGGCCGAGGCCAGCCAGTGCGTGGAGGCCACCATGCCGAACGTGCCTGCGAGTTGGGGCCGGGTAGTAAATGAGGAACCTTGCGGGAACATTGGCACTCCTGAGACTGGGGCATGCTGGTGAGCGCGCAGCTGGACGCAACCAGCGTGCTCGGAGGTGCGTCGTAAGAGTCAAGACAACCACGGGGTACTTGCCAGTGCCCCGCCCGCATAGAGGGGTTATCCGACCATGACACCCTCCGCCCAGGTAGCCCGGCGGACCGGCATCGCCACCCTGCTGCTGACTACTGCCGTGCTGGCCGCCGCGTGCGCGTCCAGCAACGGCGGCACGGCCGCCAGCTCACCGTCCCCGTCCACCGCGCCCGCCACCTATGGGGCGTCGGCCAGTTCGAGCGCGCCGCAGCCCGGCAATACCAGCAGCGCGGCCCCGTCCTCGTCGGCCCCGACGGCCGGCTGCGCCACCGGCAACCTGAAAGCCGCCGTCGTCACCGGCGAGGGCGGCGCCGCGGCCGGCAGCACGTACTACCCGCTGAACCTGACCAATACCGGCAGCAGCCCGTGCTCACTGTTCGGCTACCCGGGCGTGTCCTGGGTGACCGCCCCGTCGGGCAGCCAGATCGGCCGGGCCGCCACCCGCAACCCGGTCCTGGCCCCGGCCAGCGTGGTGCTGGCCCCGGGCCAGACCGCGCATGTCACCATCCAGGTGGTGGACGCGCAGAACTACGACAAGTCCACCTGCCAGCCGGTGACCGCGCACTGGCTGAAGATCTTCCCGCCCGGTCAGTTCACCGCGCTGTACGTGAAGTTCTCCGCGCTCACCTGTTCGGCCAAGCTGCCCGCCAAGCTCGGCAGCACGCTGACCGTGGACGCGGTCAAGGCCGGCCAGGGCAAGGCCGGCGGGGGTCTGTGACCGGGAGCGGCCCGGCGCGGTAGCGTCCTGGTTTATGGATGAGCTGCCCGCCCGGGTCCGGGCTGTCTGCGATCTGGACGTAGCGGACGTCCGCGAGTTCTCCGGGCGTCATGAGTACGACGGCCGGGTCCAGGACCTGTCGCCCTCGGGAGTGCGGGACGGCCTGGCCCGGCTGGACCGGGCCCGGCGGGCCGGGCCGCCCCTGCCAGACGCGCACGACGAGGCCCACCTGGCCGCGTTCGAGGCCCGCGCCGAGGTCGCCTACCGGGACCTGGAGCTGCACCGGAGCAACCCGCTGCTGCACCTGGCCGAGCTGGATCTGGCCTGTTACGACCGGGAGTACGCACCGGCCGGGCAGCGGGCCGCCGCCCGGCTGCGGCACCTGGAGGCCTGGCCGCGGGCGGTGGACGCCGCGCTGGCCGCGCTCGACCAGGTCAGCGCGCCGGTGGCGGCCGCGCTGCTGAGCGGGATCCGCGGGCTGGCCGCGGGCATCCCGGTGGATGCGCCGCCGCCGGTGGCCGCCGCCGCGGTAGCCGCGCACGCGCGGCTGGTGCAGCATGTGGCCCGGCTGGCCAGCGACGGTGACCCGGATCCGGCGCTCGGCGCGGCCGGGCTGGCCGCGCTGATGGGCAGCGCCGAGGGCCTCACCGTGGACCTGGGCCAGCTGGCCCGGCGGGCCGACGCGGAGCGGGACCGGCTGCTGGCCCGGCTGGCCGAGGACTGCGCCCGGATCGACGCCAGCCTGCCGCCGCTGGAGTTGTGCCGTGAGCTGGTCCGCGACCACCCGGGACCGGACGAGGTGATCGGCGTGGCCCAGCAGTGGACCAGCGAGGCCATGTCGTTCACCCGTGAGCGTGACCTGGTGCCCTACCACGACGGCGAATGCCTGGTCGGCCTGGCGCCGGAGTCCCGCCGCTGGGCCATGGCGATGATCTCCACCGCGGCGCCCGGTGAGCCGGACGCACCGTCCTGGTTCTACGTGACGCCACCCGAGCCGGGCTGGCCCGCCGGCGAGGTGGAACAGTGGCTCGAGGTGTTCAGCGCGACCACGCTGCCCGGGATCGCGGTGCACGAGGTGGCGCCCGGGCACTTCTCGCACGGCCGGGCGCTGCGCCGGGCGTCCGGGCCGGTCCGGCCGGTGCTGCATTCGGCCGCGTTCCTGGAAGGCTGGGCGCACTACGCCGAGGAACTGTGCGTGGAGGAAGGGTTCCGCGCCGGCGACCCCCGGTTCGCGATCGGGGTGTGGCTGGAGGCCCTGGTCCGGGTCACCCGGCTGGCCTGCGCGATCGGCGTGCACACCGCGGGCATGCCGGTGGAGGAGGGCGCCCGCCGGTTCGCCGCGGACACCCACCTGACCGGCCCGGCCGCGCTGTCCGAGGCCCGGCGGGCCACGTTCGACCCGACCTACGGCCGGTACACCTGGGGCAAGCTGCTGATCCTGGACCTGCGCGAGCGCGCCCGCAAGCAGTGGGGCGACGGGTTCAGCCTGCTCCGCTTCCACACCGCCCTGCTCAGCCTGGGCTCCCCGCCCCTCGGCCTGCTCGGCACCGCCCTGGACCGCGGTTAGCCCGTCCCCGCTCCGCGCCGCCAGCCCTTGGCCCGCCCCGCGTGGCCCTGAATCATTCATGCGCACCGGTGCGCATGAATGATCAGCCATATGGTGCGGGGCGACCGGCGGGGTGGCGAGCGCGTCGCCGCCGGGAAGGTGACCGTGATGTCGAGGCCGCCGGCGGGGCGAGCCCGGGCGATGAGCGTGGCCTGGTGGGCGCGCGCGATGGCGGCCACGATGGCCAGGCCCAGGCCGTGCCCGCTGGCCTGGCTGGTCCGGCCGCTGGCCAGCCGCTGGAACGGCTGGAACAGCCGGTCCACCTGGCCGGGCGGGATGACCGGCCCGGTGTTCCGTGACCGAGATGGCGGCCCGCCCGGCCGCCTGGGCGGTGCGGATCTCCACCTGGCCGCCGGCCACGTTGTGCCGGATCGCGTTGTCCACCAGGTTGCTGACCAGGCTTTCGGCCAGGCTCGGGTCGCCCATCGTGGGGGCCGGGTCCAGCGCGGCGGTCAGCTGAATGTGGTTCCGCTCCGCGTCAGCGGTCCGGGCCTGGATGGCCGGCCCGGCCAGGGCCGCCAGATCGAACGGTTCCGGCTGCCCGATGCCGCGCTCGCTGCTGGCCAGGGTGAGCAGCGCGTCGATCAGCTGCTCCTGCTGCTCGCCCAGGGCCAGCGCCTGGGTGCAGGCCGCGCGCAGTTCGGCCGCCGGGGCGTCCGGATCGGCCAGCGCCACCTGCAGCAGGGCCCGCTCCGCGGTGAGCGGGGTGCGCAGCTCGTGCGAGGCGTTGGCGACGAAGTGCCGCTGCGAGTCGAACGCCGCCTCCAGCCGGGCGAACAGGTCGTTGAGCGTCTCCCCCAGTTCGGCGAACTCGTCGTCGCGGCGGCCCAGGCTGAGCCGCCGGCTCAGGTTGCTGGCCGAGATGTCCCGGGCGGTGGCGGTGATGGTGCGCAGCGGGCGGAGCAGCCGGCCCGCCAGCAGCCAGCCGAACACGACCGACAGCACCGCCATGACCAGCAAGCCGAACAATGAGCTGTAGAGCAGCGAGCGGAAATCGGTGTCGTGCTGGGCGACCGCGGTGACGGCTGCCGGGCGAGCCGACGGGCTGGACGTGCATCGTGTCCTTGATGCTGAGCAGCGGGATGATCAGCACCGCGGTGGCCGAGACGAAGAACAGCGCCGCGTAGAACAGCGTCAGCCGCCTGCGCAGCGTGCTCCGGTAGCCGGAAGGCGGCATCAGTCTCCTCCGATCCGGTACCCGCCCTCGCGGACGGTGTGGATGACCGGCGGGTCGCCGAGCTTGGCCCGCAGCCGGCGGACGGTCGACTTGACCGTGGTGGTGAACGGGTCGGCCGCCTCGTCCCAGGCCCGTTCCAGCAGCTCCTCGGCGGGCACCACCCGGCCGGCCGAAGCCAGCAGGCATTCCAGCACGGCGAACTCCTTCGGGCTCAGCTCAAGCCGCCGCCCGGCCCGGAACGCGGCGCGCCGGCTGGGGTCGAGGGTCAGCTCGCCGCATTCGAGCACCGGCGGCAGCGCCGCGGCCGAGCGGCGGCCCAGGGCCCGGACCCGGGCTACCAGCTCGGCGAAGTCGAACGGCTTGGGCAGGTAGTCGTCCGCCCCCAGGCCGAGGCCGTCCACCCGCTCCCGGACGGTGCTGGCCGCGGTCAGCATCAGCACCCGGCTGCCCGGCTGGCTGGCCACGATCTCACGGCAGACGTCGTCGCCGTGCACCCCGGGCAGGTCCCGGTCCAGCACCACCACGTCATACCGGGTCACGGCCAGGTGTTCCAGCGCCTCGGCGCCGTCCAGCACCACGTCGACGGCCAGCCCCTCGCGGCGCAGCCCGGTGCCGATCGTCGTGGCCAGGATCTCGTGATCCTCCACCACCAGGACTCTCATGTGGTCATGCCCTCCCGGGGCCAGCATCCCAGGTCGCTGGTGTCAGCCCGGTGCCAGCGCCTGGCACCGGGCTGACACCGGCCCGGGCGTAGAACCTGCCCCATGACTGAAGCAACCATTGAAGTGGCCGGGCTGCGCAAGCGGTACGGGCCGGTGCTGGCCCTGGACGGGATGTCGTTCACCGTTCAGCCCGGGCAGGTCACCGGCTTCGTCGGGCCCAACGGCGCCGGCAAATCAACCACCATGCGGGTGATCCTCGGCCTGGACGCGGCCGAGGCGGGCGCCGCGCTGATCGGCGGGCAGCCGTACCGGGCGCTGCGCCACCCGCTCAGCCACGTCGGGGCGCTGCTGGACGCCGCCGCGCTGCAACCCAGCCGGTCCGGGCGCAATCACCTGCTCTGGCTGGCCTGCTCCCAGGGGCTGCCCGCGAAGCGGGTCGACGAGGTGATCGACCAGGCGGGCCTGCGGTCGGTGATCCGGCGGAAGGCCGGCGGCTACTCACTCGGCATGCGGCAGCGCCTCGGCATCGCCGCCGCGCTGCTCGGCGACCCGCCGATCCTGATGCTGGACGAGCCGTTCAACGGCATGGACCCCGAGGGCATCATCTGGATGCGCGGCTTCCTGCGCGCCCTGGCCGCCCAGGACCGCGCCGTGCTCGTCTCCAGCCACCTGATGAGCGAACTGGAGGACACCGCGGACCACCTGGTCGTGGTGGGCCGCGGCCGGGTAATCGCGGACACCAGCATGCGCGACCTGATCGCCGCCGCATCCGGGAACCAGGTCACGCTGCACACCACCGCCCGGGACCGGGCCGCCACGGCGCTGCAGCAGGCCGGGGCAGCCGTGACCGGCGCGGCGCACGGCGCGCTGATCATCACCGGCCTGCCCGCCGAACAGGTGGTGGTGCTGCTCAACGACAGCGGGATCCCGTTTGCCGAGGTGTCCGCGCACCGCGCCTCGCTGGAGGATGCCTACCTGCGGCTGACCCAGGACGCGGTGGAGTTCCGCGCCGAGGTTCCGGGGAGCCGCGCCGGGGAGGCGGCGCGATGACGGCCATGATGTACCGGCCTGGGGTGAAAGCCGGGCCCGATGGGTTCGCGCAGCTACTACGGGCGGAGTGGGTCAAGTTCCGCACCGTCCGCGGCTGGGTCGTCGCGATGATCGCCGGGGCGCTGGCCATCGTGGCTCTCGGGCTGGGGCCCAGCATGACGGGTACCTGCGGCAAGAACGGCCCGGCCTCGGGCTGCGCCGGGCCGGTGGGGCCGGGCGGCGAGGCGGTGACGGACAGCTTCTACTTCGTGCACCGGCGGCTGACCGGGGACGGGGAGATCACCGTCCGGGTGACTTCGCTGACCGGTCAGATCCCCACCCTCTCCGGCGGGATGCACAGCGGCGTGGCGCCGTGGGCCAAGGCCGGGATCATCATCAAGGCGAGCACCCGGCAGGGATCGGCGTACGCGGCCATGATGGTCACCGGCGGCCACGGCGTGCGGATGCAGTACGACTACACCGGCGACCTGCCCGGCCTAGCCGGTTCCGTGTCCACGGCATCGCCGCGCTGGCTCCGGCTCAGCCGGTCCGGCAGCACGCTCACCGGCTACGACTCGGCCAACGGCACCCGCTGGACCAAGGTGGGCACGGTCACGCTGGCCGGGCTGCCCTCGGCCGTGCCGGGCGGCCTGTTCGCCACGTCCCCGCAGTACGCACAGACGTCCGTGGGCTTGACCAGCGTGTTCGGCGGCCTCAGCCGGGCCACCGGCGTGTTCGGCCAGCTGGGCCTGCGCGGCGGCTGGTCCGGTGGCGCATGGGCCGGTTCCGCGATCGGGGCTCCCGGCGGGCCCGCCGCTCCCTCGCCCGGTGGTTTCGGCGCGGCCGCCGGCCGGTTCACCGTGACCGGGACCGGCGACATCGCCCCGTCGGTGTCCGGGGCGGACGGGAACGGCGTCACGATCGCGCAGACCCTCATCGGCGTGTTCGCCGGGCTGATCGTGATCGTCGTGGTGGGCGTGATGTTCATGACCACCGAATACCGGCGCGGCCTGATCCGGGTCACCCTCGCGGCCACCCCACGGCGCGGCCGGGTGCTGGCCGCCAAGGCGGTCGTGCTGGGTGCCGTCACGTTCGCGGCCGGCCTGGTGGCTTCGGCCATCGTGGTCACGCTGGGGCAGCGGGTGCTTCGCCATAACGGCGTCTACGTCTGGCCGGTGACCGTGCTCACCGAGGTGCGCGTGATCGTCGGCACCGCCGCGGTGCTGGCTGTCGCTGCGGTCATCGCCCTCGCCATCGCGACCGTGCTGCGGCGCAGCGCCGCGGCGGTCGCCACCGTGATCGTGGTGATCGTCCTGCCCTACCTGCTCACCGTGGCCGTGCCCATCCTGCCGCTGGGTCCCGCGGACTGGCTGGCCCGGGTCAGCCCGGCCGCCGGCTTCGCCGTGCAGCAGACTCTCGTCCAGTACCCGCAGGTCAGCAATGTCTATGCACCCTCCGCGGGCTACTGGCCGCTGGCCCCGTGGGCCGGTTTCGCGGTGCTGTGTGCCTGGGCCGTGGCCGCCCTGGGCCTGGCGGCCTACCTGCTGCACCGGAGGGACGCATGATCGCGCCAAAGGCGCGCGCCGCCGACTGGACTGAAGGAGGGAGGTGGGCGGGGAGAGCGGGGCACGAGCGACCGAGCGACGAGGGAAGCTCGGCAGTGAAGGGGGAAGGGGAGGCGGGCGGGGCGCCGGAGGCGCAAGGCAAACACTGCAGGCACTGCGCGCGGAGTGGATCAAGCTCCGCACGGTGCCCGGAACCGGATGGCTGCTGCTCGCGGTGGTCGCGGTGACCGTGGCGGTGGGCAGCTTGGTGGCGGGCGCGGTGACCTGCCCGGCCGCGGGCTGCGGCCAGGATCCAGCCAAGGCCGTCCTCAGCGGCATCTACCTCAGCCAGGCGGTCGTGGCCATCCTGGCGGTCCTCGCGATCAGCGGCGAGTACAGCACCGGCATGATCCGGGTCACACTGACCGCGATGCCGCGCCGGATCACCGTCCTGACGGCCAAGGCGGCCGTGGTGACCGGCCTCGTGCTGGTGGCCGGGGCGGCCGGCGTGCTGGCGTCTGTGCTGGCCGGGCGGCTCATCCTGCCCGGGCGCGGGTTCACGCCCGGGCACGGCTACCCGGTGCTGTCCCTGGCCAACGGGGCGGACCTGCGCGCCGCGGCCGGATCGGTCCTCTACCTGGGGCTGATCGCGCTGCTGGCCCTCGGCATCGGCACCGCCGTACGGGACTCCGCGGCGTCGATCGGCGCGGTGCTCGGCCTGCTCTACCTGTTCCCGGTGGTGGCCAGCGCGGTCAGCCCGCACTGGTCCCGGCACCTGCAGCAGATCGGGCCGATGAGCGCCGGGCTGGACATCCAGGCCACGATCGGGCTGCCCAGCCTGCCGCTCAGTCCATGGGCCGGCCTGGGTGTGCTTGCCGCCTGGGCCGCTGCCGCCTTGCTGGCCGGCGGCCTGCTGCTTCGGTGGCGCGACGCGTGACCGGCCCGGCTACTGGCTGGCTGCCAACTAACCCCTTGATCGAGCGAGCCGGGTGCGCAATTATTTGACTATGTCAAGGACATACTTGCCTGAGTCAGATATCTCACCAGCCGACGGGGTCAGCCCGGGGCGGATCGGCGCGGTACGGGAGTTCAACCGGGTGTACACCAACCTGATCGGCCTGCTGCACGGCAGCTACCTCGACTCGCCCTACTCGCTGACCGAGGCGCGGGTGCTGTTCGAGCTGGCCCACGGCACCGAGAGCGAGATCAGCGCGCTGCGCAGCTCGCTGGACATCGACGCCGGCTACCTGAGCCGGATCCTGGCCCGGCTGGAGGCGGACGGGCTGATCACCCGGGAGAAGTCCGCGGCCGACGCGCGCCGGAGGGTCATCGCGCTGACCGGCCCGGGACGGCAGGTCTTCGCCGACCTGGACCAGCGCTCGGCGGCCGACATCGCCCGGTTGCTCGGCCAGCTGACCGAGCCAGAGCAGCAGCAGCTCACCGGGGCGATGGGCACGATCCGGGACATCGTCACGGCCGGGCCGCCCGCGGCGTTCGTGCTGCGCGCACCGCGGCCCGGGGATCTCGGCTGGGTCATCCAGCGCAACGCGGCGCTGTACGCGCAGGAGTACGGCTGGGACGCCAGCTACGAGGCCCTGGTTGCCCGGATCGTGGCCGACTACGCGGGCCGCGACGACCCGGGCGAGGCGGGCTGGATCGCCGAACTGGACGGCAGCCCGGCCGGCTGCGTGTTCTGCATGCGGAAGTCGGAGTCCACCGCCCAGTTGCGGCTGCTGCTGGTCGAGCCGCGGGCCCGTGGGCGCGGCCTGGGCGCGCGGCTGGTCACCGAGTGCCTGGCCTTCGCCCGCCGGGCGGGCTACACCGAGATCGTGCTGTGGACCAACGACATACTGGCCGCGGCCCGGCGCATCTACCAGCGGGCCGGTTTCGAGCTGGTGGACTCGGAGGGGCACCACAGCTTCGGGCACGACCTGGTCGGGCAAAACTGGCGCCTGCCGCTCGGCTGACGGCACCCGCCCGGCTGAAGCCACCCGCCGGGCGGGCCGGGCGGCTGGCTGGGACTAGCATCGTCGTGGGTCTTGAGAGCCAGACCGTCGTGTCGTGGGCCTGGGCGCCAGACAGCAGAGCAAAGGACCATGCCAGAAACCGAACGCAGCGTGCCGCTGGCCGCGGCCGCCCGGGGGCCTGCCCGCCGGGCCGCCCGGTTGGTGCTGGCCGGCGGCCTGGCCGTGCTGGCGGCCGCGGGCCTGGCCGGCTGCTACGCGCGGGCCAGCGCGGCCCCGGCGATCTCGCTGTCCACCGCGTTCGTGCCGCAGCCCACCGCTGCTGCGGACCGGACCGTCGGCTATCTGCTCATCCGGAACAACGGGAGCCGGGACCGGCTGGTCAGCGCCCGGACCAGCGCGGGCGGCCGGGTCACGTTCGCCGCGCCGGTGCGCACCGGCAGCAGCCTGGTTCGGGCGGTGCCGTCGATACCGATCCCGGCCGACTCCGTCGTCCGGCTGAACCCCGATGGCCTGCACCTGATCATCACCGGGGCGGGCCGGATGCCGGGCGGGAAGGACATCACGCTCACGCTGACGTTCGCGCACGCGGGCGCGTTGTCGGTGACCGCCCAGGTGACCAACCCGCAGACCGGCGGCAGCAGCTACTTCCTCAACTAGGCGGGGCCGGCCGGATGACCCAGGACGAGGTGCTGTATCACATCGCCACGGCGGCGGACTGGGCCCAGGCCCAGCGCGACGGCGAGTACCGGATGTCCACCCGGGGCGTCACGCTGGCGGCCGAGGGCTACATCCACGCCAGCACGGCCGGCCAGGTCCTCCCGGTGGCCAACGCGTACTACCGGGACGAGCCGGACGACCTGCTGCTCCTGGTCCTGGACCCGGCCCGGATCGGGGCGGAGATCAAGTGGGAGCAGGTGCCCGGCTCGGCCGACCCGTTCCCGCACATCTACGGCCCGCTGCCGGTAAGCGCGGTCCGCCAGGCCCTCCCCCTGCCCCGCGACTACTCCGGCCACTTCACCCAGCTCCCCAGGCTGATCCCCGAGCCGTGATCCGGAGGAGGCGCATTTGCCGTTGGGAGTTTCGCGACATATCTTGTTTGACACAGGGGGCGTCACGCCAGCGGTATACGGAGGGTCGCGGCGTGATGCAGAACGACGTTAGGGTCAGCGACGCGGACCGGGAGGCGGTAGCCGCCCGGCTGCGCGAGCATTACGCGGCGGGCCGGCGCAGCCTGGACGAGTTCCAGGACCGGCTGGACGCGGTCTACCGGGCGCAGGTCGCCGGCGAGCTGAACATGGTGACCGACGGCCTGCCGCACCAGGGCACGGTGATCCCGCCGGGCACACCGTGGGGCAGCTACGCGGGTGACGGCTTCGCGGGCGCCGGTTATGCGCTCAACATCGACGAGATGCGGGCCGCGATGGCCCGGATCGGCCGCCGGGTCATGCTGGGGTTCGCCCTGGTGACCGGCGGCGCGCTGCTGCTGCTGGCGCTGCTGATCACCGCGTTCATGGTGCACGGTGGGGTGCTCGGCGTGGTGGTTGGCGTGCTGCTGGCCATCCTGGCCGCGGCCGTGGTCGCGGTGGCTGGCCTGGTCTGGCTGGCCCGGCGGCTGTGGCTGCGGCACGCCTGGATCGAGGCCGTGCCGCTGGCCACCGGCCAGCCATGGCTGGCCCGGGTGGCCCGGATGGCCCGGTGGCTGCTCACCGGCCGCGCGCTGTGGCGGCTGCGCACCCGGCTGGCCTCCCGAGGCTAACCGCCGTAGCCGATACCCGCACCTGGCCAGCCGGACCGGACCGCCCGCTGGCCGCCGGTTAGCGGCCAGCGGGCCCCCGGCCCGCCCGGCGCGCCGGTGAATCGGCCGTCGCGTCACCCAGGCCTCAGCCGATTAGCCGGCGACCGGCCCCGCCGGGGCCCTGCTGGCCCCGCCGGTTAGCAGCGGCGGGATGTTCTGGTTGATCCGGAAGAAATTGTCCGGGTCATAGTGCGCCTTGATCCGGGCCAGCCGGTCGTAGTTCGGGCCGTAGGACGCGCGCACCCGGTCGGTGCCCTCGTCCATCATGAAGTTCACGTACGCGCCGCCCGCCGAGGTCGGGTGCAGCGCCTCCCAGTACCGGACGGCCCAGTCCCTGATCTTGCCCGCGTTGGCCGGATCGGGGTTGACGCCGACGATGACCCCGGCCCAGCCCGCGTCCCGGTAGGCGAACGCGGTGGCGTCCGGGCTGACCCGGTGCACCGCTCCGTCGATGGGATACAGGTGCATGGTCGAATGCGGGGTCGGCAGCGCCGCACCGAACTCCTCGTGCACGGCCACCGCACGGTCGCTGATCTCGCGGAAGAAGTCGGCCCGCCAGTACCACTGCAGCCCGGGCGGGTACAGCGCGTCGAACATGCTCTGCAGCATCGGGAACGGCATCGGCTGGATCGCGTCCAGCAGCGGCGTGCCGAACGACCGTACCGGGGCGAGCACGTCATCGGCTCGCTCGGCCGGCCCGGTGTAGCACCAGATGATGCCGACCGCCTTGCGCAGCCACAGCGACTCCGGGAACGGCGGCGCGGGCGGTATCGTGACCAGGGCGAGCCAGCCGCTGAGTTCCTCAGGCAGGCTGGGCTGAATCTCCCGGTACCAGCGCATGACCTCGCCGGTGTCGGCCAGGTCGTAGAACACCGGGCCGGCCACCACCGTGCCCACCTCGTGGCAGCGGAACTGGAACGAGGTCACCACGCCGAAGTTGCCGCCGCCGCCGCGCAGCGCCCAGAACAGGTCCGGGTGGGAGTCCTCGCTGGCGGTGACGAACGAGCCGTCGGCCAGCACCACGTCGGCGGACAGCAGGTTGTCCACGCTGAGGCCATAGCGACGGGCCAGGTTACCGATGCCGCCGCCCAGGGTCAGCCCGCCCACCCCGGTGGTGGACAGGATCCCGGACGGGGTGGCCAGCCCGAACCCGCCGGTAGCGTGATCCACATCGCCCCAGACACAGCCGCCCTCGGCGTGCACCGTCCGGGCCACCGGGTCAACGATCACGCCGCGCATCGCGGACAAGTCAATGGCCAGCGCGTCGTCCCACACGCCCAGGCCGGCCGCGTTGTGCCCGCCACCGCGTACCGAAACGGTCTGCCCATTATCGCGCGCGAACCGGACCGCGGTCATCACGTCGGCCACGTCGGCGCACCGGGCGATCGCGGCGGGCCGCCGGTCGATCATCGCGTTGTACACGGCGCGGGCGTCGTCGTAACCCTCGTCGTCGGGCTGGATCACCGGGCCGCGCATCCCGGCCTGCAGCGTGTCGAACAGCGCGTGCTGTGCTGTCGTAGTCATGAGTTCCCCCCGCCATCAAGCAGGCCACCCGAGCGGCCTGGTATGGCGAGGAGATTAGGCGACGCACCGTTCGGCGACCGTTCGTGCTCCGTTCCGCCGCTGCCGCGGCGTTCGGCCAGATCACAGGCGGCCCGGGCGGCCAGCGCGCGGCTGCCGTGCTGCCCGGCCAGGTCGATCGCGCGGTGCAGCAGGCCGGTCCCGGCCGGGCCCGGCTGCCGCCGGGCGTCCAGCCGGTGCAGCTCAGGCAGCCACCACCGGTCCTGGTGCATGGCCGCGGCGGCGCGCGCGGTGTCCAGCACCACACCCGCGGCGTCGCTCTGCCCGGACCGCAGCAGCGTGTCGGCCAGCAGGCCCAGGTAGTACGGCTGGCGGGCCAGCGCCCCCTGGTCGCGGAGCCGGGCCAGGCCGGCCCGGATCTGCCCGGCGCCGTCCGTGCCGCCCTGGCACCAGCCGTCCAGGATGAGTCCCCAGTTGCCGTAGTAGGCGAAGTCGTAGCGGGCGCAGATCTCCTGTGCCCGGCGGGCGAACTCCGCCGTCCGCGGCACATCGCCGCGCAGCTGGTGGG
Source organism: uncultured Actinomycetes bacterium (assembly GCA_963747705.1). Classification (GTDB taxonomy): domain Bacteria; phylum Actinomycetota; class Actinomycetes; order Streptosporangiales; family Streptosporangiaceae; genus RYN-230. Next base: position 31,308 of record CAVVGF010000017.1, on the reverse strand, counting down.
TGATGGCCGCGTAGGACAGGGCCACCGCCAGGCTGTAGGGGTGATCCATCTCGCTGGCCCGGGTGATGGCCCAGTCGGCCCAGTGCAGCGCCTCCGCTTCCCGGCCGACCAGCCACAGCGGGTGGGCCGACCAGGCCCGGGCGTGCACCTCCATCCGGGTGCCGACCAGGGCCGGCGGCTGGTCGGCGCACATCTCGTGGGCCAGCTCGAAGTGCGGCAGCGACGCCTCATGCTGGCCCAGGCTGGTCGCGGTTCCGCCCACCGCCAAGTGTGCCTGGCCGACCTCGTCCGGGTGCCGTTCGCCCAGTGCGAGCGCGCGGCGGGCGATGTCATGCGACTCGGCTGATGTCGCCGCGCACGTAACGGACCGCGAACAGGCCGACCAGGCTGAGCAGCTGCACGCGGCTGTCGCCGAGCTGCCCGGCCAGCTCACCGGCCCGGGCCAGCACCTCCTGCAGTTCGGCGCAGGCGTAGCCGTACTGCGCGTTGAGCGGCGCGGCCATCGCGTTGCGGATGGCCAGCTCGGTGCTGTCCCGCCGGTGGCCCGCGGGCATGTGCCGTAGCAGGGCCGCGGCCCGCCGGTAGTGCCGGATGGCCTTCTGGTTGGCGAATACCTGGCTGGCCGCCTCGGCCGCACGGACGTGGTGCGGCAGCGCCCGGGCCGGCCGGTCGGCCCGCTCGTACTGGTAGGCGATGGGTGCCGCAGCGTCCGGGTCGGTGCCGTGCATGGCCTGCAGCGCCTGCGCCACCCGGCGGTGCAGCAGCCGCCGCCGCACCGGGCTGACCTCGGCGTAGGCGGTGTCGCGGAGCAGGTCGTGGCAGAAGTCGTAACGGGCCGGGGCATGCTCGCGGATGATCCGGCGGCGCCACAGCTCGTCCACCGCCGTCACCACGGCTTCGCTGTCCAGGTCACTGGCCTCGGTGAGCAGCTCGACAGTAAAGTCCTGGCCGATCACCGCGGCCAGCTCCGCGGTCCCCCGGGCCGCCGGGGCCGCCTGCCTGATCCGCCCGGCCAGCACGGAACGGACCTCGGGCGCGCGTTGGCCGGACGGCCGTTCGGACTGGTCCGCCGGACCGGGGCGGTCCAGGATGCCCGCCCGGATCGCCTCGATCACGAACAGGGGGTAGCCGCCGGTGACGGCGTGCAGCAGGCTGGCCTCCGCCGCGGTCAGCGGCCGGCCCAGCAGCTGCCCGGCCAGCTCCCGTGAGCGGGCCGGGTCCAGCGGCCCGACGCCGATCTCGGCCAGCTGGCCCGCGGACCGCAGGACCCGCAGCATCCCGGTGAGTTCGGTGTTGGCTGCCACCTCGTCACGCCGGGTGGCCGCCGCCACCAGCAGCGGCTGGCCCTGGCCCAGGTGCAGCAGCAGCTGCAGCCAGGCCAGCGTGTCCTCGTCGCACCACTGCAGGTCGTCGAGGATCAGCAGGGTCGGCTGCGCCGCCGACAGCACGGCCCGGGCCAGCCCCTCGAAGAACCGGTGCCGCTGCCAGGAGTCCGCCATCGGGCGGGGTGGCGCGGCGGGCCGTGACTCCCGCGGCGGCACCAGGCGGTCAACCTCCCGCGCCCAGACCGGTTCCAGCCGGGCTCGCGCCGACTGCAGCGGCGGGCTGCGCAGCCACTCCGACACCGGCGCGAGCGCGAGCCGCCCACGGGCGGCGAAGCAGCGCGCCCGCAGGGCCGGGAAGCCATCCCGCCGCACCGCGGCCGACAGCTCATCGAGCAGCCTGGTCTTCCCGATACCGGCCTCACCGGACAGCACGGCGAAGCCTGCCGTCCCGGCCAGCGCGTCCCGCCAGCACTGCTGTAGTAGCTGGAACTCCTGGTCCCGGCCGACCAGCGGCACCAGGCTGGTGGCCGGCCGGTGCGCCTGACCCGCGGCGGCCCCGCCGGCTCCGGCGGCCGCGGTGGCCGCGCCCGCGTGGGCCCGCCCATCCGGGCCCCCGGAGCCCAGGCCCGGGCCTGGGCCGCCAGCCGCTCGTATTCGGCGACGGTGGCCTGGTCCGGGCTCACGCCCAGCTCACGCTCCAGCACCGACACGCAGCGGTGATAGGTCTGCAGCGCCGCGGCCCGGTCCCCGGCCAGGGCCTGCAGCTGCAGCAGGGTGCGGTAGCCGACCTCTTCGAGCGGCTCCAGTTCGATCCGCTGCCGGGCCCGTTCGATCGCGTCCTGGTATGCCCCGGCCGCCCGGTCCACCGCGATCAGCTGGTCGAGCAGGGCCAGGCACCCGCGGTGCAGCCGGTCGCGCTCGGTGGCCACCCAGTCGTCGTACAGCGCGGGCAGCAGCTCGCCGCGGTAGGCGCGCAGCGCGCCCACCGCCGCCTGCCGGAACCCGGCGTCATCGCCGGCCGCCCGTGCGGTGGCGGCGGCACTGGCCCCGGCTTCGAACTCGGCCACGTCCAGCCGGCAGCCCGGCCCGGACCGCCATAGCAGCGTGCCCCGGTCCGCGGTCAGCCACCCGGCCACCTGGGGCAGGCCGGTGCGCAGCGCGTGCAGCTCACGGCGCAGGTTGGTGCGGGCCTGAGCCGTGCTGGATTCCGGCCAGAACTGGGCAGCCATGTATTCGCGGCGCTGTGGCACGTCCCGGTGCAGCAGCAGGAAACCAAGCACCGCGCTGGCCCGGGGCGAGCCCAGCTCCACCACCGAACCGTCCAGCGCGACACGCTGCTCCCCCAGCAGCGAAATATCGAGCATGGCATGACCCCCACACCAGCCTGCTCCCGGTGGCCAGCGGCGCGCAACACACCGCGGTCATGACGGGTCCCCCAGCCCACGGCCATGACAGCTGACCATTCAATGAGAGTCACTTTACCGGGGCTTGACCGAGACCGCCTCACCCTAGCGCCGGAAAGGGCCCGGGCGGGCAACCCCGGATGGCCCGTGCACCGAGCGGCCTGGCCGGTCAGGACCGGGCCACCGCCCGCAGCGGCACTACCAGGTAACGGAAGTCTGGCGCCTGGTCCGGCGGCCCGTCCGCCCCGCCCGCGGCGGGCACCCTGGTGATCAGGGCGGGCTTGGCCGGGCTGGTGAACTCGATGCTGACCAGTCCCGGGTCGGTGGCCTCGGGGTGGTCCGCCGCGCCGTCCCCAGTGTCGTCCCCGGCACCGGACGGGTCCTCGGCCGCTGCGCCGGACGGCGCCGGCACCAGGGCCGCGGTCAGCCCGTCCAGCAGGTAGTGCGGGTTGAACGCGATGACCGGCTCGGTCCCGCGGAACTCGGCGCGCACCGTCTCCACCGCGCGGGCCCGGCCTTCGGTCTGGGCCTCGATCAGCACCGAGCCCGGGCTGAACCGGAGCCGGACCGGGCTGGCCCGGTCGGCGACCAGCGACACCCGCCGGACCGCGTCGGTGAACAGCGCGCCAGGGACTTCGGCGCGGCCGCCGAACTCCGCCGGGAAGCGCGACCGGTACCGGATGAACTCCCCGCCGATCAGCCGGGTGGTCAGCCGCCGCCCGCCGATGGTGAAGCTGATCATGCCTTCGGCCGGGCGGGGCTCGGAGTCGCCGCCCCGCGGCCTGCCGGGCCCAGGCTCCGGGCCGGCGTCGAACGCGATCTCGACCGGCACCCCCGGGGTCATGGCCCGGGCCGCGTCGGCCAGGGTCCGGGCCGGGACCAGCGCGGCCGCGCGCAGGCCGGGGCGGACCGGATGCCAGGGCACGGCCCGCACCGCGAGCCGGTACCGGTCGGTGGCGGCCAGCGTGAGCGTGTCACCGTCGATGTCCAGGCACACCCCGGTCAGCATGGGCAGCGTGTCGTCCCGGCTGGCGGCCGGCCCGACCTGGCTGATGGCCGCGGCCAGCAGCCCACCGTCCGCCGCGCCCGCCAGCGGCGGCGCCGCGGGCAGCGCCGGGTACTCGTCCGCGGGCAGCGTGAACAGGGCGAACTCCGCGCTCCCGCAGATCACGTTGACCACGTCGTCGTCGGTGCTGAACTCCACGGCCAGCGCGGGCAGGCTGCGGGTGATCTCGGCCAGCAGCCTGCCGGGCACGATCACCGTGCCGGGCTCGGCCACCTCGGCCTCGATCCGGGCGGTGGCCGAGACCTCGTAATCGAAGCAGGACAGGGTCAGGCCCTCGGCCGCCTCCAGCCGCAGCCCGGACAGCACCGGGACCACCGGGCGGGTGGGCAGGGCCCGGGCCACCCAGGCCAGGGCCTCAGCCAGCGCATCCCGGTCAACCTGGAACTTCATGCCACTCGCCTCTCCCACTCTTTCGTCACCCCCGATCCTCACATCCCCCACCGACAGTCCAGCCCCGGCGAAACCACATCAGCGCGGTGCCTTTTGCCTCGCCGGTGAGGCAGAAAGTCACCGCGCTGATGGATAACGGGCGAGGTGCCGACCCAGGTTAGGCCAGGCCGGGTGGGGCCGAGGCCAGCGTTGACGTGATCGCCTCGGCCAGCGCCCGGGCCGACTCCGCGGTCAGTTCCACCGCCACCCGGCCCGACGGGCCCAGCGCGGGGTCGCGGAAATCGATGTTCAGCGTGTGCTCGGCGGCGGCGTGCACCGGGTGGTCGAAGTAGACGGTGGCCTCGCGAAGCGCGAACCACCCCGCGGCGCCCTTCCCGCTGCCGGTGACGCCGACGTTCTCGGTCAGGTACGTGCACATAAGCCCGTCTCCGTTCAGCTCGAAGCCAGGTAGCGGCCGTAGAAGTCCCAGATCTTCTGCCACCCGTCGCTGGCCGCCTCGGGCCGGTAGGCCGGCCGGTTCACCGCGAAGAACGCGTGGCCCGCACCCGGGTAGCTGTGGAACTCGTGTGTCTTGCCCGCGGCGTCGAGCGCCTTGTCCAGCTCGGCCACCTGCTCCGGGGACGGGTACTGGTCGTCGTCGCCGAACAGCCCGAGCAGCGGGCAGGACAGGTTGGGCGCCAGGTTCACGATCGGGCCGACCTTCAGCGGCATGCCCTCCGGAGGCGTGCCCACCACGAACGCCCCGTAGCAGTCCACCGCCGCGTCCAGCGGCAGGCTGCAGGCGGCCAGGAACGACTGCCGGCCGCCCGAGCAGTAGCCGATCACCCCGACCTTGCCGTTGGAGTTCGGCATCGCCCGCAGGAACTTGGCCGCCCCGCCGACGTCCCCGACCAGCCGCTCGTCCGGCACCCCGCCGGCCGCCCGCACGGTGGCCGCGGCGTCGTCCGGGCTGGCGCCGGGCGCCTCCCGGGTGTACAGGTTCGGGCACACCGCGGTGTAGCCGTTGGCCGCGAACGTCCGGGTGATCTCCTTGGTCTGCGAGTCGTACCCGGGCATGTGGTGGATCACCACCACGCTGCCAAACGGGCCGGGCCCGAGCGGGCGGGCCAGGTATGCCTCGATCTGGTCGCCGCCATGGCCAGTCAGGCTGATCGTCTCCGCCATGATCCCGTCATACATAGCTCTCTCCCTGCTTGCTTTGAGCCTCCGGGGCCGCTGAGATCCGCCGAGCTTCCCTCGTCGCTCGATCGCTCGTTCCTCGCTCTCTAGCTCCTCAGTCCAGTCGGCGGCGCGCCCCTTTGGCTGGTGCATTCGTTTGCGTCAGGCAACTATCACATCCTGCCAGCGCACCACCGGCTGCGCGTTGCCGGGCAGGTAAGCAGTAATAAGACTCCCGGGCATGACCTGTGTCCCCGCATCAGACCGGTACCAGAAGATGCCCTATCGGCGCTCCGGGCGGAGCGGTATTGAGCTGCCCGCCATCTCCCTCGGCCTCTGGCAGAACTTCGGGGACGACCGGCCCCTGACGACCCAGCGCGCGATTCTTCGCCGGGCCTTTGACCTGGGCGTTACCCACTTCGACCTCGCGAACAACTACGGCGGCATAGCGCCTGCCGGTTCTCCGCTACTTGGCAACTCTGGCTCGCCGTACGGCTCGGCCGAGATCAACTTCGGCCGGCTCATGCGCGAGGACTTCCGCCCTTACCGCGACGAGCTGATCATCTCGACCAAGGCCGGCTACGACATGTGGCCGGGCCCGTACGGCGACCACGGCTCCCGCAAGTACCTGCTGGCCAGCCTGGACCAGTCGCTGGCCCGGATGGGCCTGGACTACGTGGACATCTTCTACAGCCACCGGGCCGACCCGGACACGCCGCTGGAGGAGACGATGGGTGCGCTGGCCACCGCGGTCAAATCCGGCCGCGCGCTGTACGCGGGTATCTCGTCCTACTCCGCGCAGCGCACCCGGGAAGCCGCCGCCGTGCTGCGCGACCTGGGCACCCCGTGCCTGATTCACCAGCCGTCCTACTCGATGCTGAACCGGTGGATCGAGGAGGACCTGCTCGACGTGCTGGGCGACGAGGGCATCGGCTGCATCGCGTTCTCGCCGCTGGCCCAGGGCCTGCTGACGACCAAGTACCTCGATGGGGTGCCCACTGATTCGCGCGCGGCCCGCAACGACTCGCTGACCCAGGATCAGATCACCGAGCGCAACCTCAACCACGTCCGGGCGCTGAACCAGATCGCGGCCGATCGTGGTCAGTCGCTGGCCCAGATGGCGCTGAGCTGGGTCCTGCGGGACAGCCGGGTCACCTCGGCGCTGATCGGGGCGAGCAGCGTCCGGCAGCTCGAGGAGAACCTGGCCGCGGCGGGCCGGTCCGATTTCAGCCCGGCCGAGCTGCAGGCCATCGACGACCACGCGGTGGAGGCCGGGATCAACATCTGGGCCGCGTCCAGCCAGACCTGATTGCCCGCGCTGAGCTGGGTAAGCCCGGGAAGATCAGTAAACCGGTGGAAGACCCCGCAACGATGCGAGATGCTCGGCCCGGGCCGTTACCCGGAGTGACCGGCCAGAAGGGGGCAGGCATGGCCGCGGGGTTAGCGATCGTCATCCTGTTCCTGGGCGCGGTCATCGGCTGGTTCGCCCGCCGGGCGTACGGCATGCACGGCGACATGAAGGTGAACAAGGCGCGGGTGCCCACGTTCCGCGGTAACCGGAACAAGGCCGGGCTCGTCGTGATCGGGGTGCTCATCGTGGCGCTCCTGATCATCAGGGCGGCGGCCTGAGCCCACGCCCCCGGGCCAGGCAACCACCCGCGGCCGGGCTCACCCCGGCGGGATGCTCTGCGGGAACTTGAACAGCTGGTGCGGGTCGTAGGCCGTCTTGACCGTCCGCAGCCGGGCGAGGTTCACCCCGTAGTACGCGGCCTGCCAGTTGGTCAGGTCCGGGTCCTGGTAGTTCACGTATGCCTGGCCGCTCGCGTACGGATGGAGCGAGCCGTGCAGCGACCGCAGCCAGTCATACTGCCGGCCCGACCCGGCCCCGCCCGCGCCCTCGTTCCAGCTGGTCGAGTACTGCGCCAGGTACAGCGAGTCCCGGTGCACGAACGCGGTCGACGTGGCCCCCGGGCGGTTGAGCGCGCCGCCGAACGCGTCGAACGCGATCGCGCCCACGCCGCCGGCCGCGCCGCGCACCCCGCGCATCCGCTCGATGCCCGCCACCATCTTGGCGATGCCGGCCGGCGGGATCTTCTTGGTGAAGAAGTCGGACTTGGCGTACGACGGCACCCGGGCCAGCTTCCCGTCCGGGGTCTGCGACGGCAGATGGCACTCGGAGAACGAGAAGCTGCCGCAGCCCGCCTCGATCATCATCGCGTTCCGGTACGAGGTCAGGAACACGTTGCCCGGGTTCAGCGGGGCCGACCCGACCCGGCGCTGCAGCTTGGCCAGCAGCGCCTTGCAGCCCGCGACGCTGCCCAGGTAGGTGCCGCCCACCTGGACCACCGGCGTGCCACCGCCCGGCGCGGCCGACATGTGCAGGTTGGACCACAGCGCGTCCGGCTGGTACGGCGCCCAGTTCTGCCAGCCGGCCATCACCCGGGCCGCGGCCGACCACGGCCAGGTCAGGAAGAACAGCACCACCGAGCCGAGCCGCCGGGTGCGGAACGTGAACGACACCGCGATGCCGAAGTTCCCGCCCCCGCCGCCCCGGCTGGCCCAGTACAGGTTGGGGTTCGACGAGGGGCTGGCGGTGCGGATCGCCCCGTCGGCGGTGACGATCCGCAGCGACTGCAGGTTGTCGCTGCTCAGCCCGAACGCGCGGGACAGCACCCCGACCCCGCCGCCCAGCGTCAGGCCGGCGATGCCCACCGTGGCGCACGACCCGCCCGGCACGGCCAGCCCGCGCGCGGCCAGCCGGTTGTAGAAGTCGATCAGGTGGATGCCGGTGCCGACGGTGACAGAACCGGCGCCCACGTTGAAGTAGTTGATCCCGGTGACGTCCACGATCAGGCCGCCGTTGTTGCTGGACCAGCCGCCGTAGCTGTGCCCGCCGGACCGGGCCGACACGGTCAGCCCGAACTTCCGCACGAAGTTGACGCACGCGCTCACGTCCTTGGCCGTCGCGCAGTACGCGACACCGGCCGGCTTCTTGAAGTCGAACCGCGGATCGAACAGTTCCTTGGCCGCCGGGTACATCTTCCCGCCGGGCCGGATGAGCTTGTGGGTGGACAGCGCCCGGCGCAGCGCCTCCCAGTCGGCCGCGCCCGGGCCGGCCTGCGGTTCCGCTCTTTCTGCTGAACGCTGGCGGGTGGCCGGTGCCACCAGCCCCGCGCCCAGCCCTCCCGGCCAGCGGGACCGCGCCCGCGGCCAGCCCGGCCATGGCCAGGAACCGGCGCCGCTGCGGGGTGGCCACCTCACCCGTTTCCGGCTCGCTGCTGCGCTGGCTCGTATCCCGGCCGTCCCCAGGCCGCACTGCCCCGTCCATCGTGTCTGCCTCCGGTTTCCCCCGACCCCACCTGGCTTGCCGCGCCGCGAGACCCGCACGCCGCTGCCAGTTCAGACGGCAGACCAGGCCCCCCGGTTGTGCACTTAAGGTGATTCCCCGATCGCTTTGCGTCAAAAGCCGCTCGAGCGGGGCAGATGACCTCAGCGATCCAACGGCAAAAAAGAATTTGACCTACTCAACCTTCTGTGGTTATGTTTGAGCTACTCAACTATTGAGCGGCTCAGGGGTATGGCCGCCAGACCTACGGGGGAAGGAGGAGGGGCCGTGGAACCGCGTTCGGCTGAAGACCAGCTCGACATGGACCTGGTGGACGCAGTAGGCGGTCTCTTCGCCCGGCTGCTGAGCGAGGCCGAGCAGCTGGCCAAGGAGTTCGAGGTGCCGGCGTTCTTCCTGAAGGCGATGCACCTGATCGATGCGCCGCTGCCCATGAAGGAGCTTGGTCTGCGGATGCATTGCGATCCCTCGTTCGTCACCGGTATCGCCGACATGCTGGAGAAGCGCGGGCTGGCCGTGCGGGAGCCCGACCCGGCCGACCGCCGGGTCAAGCGGCTCGTACTGACCAGCGCCGGCCTGGACATGAAGCACCAGATGGAGCAGGCGATGCTGGCCCGGATGCCGTGGCGGCGCTCCCTCAGCCAGGACGAGCGGGTCACCCTGATCACCATGCTGCACAAGATGACGCCGCCGATGAGCGACCTTGAGGCCGACTGCCCAGGCGAGGAGGTGACCAGTCTTCTGGCAACTGCCACTGCTCCCCAGGTCAGCTGACCGATGCGCTGAGACCGGTGAGTAACGGGGCTTCACCTCGTCATCCCACATAAAAGCTTCCGCGTGCGGCACCACCGGCGCGGCTGAGTACACCTATGCCCTGACAAGGAGACGCATGAGTACGACACAGTCCGCCGCCAGGCGGGCGGCACCCGGCGGGGCGGCCGGGCGCCATCTCGGGCTCGCCTTGGTGGTCATCGCCACCGCGCAGCTCATGGTGGTGCTGGACGCATCCATCGTGAACGTGGCGCTGCCACACATCCAGCACGCGCTCGGCTTCTCGGGCACCGGGCTGGAGTGGGTGGTCAACGCCTACACGCTGACGTTCGGCGGCCTGCTGCTGCTCGGCGGCCGGGCCGGCGACATCCTCGGCCGGCGCCGGGTCTTCATCGCCGGCATCATCGTGTTTTCGCTGGCCTCGCTGCTCGGCGGCTTCGCCACCTCCGAGACCTGGCTGCTGGCCGCCCGGGCGGTGCAGGGGCCGGCGCCGCGATCGTCGCGCCCACCGCCCTGTCGCTGATCACCACCACGTTCCCGGAAGGGCCACCGCGCAACCGGGCCATGGGCGTCTACGCCGCGATGAGCATCAGCGGCCTGGCCATCGGCCTGATCTCCGGCGGCCTGCTCACCACCTACCTGTCCTGGCGCTGGGTGCTGTTCGTCAACGTGCCGATCGGCATCCTGACCGCGCTCATCGCGCCGCGGGCGCTCACCGAGTCGCAGCGCCGCCCGGGCCGGTTCGACCTGCCCGGCGCGATTACCAGCACACTCGGCGTCGCGGCCCTGGTCTACGGCCTGACCAGCGCGGCCACCACCTCGAACGGGGTCTCGCACTGGGGTGACACCAAGGTCATCGTGTCGCTGACCGCGTCCGTGGTGCTGCTGGCCACGTTCCTGGTCATCGAGGCTCGCAGCCCGCACGCGCTGATGCCGCTGCGCATCTTCCGCAACCGGGACCGGTCCGCGGCCAACCTGATCATGCTGTGCATCGGCACCGCGATGTTCGGGCTGTTCTTCTTCCTGACCGTGTTCGTGCAGACGGTCTGGGGCTACAGCGCGCTGAGGACCGGCATCGCCTACCTGCCGATGGTCGCCGTCATCATGGCCATGGCCGGGATCAGCGCCCAGCTGGTGGGCCGGATCGGTGCCCGGCCGCTGCTGCTCGCCGGGTCAACCATCGCCGCGGGCGGGATGTTCTGGCTGTCCCGGATCAGCGAGCACAGCACGTACGCCGGCGGCCTGCTCGGCCCGCTGCTGGTCACCGCGGCCGGGCTCGGCATGCTGTTCATGCCGCTGACCCTGGTGGCGCTGTCCCGGGTGCCGGACAAGGACGCGGGCCTGGCCGCCAGCCTGCCCAACGTCGGCCAGCAGGTCGGCGGCTCGATCGGGCTGGCTCTGCTGGGCACCGTGGCCTGGACCGTGGTGTCCAACACCATCCACCACTCGGTCACGGTGGCCAAGGCGGCGGCGGCCCACGCGGCCGCGGCCGGCCATCCGGTGCACGTGACCGCGGCCCAGGCCAAGGCGGCCCAGGTGGCCATCTACGACCACGCGCTGTCGGTCGGCTTCTCCCGCGGCTTCGTGGTGTCCGCCGGAATCATGGTGCTCGCGCTGATCATCACGATCGCCGCGATCCGGGTCACCCGCCAGGACCTGGCCGGCGCGCAGGCCACCATGAACAGCCCAGCCGGTGTCGAGGCCGAGGTGGAGCTGGCCGAAGCCGACTAATCCACAAGCCGGCCGCCGCGCGGCGGCCGGCCCACAGGGCAGGGGCGCGCCCGGCCACCCGCAACATGGGTGGCCGGGCGCCGTGCTGCCCGGGCGCTCTGCATCCCAGCGCTCTGCCACTCTCTTTCGGCGCTCTGCTTTCCGGGCCTTGAGGACCGTCAGCCGGCTCCGGGCACGCCTGGGTCGGGGTTGGCCTGCGGCAGGCCGGAGCAGATGCTGGCCCCGGCGTTGCGGGTCTGCACCGTGGCCTGATTGCCCTGGCTGGCCGCCGTGCTCTTGCTCTTGCCCTTGCCCGTCTTACTGGTCTTGCCGCTGGCCGCATGATGCGCGGCCGGGCTGACCACCCCGGCCCAGTCGGCGCCCAGGGTCAGCGTCACCGTGCCCGGGACGCCGGTCTGCGGCGCGGGCTCGGCCAGCGAGTTCTGCCCGGCCGGGCTCCCCTTCAGGTCGGTCATCAGCGTGTAGGCGGAGTCGGCCTGCGCGGTGCCCGCGTAGCTCACCGTGGTGGTGCTGGTGGCCGCGGCGTCGCCGGTGCCGGTCACGTCGAAGCCGAGCGCGCGCAGCTGCCGGGCGGTCAGCTTGGCCAGGCCCGGGGTGCCGGTGCCGTTCATCACCTGGACCTTGACCTGGCTGGCCGGCCTGACCGGCAGCAGGCCGGGCCAGGCCTGGCCGTCGGCCAGCAACTGGAAGATGACGTCGTCCTCCGGCTCCTCGGGCAGCAGCCGGTTGATGTTGGCCGGGTCGGTCACCGTCGGCATGGTCAGCAGCGTGACGTTCTTGGCGTGCAGCCCGGTCAGGCTCTTGGCCAGGGTGAGCAGCTTGCTGACCGAGTCCAGGCCCTGGTCCACGGTGAGCGCCCGGGTGGCCAGGCCGGCCACCTTCAGCAGCTGGACCGAGTTGGTCAGCAGCCCGGTGCTGTTCACCTTCTGGATGACCGAGGACATGAACGCCTGCTGCAGTTCGATCCGCGGCAGGTCGCCGCCGGCGTCACCCTCGGCTGACACGCCATGCCGGGTGCGCACGTAGGCCAGCGCCTGGTTATAGGTGAGCAGGTGCTTGCCGCCGCTGAGGTTCAGCCCGCTGTACGGGTCGTGGTAGCCGCCGCGCGGCACGCAGACCTCGACCCCGCCGATCGTGTCCACCATCGCGCGGAACGAGTTGAAGTTGAACTCGACGAAGTGGTCCAGCGTGACGCCGGTCAGGTCATCGACCGTCTTGACCGCGCACGACGGGCCGCCGATGTTCATCGCGCCGTCGATGATGGCCTGCTGGTACGGGCCGAAGATGCCGGTGCCCACGCTGCGCCGGGCCTTGCAGCCGGGCTCGTAGACGATGGTGTCCCGCGGGATGGACAGCACCAGCGCGTGGGTGTGCGTGGGGTCCAGATGGACCAGGATCAGGTTGTCCGAGTTGCTGGTGTTCAGGCTGGGGTTGGAGCCCAGGTCACCGGGCCGCTGGCCGTCCCGGGTCTGGGAGCCGAGGATGAGGACGTTCTGCGCGCCGTAGACGGACCGGTGGCTCAGCCCGTTGACCTTGACCACGCCGATGTGGCCGAAATCGGCGCGGTAGACGGCGTACCCGCCCAGGCTGACCAGCACGACGGCCACGACCACGAACGTGCTGGTGATGTAGGCGACCCGGGCCAGCCGGCTGAGCTGCCGCCATCCGCGCATATACCCACCAATCTGGTCATTATCTGGCGGACCAGCATAGTGAGTGGGCTGCGCGGGCCGGGCGGATATGGGCGCGTCATGACCCAGGCATGAACATCCTGATCCGGCGGTCAGGCTGGTGGCTGGTTCACGTCGAGCGGGACGGACTTGGCGCTGATCACGCCCAGCGACGTTGGCTCCGGCGCGGTGATCCCGTTCAGGGCCCAGTCGGTGAGCACCCGCAGCCGGTTCCCGGACATGGCGAACAGATGGTAGCCGCGGGTCACCACGTTGGCGGGCGGCCCGGACAGCGGGATGTGCAGCGGGTTCGCGGCGGCCGCCAGACGGCCCAGGTTGACCAGGAAGCCCAGGTCGTGGTGCTGGTAGGGCTGGGCGGTACCGGTGCCCAGCGAGGCGGCGACGTTCCGGGCCACCAGCTTGCCCTGCCGCTGGGCGTGCTGCGCGGTCATCCCGCAGATCTGGCCCGGCCGGGTCAGGTCCGGCACCGCCGCGCAGTCCCCGCAGGCATAGATGTCCGGCGCGCCGGGCACGGCCATGTACTCATCGACCACCAGCCGGCCACGGTTGGTGGGCAGGCTCAGACCGTCCACGAACGGATCGGGGCGCACGCCGACGCACCAGATCAGCGACTTGGTGGGCACCTTCTCCCCGCTGGTCAGCTGCACGTACCCGTCGCTGGCCTCGGCGACCGACTGGCCGGTCAGCACCTCGACGCCGCGCCGCCGTAGTACCCGCTCGGCCGTCTTGGACAGCCGCGGATCCAGCTCCGGCAGCAGCCGCGGCGCGGTGTCCAGCAGCAGCCAGCGGATCGGCTGGCCGGCCAGGCCGGGCAGGGTCCTGGCCAGCCGGGTGGTCATCAGCTGCCCCTGCGCGGCCACCTCGGTGCCGGTGTAGCCCCCGCCGACCACGACAAAGGTGCACCGCGCCCGCCGCTCCTCGGGATCGGCGGCCACCGCGGCCAGCTCGAGCTGGCGGATGATCTGGTCGTGCAGGTACATGGCCTCGGTGATGCTGCGGAACCCGTGTGCGTAGTCGGCGATGCCCGGGATCGGCAGCAGCTTGTTCACGCTGCCCACGGTCAGGATGACCCGGTCGTAGCCGACCTGGCCGGCCGAGCCTTCCGGGCCGGCCCAGTGCACCACCTTGCGCACCGGATCGACGTGATTCGCGCTGCCGAGCACGAACCTCATCCGGCGCAGCCGCCGGGCCAGCGAGACCCGGATATGCGCCGGTGCCACCAGCCCGCCCGCCGCCTGCGGCATCAGCGGCAGGTAGAGGAAGTAATCCGTCGAGTTGATCACCACGATCTCGGTCGTGGCGCCAGCCCGCCGGGACAGTTCCCGCGCCGCGTTGTAGCCGGCGAACCCCGCGCCGACGACCACGACCCGGTGCCGTTTGCCGGAACTGGCCATGGCTCAGCTGGCCGGTGGCACCAGGCCGGCGTTCCTGACCACAGCGCGCATGTCGTCCAGGACCTGGGTGATCTGCTCCGGCGTCGCGTCCTTGCGCACCGGGACGACCACGGGAAACCCCTCGGCCAGGGCCTTCTCCATCAGTTCGGCGAACGCCAGCGCGAGCGAGGGCGGCCAGTCATCAGGGATCGGGAAATCGAACTTCGGTTCTTGCTTCTCGGCGAAGTCAGACATACCGGTCTCGTACCCAAAAGAAGAGGACACCGTGACCCAGGGGGATCACGATGTCCTCGATCTCCCGAGAGATCACCAGGCTCCCGCGATAGGACTCGAACCTATAACCTGCCGGTTAACAGCCGGACGCTCTGCCGATTGAGCTACGCGGGATCGGCGGCGATCGGCCAGCCGGGGTGGGATCCCGGGCTGCTCTCGCCGCGGGCACAAGGGTAGCGCACCAGGAACGGTGGCCGTGCGGGTGATCACCCCCGACGGAGACCGGCGTGGCCCGGTGGGCTGTTATTTGCCCGCCGGTAACCTGGAGTACGGCCTGGCAACCAGGGAAGGTCAACTCCTGCGCGGCAATTAGGCGCGCACTGAACTCCGCTGAGAGAGGTGCCAGATGCGGTACCGGTTTACGTTCCTGGCTGGGCTCGCCGTGGGTTTCATCATCGGCGCGCGGGCGGGCCGGGAGCGCTACGAACAGCTCAAGACGCTGGCCAGCAAGGCGAAGGACAGCCCGGCGATGCAGCAGGCGGCCGGGGCGGCCCAGGCGCGGGCGGCCAACCTGGCCCAGGCGGCCAAGGACCGGGCGGCGCAGCGGGTGCCGCAGCTGACCGAGAAGGCCAAGAGCAAGATGGGCGACCGCATCCCGGGCATGCGGGCCAGGGACGCCAACGGTCACGGCACGTACAGCGCGGCGCCGGGCGCCCCGGGATCGGGCGGCCAGCCCGGCCGGTGAGCTCAGCCGGGCGCGGATATACCGCCGAACCGGCCGGCTGGTGCTGTTTTGATCACTAAAGGTAACGGTATAACCAGCGCATGAGTCCACTATCCGGGGTACTGGGCGAGTCCTGGTCGTACTACAAGCGGTTCGCGGGGCACTTCCTGCTGATCGCCTTCGTCATCTACATCGTGGCGGCGGCGATCGTGGCGCTGCTCTCACTGGCCGGATCCATCGGCACGTTCATCGGGCTGATCATCAGCGTGATCGCGGCCTTCCTGGTCCAGGCGGCACTGGTCAAGGCGGTCCAGGACGTCCGCGACGGCCGGGTGGACCTGAACCTGGGCGAGACCGTGTCGGCGGTGGTGCCCTACCTGCCCGCGGTGATCGCCGCGTCCATCCTGGCCGCCATCGGCATCGCGATCGGCTTCGCGCTGATCATCGTGCCCGGGCTGATCCTGCTGACGTTCTGGTCACTGATCGTGCCCACCATCGTGATCGGCGGGGAGGGCGTGTTCGGCTCGTTCAGCAAGAGCTGGCGGACCGTGCGCCACTACGCCTGGCACGTGTTCGGCACCTATGTGCTGGTGTTCCTGATCCTCATCGTGTTCGACATCGTGATCGGCCTCATCCTGCTGGCGCTGCCCATCGTGGCCCGCAACTTCATCAGCAACGTCGTCTCCGGCACCCTGGTCGCGCCGTTCCTGGCCCTGGTGGTGACGCTGATCTACTACCGGCTCACCGCCGCGCACGAGGCCCCGCAGGCCGAGCCGGCCTGGCCGCAGCAGCCGGGGCCGGACGTGCCGCCTGCCGGGCCGGGCGCACAGACCGGGACCGGCACCGCCCCGTGGCCGAACGCGGAGCCGGGCCCGCCGCCAGCCAGCCCGCCTTCAGGCCCGGACACCCAGGCCTGACCCGTGGCGCGGGCCCCCAGCCCGCGCCACAGCAGATGAATGAAACAGCCACGCAGCTGGGACTGCGTGGCTGTTTCAGCGATGCCGTAGTTAACCGAGATATTCGCGGAGCATCTGGGCGCGGCTGGGGTGGCGCAGCTTGGCCAGCGTCTTGGACTCGATCTGGCGGATCCGCTCCCGGGTCACGCCGAACTCCCGGCCGACCTCCTCCAGGGTGCGCGGGTGGCCGTCCATCAGGCCGAACCGGAGCTGGATGATCTTCTGCTCGCGCGGGTTGAGGGTGTCCAGGATCTGCTCGAGCTGATCCTGGAGCATGATGAACGCGGCCGCCTCTATCGGCACCACCGCGTCCGCGTCCTCGATGAAGTCGCCCAGGTCGGAGTCTTCCTCGCCGATCGGCGACTGCAGGGACACCGGCTCCTGGGCGATGCGCTGGATCTCGGCGACCCGGTCCGCGCTGAGCCCCATCTCGGCGGCGATCTCGTCCGGGGTGGCCTCCCGGCCCAGGTCCTGGTGCAGCTGGCGCTGTACCCGGGCCATCTTGTTGATCGTCTCCACCATGTGCACCGGGATGCGGATGGTGCGCGCCTGGTCGGCGATGGCCCGGGTGATGGCCTGCCGGATCCACCACGTGGCGTAGGTCGAGAACTTGTAGCCCTTGGTGTAGTCGAACTTCTCCACCGCGCGGATCAGGCCCAGGTTTCCCTCCTGGATCAGGTCCAGGAAGACCAGGCCGCGGCCGATGTACCGCTTGGCGATGGAGACGACCAGGCGCAGGTTGGCTTCGATCAGCCGCTGCTTGGCGCGCAGCCCGTCGGAGGCCAGTTCGCTTAGCTCGGCACGGTGCGCGTCGAGCAGCGGGAACCCGCCCTGCAGCTTCTCCTCGGCGAACAGCCCGGCTTCGATGGACTTGGCCAGCTCGACCTCGTCGGACGCGGTGAGCAGCGGCACCCGGCCGATCTCACGCAGATAGATACGGACCAGATCACCGGTGCCGGCCCGCTGCCCGGTATCCGCCACCCCCCGGGGCGCATCGGCGACCTCGTCGGGCGGCGGATCGGTGATCTCCACGCCCTCGTCGGTGAGCAGGCGCACCACGTTCTCGAAGGCGTCGGCTGGGAGTTCGGCGGCATCTAGGGCGGCCGTGATGTCAGCCGCGGTAACGGTGCCGCGCTCCCTGGCCCGTGCGACCAGCTCCGCCACCTGTTCCGCTGACAGACCGCCACTGGGAAGTAACGTAAGGGTCACGCAGACCAGTGTGCGCCACGAAGCCTAGGTAACGGTGGGGTTAATTTTGTCACCTTCTGGTAAGTGGCGTATGCCACTGCTGAGTCGATAATGGCGAGCCGGCTCACCGGTCACACCTGGCTCAGAGTGCGCCGCCCGCCTGGTCCAGCAGGGCCTTCCGCCGCTGCTCCAGGGCCACCAGGTCGCCGAACGACCGGTTGTACTGGCTGTCGGTCGGGTTGAGCCGCTGCAGCCGGGACTTGAGTTCGGTGATCCGCCGGCTGACCGCGAGCGCCTCCACCCGGGCCAGTACTTCCTCGGCGTAGCGGGCGTCCGCTTCCCCGTCGGAGCGCGGCGCCTCGATCGCCTCGACCGCCAGCCGGGTGACGAACTCACGGGCCCGGTCGTTCGGCGCGGCGCCGATCAGCGTGCTGGCCCACTCCCGGGCCGGGCCGGCCGCGGCCACTCCCCCGCAGCCCGCGATGAGCTCGCGGACCGCGCCGTGCACCGGGACGCTGAAGTCGCCCGCGTCCAGCGTGTCGAACGCCGGCCCGCACAACGCCGGGCGCTGCACAGCCAGCTTGAGCACCTGCCGCTCCAGATTGACCACCGGGTCACCCGCGTTGTAAACCGGCCCTTCCGCCTCAGCCTGGCCGGTCTCGCCGCGAAGCGGCGAGCCCGAGCCCGCACGGCCGCTCGCTGACCCGGGGGCGACCCCCGGAGCCCCCCGATCGGCGCTCCGCGCCGAGGTCGGCGGAGCCGACCGGCCGGTCTCGGGCCGCTCGCGTGGGCTCGAACCCGGGCGAGCACGAAGTCTTCGTTGAGCAGGCCCAGCCATCGGTCCAGGCTGACCGCGTACCGGTCGCGCAGGCCGCGGTCCTTGATCCGGGCGACAATCGGCGCGGCCGCGTCCAGCGCGGCCAGCCGGCCCTCGTTGGTATCCAGGTTGTGCCGGGCCAGCTCGCTGCGGACGGCGAACTCGTAGACCGGCTGCCGGCGCGCGATCAGGTCCCGGACCGCCGCGTCGCCCTGCTTCAGCCGCAGGTCACAGGGGTCGAGCCCGTCCGGCTGCACGGCCACGAAGGTCTGCGTGGCGAACCGCTCCTCCAGGTGGAACGCGCGCAGCGCGGCCCTCTGCCCGGCCGCGTCGCCGTCGAACGTGAAGATGACCTCGGCGACCTGCCAGTCCGCATCCATCAGCAGGCGGCGCAGGATCTTCACG
This sequence comes from uncultured Actinomycetes bacterium, assembly GCA_963747705.1. Taxonomy (GTDB): domain Bacteria; phylum Actinomycetota; class Actinomycetes; order Streptosporangiales; family Streptosporangiaceae; genus RYN-230. The sequence continues at coordinate 12,733 of CAVVGF010000017.1, read as the reverse complement.
TGGTCCTCGCCGAACGAGGTGCCGGAGGTGGCCACCGCGGTGGTCACCCCGGCCAGGTGGCAGGCCATCACGTCGGTGTAGCCCTCGACGATGACCGCCTGCCGGTGCTGCGCGATGTCCCGCTTGGCCAGGTCCGCGCCGTAGAGCACGGAACTCTTCTTGAACAGCGGGGTCTCCGGCGTGTTCAGGTACTTGGGGCCGTCCTCGTCCGGGTTGAGCTTGCGCGCGCCGAACGCGATCACGTCCCCGGTCAGGTCCCGGATCGGCCAGATGAGCCGGTTGCGGAACCGGTCCATCGCACCGCGGCGGCCCTGGGTGGCCAGCCCGCCGGCCAGCAGTTCCTGCTCGGTGAAGCCCCGGCCGCGCAGGTGCCTGGTCAGCGCCTCCCACTCGGCCGGCGCGTACCCGACGCCGAACCGCGCCGCGTCGGCCTGCTCGAAGCCCCGCTCGGCCAGGAACGCACGGGCGGCGGCGGCACCGGCCCCGTGCAGGTGCTCGGTGAAGAATTCCGCGGCCGCCTTGTGCGCCTCGATCAGCCGGCGCCGCTGGCTGTGCTCCCGGCCGGGCACCTGGCCGCCCTGCTCGTAGCGCAGGTCGAGGCCGGCCCGGCCGGCCAGGTGTTCCACTGCCTCGACGAACGACAGGCTGTCGATCTTCTGCACGAACTTGATGACGTCGCCGCCCTCGGCGCAGGAGAAGCAGTACCACAGGCCGCGGGCCGGGGTGACGTTGAACGAGGGGGTCTTCTCGTCGTGGAACGGGCACAGCCCCTTGAGCGACCCGCCGCCCGCGCTGCGCAGCTGGAGGTACTCGCCGACTACCTCGTCGATGGCTGACCGCTCCCGGACGAGCGCAATGTCCTCGTCCCGGATTCGGCCCGCCACCTGGCACCCCCGCTCACCCGGCACTGCTGCTGTCGCCGCGAGTCTAATCGCCGCATAGGTCGTTTTGCCGCCGGACACGAGGGCTGGCGGCGGGCTGGTACGTTCGCGGGGTGAGCCTGCTGGTGCTGTGGGACGTGGACCACACCCTGCTCGACGCGGGAGGCGCGGGCATCCAGCTGATCCGGCGCGCCTTCACCGAGATGTTCGGCCGCGATTTCCCGCACACCCCGGCGCTGGGCGGGCGGACCGACCGGGCCATCCAGCTGGAGGTGCTCACGCTGGCCGGAGTACCCGACCCGCGGGGCCAGCTGCCCGTGTTCCAGCGGCTGGTGGCGGACCTGGCGCCGCAGCTCGGCGGGCTGGTACGGGAGAGCGGCCGGGCGCTGCCCGGGGCCACCGCGGCGCTCACAGCGCTGGCCGCGCTGGCCGACGGCCACGGCCCGGACCGGGACCGGGACGGACTGCTGGTGCAGTCGGTGCTGACCGGGAACATGGAGGTCACCGCCGCGGCCAAGCTGGCCGCGCTGGACCTGGACCGGTACCTGGACCTGCGGGTCGGCGCGTACGGCGACGAGCACGAGATCCGGGCCGACCTGGTGCCGCTGGCCCGGGCCCGGGCGGCCGCGGCCTATGGCGGCGATTTCGCGGGCCGGGCCACGGTGCTGATCGGCGACACCCCGCTGGACATCGAGGCGGCCCAGCTGTCCGGGGCCCGTTCGGTCGGCGTGGCCACCGGGGGTTTCAGCGCCGCCGAGCTGGCCGCCGCCGGGGCCGACGCGGTGCTGCCTGACCTGGCCGACACGGCCCGCGTGCTGGCCGCCATCGGGTACGGAACCTTGCCGTCTGGTGACGGCTAACCTTGCGCCTCTGCTCATTGGCGTGTTAGGTCAGTAACCTGACCGTTACTTAAGGCCTGGGGTTCAGGCAGCCGACTAGCCACGGGGCCGCGCCATGCTCAACCGGATCCTGCTCGCCCTGGACAGCTCCGATGCTGGGCAGGTCGCGCTCAGTTTTGCCATCGCGGTGGCCGGCCCGGGCACGGCGGTCCGGGTGGTGCACGTCAACGAGTTCCAGCTGGGCGGTCGCGGGCTGACCGTGGAGACCGCGGATGAGGCGACCGCGCTGGTCGCCGACGCCGTCACCGAACTGCACCGGGCCGGTATCCAGGCCTCCGGCCTGGCCGCGGTGTCGACCTGCCTCGGGGTAGCCGACCACCTGGTAGCCGAGGCCGCCCGCTGGTCGGCCGATGTCATCGTGCTCGGCTCCTGCCGCCGGCACGGGATGCGCCGGATGCTGGGCCGCGGGGTCCGGGACCGGGTGCTGCGGCTCAGCTGCCTCCCGGTGCTCACCGCGCCCGCGCCGCTCAAGGTGGGCAAGCCGGAGCTGGCGGCCCAGATCCCCCAGCCGCAGCCGCGCCGCGGCCGCCGCCCGCAGGACCGCACGGGCCGGTAGACACGGGCCGCTGGAAATGCGCTGGAGGCGCGGCGGCGGCGTCAGGTAACGTGGCCGCCGTACCTGTTTCCACCCGATCGGAGAGGCCGTTGAACAGCTGAGGTTGCCCCGGCCCCGCGCATCATCGCGCGCCCTTGCACCTCAGGAGTTCCGGCTATGTCTAGCCCAATCGTGGTTTCCGCTCTTTCTTTTGCCTGGCCGGACGGGTCGCCCGTGTTCGACGGCCTCGATCTCGTCATACCGCCGGGGCGTACCGGGCTGGTTGGCGCCAACGGATCCGGTAAATCCACCCTGCTCCGGCTGATGGCGGGCCAGCTGGCGCCGGCCAGTGGCTCAGTCACCGTGGCCAGCCGGCCCGGCTATCTGCCTCAGGACCTCACGCTGCGCCGCGACCTGCGGGTGGACGAGGTGCTCGGCGTCGCCGCGGTCCGCGCCGCGCTGGCCGCCATCGAGGCCGGCGATACCGCCGCCGAGCATTTCAGCGCCATTGGCGCGGACTGGGACGCCGAGGCCCGGGCCGAAGCCACCCTGGACCAGCTGGGCCTGGCGCACATCTCACTGGACCGCCAGGCTGGGGGGCTGTCCGGCGGTGAGGCAGTGCTGCTGGCGCTGGCCGGGCAGCTGATGCGGCGCCCCGGCGTGCTGCTGCTGGACGAGCCGACCAACAACCTCGATCTCGACGCCCGCAGAGTGCTCTACGACACCGTGGACACCTGGCGCGGCGTGCTGGTGATCGTCAGCCATGACCGTGGGCTGCTCGAGCGGGCCGACACCACGGTGGAGCTGTACCGCGGCGAGGCGCGCAGCTTCGGTGGCCCGATAGCCGATTACGAGGCGGCCATAGCGGCCGAGCAGGAAGCGGCCCAGCGGTCGGTGCGGAATGCCGGTGCTGATGTCCGCCGCCAGCAGCGTGACCTGGCCGAGGCCCGCGTCAAGCTGGACCGCCGGCAGCGTTATGGCCGCAAGATGTGGGCGAACAAGCGTGAACCGAAGGTGGTGATGGGCGAGCGCAAGCGGCAGGCCCAGGTCTCGGCGGGCAAACACCGCAACCTGCACCTCGATCGGGTGCGGCAGGCCGAGGAGCAGCTGACCCAGGCGCGAGAACGCGGTACGCGACGATGACGAGATCCGCCTCGGCCTGCCCGCCACCGCGGTGCATCCGCGCCGGGCGGTACTGGGCCTGCGGGCGCTGCGGCCGCGGTACGGGCCAGCCGTGACCCTGCAGGTCAAAGGGCCGGAACGGGTCGCGCTCACGGGCCCGAACGGTGCGGGCAAGACCACCCTGCTGCGCACCATCAGCGGTGAGCTGCCGCCGGCCTCCGGTGAGCTGCGGCTCGCGGTGCCAGCCCGGCTGGTGCCGCAGCGGCTGGACGTCCTGGACGGGACGCTGTCCGTCGCCGAGAACGTCGCCCGCTTCGCGCCGCGGGCCACCCGCAACACGATCCGGGCCAACCTGGCCCGGCTGCTGTTCCGTGGCAGCCGGGCCGATCAGGCCGTGGCCACGCTGTCCGGCGGCGAACTGTTCCGTGCGACCCTGGCGGCGCTGCTGCTGGCCGACCCGGCCCCGCAGTTGCTGATGCTGGACGAGCCGACCAATAACCTCGATCTGCCCAGCGTGCGTCAGCTCACCGAGGCCTTGCGCTGCTACCGGGGAGCGCTGCTGGTGGCCAGCCACGACACGCCGTTCCTGCGCGAGCTCGGGCTCACCCGCTGGCTGCGCCTCGACCGTGACCTGCAGGAGATCGACCCGCTGTGAGGGCGCTGGATAAACCGGAATAGCAGCACTGGTTACGATGCGGCGTATGAGGTTTGCGGTCGCGATCCCACAGTTCTACGCGGACGGCGAGTTCGACCCCGGGGCGTTCCGGGCCTACTTCGCCCGGGTGGAAGAGCTGGGCTACCACAGCGCCTGGGCGCAGGAGTCGGTGCTGGGCACCGGGCCGCAGCTGGCGCCGGTCGAGGCGATGACCTATGCGGCCGCGTGCACCGAGCGCCTGCGGCTGGGCTGCGTGGTGTTCGTGTCCACCCTGTACAGCCCGGTGCACCTGGCCAAGAGCCTGAGCACGCTGGACCAGCTCAGCCAGGGGCGGACCGAGATCGGCGTGGGCACCGGCGGCCCGGCACGGCCGTTCGCCGCGTTCGGCGTGGACCCGCACCGGTACGTGGCCCGGTTCACCGAGGGGCTCGAGCTGATGAAAGCGCTGTGGACCGAGCCGCGGGTCACGTTCGACGGCGAGTTCTGGCAGCTGCACGGGGCCGCGATGGAGCCCAAGCCGGCCCAGAAGCCGCACCCGCCGATCTGGATCGGGGCCAACGGCCCGGCCGCGCTGCGCCGCGCGGTCCGGCTGGGCGACGGGTTCTTCGGCGCGGGCTCGACGCCGACCGCGACGTTCGCCGAGCAGGTGACGACGGTACGCGCGGCGCTGGCCGCGGCGGGCCTGGCCGCGGAGTTCGGCATCGCCAAGCGGGTGTACCTCGCGGTGGACGACGACCCGGAACGGGCCCGGACGGGGATCAACGCCGCGCTGGAACGGCTCTATGGCCGGCGGTCCGAGCAGATCGAGGCGGCCGCGGTGGCCGGGAACCCGGATCAGTGCGCGGCCGGGCTGCGCGCGGTGGCGGACGCGGGCGCGGAACTGATCCTGTGCACCGCGATGTCCGACCAGGCCGGCCAGGCCGAGCGGCTGGCCGCGGAGGTCCTGCCCCAAATCGGCTAGCGGCTACATCCCCGGGCGTACCGATATGCGCCTGGGAATGGATACCGGAATCAGCCCGTGGCCCGATGTGCGGCCAGACGGCGCCGCCGCAGAATGGCAGTGCGGCCCAAGCCACATGGATCTGTGGCCGCCGCGACCGCACCAAAGCCGACATATATAGGGGCAGTCCACGATGGCTGACAAAAACGGGGACATTAACTCAGCTGATCATGACATTCCGCTCGGCCGGGTCGTGCTGACCTGCCTGGCCGTGCTGAGCGCGGCGGCCGCGGTGATCCATTTCGCGGCCGCGGCCGACTATTTCCAGGGGTACTGGCTGTTCAGCCTGTCCATGCTGGTTATCGCCTGGCTGCAGGCGGCCTGGGCGGCGGTGGCCGTGATCAGGCCATCCCGCGGGCTGCTGCGGGCCGGCGCCTGGCTCAATGGCCTGGTGCTGGCGCTTTACCTGATCACCCAGACGACCGGGGACGGCATTGGCGCCGCGCCGCACGCGGCCGGGCTGTCCGGCTTCGCCGCCGGGCTGAGCGCGGCGCTCGAAGCGGTACTGATCATCGGCTGCGGCTGGCTGCTGACGGCCCGGCCCGGCCAGCGAGTACGGCGGCAGCGGCTGATCACCGCGCCGGCCGTCACCGGGGGGATGACCGCCGCCCTCTTGGGTGTCGCCCTGGCCACCGCCGCGCCGGGAGCGGCCACCAGCTCGCCCGGGAGCAGCACCGCCAGCAGCACCGCCCGGGGCAGCGCCGGGTCGATGCCGGGCATGCGGATGCCCAGCCGGGCGGCCACCGCGGTCAACCTGGCCAACAGCACACCGGCCGGGAACATCACCATGCCCAGCGCGGACATGCAGATGATGCAGGGGATGCGGATGGCCAGCCCGAAGCCGTGCACCGCCACCCCCAGCGCGGCGCAGCAGCAGGCAGCGGTGCGGTTCGTGGACACCAGCTGGCAGGGGGCCAAGAAGTACCGCAGCCTGGCCGCGGCCCAGGCGGCCGGCTACCACGCCATCACCCCGCGGGGCGCGCCCGTGGTGCACTACCTCAACCCGGCCTACTACCGGGCCACGGTGCGCGGCGGCCCGGTGCTCAACGCCGCCGACCCGCAGTCGCTGGTGTACGCGAACACGCCCAAGGGCGCGGTGCTGGTGGCGGCGATGTACATCACCACCCGGGGCGGGCCGACCCCGCAGCCGGGCGGCTGCCTGACCCAGTGGCACGTGCACACCAACCTGTGCCTGGCCCCCGGGCTGGACGTGGTCGGCGCGATCGGCCCGGGCCAGGAAACCTGCCCGGCCGGTCGGTCAACCGGGTCACCCCGGCCATGATCCACGTCTGGTTCGTGCCCATCCCCGGCGGCCCGACCGCGATCGACGCGCCCGACCGGCAGGTGGTGCAGGCCGCCGAGCGGGTGGCCGCACCGCGGAACGGCACCGCCTGACCGGCGCGGACGGCGAAGGGAACCCGTGATGAGCAACGTGCTTGACGAACAGCGCGGCCAGCGGGTCGCGGCTGGACCGGCGGGACGGCGGCGCCGGCGGGCCGGGCTGGGGCAGCGCCTGGCCGCCCTGGACACCAGGCGCTGGCTGCAGCTCAGCCTGGCCGCGCTGTGGCTGACCGACGCGCTGCTGCAGGTGCAGTCGTTCATGTTCGGCCAGGGCTTCGGGCAGATGCTCGCGGCCACCGCGCCGGGGAACCCGGCCATCATCGCCGACCCCATCACCTGGTCGGCGCGCCTGATCGAAGCGCACCCCTCGTGGACCAACGTGGCGTTCGCGTCGGTGCAGCTGTTCCTGGCCCTGGGCATCGCCTGGCGGCCCACGGTCAAGCTGGCGCTGGCCGCCTCGGTGGTCTGGTCGCTCGGGGTGTGGTGGCTCGGCGAGGGACTCGGCGGCGTGCTCAGCGGGACCGCCGACCCGGTCACCGGGGCGCCCGGCGCGGTGATCCTCTACGCGCTGCTCGCGGTGCTGCTCTGGCCGGCCGGCCGGGAGGCCCGTTCCAGGCGGCCCGGCCGTTCGGCGCTGGGCCGGCCCGGCTGGCCTGGCTGGCGCTGTGGGGCAGCTTCGCTTACTTCGCGCTGCTGGGCGCCAACCGGGCGGCCCAGGGGCTGCACCACATGATGACCGGGATGGTGGCCGGCGAGCCCGGGTGGGTGGCCGGGCTGGACCGCGGCACGGCGAGCCTGCTGGCGGGCCGCGGCACGGGGGTCTCGGTCGTGCTGGCGGCGGTGTTCGCGGTCATCGCGGCGGGCATCTACCTGCCGGCCCCCGGCGCCCGCGCGGTGGTTGTGCTGGCGGCGGCCGCCGGGCTGCTGATCTGGGTGGTGGCCGAGAACTTCGGCGGCATCCTGACGGGCTCGGCCACCGACCCGAACACCGGCCCGCTCCTGGTGCTGCTGGCCGCCGCGTACTGGCCAGCGTCGCGGAGTGCAGCTGGCGTTCGGCTGGAATAACGGGGCCAGGGGTACGGGCGTGGGCGCTACATCCCTGGCTGTACCAGGCCGCGACCTGGGGTTGACGCGCACCACCACGAGGCGGATCTAGGGTCGGGGTATGACGGGCAGGGACGAGGTCCGGCCGCCGCTGACCGACCGGCTGACCAGCCGGCAGTGGCTGCTGATCGATAGCGTGGTGGCGGTGCTGGCCGCCGGGATCCTGTGGGTCAGCATCGGGCGGCACGGCGTCCGCTACCACGCGCCGCCGCCCGGCCCCGCGCTGTTCGCGGTGCTGGCCACCGCCCCGGTCGCGGTGCGCCGGCTCTGGCCGGTGCCGGTGTTCGCGGTGGTCCTGGTGGCCAGCAGCGTGCTGACCGCGTTCGGCCGGGCCACTGCGGTGCTGGACGTGACGCTGTGCATGGCGGTGTACACCGTCACCGTGCGCAGCCCGCGGCGGCCCGCGCTGGTCGTCCTGGTGCTGACCCTGGTGTCCCTGGGCGCTGGGCTGCTGGTCTATGCGGCGCCCGACCTGATGGTGATAGACCGGGTGCACGCGCTGCTGGCCGCCGGGGCCATCTGGTTCGTCGCGGACAGCGTGCGGGAGCGGCGCCGGTACCGGGCCGGGCTGGCCGAGCAGGCGGCGCAGCGGCAGCAGGCCGAGGCGGAGCGCAGCCGCCAGGCGGTCCGCGAGGAACGGATCCGGATCGCCCGTGAGCTGCACGACGTGGTGGCGCACAGCCTCGGGGTGGTCACCGTGCAGGCCGGCGTGGGCCGCCGGATCGGGGCCGCGGACCCGGCCGGGGCGCTGGCCGCGCTGCGCGCGGTGGAGGTCACCGGGCGCACTTCGCTGGAGGAGCTGCGCCGCATCCTTGGCCTGCTACGCGACGACGAGACGCAGCCGAGCCTGGCGCCCGCGCCGGGCATCGGCGACCTGGGTGAGCTGGCCGAGTCGGTGCGGGCGGCCGGGACGCCGGTCAGCCTGGACGTGACCGGGGAGGTGGCCGCGCTGCCCGCGGCGGCCGGGCTCACCGTGTACCGCATCATCCAGGAAGCGCTGACCAACGTGGTCAAGCACGCGGGCGGCGCGGCGGCGGCGGTGCGGGTCGCGGCCGGGCCGGACGGGGTCCGGATCGACGTGCGCGACGAGGGCCGGGCCCGGGCGCCGGCGGCCCCGGGCGCAGCGGCCGGGCAGCACGGCATCGTCGGCATGCGGGAGCGCGCGGCGGCGTTCGGCGGGCAGCTCGACGCCGGGCCGCTGGCCAGCGGCGGATTCCAGGTCAGCGCGTTCCTCCCGGTGCACGGGCAGCCCGGGACGCAGCCACTGGCGGCCGGGCCGCCCGCGGGCCGGGTGGCATGACCATCGGCGTGGTGGTGGCCGACGACCAGGCCATCGTCCGGGCCGGGTTCCGGATGCTCATCGACGCCGAACCGGATCTGGCCGTGCTCGGTGAGGCGGGGGACGGCGCCGAGGCGGTCGCGGTGAGCCGGCGGACCGCGCCGGACGTGGTGCTGATGGACATCCGGATGCCGGTACTGGACGGCATCGCGGCGACCCGGCAGATCACCGCGGCCGGGCCGCGGCCCCGGGTGCTGATCCTGACCACGTTCGACCTGGATGACTACGTGTTCAGCGCGCTGCGCGCCGGGGCCAGCGGGTTCATGCTGAAGGAACGCCCGCCCGAGGAGCTGCTGGCCGCGGTCCGGGTCATCGCGGCGGGCGAGGCGCTGCTGGCGCCGAACATCACCCGGCGGCTGATCGCGCATTTCGCCAGCCAGCCCGACCCGCTGCGGCCGGCGCCGCAGGCGCTGGAGCGGCTGACCGCCCGGGAGCGCGAGGTGCTCACGCTGATCGCCCACGGGCTGTCCAACACCGAGATCGCCGGGCAGCTCGCGATGAGCGTGCCCACGGCCAAGACCCACGTGAGCCGGATCCTGGCCAAGCTCGGCGCGCGGGACCGGGCCCAGCTCGTGGTGCTGGCCTTCCAGGCCGGCCTGGTTCAGGCAGGCTGAGCGCTGGCTAACCCACCCCGGGTTGCCGCCGCGCCGCCGCGCACCGGTGTGGCCAGCGATAACGCCAGCTGAGCGATCAGGCAGACTGGTGCTGTGGCTGGGGCGGGGCCGGAGCCGGTGGGCCCGGTGGCGGAGTCGGTGCGGGCGGCGCCGGCCGCGCCGCTGCGCGGGCTGATCGGCTGGTACGGCGGGTACCGGCAGGAGGGCGTGCCGCCGGCCCGGCACCGCGGGCTGCCCTCGCCCTACCTCACCCTGATCATCACGCTGGACGACCCGCTCACCGTGGCCCGGCACCCCGATCCGGCCGACCGGCCCGGCGACTACCGCACCCTGCTCGGCGGGCTGCACACCACGCCCGCGCTGATCACCCATCCGGGGCGGCAGTCCGGGGTTCAGGTGCAGCTCAGCCCGCTCGGCGCGCGGGCGCTGCTCGGCCTGCCCGCCGGGGAGCTGGCCGGCCGGGACCTGGCCGCGGACGACGTGCTCGGCCCGGTGGCCGGCCAGCTGCACGAGCGGATGCGCGCGGCCGCGGACTGGCCCGCCCGGTTCGCCGTCCTGGACCAGCTGCTGCTGGACCGGGCCGATCTGGACCAGCAGGTGCCCCCGGACGTGGCCGAGGCCTGGCGGCTGCTGCTGCGCAGCGGGGGCCAGGTCCGCGCGGCGGAACTGGCCCGCCACGTCGGCTGGAGCCCGCGGTACCTGCAGCGGCGGCTGCTGGCCGAGACCGGGCTGACCCCGAAGGCCGCCGCCCGGGTGACCCGGTTCGACCGGGCCCGCCGGATCCTGCAGCGCCAGGCCGCGGCGGGCGGGGCTGGCACGGGCGGGGCTGGCACGGCGGGGCTGGCACGGCGGGGCTGGCACGGCGGGCGGGGCTGGCACAGGCACGCTGGCCGACCTCGCGGCTGGCTGCGGCTACTACGACCAGGCTCACCTGGCCCGCGAGTTCCGCGCGCTGGCCGGCTGCCCGCCCGCCGCCTGGCTGGCCGCCGAGTTCCGAAACGTCCAATCCAGTGGCGCTGACCCCGACGGAGACTGGGCGGCATGACAGACAACAGCCCACCACCCCAGGTCTGGCCCACACTCCGGGCCCGTGACGCACGCGCGTTGATCCGTTTCCTGGTCGACGCGTTCGGCTTCGAGGAGACCGTGGTGTACGGCGACGGCGAGCGGGTCGACCACGCCCAGCTGTCCTGGCCGCCCGGCGGCGGCGTCATGCTCGGCTCGGTCCGTGAGGACGGCGGCTGGCCGGTGCCACCCGGCTCGTTCGGCGCGTACGTGGTCACCGACGACCCGGACGGGCTGTGCGCCCGGGCCACCGCGGCCGGCGCGGAGATCATCGCGCCGCCGCACGACACCGACTACGGCTCCCGCGACTTCGCCGCCCGCGACCCCGAGGGTAACCGCTGGTCGTTCGGCACCTACCGCGGCGAGCCACGCAAAACCTGACCCAGTACGCCCAGTGCGGTCGGCGCGGCCAGTGCGGCCCACACGCCCGGCCCGGCCCACACGCCCGGCCCGGCCCACGCTCCCGGCCCGGCCCACGCTCCCGGCCCGGCCGCGCCGCCAACGCCCGGCGGGACCGCCGCCCGCCACTACCGCGCGAGCGCGGTGACTTTGTGGTCACGGGTGACTCTGCTGGCTTATGGCATGCGTCCAGCGCGCGCACCACCAGACTTCGCCAGCCCACCGGCCACCGCACACGCCGCACCCTGGCAGCCGCCAGGCACCGCACCGAGGCCCCCGGTACTGATGAGGCCAGCGTTACGGGCCGGACCTCATCGTCGCGGTGCGTTTTGACAGCGCGGTGCCCTGTTGACTCATACGTGCCACAAAACACCGCACTGTGAAAAGTAACCGCGTTAACCGGCAGCTCACTGCCCCGGTGCCACCAGCCCGCTGCGCACCGGCGCCAGGCCTGCAACCAGCCCGTCCCTGCCCACACCGGTAAGCCAACAGAGTCACGGGTGACCGCAAAGTCACGCGCGCTCATGCATAATAGCGCCGACCGGCCGACGGCGCCGGAGTCGGCTGGCGCGCCTCAGGGCCGGCCGGGCCGCCGTGGACAGCCGGGCTACCTGGGACTTTGTGAATTTGTCCACTAACTAGTTCTTGTGGACTATTTGTCTGGATTCAGCCTCGCTGCGCCGAGTGTCCTGCCATGCTGCCCGGTGAACATTTGTCCGGCCTGGCGAGAGGCGAAGTCTGCCGCGTAGCTGGGCGCAGCTCCGGCGCTAGGCAGGTTCTTGAAGGCAGTACGCACGGCAGGCACGACCAAGGAGACCAGGCAGGCAGGACGGCACGGTGGGCCGCCGCGCAAGCGCAGCATGACCCGGCGGGCGGGCATCACCATCCCGGCCATTGCGGCCGTCGCCGTGCTCGGCGCCCTGATCGTCACCCCGTACCTGCGCAGCCTGGGCTCGCCCGCACCGGCCGCCACGGGCCAGGCGGCGGCCAGGCGGCGGCCGCGGCCGCGGGCCAGGGCATGGCCGGCCTCAGCCTGACCCCGGAACGGACGGCGCGCACGGCCGGCCTGCCCACGGCGGTGCGGGCCGCGGGCAACCACTACTGGGCGCGGCACGGCGCCGCCAGCGGCCCGAAGCCTGCGCCGCGCAAGCCGGCCCCGGCCGCCCACCCGGCCCACACCCAGCAGCCGGCCGCGTCAGGCTCGGCCGCGGCCGGTTCCCAGCAGGCCGTGGTGACGTTCGAGCAGCGGGCATGGCGTGTCCTGCACCGGCTCCGGCGGCACGCTCAAGCCGCTGAACTACGGCGCGATCGTCACGTTCCTGACCGCGCACGGCTACTCCGGCAACGCGGCAGCCGGCATCGCCGGGAACATCTACCAGGAGTCCGGCGGCAACCCCGAGTCGGAAGGTGACGGCGGCGGCGGGCTGATCGGCTGGACCCCGCTGCCCGGCGGCTACGTCACCGGCAACCCCGCCGCGGACCTGCAGACCCAGCTCAACGCGATCCTGCGGTTCAACCAGATCTGGGCGCAGTACATCCCCACCCTCAACGCGGCCGGCACCCCGGCCCAGGCGGCCGACATCTACGTCACCGACTTCGAGCGGGCCGGCATCCCGGCCTACGGCACCCGCGAGGAAGCCGCCGCGGCCGTGGCCCAGGCCTGCGGCCTCTGACCCCGGCTGACTTCTGGCCAGCAGCGGCCAGGGTCAGCCGTCTTGAACCGCCGGCCCCGGCCAGGCCCCGGGGCCGGCCTAGGCACCCGCGGGCGCGGCCCGGGCG
>CAVVGF010000016.1:0-27864 GCA_963747705.1 uncultured Actinomycetes bacterium | reverse complement strand
GTCTCCAGCCTGACCGGCGGCCAGCCAGAGCCGGGCGGCAGCCAGCCGGAGTAAGGACGCGGTCATCCGGCCGCGCGGGCCCAGGCCTTCCTGAGGGCCAGGATCTCGGCCGTGCTGTTCTCCCGGGCGATGTACGGAATGTCCAGTGCGTAGCGCATCCGCTCGCGCGGGATCCGTCGGTGCACCGCGGCGACGTTGTCCAGGATCGCCTCGTACAGGTCCGACCCAGCCATGCAGAAGACGTCCAGCAGCACCGGCCTGCGCGGCCCGGTAGATGTGCGCGTCGTCCAGGTCGCACCGGCCCCACCAGGGCGTTGACTCGCGGTACTCGGCATCGATCCGCTCCGCGGCCCGGCGGACCTCCTGGAACTCCGCATCGCCCGCCCGGGCCCGCCACTGCTCGGCGAACCCCTTGACGACCGGATGGCCCACCGGGGCGGCATACTCCAGGAAGACGACAGAACCGCCGCCTTCGAGGCCGGCCGCCAGTTCGATCCGCGGCAGCCATCGGTTGCCGGCGCACTCGCGGCACAGGTCCACGAAGGCCCAGTAGGCCGGGTCGAACGGGCAGACCCGCGCGACCAGGTCTCCCTCCGGCGAGCGCACCGCCACCGCCCAGTCGCCCACGCCGCATGGCACCCAGCCCGCTCCGGCCAGCTCGGCCAGGACCTGGCGGTGAGACAGTGACGCCCAGGCCAGGCCGGGAATGCCCGGTACACCTGCGCTCTGCTCAGGCACGGCCGCATCGTAACCACGCGCCACCGGGCGGCGCACCACATTTTCCGGCCCAGGCGGCCGGTCAGCCGACCGGGCTGCCGACCAGCCAGCCGGGGTCCAGGTCGCCTTCGGCGACGATCACGGCCGGGCCGGTCAGCCAGCTGGTGTCCGCCTCCAGCCGCACGGTGAGCTCCCCGCCGGGGACGGTGACCTGCCAGCAGCCGGTGCCCGGCCCGGTGGGCGCGGGGAACCGGGCGGCCGCGGCGGCGGCCGCCGCGACGGCCCCAGTGCCGCAGGACCGGGTCTCCCCGCTGCCCCGCTCGTGCACCCGCATGCTGACCGCGGCGCTCCCGGTGACCCGGACCAGCTCCACGTTGCCGCCGTCCGGGAAGTCGGCCGGATCCAGCCCGGGCGGCACGGACAGGTCGAACTTGTCCAGCTTGCCGTCCACCAGCAGGGCCAGATGCGGGTTGCCCACGCTGATCCGCAGCCCTTCAAGCACGGCCCCGCCGAGCACGGCCCGGCTGGCCCCGAGCACGGTGACCGGGCCCATGTCCACCGTGATCCGGCCATCCGGCTCGACGTGCACCTGCTTGATCCCGCCCCGGGTAGCCACGCCGAAGTCCGGCCCGCCGGCCAGGTCATGCTCGAGCAGGTAGCGGGCGAACACCCGGACGCCGTTGCCGCACATCTCGGCGATGCTGCCGTCCGCGTTGCGGTAGTCCATGAACCATTCCGGCGCGTCGCCCCGGCCGTCGGGCAGCTCGGCCGTGCGGACCACGCGCAGCACCCCGTCCGCACCCAGGCCTGCCCGCCGGTCGCACAACCGGGTGACCAGGCTGGCCCGCAGGTCGAGAGCGTTGCCAGGGTCGGGCAGGATCACGAAGTCGTTCTCGGTGCCATGCCCCTTGCCGAACCGCATGTGCTGATCGTAGCCAGCGCCAGCCGGTGCGGATCCGCCCCGTGCCCGGCGTCCAGCCAGATCACCCGGGGATCCCGGCGGAACCACGCCTCCTGGCGGCGGGCGAACCGCCTGGTGGCCTTGATCGTCTCCTCGCGGGCCTGCTGCTCGGTCCACTCGCCGGCCAGGAAGCGCAGCACCTGCTGATAGCCGAGCGCCCGGCTGGCCGTCCGGCCCGCGCGCAGGCCAGCCTGGTCGAGGCGGCGCACCTCGGCCACGAAACCGGCCTGCCACATCCGGTCCACCCGGGCGGCGATCCGCTCGTCCAGCTCGGCCCGGGGCACCCGCAGCCCGAGCTGGAGCACCGGGTACACCGACTCGTACCGGGGCAGCGTGGCGCTGAACGGCCGCCCGGACACCTCGATGACCTCCAGCGCGCGGACGATCCGCCGCGCGTTCGAGGGCAGGATGCCGCGCGCCGCCGCCGGGTCCAGCCCGGCCAGCCGGGCATGCAGCGGGCCCGGGCCGGTCCGCGCCAGCTCCTGCTCCAGGCGGTCCCGCACGGCCGGGTCGGTGCCCGGGAAGTCCAGCTCGTCCAGGGCCGCGCGCAGGTACAGGCCGGACCCGCCGACCAGGATCGGCACCCGGCCGCGGCCGGTCACCCCGGCGATGGCCGCGCGGGCCAGCCGCTGGTACTCGGCCACGCTGGCCGGGTACCCGACGTCCCACACGTCCAGCAGGTGATGCGGGACGCCGCGGCGCTCCGCCACGCTGAGCTTGGCCGTGCCGATGTCCATCCCCGCGTACAGCTGCATCGAGTCCGCGTTGATGATCTCGCCACCGACGTCTCCGGCCAGCCGCAACGCCAGCTCGGACTTGCCCGCCGCGGTCGGCCCGAGCACCGCGATCACCCGTTCTGCCACACCGCACAGTCTGCCGGGTCCCCCGGCAAGACCATGCATGCTGCCTAACGGCCAGTGCCGGGTACTGGCCGTTAGGCATGCTGATGGTTTTCCTACTGGCTTACGCCCGGGATGCCCACGCCCGGCCGCACGACGCGAATGTGCAGGTAGACGGGGCCCTTACGGGAGCACGCGGGGAAGCGGAGCGGGATGAACGCGGGGTGGGCGCCGCTGCGGGGGATGACCCGCAGCGCCACCGCGGTGCGGACCTGGCACTGCCGGGCCGGGAAGTCGCCGGCCTCGGTGATGGTCAGCAGCGCGTGCGCGGTGCCGCCGCGGCGCAGGATGACCAGGCGCGGCCGGAAGGCCCGGTCGCGGCCGGCCAGGCGGCCCAGCCGCTGGCCGCGGCGGCCGATGGCGGACACCCCGGGATAGCCGAACAGGTGGCAGGCGCGGCCGGAGACGTTGGAGAACTCCAGTGGGTAGGCGACCGAGCCCGCCGCGGCGCTGCCCGGCACGCCGATCCAGACGTTGAGCCGGCTCAGCGTGCAGCGCGGCGTGCCCGCCGGATGGCCCGCGTGGCCGGCCTGGCTGGTTGCTGCCGAGGCGGCGGTGGCGCTCAGCAGGGTCGTGGCGGTGAGCCCCAGGACGGCGGCGGCGCGCCGGGCGGCGCGCAGTGATAGCGGCATTGATCCCCCTTGGTCAGTGCGGCCCGCAGGCCTCTCACCTGCTAGGACGCAGCCGTCGCCGGCGAGGTTGGCCCGTACCGCGCGGGCTAACTCGACATATGTAGGCTACATATGTAGGATTAGGGCATGAAGCTCACTGGGCCGCTGGAGCGGGTACTGCGGGCATTTCTGGCCGACCCGGCCAAGCCGCGTTATGGCTACGACCTGATGAAGGCGTCCGGGCTGCCCAGCGGCACGCTGTACCCGATGCTGGGCCGGCTGCAGGAGCAGGGGCTGGTCAGCTCGGCCTGGGAGCCGACTGGCGCCGATGGGCGGCCGCCGCGACGGTACTACCAGCTCACCGACGAGGGCCTCGAGACGGGCCGGCAGGAACTGGCCCGGGCCGACGCGGACCGGGCGGGTGCGCGGGGCCCGCAGCGGGCGGGTGTGCCTGGTGCGGCGCGGCCGGCCCGCGGGAGCACGTGATGCGCGGCCATCGGCTGGCCCAGCGGCTGGCAGAGCCACTGGCCGGGTGGCTGATCGGCCGGGCCTGCCGCCACCTGCCCGCCGCGGCGCGGGAGGAGCGCGGCCGGGAATGGACGGCCGAACTGCCGGCCATCCTGGCCGACCCGGACGTGCAGCCTGCGCTGCTGCGCTCAGCCCGCGCGGTGCGCTTCGCGGCCGGCACGATCCGCACCGCCCGCCGCGAGCACGGGGTGTTCCGTGGCCGGCTGACCGGCGGCGACGCGCGGTCCGCGGGGGTACGGCTGTTCGTTTGCGCGAGCCTGTGGCTGGCTGCGGTGTGCATGGTGCGGATCGGGGCCGTGCTGCACATACCGGCGCCGCACGGCATCTGGATCGGGCTGGTCGTCCTGGCCGGGGCCGCTGCCGAGCTGTTCGCGCTGGCCCAGCTGATCAAGCTGGTCCGCTGGCTGTGCCAGCACGACTAACCGCGCTCGGGCCGGCCGGTTGCCCGGCCCGGCCCAGCCCCGCCATTCCCAACCGCGTGACTGAATCAGCCAGGTGGTCAGGTGCGCATGAGTGAACGCACTCCGTGGGTGAACGATTGGTGTAGTCGGTGTGCAGCAACTCGCACCCCACGGTGCGCGCGGCGCGGGCTGCGCGCGGCGCGCGGCTAGGCGGGGCGGCCGACGGTGGGCATGCCGAGCGGCACAGCGACCGGGCCGGCCGCGGCCAGGATGGGCTGGTCCTGGCGGGCCTGCCAGGCGTCGCCGCCCCGGGTGCGGCGCACGGCCAGCGGCTCGCCGTCGGCCACCAGATAGTGCGGCGCGGCCCGGGTCACCACCGTGGTCACCAGGTCCCCCGGGCGCGGCCCGGTGTCACCGGGCGCGAAGTGCACCAGCCGGTTGTCCCGTGATCGGCCGGACAGCCGGTGCGTGGCCCCGTCCTTGCGGCCCTCCCCCTCGGCCACCAGCACCTCGACCTGGCGGCCGGTGAACGCGTCGTTCTCGGCCAGGGTGGTCTCCTCGACCAGGGCCGTCAGCCGCTGGTAGCGCTCGGCCACGACGGCGGCCGGGACCTGACCGGCCATCAGCGCGGCCGGGGTGCCGGGCCGGGGCGAGTACTGGAACGTGAACGCGCCGGCGAACCGGGCCCTCCGGACCAGGTCCAGGGTGTCCTGGAAATCCTGCTCGGTCTCGCCCGGGAAGCCGACGATGATGTCGGTGGTGATGGCGGCGCCCGGGATCGCGGCCCGGACCCGGTCCAGGATGCCCAGGTACTTGTCCCGGCGGTAGGCGCGGCGCATGGCCCGCAGCACCGCGTCCGAGCCGGACTGCAGTGGCATGTGCAGTTGCGGCATGACGTTGGCCGTCGCGGCCATGGCCGCGATCACGTCATCGGTGAAGTCGCGCGGGTGCGGCGAGGTGAAGCGCACCCGGTCCAGCCCGTCGATCGTGCCGCAGGTGCGCAGCAGCTTGCCGAACGCCTGCCGGTCGCCGAACCCCACCCCGTAGGAGTTCACGTTCTGGCCGAGCAGGGTGACCTCGACCACGCCGTCAGCGACCAGCGCGCGCACCTCGGCCAGCACGTCCCCCGGCCGCCGGTCCTCCTCGCGCCCGCGCAAGCTGGGCACGATGCAGAACGTGCAGGTGTTGTTGCAGCCGACCGAGATGGCCACCCAGGCCGAGTAGCTCGACTCCCGGCGGGCGGGCAGCACGGACGGGAAGCGCTCCAGCGACTCGACGATCTCCACCTGGGCGGCCTGCTCGATGCGCGCGCGGTCCAGCAGGGCGGGCAGCGAGCCGATGTTGTGCGTGCCGAACACCACGTCCACCCAGGGGGCGCGCTGTGCGATGCCGGCCCGGTCCTTCTGGGCCAGGCAGCCGCCCACCGCGATCTGCATGCCCGGCCGGGCCTGCTTGACCGGCAGCAGGTGGCCCAGGTTCCCGTACAGCCGGTTGTCCGCGTTCTCCCGGACCGCGCACGTGTTGAACACCACGACGTCCGGGTCCTGCCCCTCCGGCGCGCGCTGGTAGCCCGCGTCCTCCAGCAGGCCGGCCAGCCGCTCCGAATCGTGCATGTTCATCTGGCACCCGTAGGTGCGGATCTGGTACGTACGGGAGGTGCTCATGTCGCCTCTGAGGGTACGCGCAGTGCGCGGCATGTCCGGAATCTCCCTCCGCAGATCCGTGGCATGTCCAGAATGTCTCCCCGCAGGTCTCGGCATGTCCGGGCCATGTCCGGAATCTCCCGTGGCCAGACCCGCGGATGGTAGACGATATCCCCTATGACAGACAGCGTGGCAGCCCCGCGAACCCCCTACGGCACATGGCCTTCCCCGATCTCCGCGGCCGACGTGGCCAAGGGCCAGGTAACCGTCTCCTTCCCGCTGGTCCGTGGGACCGACGTGTGGTGGCAGGAGGGCCGTCCCGAGGAGGGCGGCCGGGTGACCGTGGTGCACTGCGACGCGACCGGCAGCCCGCGCGCGCTGCTGCCCTCGCCGTGGAACGCGCGGACCCGGGTGCATGAGTACGGCGGGCGGTCTTACCTGCCCGTGCCCATCCCCGGCCCGGACGACCCCGACAGCGACGGGGACGGCCAGGGGGTCGTGTTCGCCAACTACGCCGACCAGCGGCTGTACCTGGTGCCGGGCCCGGGGGTCACGCCGCGGCCGCTCACCCCGGAACCGGCGGGCGAGACCGGGCAGGCCATGCTGCGTTTTGCCGATTTCATTCTTTCCGGTGACGGAAAAAAGGTGTGGTGCGTCCAGGAACGGCACGAGGACGGCAAAATCAGCCGGGCTATTGTGGCCGTTCCGCTGGACGGCAGTGCCGCTAATGATCCGGACGCGATCCGGCAGCTTGTCACCGGCGCGGATTTCTTCGCTTTCCCCACCCTGTCGCCGGACGGCAGCAGGCTGGCCTGGATCTGCTGGAATCACCCGCGGATGCCGTGGGATGGGACCGAATTGCGGGTCGGCCTGATCGCCGACGGCGTGCCAGGCCCGGGCCGGCTGGTCAAGGGCGGCATGCGGGAATCGGTGCTGGCCCCGGTATGGCGCGACAACACCAGCCTGTATGTGGTGTCGGACTGGCCCGGCTGGTGGAACCTGTACCAGGTCGGCCTGCTCGGCGAGCCCGCCCAGGCGCTGTACCCGGCCGAAGAGGAGTTCGCCGAGCCGTTGTGGCAGCTGGGTGAGCGGCCGTTCGCCCGGCTGGGTGACGGGCGGCTGGCGGTGCTGCACGGCCAGGGCGGCATGCGGCTCGGGCTGCTCGACCCGGAGACCGGGGAGCTGACCGATCCGGACCTGCCGGTCCAGGAGTTCACGTCCGGGCTGGCCGCGGACAGCGAGACGGTGGTGGCGGTGGCCGGCGGACCGGCCAGGCCGGTGGCTGTGGTGCGGATCAATGTGGCCTCGGGCACCTGCGAGGTGCTGCGCTGGGAGTCCGAGGACGTGCCGGACGCCGGCTACCTGCCGGTGCCCAGCCAGGTCCGGCTGGACGGGCTGTACGGGCGGAGCGTGCACGCGCTGGTCTACCCGCCGGCCCACCCGGACGCGGTCGCGCCGGACGGCGAGCTGCCGCCCTACGTGGTCTGGGTGCACAGCGGCCCGACCTCGCACGTGGTGGGCCTGCTCGACCTGGAAAAGGCCTACTTCACCAGCCGCGGCATCGGGATCATCGACGTCAACTACGGCGGGTCCACCGGGTACGGCCGCAGCTACCGCGAGCGGCTGCGCATGCAGTGGGGTGTGGTCAACGTGGAGGACGCGGCGTCGGCCGCGCAGGCGCTGGCCGCGAACGGCGACGCGGACCCGGCCCGGCTGGCCATCCGCGGCGGTTCGGCAGGCGGCTGGACCGCGCTGGCCGCGGTCACCACGCTCGCGGCCAGGCAGCGGGTGTTCAGCGCGGCGGCGTCCTATTACGGCGTGGCCGACCTGCGCGAGCTCGCCGCCGAGTCGCACGACTTCGAGTCGCACTATCTGGACGGGCTGATCGGCCCGCTGCCCGGCTTCCATTACGTCTACGAGGAACGCTCCCCGGCCGGCCATGTCACCGACGCGACCGCCCCGGTGCTGCTCCTCCAGGGCCTGGACGACCCGATCGTGTCGCCCGCCCAGTCCCGGGGCATCGCGGCCGACCTGGCCGCGCACGGCATCCGGCACGCGTTGCTGATGTTCCAGGGCGAGTCGCACGGGTTCCGCCGCGCGGACACGATCGCCGCCGCGCTGGAGGCGGAGCTGTCCTTCTACGGGCAGGTGCTGGGGTTCGACCCGCCTGGCATCCCGCGGCTGAAGCTGATCGAGCCGGCTAAGCCCAGCCAGCCCGCGGATGCCGGCGCGGACGCCAGTGCCGAAGCTGGTGCCAACGCCGATGCGGACGCCAGTGCCGAAGGCGGTGCGGACGCGGAGCGGAGTAAGCCGAGAGTGGCGGCCCAGCCTGGTTCGGGCAGCAACGTCACGCTGCTGCCGAATGGGTCAGGGGGCGCGTCCGGTGGATCAGCGGGCGCGCCGGGCGGCTCAGGGGGCGCGCCGGGCGGGCCATCCAGCCCGGTCAAGGCGGCGTCCAGCTGACTGGCTGAGCGGGCCTCGCGCGGCGGGCTCAGCGGGCGAACTCGGTGGCCCGGGACTCCCGGACCACGGTGACCCGGATCTGCCCCGGGTAGGTCAGCTCCTCCTCGACCTGCTTGGCCACGTCCCGGGCGATGACCTGGGCCTGAATGTCGTCCACCCGCTCCGGCTTGACCATGACCCTAATCTCCCGGCCAGCCTGCATGGCGAACACCTTCTCCACGCCGGGCTGGGCGGTGGCGATCTGCTCCAGCCGCTCCAGCCGCTTGACGTAGGCCTCGAGCGACTCGCGGCGGGCGCCCGGCCGGCCGCCGCTGATCGCGTCCGCCGCCTGGGTCAGCACCGCCTCGACCGTGCGCACCTCGACCTCGTTGTGATGCGCCTCGATGGCGTGCACCACGTCGGCCGACTCGCCGTACCGGCGGGCGATCTCGGCGCCGATCAGCGCGTGGCTGCCCTCCACCTCGTGGGTGAGCGCCTTGCCGATGTCGTGCAGCACCGTGCAGCGCCGCATCAGCCCGGGATCCATGCCCAGCTCACTGGCCATCATCGCGGCGATGTGCGCGGACTCGACCAGATGACGGAGCACGTTCTGGCCGTATGAGGTGCGGTAACGCAGGCGGCCGAGCAGCGTGACCAACTCCGGGTGCATGTCGGTCAGGGACAGCTCGACCAGCGCGTCCTCCCCGGCCCGTACGCAGAGCTGCTCCACCTCACCCTTGCTCCGCTCGTACGCTTCCTCGATCCGCTGCGGGTGGATCCGCCCGTCCAGCACCAGCCGTTCCAGGGTGAGCCGCCCCACCTCGCGGCGGACCGGGTCGAAGCAGGACAGCAGGACGGCCTCAGGGGTGTCGTCGATGATCAGGTTGACCCCGGTGACGGATTCGAAGGCGCGGATGTTCCGCCCTTCCCGGCCGATGATCCGGCCCTTCATCTCGTCGCCGGGCAGGTGCAGCACCGACACCACGGACTCGCTGGTCTGCTCGCTGGCCACCCGCTGAATGGCCAGCGTGACGATGCGGCGGGCGCGCTGTTCGCCGTCCCGGCGGGCCGCGTTCTCGGTGTCCCTGACCAGCAGCGCCGCCTCGCGCTTGGCCTGGTTCTGGATGCCGGCCACCAGCTCGGCCTTGGCCTGGTCGGCGGTCAGCCCAGCGGTCCGCTCCAGCACCACGCGGCGTTCCTCATCGAGCCGGTCCAGGTCGGCCCGGCGGCCGTCTAGGTCCTGCCGGATCTTGTCCAGCCCGGCCGAGCGCTCAGTGAGCTTGCCGAACTCGGTATCCAGCCGGGCTTCCCGTTCGGCCAGCCGGGCTTCCCGCCGCTCCAGGTCCGCGCGCAGCTCACGGGCTTCGTCGCGGACCGCCCGCAGCTCTTCGTCCGCGTCCCGGCTGGCCTGGGCGGCCTTGTCGGCGGCCAGCCCGGCCTCGCGCATCATGGTCGCGGCGTCTGTTTCGGCCCGGGTCCGGACCTGGTCGGCTTCCCGGCTGGCGTCCTCGAAGGCCCGCTGCGCGTCGGCAGTGAGCTGGGGCCGGGGCGGCCCGGCGTCGGCCACGGGCTGACTACGGCCCGGGGACCTGCGCAGCACAACCACCAGCGCGAAAACGGCGGCCAGCAAGCCAATGGCCCCGATCACGAGTGAGATTGTGCTGCTCATGGCACACCCCAATCCTGCTCGCTGGTCCCGGCACCTGGGTGTGGTGCCAGGGATAGTCCCTGCAGCGAGGGGTCATGCCCGCCAGTCCCCGGCTGCTGGGCGCATCCGCCAGGCAACGTGGGCTGCCCGGCTGCTGCTACCCAGCGGCCAGCTAGCCGCGCCGTCCAGCCCGCGTCAGCCGCACCGTTCGCGGCCGCACGCGCGCCAGAGGGCACGCCGGACTTTCGTCCCGGCCAGGCTCGCGCCCAGCCGTCCCGCATCGCCGGCCGGCCCACCAACGCGGGCCAGGCCAGGCCTATCGGCCACGGGCAGGCGTCCCCGCCCTGACCAGCTACAATCCCAAATCTGTGCGCAGCTCTCGCCGCTCACAGGGTCGTTAACACTCGCTTGCATCCGCATGGCACGGAGTAACACCTCGCTGCCGTGAGGTTAAGCGTAGATAACAGTTTGGGCAAGCAATCCGTTGCGATCTTCTCAAGTCTTACCCAGGGCAACTAGTTCGTTACCCTGCATCGAGATCCGCGTCCAGCGTTGCCCACGCCGCCTCATCGAGATCGACTCCGGCGCCTGCCGCGTCGATCCCTTCCTGCTCAATGGCCTCGCGGACGATCCGGTAAGCCACCGGAGCCGGGTAGCCCTTCCGGACCAGCAGGCCGGTCAGCCGCCGGATCCGGGTGGGCAGCGGCTTGCCCCGGCTGGCGCGCATCCCCTTGGCGACCAGTTTCCGGGCGGTCGCCAGTTCGTCGGCCGGCTCCAGGGCGCTGACCGCCGCGTCAATGTCCTCGCCATCCACCCCGCGCCGCCTGAGCTCGGCGGTCAGCGCCCGGCGGGCCAGCCCCCGGTTATGGTGCCGGGACTCGACCCAGGCCCGGGCGAACGCCGCGTCGTCGATCAGGCCCGCGTCGGTGAACCGGGCCAGCACCGCCGCGGCCGTCTCGTCCGGCACGCCGTGGCGGCGCATCGCATCGGCCAGCTCGGTCCTGGTCCGCGGCCGGCTGGTCAGCAGCTGCAGGCACAGCTCCTGGGCCTGCTCCCCCGGATCCGCGGCCTGCGCCGCGTCGCCCGCTCCGGCCCGGCCGCCCTCGCCCGCCCGGGCCGGCCGCCCGCCGCGCCGGCCGGGGCCAGGGAGCGGCCGCCGCCGGCGGGCCCGTTCCGCGCCGCGCCATCAGCGGCCGCGGGTCCGCTGCCCGTCCCGTTCCCGGACGGGTCACCCGGCCCGGGCGCGGAACTGACTCCGGCCGCCGCTTGGGCGGCTGCCAGCGCGGCCCGGGCCACCGCCTGACGGTCGCTGGGCTCGGCTGCCCGGTCAGGCACCGCCGCGTGCGCCGGTGATGCTGGTCACCGACGCCCCGGCTTTACCGTTCCCGGCCTTGCCCGGGGCGGTGGCCGCCGGCACGGTGGCCGCCGGGGCGGTAGCCGGTGCCCCTGGGGCCGCAGCGCCACCCTGCGGGGCTTCCGCGTCCATGCGCGGCCCGACGCCGAGCTTCTCCTTGATCTTCTTCTCGATCTCGTTGGCCAGGTCGGGGTTGTCCTTCAGGAAGTTCCGGGCGTTCTCCTTGCCCTGCCCGAGCTGGTCGCCCTCGTAGGTGTACCAGGCACCGGACTTGCGCACGATCGACTGCTCGACCCCGAGGTCGATGAGCCCGCCTTCCCGGCTAATCCCAAACCCGAACAGGATGTCGCATTCCGCGGTCTTGAATGGCGGGGCGCACTTGTTCTTCACGACTTTGATCCGGGTCCGGCTGCCGACTGCGTCGGTGCCGTCTTTAAGCGTTTCGATCCGGCGCACATCCAGCCGCACCGACGCGTAGAACTTGAGCGCCCGCCCGCCGCTGGTGGTCTCCGGGGAGCCGAACATGACGCCGACCTTTTCCCGCAGTTGGTTGATGAAGATGGCGGTGGTCTTGGTCTGGTTCAGCGCACCCGCGAGCTTGCGCAGGGCCTGGGACATCAGCCGGGCCTGCAGGCCGACGTGGCTGTCGCCCATCTCGCCCTCGATCTCAGCCCGGGGCACCAGCGCGGCCACCGAGTCGATGACCACGACGTCGATGGCCCCGGAGCGGATCAGCATGTCCGCGATCTCCAGCGCCTGCTCCCCGGTGTCCGGCTGGGAGACCAGCAGCGCGTCGGTGTCCACGCCGAGGCGCTTGGCGTACTCCGGGTCCAGTGCGTGCTCGGCGTCGATGAACGCGGCGATCCCGCCGGCCTTCTGCGCGCTGGCCAGGGCATGCAGTGCGAGGGTAGTCTTACCGCTTCCTTCGGGCCCGTAGATCTCGACCACCCGGCCGCGGGGCAGGCCGCCGATGCCCAGCGCGATATCCAGCGAGATGGCCCCCGTGGGGATCACCTCCATCGGGGCGCACGCGCTCCTCGCCGAGCCGCATGATCGACCCCCGGCCGAACTGCCGCTCGATCTGGGCCAGCGCGGTCTCCAGGGCCTTATCCCTGTCACCGCCGGTCCTGCTGACCTGCCCTGTCGATTGCCTGCCATGGGAACTCCCGTCTCGAGTTCAGGGATGCTTGCTGGTTAGTCGCCGATCCAGACGCTACGCGGGCCCACCGACAGTTCCGCCGCACCGACACGCCTGGCTCATGGACACTGGAGCCGTCCCGGGCGTACGGCCGATGCGGCGCTGGCTGTGCAGCCGCGCATGGGTGTGGGCTACGCCGCCCAGGCCACTACCTTAGACGAACAACTGTTCGACGATGAACCCAACACGCCGGATCCGAGGCCGGAATTCTGCCGCGGGCTGCCCGGGCCGGCCAGGGCCGCAGGCCTGGCTCAGCGCAATGACGGCGGTACGTCGAACTCCTGACGACCGCCCGCCAGACGCGTCTTGGCTGCCTCCCCGTCGGCCAGCGCCTGGTCCACCGTCCGCCCGCCCAGCCCGGCCAGGACATGGTCCTTGGCGACGCTGCTCGCGTAGGTGTCGCCGAACTGGGCCCGCATCCGCTCCCAGAACTCGCTGAGCCGCACGGTCCTCCCCTGATGTGCACGATGCCTGCCGGTGAGGGTACCGGGGGCGGGCTGGCAGGCCCAACCTCAGAGCGAATCTGGAGCAACTAACAGGTATGTGATCAGCATGGTGGGGAAGGGTCATAACCGGTGCCCGCGACGGCGAGACCGGCTGCGGGAGGTCCAGGGGCACAGCAGATTGACTTGGCAGGCCTGGCCGCCGGCCGGCCCTGACCCGCCCGGAGCGCAGATGGACCCAGCAGGCAGCGGCGGCCGGCCCACCGCAGTGGCGCACGGCACCGGCCAGCAGGCCGCGACCGGACCAGCAGGCCGCGCCGGGCCAGGAGGCCGCGACCGGCCGCCGGGCGCGGCGCACCGACGGTTTCGCGGTGGCCACGCTGATCTCGCGGCATCGTGCCGGCCGTGCCGCTCACTGTGATCCTCGGCCCGGTGGCGCTGATCCGGATCAGCCGGACCAGGGCCCGCGGCCGGTCCCTGGCCATCACCGGGCTGGCGCTGGCCGGCCTGTGGACCATCGCCGCGGCCATCGGCGGCGCCGCGTACCTCACCCGGCACCACCAGCCGCCCAAGCCCGCCGCGCTGCCCCAGGTGTTCAGCCTGCGCACCGGGCAGTGCGCCGATGCCGGGCCGAACGGGATGAGCAACCCCACCGTGGTGTCCTGCAACCAGCCGCACGATGCGGAAGTGTTCGGCACGTTCCAGCTGGCCGGTCATCGCTATCCGGGCGCCGCGGCCGTGCAGCAGCAAGCCGACCAGGGCTGCGCCGCCCGGCTGAGCGGCTACCTGAACCCGCAGCTGTCGCTGTCCTCGCTGACCGAGTCCTACGTCTACCCCGACGCGGGTGCCTGGGCGGCCGGCGAGCGGACCGTGGTCTGCACCGTGCGCAGCGCGTCCGGCCAGCTCAGCGGCTCGGTCCGGGCCGCTCCCGGCTGACCTGAACCCGGGCGGTCAATCCTGTCGGCACCGGCAGGCAGTATGAATACATGCCCGCTCTCCCCGGCCGGGATCCCATGGAGGGATTCAGCGCGGTCACCCGCGACTGGTTCACGGCCGCCTTCGCCGCGCCCACCGAGGCGCAGGTCCAGGCCTGGGCGGCCATCGGCAAGGGCGAGAACACGCTGGTGATCGCCCCGACCGGCTCCGGCAAGACGCTGGCCGCATTCCTCTGGGCGCTCGACCGGCTGGCCACCGCGCCAACCCCCATTGATTCCCAACGCCAGTGCCGGGTGCTGTACATCTCGCCGCTCAAGGCGCTTGCCGTGGACATCGAGCGCAACCTGCGTGCCCCGCTGACCGGGATCCGGCACACCGCGCAGGCGATGGGCAGCCGCCCGCCGGACATCCAGGTCGCGGTGCGCACCGGGGACAGCAGCCCGGAAGAACGCCGCCGCCTGGCCACCCGGCCGCCGGACATCCTGATCACCACGCCCGAGTCCCTGTTCCTGCTGCTCACCTCCAAGGCGCGGGATGTGCTGCGCGGCGTGGACACCGTCATCGTGGACGAGGTGCACGCGCTGGCGGGCAGCAAGCGCGGCGCGCACCTGGCGCTGTCACTGGAACGGCTGGACGCGCTGGAGCCGGGCCGCGCCCCCGCGCAGCGGATCGGCCTGTCCGCCACCGTCCGCCCGGCCGAGGTGGTGGCGTCGTTCCTCGGCGGGGCCCGGCCGGTCACGGTGGCCGCCCCGCCCAGCAGCAAGCGGCTCGACCTGCGCATCGTGGTGCCGGTCGAGGACATGACCGACCTGGAGACGGCGGCCGGCCCTGAGACCCCGGACGGGCAGGCGCCGCGCCGGTCGATCTGGCCGCACGTGGAGGAGCGGGTGCTCGACCTGATCGAGCAGCACCGGTTGACGATCGTGTTCGCCAACTCACGGCGGCTGGCTGAGCGGCTCTGTGCCCGGCTCAATGAGCTGGCCGCCGAGCGCGCGGAACTGCGGGCTGGCACTGGGCTAGCCAGCACTGGGCTAGCCAGCACTGGGCTAGCCAGCATCGGCGCCGGGCCCGGCGGGGCCACCAGCCCAGATCATGGCTCAGGCCGGGGCCACCGGTGGCGCGCCGCCCGAGGTGGCCCGGGCGCATCATGGGTCGGTCTCACGGCAGGAGCGGGCCCAGATCGAGGAGGCGCTCAAGCGGGCCGGCTGCCCGCGGTGGTCGCCACGTCCAGCCTGGAACTGGGCATCGACATGGGCGCGGTCGACCTGGTCGTCCAGGTCGAATCGCCGCCGTCGGTGGCCAGCGGCCTGCAGCGCACCGGCCGGGCCGGGCACAACGTGGGCGACGTATCGCGCGGCGTGATCTTCCCCAAGTACCAGGGGGACCTGGTGCAGGCGGCGGTGGTCGCCCGGCGGATGCGGGACGGCCAGATCGAGGAGCTGAGCGTCCCGCGCAACCCGCTCGACGTGCTGGCCCAGCAGATCGTGGCGATGACCGCGATGGACGACTGGGCGGTCGGCGACCTGGAGCAGGTGATCCGGCGGGCTGCCCCGTTCGCCAGCCTGACCCGGCCGGTACTCGAAGCCGTGCTGGACATGCTGGCCGGCCGCTACCCCAGCGAGGAGTTCGCCGAACTGCGCCCCCGGCTGGTCTGGGACCGGACCAGCGGCACGCTGCACGGCCGGCCGGGCGCCCAGCGGCTGGCCGTGACCAGCGGCGGCACCATCCCGGATCGCGGCCTGTTCGGCGTGTTCCTGGCCGCGTCGCAGCGCGAAGCCAACGGCCGCAACTCGCACCGGGTCGGCGAGCTCGACGAGGAGATGGTGTACGAGTCGCGGGTCGGCGACGTGTTCGTGCTCGGCGCCAGCTCCTGGCGGATCGAGGACATCACCGCCGACCAGGTGCTGGTCTCCCCTGCGCCGGGCCAGCCGGGCAAGCTGCCGTTCTGGCACGGCGACGCGCCGGGGCGGCCGGTGGAGCTGGGCCGGGCGCTCGGCGCCTACTGCCGGGAGCTGGCCGCCACGAGTGAGCCGGATGCGGTCAGCCGGCTGCGCGCCGACGGACTGGACGAGCTGGCCGCCGCCAATCTGGTCCGCTACCTGGCCGACCAGCGCGAGGCGACCGGGTACGTGCCGGACGACCGCACCCTGGTGCTGGAACGGTTCCGGGACGAGCTGGGTGACTGGCGGCTGGTGCTGCACAGCCCGTTCGGCGCGCCGGTGCACGCGCCGTGGGCGCTGGCCATCGCGGCCCGGCTGCGCGAGCGCTATCAGGGCATGGATGTGCAGGCCATGCACACCGACGACGGGATCGTGATCCGGGTACCGGATACCGACGAGCCGCCGCCGGCCGGGCTGGCCGAGCTGGTCCCGGAAGAAGTGGAACAACTGGTCACCGATGAGCTGGGCAGCTCGGCGCTGTTCGCCTCGCGGTTCCGTGAGTGCGCGGCCCGGGCGCTGCTGCTGCCCCGGCGCACGCCGGGCCGCCGCAGCCCGCTGTGGCAGCAGCGGCAGCGGTCCGCGCAGCTGCTGTCGGTGGCCCGCAAGTACGGCACGTTCCCGATCGTGCTGGAGACGGTGCGGGAATGCCTGCAGGACGTGTTCGACGTGCCGGGCCTGGTCGGCCTGATGCGGGAGCTGGCCACCCGGCAGATCCGGCTGGTCGAGGTGGAGACGGCCACGCCCTCCCCGTTCGGCCGGTCCATGCTGTTCCGCTACGTGGGCGCGTTCATGTACGAGGGGGACGCGCCCGTCGCGGAGCGCCGCGCCCAGGCCCTGGCACTGGACTCGGCCCTGCTGGCCGAGCTGCTCGGCCAGGCCGATCTGCGCGAGCTGCTCGACCCGGCGGTGGTCACCGAGACCGAGCGGGAACTGCAGCGGCTGCTGCCCAGCCGGGCCTGCCGGGATGCGGAGGCCGTGGCCGACCTGCTGCGCGGCATCGGGCCGCTGTCCGCGGCCGAGGTGGCGGACCGGTGCCAGGAACCGGCGGCCGCGGACGGCTGGCTGGCCAGCCTGCTGGCCCAGCGCCGGGTGCTGCAGATCCGGGTGGCGGGCGAGTCCCGCTGGGCGGCCATCGAAGACGCCGGCCGGCTGCGCGACGCACTCGGCGTGCCGCTGCCCCCCGGAGTGCCGGCCGCGTTCACCGAGCCGGTGGCCGACCCGCTCGGCGATCTGACGGCCCGGTATGCCCGCGGGCACGGCCCGTTCACCACGGCCGATGTGGCGGCCCGCTATGGGCTCGGCGTGGCTGTGGTCACCGGCACGCTGCGCCGGCTGGCCGCCGAGGGCCGGGTCGCAGAGGGCGAGTTCCTGCCCGGGCGGCGCGGCACGCAGTGGTGTGACACCGGCGTACTCCGGCTGCTGCGCCGCCGCTGCCTGGCCAAGCTGCGCAAGGAAGCGGAACCGGTGCCGGCCTCCGCGCTGGCCCGCTTCCTGCCTGCCTGGCAGCACGCCGGCCAGCCGGTGGCTGGGCCGGACCGGGCGCCGGCCAGCCGGGCCGGGCGGCGGCCGCTGGCCTGCCGGACCAGGTATTCGAGGCCATCGACCAGCTGGCCGGGGCGGCAGTGCCGGCCTCCGCGCTTGAGACGCTGATCCTGCCTGGCCGGGTGCCGGGGTACCAGCCCGCCATGCTGGACGAGCTGACCGCCGCGGGCGAGATCGTCTGGTCCGGGGCTGGCGGCCTGCCCGGCGGAGATGGGTGGCTGGTGCTGGCGCCCGCCGACACCGCGCCGCTGCTGCTGCCCGCGCCGGGCGAGATCTCGATGACCCCGCTGCATGAGGCCGTGCTGGGCGCGCTGGACGGTGGCGGCGGGCTGTTCTTCCGTATGCTCGCGGACCGGGCGATCAGCCTCCTGCCGGAGCCGGACCGGGCGGCGGCCAGCGACGCCGCGCTGGCCGCCGCCATCTGGGACCTGGTCTGGGCGGGCCGGCTGAGCAACGACACCCTGGCCGCGCTGCGCACGGTGCTGAGCACCGGCCGGCCGGTGGCGCCCGATGACGGGCCCGCCCCTGCCCAGCGTAGTGCCGGGTCCGCTGGCGCGGCCCCGGACAGTGCCGGACCGGACAGTGCCGGACTGAACAGTGCCGGACTGAACAGTGCTGGATTGAATGGTGCCGGGCTGAACGGCTCGGGGATCGCACGCCCGAGCTTCGGCGGCGCTGGTCTCGGCGGTACCGGGCCACGCCGGCGCGGCACGGGCCGCCCAAGCACGGGCCGGATGGGCGCCCGCCGGCCCGGCTCCGGCCGCCCGGCCATGCCCAGCCGGACCGGGCCGCCGACCGTGTCCGGCCGCTGGTTCCTGGTGCCGTCCGCCGACCCGGATCCGACCCGGCGGCTGCACGCGGTGGCCCGGACCCTGCTCGACCGGCACGGCATCCTGATCCGCGGCGCGGTGGCCAGCGAGCGGGTGCCGGGCGGCTTCGCCGCCATTTATCCCGTGCTGCGTGCGATGGAGGACGCCGGGCAGTGCCGCCGGGGATACTTCGTGGAAGGCCTCGGTGCGGCGCAGTTCGCGCTGCCCGGCGCGGTGGACCGGATGCGCGCGATGGCGGCCGACGCGGACCAGGGCGAGCAGGCCGACCTCTGGATCCTGCCCGAACCCAGCCCGCCCGGGCGCGGACAGCCCGGGCTCAGTCAGCCCGGGCTCCGCCAGCCCGGCCAGGCGGGCCGGGAGCGCGCCGGCGGGCAGGCCCCGGTTGTGCTGGCCGCGGGCGACCCGGCCAATCCGTTCGGCGCGGCACTGCCCTGGCCGGACCGGCCGGATGAGACGCCGGGCGGGCACCGGCCAGGCCGCAAAGCCGGGGCCCTGGTCGTGCTGGCCGGCGGCCACCTGGTGCTCTACGTCGAGCGGGGCGGCAGGACCGTGCTGTCCTGGACCAGTGATCCGGCCGTGCTCGGCCCGGCGGCGGCCGTGCTGGCCAGCGCGGCGCGCGGCGGCGCGCTGGGCCGGCTGACCATCGAGCGGGCCGACGGGGACAGCGTGCACGGCTCACCGCTGGCGCAGGCGCTCGCCGACGCGGGCTTCCGGGCCACGCCACGCGGCCTGCGGCTGCGCCGGTAACAAATCTGCACTTTTCCTTCAGATCCAGTAACGAATCTGCACCTATCGCCCAGAAACCCCAAACTACCCATAACGCCACTGGGATTCTCGGGCCGAGCGGCATAAGCATGAGACGTTTTCGGTGAGTGCCCGCGTCACTGGCACTATTCTCCGAGGCACAGTCGCCAGGGCCCTGGGCCGGCCTTGGGCCCCGCGCCAACCCCCTGGACGGCGCGGAACGGGAGGAAGCAGCAGCAGTGGCTAATGCGCAGGGCATCGACGTGTCCAGCTTTCAGGGCGCGTTCGACTGGCAGGCAAAGAAGGGCACGATCTCCTTTGGCTTCGCCAAAGCGACCGAGGGGAACACGGTCACCGACCCGCAATTCGCCCGGAACTGGCAGCAGATCAAGGCCATGGGGATCGTCCGTGGCGCGTACTGTTTCGGCCACCCCAGCGACGGCGCGGCCACCAACGCCGCGCACTTCCTGTCGGTGGTCCGGGCTCAGGGCCTGGACGCCGGCGACCTGCTCGCGCTCGACCTGGAGGTCAGTGACGGGCTGGCCCCGGCCCAGGTGGCCGCGTACGCGCGGAACTGGTGCGCGGAGGTAAAGGCGGCGACGGGGCACACGCCGATCGTCTACACGTACGTTGACTTCGCCCTCGAGGGCAACTGTGCCGGGCTCGGCGGCTACCCGCTGTGGATCGCCGACCCGAACCACCCCGCCGGGCACCCCACCGTCCCAGCACCGTGGACGAAGTGGGAGTTCCAGCAGTACGCCACGAGCACCGTGGACGAAGACGTGTTCAACGGGACCACCGCGGAGTTGCGAGAGTTCGCCAACCCCGCACCCGCGAAACAGGAGGACGAAGAAGTGCAGAGCGGAACCCTCATGAACGGCGCCAACGTCGTCACGGCGATATCCATCCCGCAAGGGAGTGCCAAGACCATCGGTTTCGCCTGTGACAACGGTCTGCAGAAGCTGCCAGCCGCCCAACTGCGGGTCGCGGTGTGGGATGGCGGCTGGGAGGTGCACAACTCCGTCGTGGTAGACGGCAGCAAGGGCCAGACCGTCATCACCTTCAGCAAGCCCAAGTCCACCTCGGCCATCTCGGTGCAGCGCCTGGACACCGGCAACGTCAACGTGGGCTATCAGGTCTCCTGAGCATCACCCGGCATCCCAGCGCACCGGCAGGGCGGCCGGCTTGCGGAACACCAGGCCTTGCGGCGCGGTGGGCTGGTCCGGGCCGGTCCGCAGCCCGGGCAGCCGCAGCAGCGCGCCGAGCGCGGCCCGCGCTTCCAGCCGGGCCAGGTGCACGCCCAGGCAGAAGTGCGGGCCGCGGGCGAAGGCCAGATGGCGGTTCGCGTTGTCCCGGCGGACCGAGAACCGGTCCGGGTCCGGGAACACCGCCGGGTCGCGGCCCGCGCCGGCCAGCGACACGGTGACCAGGTCACCCTGGCGCACCGGCGCGCCGCCCAGCACGGTGTCCTGGGTGGCGTAGCGGTCCACCACGGCGGCGGCCGGCTCCAGCCGGAGCGACTCCTCGATGGCATTGGGCAGCAGCTCCGGCTCGCCGCGGAGCAGCCGCAACTGGTCCGGGTGGCCGAGCAGGTGCCACACCGCGTTGGTGATCATTCCCTCGGTGGTCTCGATCCCGCCGAACATCAGCACGGCCGCGTTGGACACCGTTTCGGCCGTGCTCAGCGCGCCCGCACCGGACCGGCTGACATGGTGGGCCGCCGCGGCCAGCAGCGACTGGCCCGGGTCACCGGACGCGATCACCTCGCGCAGCCTGCCGGCCAGCTCGCCGGACGCCGCCAGGCCAGCCGGAGCGGGCGCTGCGCCGGGTCCCGCCGCGGCCAGCTCGGAGACCGCGGCCACGATCGCGTCATACCAGGCCAGGATGACCTCGGGCGGGGTCGCCCCGAGGCCGAGCATCCGGGCCACGACCACCGTGGCCAGCGGCCCCGCCAGGCTGCGCCGCAGTTCGGCCTGGCCCGCCGGGCGGACGCCGGCCACCAGCCGGTCCGCCTCCGCGGTGACGAACCCCTCCAGCCGGTCCCGCACCTCCGGCGGGCTGAACGGGCCGCCGAACGGCCGCCGGTTCCGGTCGTGGGCCGCGCCGTCCAGCGAGAGCATGCTCGGCCCGACCACCCGGGCGGTGGAGAACCGCGGGTCATCGACGGTGAACACCGCGGCGTCCCGCAGTACCCGGGTGGCCAGGTCGTAGCGGGTCACCAGCCAGCCATCCAGCACCGGCAGCCAGGACACCGGCTCGGCCGCGCGCAGCTCAGCCAGCACCCGGTGCAGGTCCGGGCCGGCCAGGTCACCCAGCCGCACCGCGCGGCCCAGCGGAAAGCCGCCGCGGCCCGCCCGGGGCTCTTCCCTGGAAAGGCCAGTCACCCGGCCGACGCTACCTGGCCGGGGTACCGTCGGCAGACGGGGCTAGACCCCGAAAGGGAGTGGCGGATATTTCCGGGATCGCGCTACGCCCGGCCAGCTCGGCCGACTGCGCCGCCATGGCCGCCGTCCATGCCCGAGCCCGCGGAGCGTATTACCGCGGCCTCGTCCCGGACCAGGAACTCGCCGAATACGCCCGGACGCTGCCTGCGCGGTACCAGGAAATAATGGCCCGGCCCGGGATGACGGTGCGCTGCGCGGAGCAGGACGCCGTGGTGGTGGGGGTCACGGTCGCCGGTGCGGACCGCGATCCCGCGGCGGCCCAGGCCGGGGTCACCCGGCTGTACCAGATTCAGGTCGAGCCCAGCTGCTGGCGGCACGGGATCGGTAGCAGGCTGATGGCCGCCTGTGTGCGGGACTGGCAGGCCGCCGGAATCGCCCGGGCCCGGCTCGATGTCTGGGAGCACAACACAAGGGCACGAGCGTTCTACGCGCGGCACGGCTGGCGGCCGGACGGCCGCAGCCGCAGCGGGCCGGATAACTCGCGGTACCTGGGCCTGATGCTGCGGGTGCCGCGGCCGCCTACGGCCGGGCGGCCCGCCAGCTGATCAGGCTGGCTTACGGCCGACGCCGCCGAACATGATCCACTGCTCGCTCTGCTCTTCTTCCCGGCCGTCGGGACGCCAGGTGGCGACATTCACCAGGCCGGGTTCGACCAGCTCCAGACCGTCGAAGAAGGCCCGCACCTTGGCCTGGGTGCGTACCCCGCCATAGTTGCCGCTGATGGTGCTGCGGGCCAGGCCGGTCATGGTCTTGCGCAGATTCAGATCACCAGACGTGATGGTGGAGATGACCAGGTAACTTCCTGGGGCGAGCCGGTCCATCAGGCGGTGCACCATGCCCCATGGATCGTCTTCATCCGGAACGAAGTGCAGGAAGGACAGGTACAGCGCGGCCGCGGGCTCGCCGAGGTTCAGCAGCCGCGCCGTTTCCGGATGGCTGAGGATCTCGTCCACGTTGCGGGCGTCGGCCAGCAGGAACGCCGTGTTGTCGTTCTCGGCTAGCGCATTGACCTTCTGGTGCCGCAGCACGACGGGGTCCTTGTCCACATAGACGACCCGGGACCCGGGCACCAGGCCCTGCGCGATCTGGTGCACGTTGCTGCGAGTCGGCAGCCCAGATCCGTTGTCGATGAACTGGCGGATACCGCAGTCCGCGGACAGATAACGCACCACCCGCTCCAGGAAGCGGCGGTTGTTGCGGGCCATGGCCTTGGTGCCCGGAAGCAGCTCCTCGACCTGGTTGGCCGCTACGCGGTCAACCGCGTAGTTGTCGGTGCCACCTAACATGTAATCGTAGATGCGGGCGCCGCTGGCCGTCCTGGTGTCGATGTCGGGGAAATCTTCCTGCATCCCGTTTCCTGCTTCCTGCGGTAGGGCGGGCCCTGGGCTACTGCTGCCCGGCGTGCGCGCCGCTCTTCACCCCGGCGATAAAAGCATGCCACGCCCGGGAACTGACCATCAGCACCGGCCCGCCCCGGTCCTTGGAGTCCCGCACGGCAACCGCGCCGGGCAGGTCACTGGTGACTTCGACGCAGTCTTGCGCGCCGCCGCTATAGCTGCTCTTGCGCCAGGTGGCCGCGGCCAGGTCTGGGTGAGTCATTTCATCCCCTCCTTTATCCGGTACCCGAAAGAGGTACTCTTCAGAAAAGCCTGCGAGTCATCCGCCGACAGGGCGCTGGCCTGCAGCGTGCTCCACAGCTCTTCATAAATCCGAAGCTCCGCTGGCTCTTCCAGGAAAAGGGCGCCCGCGGCGTTCTCGACATTCACCACGCCGAGGTCGTCGGGGTCCGGGAAGGTCATCGCGGTAAACGGTCCCACCATGGACGGGTGCACGCCCGCGTCGAAGGGCAGCACCTGCACGGTGACATTGGCCCGGTCGCGTGGCCGCATCAGGTATTCGAGCTGCTCGCGCATCACGTCGTAGCCGCCGACCGGACGCCGCAGGACGCCCTCGCTGAGCACCACGCTGAACCGGGCTGGCGGCGGGTCGTCGCGGGTCAGGATCTCCTGCCGCTCCATCCGGATCTCGGCCCGACGGCCGACTTCATCGCTGGTATCGGTGGGCCGGCTGGCCCGGATGACGGCACGGGCATAGTCCGGCGTCTGCAGCAGCCCCGGGACCAGCTCCTGCTGGTAGGTGCGGACGGTGCGCGCCTCTGCCTCCAGGCCGATCAGGTCGGCGTACTCGCTGCCGATCAGCCCTGCGTACTTCTGCCACCAGCCGCGCTCGTTCACCCGCCGGGCCAGCTCAGTCAGGAAGCCGCGGTACCCGGCGTCCTCGACTCCGTACTCGTCCAGCAGCTTGCGCAGGTCGGGAGCGGTTAGCCCGGACTGCCGGGTCTCGATCCGGGAGATACGGGACGGCTGCCAGCCCAGCTTCTTGGCCGCCTCCGTGGTGGACAGGCCCGACTGATCGCGCAGTCGGCGCAGCTCGGCCGCGAGCCGCCGGCGGCGCAGGCTCGGCGACGCGGGCATCTGGGCTCCCCCTCCTGAGCGGTATGCAAATCTCTCCAAAGGCCATTGCGCCTAGGTAGAAATTGCACCATCATTGTACGCGCAAAGCGCACCAGAACGTGACATCTCCGGCGGCTGGGACCGACGAAAGGGCCTTGATGACTGGCGGCGCGAGCCTGGACACGCCAGCAGCCTTAACCGGTGTGGACCATCCGGCGTGGGACCTGGCCAGCTGCGGCGTCATTGCGGGCGAATGGCCGCTGCGTGACTTCACCGAGCTGGGGCCGGTGCCAGCCGCGGTGCCGTGCGCGCGTCGGCACACCCGCCGGGTGCTGCCGGGCTGGGGTCTGGCCGGGCTCAGTGAGCAGGCCGAGCTGGTGGTGAGCGAACTGGTGACCAACGCGGTCGCGGCGTCCCGGGCGGTGCGGACGGACGCGCCGGTACGGCTCTGGCTGCTCGCCGATGGGGCCCGGGCCGGCGTCGCGGTCTGGGACGCGAACCCGCGGCTGCCCGTCCCGGCCGAACCGGATGAGCTGGCGGAAAGCGGCCGGGGACTGCTGCTCGTGGCCAGCCTGGCCGGGCACTGGGATGCGTACGCCACCCCGCGGCTAGGCGGGAAGGTTGTCCGGGCCGTGTGTGACCCCGGTCAGTGAGCCACGCAGGCACAGTGTGACCAGGATGGTGGCGGCCCCGGCCGCAGCCATCGCGGCGGCTGGGCCGGCCACCGTGGCCACCGCCCCGGCCAGCGGCGGGGTCAGCCCCTGCCCGCCCATCAGCCCGGTCGCGCTGAGGCCGAAGCCCTGCCCGCGCAGGGCAGGCGGCAGGCTGTCCAGGAACGCCTGCTGGATGCCGAGCTGGTAGCCGAAGCCGAACCCGCAGCCGAACAGAGCCGCGGCGATGACCGGCAGCGGCGGGTGCAGCAGGAACACCAGCAGCGGCACGCCGGTGATCAGGGCCAGCGGCAGGGCCAGCCGCTGCCGGGTGGCCGGGCGGCAGAACCGGCCGATGATCAGATCGCCGACGAGCATGCCGGCCGGCACCGCGGCGAGCAGCGGGCTGGCCGCGGCGGCCGGGTGGCCGAGCGATTCGGTGTACGGGACGATCAGCGACTCGGCCCCGGCTGCGAACGCGCCCGGTAGCCACTGGGCCAGCAGCAGGCCGCGCACCCGCCGGTCGGCCAGCAGTTCGGCGTTGCCGGCCAGCGTGGCACGCACCGCCCCCTGGCGGCCCTGCCGGGGCCGACGCCGGGTTCTGAGCCGGCGGAGGCCGGAGCACCGGCCGGCGGCGGGACAGCGGCCCGCGGCGGACAACGGCCGCCGAGCCCGGCCGCGGCGGCGGCGCGCAGGCCCAGACGCGCGAACGCGGCCAGCGCCAGCGCGGCGCCGGCGCTCAGCAGCAGCCAGCGCGCGGGCAGCACGGCCAGCAGGGCGCCGGCCAGGCCCAGCCCGAGGATCTGCGTGCCGGCCGCGGTCAGGCTGAGCACCGACCGGCCCAGCACGTACCGGTCGCCGTCCAGCACCTCGGGCACCAGCCGGGAGACGGCCCCGCTGAACACCGGCGTGATCATGGCCGCCAGCGCCACCAGGACCAGCATCGCCGCGACCGGCAGCCCGGGCGCCAGCCCGATCAGCACGCCCGGCACCGCGCGCAGGAGCATGCCGCCGGTGATGACAAGCCGGGGTGGCAGCCGGTCGGCCAGTGAGGTGAACAGCAGACCCCCGATCACCTGCGGCCCGAAGCCCATGGCGAACGCGAGCGCGGCCAGGAACGCCGACCGGGTCTGCGCATACACCAGGACGGACAGGCCGAGGATCTCGAACTCGAAGCCCAGCACGTACAGGAACATGCTCGCGCACAGCACCCGGAACTGCCGCACCGCGAACACCGACCGGTACGTGGTGCGCGGGGCGGTCGCGGGCGCCGTGGTGGTCATGCCGCCATCGTCGGCAAGCGGCCAGCCGCGCAGTAATGTTTCGTCTCAGACCGAAAGGTGGGCCGGAAAGGGGTGCGGTCATGACGCTGCGCATCGCGGTGGCCCGCGAGGACGTGATGACCAGCCGCTTCGCGATCTCGCCGCTGTGGGAGCTGACCCAGTCGCTGCGCGTGCTGGCCCGGCCGCCGGCCGGGGACGAGGCCGCGCTCCGGCCCTGGCTAGTCCGGGTCCGTGCGCGCTACCGGCGGCTGGCCGGCCAGGCCGACCTGGCCGTACTGCACGCGCTGCAGGCGCCGAACTGGGGCGCGGACTTCCTCTCCCCCGTGCCCGCCAGCGTGTCCACCACGATCGACGACCTGCTCGCCCAGGTCCGGGCCACGCCCACCGGCCAGGTGGGCCATGAGGTGGCCGAAGCGCTGCACCTGCAGCCGGACATGGCGCCCCGGGTGCGCCGCATCCTGGCCAGCGAGCAGGCCGCGGCCTGCTGCGCGGACGTCCTGGCCGTGGCGTGGCAGGCGCTGCTCGAACCGGAGTGGCCCACGCTGCGGGCGATCCTGGAACGGGACGTGATCCACCGCGCCGGGCAGCTCAGCTCGAAGGGCTGGGCCGCCGCGCTGGCCGGGCTGCACCCTCAGCTGAGGTGGCAGCACGGGCAGATCGAGCTGACCCGCTGGCCCAGCCAGGACGACGCCGCCCTGGCCGGGCGCGGGCTGCTGTTCGTGCCGTCCGTCTTCATCTGGCCCCGGCTCGCGCTGAGCCTGGAACCGCCGTGGCCACCGGCCCTGATCTATCCGGCGCGCGGGGTCGCCGCGCTGTGGCAGACGGCGCCGCCGGAGGCCGGCGGCAGCGCACTCGCGCCGCTGCTCGGCACCTCGCGCGCCGCCATTCTCCGCGCCCTCGACGAGCCGGCCAGCACCACCCAGCTGGCGGCCATCCTGGGCCAGTCGCTCGGCGGCCTCGGCGGCCACCTGGCCGTCATGCGCCGGGCCGGCCTGCTGGCCCGGGCCCGGTCCGGCCGCTCCGTGCTGTACTGGCGGACAGCAGTAGGCGACGCCCTGGTCGCGGCGGCAGATTAATCCTCTGCTTGTTTGCGCCTCCGGCGCGCTTAACCCGCCGCGCTTCCCTCATCGCTCGCTCACTCGTTCCTCACTCCTCGCTCCTCAGCAGTCGGCGGCGCGCCCCCTTTGGCGCGCGGAAGCAACCCGCGGCACTCCTCGTTCGTCATGAGCGGGCGACGAAGGAGGCGATGCGATGAACGGAACGCCAACTGGTGCCGCCCTGGAGCGGTTACTCGACGAACGTGGCACCCAGCTGATGCGGGTGGCCATCGCGCTGGCCGGCGGACGGGACGCCGGCCAGGACCTGCTGCAGGCCGCACTTGAGCGGGTGCTCAGGAAGCCCCGGCAGGTAGACGCGGATACCGAGGGCTATCTGCGCCAGGTGCTGTACAACCTGGCCGCGGACGGCTGGCGGCGGCGCGGCCGGTGGCGGCAGCGACTGCCGCTGCTGCGCGCCCAGGCCACCAGCCAGGCCACCGCGCAGGCCAGTGACGGCGCCGAAGCGGTTGACCTGCGCGACGCGCTGGTCCGGCTGCTGCGCCAGCTGCCACCCCGGCAGCGCGCGGTGATCGTGCTGCGGTACTGGGAGCAGCGCACCGAGGCGGAGACCGCCACGCTGCTCGGCTGCTCAGAAGGCACGGTCAAATCTGCCGCATCACGAGGGCTGCGGCAGCTACGTGAACTGGCCGGGACCCACACCGACCTGAGCTTCGAGCTGGCGGAGGGAACGTCATGAGCACCGATCTGCAAGACCTGCTACGGGAGGGTCTGGACCGGCTGACGGCCGACGCGAGCGTGCCGGATGGGCTGGTCGGCCGGGCCCGGCAGCACAACCGGCAGCGCCGGATCAGGACGCGGGCCGCCATCGCGGCCGGCACCGCGGTAGCCGCCGCGGCCGCCGTTGTCACGGTCAGCCTGGCCGCCACCGGTAACAAGCCGGGCAGCGCCCCGGTGCGCACTCAGACCGTCGCCGACGTGATCACCCGGACCGAGCGGGCGCTGGCCGCGACGGCCGATCACGGCAACGCCATCCAGGTGGTCCAGGAGAGCGGCCGCAACATAACGTTCGGCTTGAACGCGGCCAGCCAGTCGGGATCGTTTGAGAATCCGGGTACCCCGGTACTGCCCAGGGTGCTCAG
>CAVVGF010000015.1:0-247052 GCA_963747705.1 uncultured Actinomycetes bacterium | reverse complement strand
CTTGCCGGTGTCACGGTGGCCGGTGAAGGAGACCATGGAGGTGGTGACGTCCCCGCACCAGCGCCTGGCCGACCGCGCCCGCGCCGGTGACCAGGTTGAGGACGCCGGGCGGCAGGCCGACTCCGCGTCGATCAGCCGGAACAGCTCGATCGTGCTCAGCGGCGAGATCTCGCTCGGCTTCACCACCACGCCTGTTCCCCGTGATCAGCGCGGGCCCGAGCTTGCGGCACAGCACCGCGAGGGAAGTTCCACGGGCAGATAGCGGCCCACGACCCCGACGAGGCGCGTGCGACAGGTGGATGCCTCTCGCCGGGCACGTCGCCCGGGAGGGATTTCACCCTTCCAGCCGTCGATCCCACTCGGCGTTGTAGTTCAGGAAGTTAGCCGCGAAGCCCACCTCGTCGGCGGCCTGCTGGGCAGGTTTGCCCACTTCAGGAGACGATAATCGCGGCCAGCTGATCCTGGTGGGCCAGGATCAGGTCGGCCATGGCCCGCAGGTACTTGCCTCGTTCCACCGACGGGGTCCGCGCCCAGGCGTGCTGCGCTTCGCGTGCCGCCAGCAGCGACGCGTGGACCTGGGCCTCGGTCGCGCTGCCGATGTGCCCGAGCACGCGCTCGTCGGACGGATCAAAGACCTCGATGGCGTCGCCTTCGGGGTGGCTCCAGGCACCACCGACGTACAGCGATTCCTGAACTGGTGCGCTTGTCGTGGTCACAGCGTTTCCCTTCGCTTCACTGCGGTACGGGACAGGGCGTCGATGTGGGTGCAGATCAGGCCGTGGTAACCCCCACGCCGTAATAGTCCGTCGCCGCGCTTGCTCCTTCAACCGGCCCGCGGGGGAGAATGGCGACGGGGGCGGAGCGGAGGTAGGCAGTGCGGGTGCGGCTGGCGTACGGCACGACGGGCCTGGACATCGAGGTGGACCCGGATCTGACCACGGTGGTGGAGCCGGTGCACCAGCGCGCGGTGGCCGATCCGGGTGCAGCCCTGCGCGCCGCCCTGCGCCACCCGGTCGCCGGGCCCCCGCTGCGCGAGCGGGTCAGGCCGGGGCAGACCGTGGCCATCTCCGCCTGCGACGGCACCCGTCCGCAACCGCGGCACCTGATGATCCCGGCCATCCTGGCCGAGCTCGACGGGATCACCCGCCTAGAGGACGTCGTGATCCTGGTGGCGACCGGCACCCACCGCGGCAACGACGAGCCGAACTGCGCGCGATGTTCGGGGACGAGGTCGTCGACAGCGTGCGGATCGTCAACCACGACGCGCGGGACCGCGGACGAGCTGGCCTTCGCGGGAGTGCACGGCAACGGCGTGCCAGTGTGGCTGAACCGGGCCTGGCTGGAGGCCGACGTGCGGATCACCACCGGGTTCGTGGAGCCGCATTTCTTCGCCGGGTTCTCCGGCGGCCCGAAGCTGGTCGCGCCCGGCCTGGCCGGGCTGGACACCGTGCTGGTGCTGCACGACGCGGCCCGCATCGGTGATCCGCGCGCCACCTGGGGCATCACCGGCAACCCGGTCCACGACGACGTCCGGGCCATCGCCGCCGCGACCGGCGTCACGTTCGCGCTGGACGTGGTGCTGAACCGGGACCAGGACATCGTGGCGGCGTTCGGCGGTGACCTGTTCGCGATGCACGCCGCGGCGTGCACGGCGGCCCGGCAGACGGCGATGCGTCCGGTACCCGCGCCCTTCGACGTGGTGGTCACGACCAACTCAGGGTTCCCGCTCGACCAGAACCTGTACCAGGCGGTGAAGGGGATGTCGGCCGCCCGCCAGGTCGCGCGGCCAGGCGGAACCATCGTCTGCGCGGCCGAGTGCCGGGACGGCTTCCCCGACCACGGCTCCTACCGGCAGGTGCTGGCCTCCGCGCCGTCACCGCAGGGCCTGCTGGAGGCCATCCTGGCCCGCCCGCAGACCGTGCCGGACCAGTGGCAGGTGCAGATCCAGGCCCAGATCCAGGCCGCGAACCGCGTCGTGATGCACACCTCCTACCTCAGTGACGCCGACCTGGCCGACGCCCACCTGGAACAGACCGGCGACATCACCGGCACCGTCACCGACGCCCTGGCCGCCGCCGGTCCCGGCGCCCGGCTGTGTGTCCTGCCCGAAGGCCCGCAGACCATCCCCTACGTCGAGACGACCGTTGGTATGTGATCGCCCGCTTCAGACCAGGGCACCGGCCAGGGCTCCCCGGGGCGCGCCAGGCCCCGCTGCGCGAGAACCATGATGCGCAGCGGCATTGATCGATGCCACCAGCGTGGGATCGGAATTAATGATGGAACCGAATATGACCGACCGGCTGACCGATGCGCTACAGCGCGCCGCGGCGGCGCACGGCCTGCATGAGCAGGAGCTCGGCAAGCCTGACCCTGACTGGCTGCAGTGGTACGCCGAGCACATGGCGCGCACGCTGACCGAGGACGGATACCGGCTGACCAGATTGGATCCGCATTAACGGAGCGCGCGAGCCCAGAGGGTCGGTGCCCCCTAACATGCAGTGAGTCCATTCAGGTGAAGGCGTCTCGTAGCTGATTGCGTGCGGTGATGCCGAGCTTGGGGAAGACCCGGTACAGGTGGGATTGAACGGTGCGCGGCGAGAGGAAGAGCTGCTCTCCGATCTTGCGATTGGTTTCCCCGGCCGCGGCCAGCTGAGCAATCTGCAGTTCCTGTGGTGTCAGCTGGGCCCACGCCTCAGGCAAATCGTGATTGGGGTTTCTCCCCGCTGGCGCGAAGTTCCTGGCGAGCGGTCTCGGCCAGCTCGGGGAAGGCCAGCGCCTGGAAACAATCCAATGCCGTGCGCAACGGCCTGCGTGAGTCTGCCGGTCGCCGCTGGCGGCGAAGCCATCTGCCGTACCAGAGCAGCATCCGGCCCCGGTAGCACGGCCAGTTAGCGAGGTCCCCTCCGAGCGCTCGCTGGTAGAGGGCCTCGGCCGCATCGTCGCTGGCTACCATCGGTCGTGCGTATCCGGCCTCAGCCCGCAAGAGCGGACCGGATGTCTGGGCCGCGAGAGATTCCAGCTGTCCGAGATAAGACATCGGCCGTGTCGTTCTGGCCGGTATGGGCGGCGGCCTCAACCAGATCCGACAGCCCCCAGGCACCGATGAACGGATGGTAGACGGCGTCGGCCGGATCCAGCGTCCGCCGCAGATG
Source organism: uncultured Actinomycetes bacterium (assembly GCA_963747705.1). Taxonomy (GTDB): domain Bacteria; phylum Actinomycetota; class Actinomycetes; order Streptosporangiales; family Streptosporangiaceae; genus RYN-230. Next base: position 243,900 of record CAVVGF010000015.1, on the reverse strand, counting down.
CTCCAAGCCCTCGGCATAGTGCTGGTGAGCTACCGCTCCGCGACCGCGAACGAACTGGACCAGGGCGAGCATCGGGGTCGCGCCCAGCGGCAGGATCAGCGCCTCCGCCTCGGACGTCAGAGCGTCCACCACGCGCAGGTCGCCCCGCTCCGCCGCGATGGCCGCCTTGGCCAGCTGCGCGGCGACGACCCACTCGATCTGGCCAGTTTCCCGGGCCAGCGCGATGCCTTCCTCGGCCGCAGAGACGGCCAGGGGCTCCCTTGCCAGATGGACGGCGGCCCACGCCTGGGCGCTGAGCGCCTGGGCAAGTACGCGAAGCTGACCTTGTCCCCGAAGGCCGTCTACCGCCACGGTGAGAAACGCCAGCCCTATGTCATGGGCCCACACGGCGTTGGCCGCGACACCGATGAGATGCATCCCGGCGGGATCGGAGACGTCGGGCGTCAGGCGTGAAATCCGGTCGATCACGGTACTGCCGCAATTCACCGGATCGGCCTGGGCGAGGATGGCGAGCAGCCGCGGGTCGCTGTCCGGGACGGGCAGACGCTCCGCGGCCGCTAGGACCAGATCTCGTGTCTTCTGATCAGGATTCCATCGCCAGCAGCGCCTGGACGCGACCCCCAGAGCATCCAGTGCACGGTCGGTCTCGGCGACCGCGTGCAACTGCCCGGCAATTTCCACCAGGTTGCGGATCTCTGCCGTTCCCGGCCAGGTGCTCTCCTGCCCGAGTTCCAGCATGTAGCGCAGCATGGTTTGCTCGCGCCGCGCGAGCTGGAGACGCTGCGCGTCGCGCACCAGGGCCGTGCTGGCGTCGAGATCGCCAAGCTCATAGGCGAGCCAGGCGGCTCGAAGAAGCAGCTGACCGCGCCGAAGGTCGTCCGTAGCGAGCCGGGCCGCACGTTCGAGTGCCACGACGGCTACAGCCGCCGCGCCGCGCCGCGCTGCCCGGTCGGCCATTGCCTCGAGCTCCACGCTTACCCGATCGTCCGGATCCGCCAATGAGGCCGCCAGGTGCCAGAGACCGCGGTCGGGATCGCCGCGGTAAACCCGCGCTAGCGCCTTATGGGCGGCTCGCCGTTCGGGGGCCAGGGACCGCTGGTAGACCGCGGATCGCACGAGCGGGTGACGAAATCGCAACCCATCGCCGTCGACCGTGACCGCCCCCGCTGCCTGGGCCTCAGCGAGCTCCGCGAGCCCGGCCCTTGTCCTGCTTGTTCTTCAAGCATCGAAGCCGCATCGACGATCCGCTCCTGGTCGCCGCCGTCGTCGAGGGCAGCGACCAGGAGGAGGGCGCGGACGGCCGCGGGCAGGCCGGACACGCGTGTGGCGAACGCGCGTTCCAGCAGTTCAGTCAGGGGCAGCGGTGTATCCGCCGTCGAGTCGAAGCCGGATGCGACCGCCCGGGGCAGCTCGACCAGCGCCAGGGGGTTACCGAGCGCCTCGGCGAGGATCCGCCGGCGAAGGCCTGGCGCCAGACCTGGAGCGCTGACGTCAAGCACGCGCAGCCGACGAAGCCTCGTTCAGTGGTTCGAGCTGGAACTCCGGCAAGCCCGCCTGCTCGATCCACGGAGCAGACCCGTCACGGATGGCGAGCAGCATAACGATCGGCTCGAACTCCAGCCGCCGGGCGACGAACATCAGCACGTTGCATGTGGCGACATCCAGCAGCTGAGCGTCATCGATGACCAGCAGGAGCGGTGTGGCCGCCGCCATCTCCGACAGCAGGTCGAGTGAGGCCAGCGCGATCAGGAAGAGGTCCGGCGCCGCCGCCTCCTGAAGGCCGAAGGCGGCCTGTATCGCCGCTCGCTGGGGCGCTGGGAGCCTGGCCAGAGAGCCGAGCACGGGTCGTAGCAGCCGGTGCAGACCGGCGAACGCGACGTGGGCTTCGGACTGAAAACCCGCGGTCATCAGCGTGGCCAGACCGCGATCGGTGGCGCTGCGGCGGGCCGCCTCAAGCAGCGACGACTTGCCCACGCCCGCTTCGCCGCGGACGACGAGCGCACCGCCCTGATCGCCGGCCCGCACGAGCCGGTCCTCGATGAGGGCAAGCTCATGCTCACGGCCCACCAGCGTTAGCGCTGACACGGCCCCCTCATTTCCGGGAAGCCACCAATGCGAGTGACCTCACAACGCAGCTCGCGGTCCGCCTGCTTTTGATGAAAACGGCGGCCACCGTCGTCCACGCTACTGGTTCGGCTGCCGGTGATCCAGCGCATGGCGGAGCTCTCTGCGGGAGCCGACGCCGAGCTTGGGGTATACCTTGCGCAGGTGCCACTCGACCGTACGGCCGCTGATGAACAGCTCGGCGCCGATCTCCGGGTTGGTGCGCCCGTCCGCAGCCAGCCGGGCGATCTGCCTCTCCTGCGCGGTGAGCTCGTCGCGTGTCCCGCCGTTCGGCCTGCGCAGTGTCTCGCCGGTCGCCACCAGCTCCCGGTGGGCACGCTCAGCGAATCCCTCGACGCCCATCGCGGTGAGCATCCGGTAGGCGGCGCGCAACTGGTGACGGGCGTCCACGCGCCGGCTTTTCGCGGCGCAGCCATTCGCCGTAGAGCAGATGGGTGCGAGCGAGCTCGACCCGGACCGTGGTGCGGCTGATCCGGTCGATCGCCTCGCGGTAGAGACGTTCCGCGGCGTCGCCCGTGCTCAGCAGGGCACGCGAACGCGCCTCCATCGCGAGCGCCCAGTCGGTGCCGCTGGCGCGGGTCATCTCTGCCAGCCGCTCGAGGGCGTCGGATGCGAGTCCGGGCTGCCCGCTGCGGACGGCTGCCTCGACGAGCTCGACCAGCGACCAGGTGAAAAATCCGAACTCCTGGGGCGGGTCCTCGCAGCCTTGACGCGCGGCGGCCAGCGCCTGCTCGTACCGGCCCAGGCCGTTGCAGAGCACGGCGGTGGCCCAATGCGAGACGTTGACCCAGATTCCATCGCCGCGCCGTACCACCTCGCTCATGTGGGCCACGATCAGCTCGCCGACCTCGCCTTCACGGCCTGACAAGGCCGCGAGGGTCAGGGCGCCGTAGGGCGCGAAGTCGCTCCCGGTTACTTCCCTGACCGCTTTCAGCTCCTCGACCAGCGACGCGGCCGTCGCCAGCTCGCCGGCGAACAGGTGCACGAAGACGCGCGAGTTGAGCGCGAGGGTGAGCTCGCTGAGCGCGCCGGCTTGGCGGGCGATTTTTACGTGACGGGTGGACAGGATCCGCCAGCTTTCGTCATCCCACAGATCCGCGGCGGTGATCGACGCGAGCCAGAGCCAGCGCAGCCCGTCCTCGGCCGAGGTGTCCTCGCGGCTGAACGCTTGGAGCGCTCGCCTCGAAATTGGCATCGCTGCCTGGTAACCGTCCGTAAAAAGGACGGCGCGGCCATCCAGCAGCGTGTCACCCTTGCGCGGCTGAGGTGACGGCGGAATGCCCCGCGCGCTCCTTGGCCACCTCCCGCACGCCGACGTCGCCGGATAGGCGACCCAGGAACATCGCCGCCGAAAACGCTTCCAGGTAGGTGTCGCGCGCGAGCAGGGCGTCGAGCGGTTCGAGCTTCCTGGCCGCGGCGAGCAGAAGCGGGACGGCGTCGCTGCACTGCCCCGAGGTAAACGTGACCTGGGCGCGCAGACGGTTCGCGCGAGCGCGTGCTGGAGATCGTCGAGTGGCCCGGCTGTTGCCATGGCCAGGAGCCTCAGCGCCATGTCAGGCGCGCCTGACTGATGGGCAGCCTGCGCGGCGGCCAGCGCGCGCGCCGCCCTGCGCAGCGGTTCGGGGGTCAGCGCGGCGGCGCGCTCGAGGAAGGCGGCCGCCGCCGCGAGTCCTCCGCGCGCCTGGGCGCGGCCAGCAGACTGCTCGAGCTCGGCGGCCGTCGCCTCGTCGGGTCCTGCGGCCGCGTGGGCTCGATGCCAGGCCCGGCGATCGGGATCGAGTTCCGGATCGGTGACCTCGGCCAGCGCGCGATGCACGTCCCTTCTGTCCTGAACGGACGCCAGGCGGTAGGCCGCCGAGCGCACCAGTGGATGCCGGAACCGGACCCGCGTACCGATATCGATCAGCCCGGCCGTCTCGACTGCGGCTGCCGCGTCGGGCCCGATACCGATCCGCTCGGCCGCGCGCAGCAGCAGGGTCACGTCGCCGGCCGACTCGGCCGCCGCCATGATCAGAAGCTGCCGGGCCTGGGCCGGAAGCGGTTCCAGTCGCCGCAAGAAGCCCTGCTCGATGAGGCTGGCCAGCGAATTGATGCCCGGTAGCCCGAACCCGCCCGCCAGCTCCGCCGGGGTCAGCGAACCGGGCAACTCCAACAACGCGAGCGGGTTACCGTGGCTCTCGGCGACGATCCGGTCGCGCACCGCCTCATCCAGCGGGCTGCGCAGCGCCGCCTCCAGCAGAGCGCGTGCGTCAGTGTCGCCCAGGCCGCGGACCGGCAGCTCCGGCAGGCCCCCGAACCGCTGGTCCTGGCCCGCCTGTGCGCGCCGCGAAGACCAAGGCGATCGGCTCGGCCAGCAGCCGACGGGCGACGAACGTGAGCGTCTGCGCCGAGGCCTGGTCCAGCCATTGCGCGTCGTCGATCAGGCAGACCAGCGGCCGCTCCTCGGCGACATCGGCCAGCAGGCTCAGCACCGCGAGTCCCACCAGGAACCGATCCGGCGCGCCGCCGTCGCTCAGCCCGAATGCCGTGCTCAGCGCGTCGCGCTGCGGGCCGGGCAGGTGATCCAGATGGTCCAGCATCGGCGCGCACAGCTGATGCAACCCGGCGAACGCCAGCTCCATCTCCGACTCCACGCCCGTCGCACGCGCGATCCGGTCATCCGCCGCGCGCTCCGCCAGGAACTCCAGCAACGCCGACTTGCCGATTCCCGCCTCGCCCCGCATCACCAGTACTCCGCTGCGACCCGCCCGCGCACCGGCCATGAGCTGGTCCAGCACCTCGCACTCATGCCGCCGACCCCGCAACCCAGGCGCAGGATCGGGAATGTCCAGCCGGTTGACGTCAGCGTAGATCCCGGTCACGAGCTGGACTCGGTCAAGGTCCAGGCGTTTCGGGATGGTCGTATCCGAGGATGCCGGGCACTGTGTCGTTCGTCATGAGACGACCCCGTTCTGCGGTCAGGCTGGCCGTGTCTTCAGTATCCGGTTGCGCGCAGATTGCGGCATCCGCCAAGTGGCTTAAGTGGCTTAATCAGCACCCACGGCTAGGGCGCCGGCCAGGGCTTCCACGGGCGCGCCTGAGGCCGCCAGGGCACTGGCCAGGGCAGCGACGGGCGCGCCGAGCAAACCGCGAACGCGACGCTGACGTCAGTGCCAATGCCCGGCATTGACGGATTCCACTTGCCCGACGAAACGAGGAGTTTCGATGTCGACACCAACGACCATCACGCAGGCCACTACCGCCGATCCCGCGATCCGCCCCTTCCGTATCGAGGTTCCGGAAGAGGAAGTGGTAGAGCTGCGGCGGCGCATCGCGGAGACACGGTGGCCCACCCAGGAGCTCGTCGCCGATCGGTCACAAGGCGTGCAGCTGGCCACGATTCAGGAGCTAGCCCGCTACTGGGGGGCAGGCTACGACTGGCGTGCGTGCGAGGCGAGACTGAACGCGCTGCCGCAGTTCATGACCGAGATCGACGGGGTGGACATCCACTTCATCCACGTGAAGTCGCCGCACGAGGGCGCGCTGCCGCTGATCATGACGCACGGCTGGCCTGGCTCGGTCATCGAACTGCTGGAGGTCGTCGGGCCGCTCACCGACCCGACCTCCCACGGCGGGCGCGCCGAGGACGCGTTCGACCTCGTGCTGCCGTCCCTGCCCGGCTACGGCTTCTCCAGCGAGCCGGCCGAAGCTCGGCTGGGACCCAAGCCGCATTGCGCGCGCCTGGGCGGTGCTGATGAATCGCCTCGGCTACACCCGCTACGTCGCCCAAGGCGGCGACGTGGGCTCCTCCGTCACCGACGCGATGGGCCGCCAGGCACCCGAGGGCCTGCTCGGCATCCACCTCAACTTGCTCCTGGGGGTGCTGGCCGGCGGCCCCCTGCCGGCGGAATCCGAGCAGGAACGCGCGGCGCTCGACGCGCTCACCACGTTCAACACAAGCGGCAGCGCCTACTTCCTCGAGCAGGCCACGCGGCCGCAGACGATCGGCTACGCCCTGCTGGATTCACCCGTCGCCCTGGCGGCCTGGATGATCGATCACGACACGGACAGCTACCAGAAGATCTCCGCGCGCCTTCATCGACAAGCAACCCGCGGGCCATCTCACCCGAGACGGGATCGTCGACAACATCACGCTGTACTGGCTGACGGGCACCGGGGCCTCGGCGGCCCGGGAGTACTGGGAGACCGGACAAGCGCTAGCCCACGCGGCCGGGCAGGCTCCTCCGGAGGTCTCGGTCCCGGTCGGTTTCACCACGTTCCCTGGCGAGATCTGGCCAGCCCCGCGCAGCTGGGTCGAGAAGTTCTACCCCACCCTCACCTACTTCAACGAGGTCGGTAAGGGCGGCCACTTCGCCGCCTGGGAAGAGCCCGAACTGTTCGCGACCGAAATGCGGGCGGCGTTCAAGTCGCTCCGCTAGATGGACACAGGGGAGACGACGCGCAGACCCTGCGCGCCGTCTCCCCGCCACGCTGATGAAGGAAGCAGAGATTGACAGTGGCCAGGACCAACCGACCGCTGGATGGCCCTGAGCATGATCAGTCACGTGGCAGGCCTGCGGAGGTTCTCCCAGTCACGATGGAGACTCGGCGTCTTCGGCCTGCGCAGAGTCAGCGCGGAGCGCGCTTGTGGAGGGCGGCGTGGAGTTCGCACGCGGTGGAGGCCACGTTCTCCGCGTTACTGCCGTCGCTTGGCCGTGTCCGAAATGTGAGTGATTCGCGAAGCGACCACGCTGTGGCGCTAGGATGGCCGGCCGGGCCGTGTGATTAGCGCGGTGCCCGGGATCTTCCGGTCGATTACGTCGCGGGCGACATCGGACAGCTTGCGGTTACGGGTACGGGCGTAGTTCCGCAACAGCTCGAATGCGTCGTCCACGGTCACCTTCAGGTACTCCGCGAGCATTCCCTTGGCTTGCTCGATGATCACCCGGCTGGTCAGGGCGGCCTGGAGCTGCTCGGTCAGGAAGGTGCGTTCCCGGAGGGCCCGTTCCTGGATGAGCCCGATTGCTGCCATTTCCGCCATGGCCTGCGCTATGTCCATCTCGTCAGAGGTGAACGGCGCGTCAGTGCCCCGGAACAGGTTCATTGCGCCGATGACGTCCGTGCGTACTCGCAGCGGGACCGCACACAACATCTGGAAGCCCGCATCGGACGCATGTCGCGCGAAGTCCGGCCAGCGGATGCGGCTGTCGGCTGCGCTCGCCTGCACGGGCTGGCCCGTAGAGAACGCGTCCAGGCACGGGCCCTGCGCGCCCTGGAGCTCGAAGAGCTCAAGCAGCCGCATCCGCTCGTCAGAGGATGCGACCAGCCGAAGCCCGCCACGCATGTCGGCCAGCATGACCCCGGCCGCCTCGGCTCCCAGGATCTCAATCGAGTCGGCAGACAGGCCCTGCAGGAAATCGACGATGTCAAAATCGCTGGCCAGCGTGTCCGCCAGGCGTACGAACGCCCGGGCCAGCGCGGCCTCGGCGTCCCTTCGGTCATACGTGGCCAGAGTCGCCGGACTGGCCGCCAGCGCCACCGCTGATCTCAGTCATCGAACCGCACCCGCCGCTCAACGACATCCTGCGCAATCTCGTGCATCGGGCGCCCGCTCGCGAACGCCGCGGCGCGCAGCCGGGCGAGCGCGTTGGACGTGGTCTCATTTAGCTGCGCGGCGATCATCCCGGTCGCCTGATGGATCACGATCCGGTCCGTGCCGCCCGTATCCAGCAACTCCGCCAGACTCGTATCCCCCGGCTTGTACTGCTGGTACAGCACAGCATCACGGGCGATGTCCGCGGTAACCAGGGCATCCGCCAGGTGCTCTTCGCTCAGCATCCCCGGCCTGTCACGGCACAGGTCCAGCGTGCCGATACCACCCGCTCCCACGGTCAACGGCAGAGAGAACTCGGCGTGCACGCCAACCGCCAGGGCCGCAGCCGCGAACGCCGGCCAGCGGTTCGCGGCGTCCGCCGCCAGGTCCGGGAGGAACACCGGAACCCCGGAAACGTGGGCCTGCAGGCATGGGCCCTCACCCAGCTCCATCTGCAGCCCGGTGACCGTGGAGGCGTGCCGTCCGGCCCCGGCCAGCATGCCCGACGACTCCCTCCCCGACATCAGCACGAGCGCGCACCCGGACAACGCCATCTCATCGACGGCGAACCGGCAGAGCCGCGCTATCAGCTCGCCCGCGCCGGCCGCAGTGTTCCTTCCGGCGACAGCCGCCATGATGCGGGCCCGCCGTCCGTCGTCCCGCACGTCGCCTCCTCGCCTGCACCCCCGCAGCCTCGAAGGGGTCCCTCCTCACCGTACCCGGAACCCGAGGTACGGTGCATGCCCGTGACTGCATAGCGGGGAAGCGATCCGCGATCACCTTGTACCAAGTGGACGGCTTGGGTTCCAGGTACCCTTCCATGGCTGGCGGACGGCTGGATTCCAGCGCCGCCTTCATGTCTCCGATGGGGGCTAGACGTGCCCAGGCGGTCCGTCGTCAGGACTCGGCGCCTTCCAGCTGGAGCGTGAAGATGTGCTGGCCGATGCGCAGCGCCCAGCCTGGCGGCAGCGGGGCCACGTCCATGCCGAGCCTGGTCCATTCCGCGGCGCCCGGCGCGCCGATGTACGTGCCCTGGGCCGAGTTCGCGTCCTGGACCAGGACGGTGCCCCCGACCACGGAGACGTAGGCGTGGACCCGGGAGATGACGTTGTCCGGGTCATACAGCCGGACCGGGTCCGCGTCGCCGTTGCGCACCATGGGGTCGTTGGTGGGCTCGCGGCCGAGGACGTAGGGACGGTCAAGGACGACGACGAGGCCGTCCTGCGAGCGCAGCTCGCCGAAGTGGGCCACCGCCATCGCCGGGCCAGTGGCGGGCCGCCGGTGGCCGCCCGATGCCCGGTCCGAGTCGTCAAGCGGCATGGCACCGCTCGCGACCGTGCCGGAAACCGGGGAGAAATCGGACGGCGATGCGGACAGCACCGGCTCGTCGAACTCAGCCAGCTCGACCGGAGCGGGCTGCGGCGCCGCCTCGGGCTCACGCGGGGCGGGCTCCGCCGGCGCGGGCTGCGGGCTGCCACTCGCTCGCGGCGTCGCTCGCGGCGGAAGCCGGCGCGGGCTCGGGCTGCCACTCGCTCGAGGCGCGCTCGCGGCGGAACCGGTGCCGCTGCCGCCTGGCCGGCCTCCGCCGTTCAGCACGAAGCCCTGGCCGGGGACCACGCCCGCCCGCAGGTCGGAGACCGGGTCCGCCTGGACCGCGGTGCCTTCGACACCGCCGATCGCCAGCCAGTCGAACGTGCCGGGAAGGATCTGGTCCACCCAGGTCAGCGCCTGCTCGCCGGAGAGATGGCGGACGCCGTCGCCGGCGCTTACCGTGCACCGCACCGGGCCGCGCAGGAAGACGACGACGCCATCGGGAACCGGCACGACGATCCCGAACGGGGCGACGTCTCCGGCTATGTGGCCGAGAACCCAGCCGGCCAGCCGGGCCGCCACCGCGGTGGCGGGCGCCTCGCGGTCCGCCGCGAGATCGGCGACAAGACCGAGAAGCTCGCTCGCGCTCGCATCGGTCGCGCTGCCTCGGGAGATCAGGACAACCGTGTCGCCAAACCGGCCCACCAGGTCATTGCCCGGCTCAATGCTCACTCGCATGGTCACGGTGAATTCTACCCAGGCCGGGACTTCCCGGGGAAGCGGGGCACGCACTCAGAGATTGCTAGAGCTTCTGGGCGGGAATGTAGCGGGTGCGGAAGCGCCGCTCGACTTCGGCGGTGGATCCGAGTCGCGCCAGGTCCCGGATCCGGGCGCGATCCAGTGCCTGCTCGAACGCGGCGGACACGAGGATGCTCAGGTCCCATCGGTCGATCAGCTCCGGGCGCAGCAGGAACACCCCGTCAAGGAGCAGCACCGCGTCCGCGGCGGCCGTCGTCACCGGCTGGGACAGGGCGGTGTCCGTGTCGAGGTCGTAGACCGCGTGCTGGTACCGCGGGTCGCCGTCCGGGCCCAGCGGGTCGAGCAGGACCCGGCGGAGTGCGTCGTAGTCGAAGGGTCGTGGTAGTTGGCTTCGGGCGAGAACTCGCCGCGCCGGTAGCGCTGTGCCCGGGGCAGGTGGAAGCTTTCCGCCGAGGCACGGATGACCTCGCGGCCCCGGGTGCGCAGGAGCAGGGCGAGCTCGTCGGCCAGCGTGGTCTTGCCGGCGGCGGGGGGCCCGTCGACGGCGGGCGAAGCCATCGAACGCATATTTCACCTTGCGATAGCATGTTCGCATGAGTGTCGCGGTGCAGGAGTCGCTGCTTGACTTCGGTGACGAGGCCGTGCCCGGGGCGGTCCGGCCGGAGCGGGTGCCGCTGCGCGGCGGTGCCTGGATTGACGTGCAGCGCGGCTGGCTCGCCGGGTCGGCCCCGCTGTTCGCGCGGCTGGCCGAGGCGGTGCCGTGGCGGGCGGAGCGGCGGCGGATGTACGACAGGACCGTCGACGTGCCGCGGCTGCTGTGCTTCTACGGCGAGCACGCCCCGCTGCCCGACCCGGCGCTCGACGCGTGCCGCGACGCGCTGAACGCGCACTACGCGGGCGAGCTCGGCGAGCCGTTCGTGACGGCGGGACTCTGCTTCTACCGGGACGGCAGGGACAGCGTCGCCTGGCACGGCGACACCATCGGGCGCGGGTCCACCGAGGACACGATGGTCGCGATCTTGTCGCTCGGCGAGGCGAGGCCGCTGCTGCTGCGGCCCGCGCCGCGGCGGGGAAACCCTGCGGTACGTGCTCGGGCACGGGGACCTGTTCGTGATGGGCGGCAGCTGCCAGCGCACCTGGGAGCACGCCGTGCCCAAGTCGGCGCGCCCGACCGGGCCGCGGATCAGCGTCCAGTTCCGGCCACGGGGCGTGCGCTGACCGGATGCGGTTAGGCTCGTGATTGTGGCTGGCTACCCGGCGCTTGTGGCGACCGATCTTGACGGGACGATCATCCGCGGCGACGGGACGATCTCCGACCGGACCGTCGCCGCGTTCGCGCGGGTGGAGGCGGCCGGGGCGCGGTTCGTGCTGGTCACCGGGCGGCCGCCGCGGGTGATGCGGTCGATCGCGCGAGGCCTTCGGGCACCGGGGGACGGCCATCTGCGCCAACGGGGCGCTCGCCTACGACATGCGGACCGAGACGATCGAGGCGCTGCACCTCATCCCGCCGCCGGCGCTCGCCGCCGCCGCGGCGGCGCTGCGGGCCGCCGTGCCGGGCATCGGGATCGCGGTCGAGTACCCCGACGGGCACGCCGCCGACCCGGTCGTACCAGGCGCTCAACTGGGACGTGAACTCGTCCCTGCCGCGGCTGCACCGACGCTGAGCTGTTCGCGCGGCCGGCGTCCAAGCTGCTCGGCCGGCACTTCGGCTACAGCTGCGACGACCTGCTCGCGCTGGCGCTGCCCGGCGCTCGACGGCCTGGTCAGCGTCACGCACTCCAACTCCAAGGGGCTGATCGAGGCGGGCGCGCTCGGGGTCTCCAAGGCCAGCGTCGTCGCCGAGATCGCCGCCGCCCACGGGATCGGCCGCGAGTCGGTCATCGCGTTCGGCGACATGCCCAACGACCTGCCGCTGCTCGCCTGGGCCGGCACGTCCTGCGCGGTCGCCAACGCCCACCCCGCGGTCCTCGCCGCCGCCACCCACGTCATCGGCAGCAACGACGAGGACGGCGTGGCCGAGTACCTGGAGAAGCTGTACCCGTAGCGCCCGCCATAGCGGGGAGACGCGGTCAGTTCGGGCCGAAGCGCTCCGTCTTGATGCTGGTCGCGGGAAAGCCCGCCGCTACCAGCAGTTCCGAGGCCGCCTCGACGAAGCCGGACGGGCCGCAGGCGTAGACGGCCGGGTGCAGCTCCGGGGGGAAGGCGGTCTTGGCCAGCACGTCGGCGCTCAGGCGGCCGGCGTAGCCGCGGACGGGCGGCAAGCCCTGAGCGGCGGCTGGTTCCGCCGGACGGGCCGGATGGCGGGAGAAGAGCCCGCCGTGCTTCGGCGACGCTGGTGACCTGGGAGTCCGGCGTCACCTTGGCCGGAGTCTTCCGCCAGCGGGTCAGCCGCGTGTAGAGGTAGGTGACGACGATCAGCGGTGAAACACGGACCCGTTCGGACAGCTCGTCAGCGTAAATGACGTCGGCGGGGGTGCGGGCGCTGTAGATCAGCTGGACGGAGGTCCGGCTCTTGACCGCCGCGTGGGTGCGGATCATGGACATCAGGGGGACGACGCCCGAGCCGCCCGCGAGCAGCAGCAGGGGACGCGGGTCATCGTCCTGCCACGCGAACCAGCCGCCGATCGGGCCGCGCAGCTCCATCTGGTCGCCGGGCTCGGCGATGCCGGCCAGGTACGAGGAGACCTCGCCGTCGTCCAGCCGCTGGACGGTGAGCTCAAGGTAATCCGCCGCCGAGGCGCTCGCGATCGAGTAGGAGCGCTGGGCGGCGTAGCCGTCCTCGGCGGTGAGCTTGACGGTGACGTGCTGGCCGGGCAGGTGGCCCGGCCAGCCGGGGACGTCGAGGACCAGCGTGCGGGCGGTCGCGGTCTCGTCCCTCGTCTCCTTGACGGTCGCGACCAGCCAGGTCAGTCGCCCTGGTACCGCTGCTCGCGCCACGGGTCACCGTAGTCGTTGTAGCCGAGCTGCTCCCAGAAGCCGCGCTTGTCGTGCGTCATCAGGTCCAGGCCGGTGACCCACTTGGCGGACTTCCAGAAGTACAGGTGCGGGACGAGCAGCCGGGCCGGGCCGCCGTGCTCGGGCTGCAGCGGCTTGCCGTCGTACTCGAAGGCGATCCAGGCCTTGCCGTCGCGCAGGTCGGGCAGCGGCAGGTTGGTCGTGTAACCGCCGTAGCTGCGCGCCATGACGTAGGCGGCGTTCGTCTCGATGCCGTCGAGCAGCGTGTCGAGGGAGACGCCGCGCCAGCGGGTGTCGAGCTTGGACCACTGGGTGACGCAGTGGATGTCGGTCGTGATGTCCTCGGCCGGCAGCGCGGTGAACTGCTTCCAGTCCCACCTGGTCGTAGTCGCCGGTCTCCGTGGTGATCGTGAACTTCCAGGTCGCCGTGTTGACCGGCGGGGTCGGGCCCGCCTGGAGGACCGGGAACCCGCGCTCCAGGTACTGGCCGGGAGGCAGCTTGGGGTCGTCCCGCCTGCGGCCGGTGAAGCCGCGCGATACGACGCTCATTGTCGCTCGCCTCATTCCCGGCTCACCCGTTCAGCTTCGTCCGCCAGTCAGCCGGGACGCGGCCCGCTCGGGCCGGGCACCGGCTGCTCCCTCGGGTGGGCCTCCGGGGCGGCGAGGGCCGGGCCCGTCTCGTAGAAGTCCTCGTCCGGGTAGGACCAGAACCAGCTCTCCCCCGGCTCGAAGCTGCGGATGACCGGGTGGCCGGTCTCCTTGGCGTGCGCGGTGGCGTGCTGCGACGGCGAGTTGTCACAGCAGCCGATGTGGCCGCACTGGGTGCAGCGGCGCAGGTGCAGCCACCAGCCGCCGGCCGCCTCGCACTCGACGCAGCCCGTGCCGCTCGGCGGGACTGCCGGGTCGACGCCAGCCATCTGCTCGGTCATGAGTTCTCCCCTTCTGTCGGCTCTGCCTGGGCGGGCTCTGCCTGCGCGGGCTCTGGCTGTATCGGCAGCCGGACCTGGAAGCGGGTGTCGCCGGGGACCGACTCGACCCGCAGGTCGCCGTGGTGCTTGTTGACGACGATCCGCCACGCGATGTCAAGCCCGAGCCCGGTGCCCTCGCCGACCGGCTTGGTGGTGAAGAACGGCTCGAAGATGCGCTTCTGGATGTCCGGCGGGGATGCCGGGGCCGGTGTCGCCGATCTCGACGAGCACGCGGTCCTCGTCCCGCGCGGTGCGGATGGTCAGCGTGCCCTCGCCGTCCATCGCCTGGGCGGCGTTCTCGATCAGGTTGGTCCATACCTGGTTGAGCTCGGCCGCGTAGGCGGGGATCTTCGGCAGGGTCTTGTCGTACTGCTTGACGACCGTGATGCCGTTGAGCTTCGCCGACATCATGAGCAGCGTGCTCGACAGCAGGTCGTGCACGTCCACCACCTGGAACGGGGCGCGGTCGAGCTGCGAGTACTGCTTGGCCGCGCCGACCAGCGTCGAGACCCGCGTGGTCGCGTCCTCGATCTCGTTCATCAGCAGCTCGGTCTCGATCGTGTAGTTCAGCCAGCGCAGCGCGGGCTCGATCATGTCGGGCCCGACCGTCGCAAGCACCTGCTCGAGCCAGGCGGTGTCCAATGCCGCCCTGCACGAAGACCGGGGCGAGTCTGCCAGGCGTCCCGGCAGCCGTGGTCTTCCAGCCAGTCGGTGACCTCGTCTTCCGCGTCGGACGTCTCCATCGGGTCGAGCTGCGGCGCCTTGGCGACCTGCTCCGCCGCGCGCTGCTGCAGCTCGATGAGCGCCTGCAGCTCGGCCGGGCTCCCACTTGCCCCCCGCGAGCAGCTGCAGCTTGCCGCGCATCCCGGCGACCCGCTCGCGCAGGCTCGACGTCGCGCGGACGGCGGCGGCGGCCGGGTTGTTGAGCTCGTGGGTCAGCCCCGCGGTCAGCGAGCCGAGCGCGAGCAGCCGCTCCCGCTGGCCGATCGCCTCGCGGGTCCGCTGGCCGCCGAAGAACAGCCCCTCAAGCAGGTGCACCGCCATCGGGAACCACTCGTTCATGATCTGCGCGAAGCAGTCCGCGCCGAGCACGTAGAACCGGGACGGCTCGGTGACCCGCAGCGAGTTCTGGTAGACCTGCGGCACCCGGTCGCCCAGGTAGGCCTGGTAGGCGCCGGTGTAGACGCCCCGCTGGCTGGTCCGGCTGATCTCGACGTCGTCGCCGCCGACCTTGCGCGACAGCACCATGCGTGCCCTCGATCAGCACGTAGAGGCAGTCCGCCGGGTCGCCCTCGGCGAAGACCGGGCCCGGCTCGATGAGCTCCACGTGCCCCTCGCTGCAGAGCCGGGCGAGCTGCTCGTCGGTCGAGCTTCTCGAACAGGAACAGCGTGCGCAGCTCCTCCGGGTCGCAGGCGATCGATGGTGCCTCATAGCGTCTCCAGGTACCGGTGCACGAGCATGACGGCCATCGCGCCTTCGCCGACCGCCGAGGCGACCCGCTTGGCCGACTCGGCCCGCACGTCGCCTGCCGCGAACACCCCGGGGACGCTCGTCTCCAGGTGGTACGGCGGGCGGTCGAGCGGCCAGCCGCCCTGGTCTTTCTCCGCGAGGTCCGGGCCGGCCAGCACGAAGCCGTGATCGTCGCGGGCCACCACCCCGTCCAGCCAGGCGGTCCGCGGTGCCGCCCCGATGAAGATGAACAGCTGGCCCGCGTCGACTATTTCCGTGTTCCCGGTGTTGAGGTCGCGGATCGTGAGCTGCTCCAGGTGCCCGTCCCCGCAGCGCCTCCGCGACCTCGGAGCAGGTGCGGACGGTGATGTTGGCGATGCCGGCGATCTGCTGGATGAGGTAGTACGACATCGACGCCTCGAGCGAGCGGGCGCGCACCAGCATGGTCACCGACCGGGCGAACCGCGACAGGTAGACGGCGGCCTGCCCGGCCGAGTTCGCGCCGCCGACCACGTACACGTCCTGGTCCTTGCACCCCTCGGCCTCGGTGAGCGCCGCGCCGTAGTAGACGCCCGCGCCGGTCATCTCGGTGCAGCCGGGGGCGTTCAGCTGCCGGTAGGAGACCCCGGTCGCGAGGATGATCGCCTTGGCGTCGATCGCGCTGCCGTCGCTGAGCCGGATCGTCCTGGCCGGCCCGTTCACCTCCAGGCCGGTCACCTCGCTCGTGGTCAGCAGCTCGGCGCCGAACTTGACGGCCTGCCGCCGCGCCCGGTCGGTGAGCTGGCCGCCGGACACGCCGTCGGGGAAGCCCAGGTAGTTCTCGATCCGTGAGGACTGGCCCGCCTGGCCGCCGGTGGCGAACTTCTCCACCAGCACGGTGCGCAGCCCCTCGGACGCGCCGTAGACCGCCGCGCCGAGGCCGCCCGGGCCGCCGCCCACCACGACCAGGTCGTAGAAGTCGCGCTGCGGCATGGTCGCCAGGCCCACCTTCGCCGCGACCTCCGCGTGCGTCGGCGTGATCAGCGGCTCGCCGTCGGCGGTGATGAGCACCGGCAGGCTCGCGGCCGTCCGCGCCCGCCGCGGCGAGCAGCCGCTGGCCCTTCTCGGTGTCCGAGGCGTACCAGCGGTAGGGCACCTGGTTGCGGGCGAGGAAGTCGCGCAGCTGGGCCGACGGCGCGGACCAGCGGTGCCCGACCAGCTTGGCCTCCTTGACCGGCTTGCGGTCCTCGCGCTGCCCAGGCGCTCAGCAGGTCGTCGATGACCGGGTAGAGCTTCTCCTCCGGCGGGTCCCAGGGCTTGAGCAGGTAGTGGTCCAGGTCCACGATGTTGATCGCGTCGATCGCGGCGCTCGTGTCCGCGTACGCGGTCAGCAGCACCCGGCGGGCGTACGGGTAGACGTCCATCGCCCGCTCGAGGAACTCGATGCCGGTCAGTCCGGGCATCCGGTAGTCCGCGAGGATGACCGCGACCTGGTCGCCGCGCAGCTTCATCTGCCGCAGGGCGTCCAGGGCCTGCTCGCCTGACTCGGCGCGGACGATCCGGTTCCGCTCGCCGTACCGCCTGCGCAGGTCGCGGGCGACGGCACGGGACACACTGGGATCGTCATCCACAGTGACGATCACCGGGCGGAGTTCGGCCTCACCGGGAGGTCGCGTCATGGCCCCATCGTAAGCGCTGCGTATTTACATGGGCGTACCGGCCCGCGCCCGAGCGGTCGCCCGAGCGCGGGTGCACATGGCCGCCGTCACCGGGTGCAGGATTACTGGCTCGGCGGCTTCTCGGCGACCCCGCCCCACATCGTCGACTTGCCCGCCGCGTCCTCCGGCCGGTCCGGGTGCCACTCCGGGCAGCGGATCACGCCGGGGTCCACGAGGTCGAGGCCGTCGAAGAACGCGGTCACCTCCGCCTTGCTGCGCGGCTTCACCTGCTGTGCCATCAGCTCGTTGAGCCTGGTCGCCATGCCCGCCATCGCCGCCGCCTGGATGTCGGAGGCCGGGTGGGAGATCGCCCGCGCGTGCGCGAGCACCATCGGGTCGTTGTCCACGTAGACGATCCGCGACGCAGGGCGCGACGCGCTGCGCGACCTCGTGCGTGTTCGACGCGGTCGGTATGCCGGTGCCGACGTCGAGGAACTGCCTGATGCCCCTCTCCTGCGCGAGGAAGCGGACGGTGCGGCCGAGGAACGCCCGGGTGTTCCGCACCGAGGCGACCATGTCGGGAAGCTGGGCGATTGCCTCGTCGCCGGCGATCCGGTCCGCCTCGAAGTGGTCCTTGCCGCCGAGCCAGTAATCCTGGACCCGGGCGATGTGCGCGACGGACGGGTCGATGGTCGCGCGACGGAGCGCATCTGCTCGGCCGTCGCCGCGCGCCGCCAGTCATCACCTTGCGTCATGGGGTCATCACCCGTTCATCCGTTCGGGACTGGCTGGTTCTAATATCCGCGGTCGCCGATCACGTTCAGCAGCGGCTCGCCGGCGGCGAGCCGGGCGAGCTGCTCGCTGACCACCTGGTAGGCGCGCTCGCGGGACTCGTAGATCGCGCCGCCCACGTGCGGGGTCAGCAGCAGCCCGGGGGCCTGCCACAGGGGGTGGCCCGCCGGGAGCGGCTCCGGGTCGGTGACGTCGAGCGCGGCCCTGATCCTGCCGCTGGTGAGCGCTTCGAGCAGCGCGTCGGTGTCGACGATCACGCCGCGGGCGGCGTTGACCAGCAGCGCGCCGTCCTTCATGGCCCGCAGGAAGTCCTTGTCGACGAGCTGCCTCGTCTCGTCGGTGACCGGGACGAGGATGACGACGACATCGGCGTTCGGCAGCAGTCCGGGCAGTTCGCCGATCGCGTGGACGCCGTCGCGGGCGTGCCGCGCGACCCGCTCGACCGTGACCTCCCAGCCCGCCAGGCGGCGCTCGACGGCGGCGCCGATGTCGCCGTAACCGACGATCAGCACGTGCTTGCCGCCGACCGGCTCGCTCAGCGCGTAGTCCCAGCGGCCGTCGCGCTGCGCGACGGCGAACCGGGGGAAGTCCCGCACGCTCGCGACGATGGCCCCGACCGTCCACTCGGCGGTGGCGGCGGTGTGCGCGCCGCGGGCGTTGCAGAGCGTGATGCGGCCGGGGACGTAGGGCAGGATGTGGTCGGCGCCGGCGGAGAGGATCTGGATGGTCTTGAGGCTGGGCAGCGCGGCGATTTTCCGTATCAGCTCGGGCTTTACGCCGAACGGCAGGACGACGTACTCGACCTGGTCCGCGCTCTCCGGCAGGTCCTCGCCGCCGGTCCAGACGTCGGCCTCGATGCCGGGGGGCAGGGGGCCGAACTTGTCCGGCGAGTCAGGCAGCCATACCCGTGTCAATGCGGTGCCTCCGTGATCTGTCGACCGGCCGGCTCAGAGGCCGAAGTCGGCGCGGCGGTCTTGCGGGACGAGGTCGGCGTACTCCGGGTGCTTCTTGATCCAGGAGGCGATGTAGGGGCAGAACGGCAGCACGGCCAGCCCGCGCTCGCGCGCGTCGTCGAGGCTGAACCGCGCCAGGTGCGTGGCCAGGTGCGCGCCCTGGAAGGCCGGCTCGACCTCGGTGTGCAGGAGGCTGATCACCGTGTCGTGCTCGCGCAGCAGGTAGGTCGACGAAGCCCGCGAGCTCGGTGCCGACGTGCAGCTCATACCGGGACGCGGCCGGGTTATCGGTGACAACGGGCGTGTCTGTGGCGGCTGATTCCATGATCGTTACGATACGCCGATTTACCGGACCGGGCCGAGCAGGGTGTCGCGGCGGACGGACAGCGCGCCCGGCTCGCCGTCGATGTCGATCACTTTGTCGCGGCTCAGCGCTCCGCTGACGAGCGTGACATCGCGGCGTTTCACGTCAAACGCGCCGGCTACGGCGCGCAGGGCCGCCTCGGTGGCCTTCCCGTCGACCGCGCGCGCCGTGACCGCGACCACGAGCGCCTCGCCGTGCCGTCCGCCGACCGAGGTCCGCGCAGACCCCGGCTTCACCCGAATCGCTACCCGCACCCTGTGCGTGGCGCTGACGCCGGCGCTAGACGCCGGCCGGGACCTTGGCGCGCGCCTGGGCCGCCGCCTCGCGGCGCTGCACCGGGTCCTGGGCGGCGCTGATGACGACGACCGGGCAGGGCGCGCGGCGCAGGCACGCGCGGATCACCGGGCCGGCCGAGCGCATTCCGCCTGGCACGTCGCCCGACGTCCCGAGGACCAGCATGTCCGCGCCCGCGCAGCGGTCAAGGAGGACCCTCGCGGCGAGGCCGTCCACCTTCTCGACGTGAACCTCGCGGCGCCGGCGGCTGGACCGTGCGCACGAAGTCGTCGATGTCGATGGAAACGTCATCCTCCTGGGCGGGCAGCGCGGGCACGGCATAGCTGGCGAGGCTGCGGCAGTGCTCCTCCCGCACGTGCACCGCGTGCACTTCAGCGCCGCGCAGGGACGCCTCTCGGCAGGCCCAGCGGAGTGCCGCGACGGACTCGACGGAGCCATCCACTCCAACGACGATCCGTCGCACAGCAGGAACCGACATGCCGGAACCCCCTCAGTAACATTCGCCGCCTGACGCGCCTGTCCGCCGTCCCCCGGGCGGTTCAGTCAGGGGTTTCGTTCATTCCAAGGCTTGATGGTAATCCGGGTTCCCGGCATCGCACGAGACCCAGGACGAGATTTTTCCCACGTATTCGCAGGTCAACCACGCCATATCAAGAACATTTCGGTTCAATAACGCCACTTACGCGGGCATTTGGAACAAACTGGCCGCACCGCCGGCGGAGGCCGTTTGATACGGCGTTACGAGCACGTCCCCTGCAGGTTACGGGAAGGTGACCGGGCGAGGGCGCGGCGGCAAACCGTCCGCTCCCCCGCCCGTGTCCGGTTATCCCGAACGGATGCGGCTGGCCCTTTTCGCTTACCAGCCTCATAAGGCGCAGGCACCCGCTATACGGTGGTTTCCTCGGCTACGGGGGCGAGCGCGTCCCGGGGGGACGGGCAGTAGACGGTGCCGAGGAAGTAGCCGTAGATCCAGTGCCACAGGAAGATGCCGAACGTCAGCTTCCAGCCGAGGCTCGTGGACAGGAAGCCCGCGTGGTGCGGGGCATAGACGGCCGGCACAAACCAGGCGGCGCTGATGACCGCGAGCACGGTCCCGTACAGGAGGGCCTTGATCAGATTCCCGAGCATGGTATTGCGGAGCGGGACCAAGGGATGGAAGAGCAGGGCGAACAGCATGGCGAAGAACACGCCGTCGGCGAAGTGCGAGAGATCTCCGACGAGGAACGTCGCCGCGTTGGGCGTAGTGCCGACGGTACCGAGAATGAGCTGGCCGTTGACTATCGGCCAGTTCAGGGCCGGCAGTCCGAACCCAGGGAACCAGATGCCGAAGACCGTCGCGAACTGAGTGGCGACCGCGCCGGCGAGCAGCGAGCCGCCGACCGGGTGCCGGACGAGCCATGCCCGCCAGCGGGGCAGTGAGTCGTCCGTTGGAATGCGCGCGATAAAGCTGGGACTGCTTGGCGCGGCTGGCCTGCTTTCCGCGCTGATAGTGCTCACAGTGAAACCTCCTCGTTTCACCAGCCCATTACCGGGCTAATTGCCCAAAGTGTGTTCCCGGGAACGACGCATCGGCAAGATTACAGCGGTCCCGATGTTGTAACTTTCAAGCTCACAGGCCACGTGAATAACACAGAAGGGCCACATGAATAACAGCAGAAGTTATCTCCACGTGGCTGCCGCCGCGGCCCTTGCGGACGTGGACCTGGGCCGGGATGCGCTGGCGGAGCTCGGAGACGTGGCTGACGATGCCGACGATGCGGCCGCCGGCGCGCAGGCCGTCGAGGACGTTCATGACCTCGTCCAGGGTGTCCTCGTCCAGGGTGCCGAAGCCCTCGTCGACGAACAGGGCCTCCATCCGGGTGCCGGCCGACTCGGCCGTCACGACGTCGGCGAGGCCCAGGGCCAGGGCAAGGCTCGCCAGGAACGTCTCGCCGCCGGACAGCGTGGCCGTGTCGCGGTCGATGCCGGTCCAGGCGTCGCAGGCCAGCAGGGACTAGGCCCGCCTTCGCGTTGCCCCTCCGCGCGTCGGAGTGGACCAGGGAGTAGCGGCCCGCGGTCATCGAGAGGAGCCGCTCGCTTGCCGCCGCGGCGACCTCTTCGAGCCTGGCCGCCAGGACGAAGCTGGACAGGGTCATCTTGTACTGGTTCGCGCCGCCGGTGCCGTTGGCCAGGTCGGCCAGGTGGCGGATCTGGCCGGCCCGTTCCTGCAGCGGCTGCAGGGCGGCAAGGGCGCCGTCGAGCCGCGGCCTGAGCAGCGGCGAGCTGGTCAGCCCGGTGGCGGGCCGGTGCCGTAGGCGGCGTTGGCCTCGTCGTGCGCCTGCTGGGCGGCCTCCGCCGCCTTCGGCGGTCTCGCCGACCGGCGCGGGCGGGTCTAGCGTTACGTCCAGGTCCGGGTCGGCGAGGAGGTCGGCGACCGCCGCCGCCTTGGTCAGCGCGTCGGCCAGGCGAGCCGCGGCGCTGATCGCGGTCTCCAGGTCGCCCGCGTCGCCCAGCTGGGCGGCGAGCTCCTCGCGGTGCGCCGCGGCGCGCGCATCGGCGGCCCCGGCCTCGGCGAGGGCCGCGGTGCGCTGCCCGGTTAGCTCGATGAGCCTGGCCTTGTCGTCGGCGATGGCCTGGTCAAGCTCGCTCAAGCTCGCGCTGCAGGCTGGTGAGGCGCGCGGCGGCCGCGCTCAGCCGGGCCGCCTCGGCTTCCCGCTCGTCCGCGTCGGCCGCCGCCGCGCGGACGGCGGCGGCCAGGGCCTCCGCGTTCAAGGTCCCCGCGTTCAAGGCCGCGGCGCTGCTGGCGGCCTCGGCGCTCACGGCTCCCGCGCCCGGGGCGGGTGCGTTCGCAGCGGATACGTCACCCGCTCCCGTCACGACCGCGGTGAACGCGAAGGCAGTGCCCGCGAGGCGCTGCGCGAGGTCGCCCAGCACGGCGTCGACGGCGGCCACGCGGCTTCCCGCCTCGTCCGCTGCCTGCGCCGCGTCGCTGGCCAGCTGGAAGGCGGCGTCCTCCTCGTCCCGGCCCACCGGCGGGAAGGATGTGGCGTCGACAGGGTCGGGGTGGTCGAGGGACCCGCAGACCGGGCAGGGGCTGCCGTCGGTCATCTGGGCGGCCAGCTCGGCGCGCATGCCGTCGATGCGTGCCGCGCGGACGCGCAGCGCCTCCGCCTGCGCCGCCACTGCCTTCTCGCGGGCTGTCAGGTGCGCCTCGCGCAACTCGCTCCGCTTCGCGTGCTCGGCGACGAGCGCGGCGCAGTCGCTCGCCACCTGGCGCGCGACGTTCGCCCGCTTCCCGGGCGGCGGGAAGCGCACCGGCGGCCTGGCTGGCGGCGTCACGTGCCTGTTCGGCCTGGGGACGGGCGGCCTCGCGGCCGCAGGGCTTCCGCCTCGGCAAGGTCAAGGTCGTCGGCCAGTCCGGCCGCGCGCGCGCGGGCGGTCGCGGCGGCCTCGTCCTCCGCGTCGGCCTGGCGGGCGACGGCGCGCAGCGCTTCAAGCCGGCCGACCTTGGCCTGCTGTTCCTGGGCGGCGCAGTGCAGCGCCGCCGCCTCGGCCGCGCGGGCCGCGACCGCGCGGTCCCGATGGCCGGCCGAGGGCCATTCGATCGCTGGCGCGGCGGCCTCCAGCTCGGCCTTACGGCGCAGCGCGTCGCGGCGGCGGCGCTGGCGGTCGGCGAGTTGCTCGGCCTGCGCGCTGCGCGACCAGCGCGGCTTCCAGGTCGGCCTTCCGGGCATCGACGAAAGCGGCGGCGGCGTCGCGCTCGGCCGCGGCCGTCGTCGCGAGGGCCGCGGCCCAGGTCGCCTGCCAGGCATCCGACGCCGCCCGGCCGCGGGAGAGGACCTGGTCCAGTGCGGCGAGCGGCCGGCCAGCCGGGTAGTCAAGCACGGCGGCGGAATCAGGAACGGCGCTGCCCGCTGCCTGGGCTATCCGCGCCACCAGCTGGCCGACGCCTTCCTCCGCCGCCGCCACCTCCTTGTCGGTGGCGCGGCGGCGGTCGGCCAGCCAGTCCTCGACCTTGCGGAAGCGGTCGGTGCCGAACAGCTTCTGCAGCAGGGCTTCCTTGTCCTTCGCGTCGGCGCGCAGGAACCTGGCGAACTCGCCCTGCGGCAGGAGCACCACCTGGAAGAACTGCGTCGGCGGACATGCCCATGAGGTTCGTCGATCTCCGCGTCGACCTCGCCGATCCTGGTCGACTTGACTCCCAGGCGCCGGCTGACCGACCGCTCGGCCAGCCGGACCGAGGCCTGCTCCGTGGTGATGCCGCTGCCCGACTTCTTCGGGCGGGCCTGCTCCGGCCTGCGGGTGATGCGCAGGCGGCGGCCGCCGATCGTCGCCTCAAGCTCGACCTCGGTCGCGGTGCGCGGCGCGGCGTGGTCGGAGCGCAGCCGCCTGGCGGTGCCGCGTTCCCCGGGGACCCGGCCGTACAGGGCGAACGCGATCGCGTCGAGCAGCGTGGTCTTGCCCGCGCCGGTCTCGCCGTGCAGCAGGAACAGGCCCTCCAGGTCGTCGAAGGCGACCTGCTCGGTCGCGGCGAACGCGCCGAAGGCCGTCACCCGGAGCCGGTGCGGGCGCATCAGCGCTCGCCCGTCGCTGGCGGCTGCGGTCCCTGGCCGCGGTGAACGCGGCCGCGAGGAGCTCGCGCTCCGGGCCGGTGGCGTCGGTGTTCCGCACGTGCCGCACGAACTCGGCGGCGACCGTCAGGTCGTCGCGGCCCTTGACCTTCTGCCCGTAGCTGCGCGGGTCGGCGGTGACGCCCTCCGGCTTGAACTCAAGCGTGAGGATGTGCGGGAACCGGGCGCGCAGCCGTTCCATCGCCCCCTCGGGGCGGGCGGTGTCGGTGAGGGTCACCGCGACGAAGTCGCTCTCCCGCCCGTCGTGCTCGCGCGAGGTGAGCAGGTCGTCGATGCGGCCGGCCAGCGCGGCGAGCCGCCGGTAGCCGGGGGCCGGGACCCACTCCGCGCTGGCCTTGCCGTCGGCGCCGATCTCGACGAGCCAGGTCCCCTTCTTGTGGTCCTTCTCGGAGAACGAGTAGGGCAGCGGGGAGCCGGAGTACCGCATGTTCTCGCGCCAGGGTCTGCCGGCCGTGCAGGTGCCCGAGGGCGACGTAGCTGAACCCGTCGAAGACGCTCGCCGGGACGTAGCCGATGCCGCCGACCGAGATGTCCCGCTCGGAGGCGCTGGCCTGTGCCGCTCCGCGTCCTCCGCTGCGTTCCTGCTCGGACGCTCCGCCGGCCACCCAGGCGTGCGCCAGTCACGACGGTGCGGGTCATGCCCCTGGCCGCGGCGTCGGCGCGGACTGAGCGCACCGCCGCGCCGAGCACCGCCTCGTGGCTCCGCTGGCCCGGCCCCTCGTCGCGTGGAGCGTCGCTGGCATGCCGAGGGCGGGCTCCAGGTAGGGCACGCCGTAGACGGCGACCTGGCCGTGCTCGTCGGCCAGCAGCACCGGGTCGGCGAGCGCGGCGGGCCTGGTCCGCAGGTGCACGCCGGAGGCGTCGATGAGCGCGCTGTTGACGCCGAGCCGGCGGGCGGAGTCGTGGTTGCCGCTGATCAGGATCACCCGGGCGCCGGCCGCGCGCAGCCGGGCGAGCGCGTCCTCGTACAGCGCCACCGAGTCCACCGGCGGGATCGCCCGGTCGTAGACGTCGCCGGCGACGAGCACCGCGTCCACCCGCTCGGACCGTGCCGTCTCGACAAGGTGGTCGAGGAACGCGGCTTGCGCCTCCCTCAGGTCGGCCCGGTGGAGCGACCGCCCGAGATGCCAGTCAGAGGTATGCAGGAACCGCATGGCAAGGACGGTAGCGAACGCCCCTGACATTCGAACCGTCTTTCGCCCGGCCGGCGCTGCCGGCACGGTCCGTGAGGCTGGTGGCGGATCGCGACAGCCTGCCCGGGTCCGGTCTCGGCGAGGTGGCCAGGTCTCAGTTGCCGTGCCGGCAGCCCGGCGCCCGCTAGCCCTTGACGGCGGTCAGGTAGGCTCAGCGCGGTGCGTTCCCGCCCGGTCCCGGATTCCACCAGCGGCCGCAGGTGGCGGGCGAGTTCGTCGGCCTCCGTGCGGCTGAGGTACCTGCTGCACGGCTTCCAGGAAGGACGGCTGCAGCGGGTTGCCCGAGGTGCGCAGGAACCGTTCCCAGGGCACGGGGTCCTGCGGTTCTTCACGCTGACCCGCAGTTCCAGGCTGATCTCGCTGAACCCGGCATCGCGGGCGTGGCGCACCAGGTCCCGGTCGTCGAAGTCGACCATGGGATCAGCCCCCAGCGGCTGGATCGATGCGTAAAGGGCCTGGACCCTGGCGGCCAGCTCCTTGACCGGGGTGACGTCGTAGCCGTAGAACAGGTCCGGGTCGGCGGCGGACATCAGGACGTTGACCGGCTCGAACAGGCTCGCCCGCCCGCCAGGCCGCAGCACCCGGAAGAACTCGCGCATGGCCCGTGCCTTGTCTTTGACGGAGATCAGCACCGACCTGGTGGTGACCGCGTCGACGCGAGGCGTCCGCCACGCCTGCCAGCGATCGGCGGGAGGCCAGCACGAAGCGGCACCGGTCAAGCAGCCCTTCCGCGCTGGCCGCGGCGCGGCGCGATCGAGCAGGTCGCTGCGAGATGTCGGAGAAGATCAGCCCGCCCGGACGGCCCTAGCCGTTCCAGCGCGCCGAACGCGATGAGACCGTCCCCGGTGCCCACGTCCAGCAGCGTCTGGCCTGGCGACAGCCGCGCACGGTCCAGCACCGCATCGCGGACCGGGTAGAGGAACCCGGCGAGGTCCTTCTCCCGGGCGGCGGCATCGCCGCCGAACCGCCCCTCCAGCAGCCACCGGTGCCAGCGGTCAGGACCGGTCGATGACAGCACGCTCCC
Source organism: uncultured Actinomycetes bacterium (assembly GCA_963747705.1). Lineage (GTDB taxonomy): Bacteria > Actinomycetota > Actinomycetes > Streptosporangiales > Streptosporangiaceae > RYN-230. The sequence continues at coordinate 217,894 of CAVVGF010000015.1, read as the reverse complement.
TGCCGGACGCAGGTGCCGGGCCATCCGGCCGCAGCGCCCGTCACCGTCTGCCCGGCCGTCGCAACGGTTCAGGAAACGGGCCAACTCTAGCGGCAAGACCAGGTGACGGGCCGCATTGACTGGAACGCGCCGACTTACGTGCCGCGGGACACTCCGGGCCGCGTGCGACCTGACGGAGGCGTCGGCAAAAGTCGTTAGCTCGGGAAATGAAATATCGGGTCGCGGCGTTACAGAAGTTTGGCGTGGAGGGGGCCTCATGCTGTGCCGGCAGCGCGGCGGGGGCCTGGACGGGAACGAGCGATGCGGAGTGGTATTGAGCGACGAGAGCCTGCACAACGGCGTGCAGCCGGCCCATGAGGACCGCTGGCTGCGGCGGCTGGCGGGGTACTGCTGGCGGTTCAAGCGGGACGTGATCATCGCCCTCACCGGGGCGGTGCTTTACACGGCGGCGACGCTTGTCATCCCGCTGCTGCAGCGCGAACATCATCGACAACGTCATCATCTCGCCCAAGGAATCGGTCTGGCCGCTGGCCATCGGGCTGCTGATCGCGGCCGCGGCGAACTTCGCCGGCATTTACATGCGGCGCTACCGGGGCGGCAAGACCGCGCTCGACGTGCAGCACGCCATGCGGACCGAGCTGTTCGAGTCGCTGTCGCGGCTGGACGGCGCGCGGCAGGACGAGATCCACACCGGGCAGCTCGTCGGCCGGTCCATCTCCGACATCAACATGGTGCAGGGGCTGCTGTCGTGGATGCCGCTGATCATCGGCAGCGTCCTGCTGTTCGTCTTCTCGCTCGTCATCATGATCTCCCTCTCCCCGCTGCTCTCCCTGGTCGCGGTCGCGGTCGCGCCGGCGCTCTGGCTGATCTCCAGGTCCTCGCGCACGAAGCTGTTCCCCGCGTCCTGGCACGCGCAGCAGGTCGTCGGCGAGGTCGCCGCGATCGTCGACGAGAACGTCGGCGGCGTCCGCGTCGTCAAGGGGTTCGGCCAGGAAGAGCAGGAGATGGAGCGGATGGAGGCCGCGAGCGAGGAGCTCTTCGGCTCCCGGCTGCGGATGATCCGGTTCACCGCCAGGTACAACCCCGCGCTCACCGCCATTCCGCTGCTCGGGCTGGTCGGCGTGCTCGCGCTCGGCGGCTGGCTCGCCATCCAGCGGCGACATCACCCTGGGCACGTTCCTCGCCTTCTCCACCTACCTCGCGCTGCTCACCGGTCCCGTGCGGATGCTCACCAGCCTCGTCACCATCGGGCAGGAGGCCCGCGCCAGCGTCATCCGGGTCTTCGAGGTCATCGACTCCAAGCCGGTCATCACCGACAAGCCGGACGCCATCGAGCTGCCCGCCGACGCGAACGGGATCACGTTCGAGGACGTGAAGTTCGGCTACGTGCCGTCCCAGCCGGTGCTGCGCGGGCTGTCCCTTGAGGTGCGGCCGGGCGAGACCGTCGCGGTCATCGGCCCGTCCGGGTCCGGCAAGTCCACGCTCAGCCTGCTCCTCCCCCGGTTCTACGACGTGCGCGGCGGCGCGGTGAAGGTCGGCGGGTACGACGTCCGCGACGTCACCCAGGAGTCGCTGCGCTCCGCGATCGGCATGGTGATGGAGGAGTCCTTCCTGTTCTCCGACTCGGTGAAGGCCAACATCGCCTACGGCCGCCCGGACGCCACCGACGAGCAGGTCATCGCCGCCGCCAAGGCCGCCGAGGCCGACGACTTCATCCGCGAGCTGCCCGACGGCTACGACACCGTCGTCGGCGAGCAGGGGCTCACCCTGTCCGGCGGGCAGCGGCAGCGGGTCGCGCTCGCCCGCGCGCTGATCACCAACCCGCGGCTGCTGCTGCTCGACGACGCCACCTCGGCGGTCGACCCGCGGATCGAGGCGGAGATCCACGCCACCCTGCACCGCGTCATGGCCGGCCGGACCACGCTGCTGATCGCGCACCGCAAGTCCACGCTCAACCTCGCCGACCGGATCGCGGTGCTCACCGCGGACGGGCGGCTCGCCGACATCGGCACCGACGCCGAGCTCACCCAGCGCTGCGAGCTGTACCGGATCCTGATCACCGGGCCGGGCGACGGCGTCGAGGGCGTGGACGCCGGCGACCTGGCGACCGCGCAGGCCGCCGACTGGGCAAGACCCCGCTCTCGGCGGGCAATGGCCGCGGGGAACGAGGAACCACGCAACCGTTCTGGATCACCTAAGACTTCCGACGTGGCGGCGGCGCGGGCGCTCACGGCGGCCCCGGCCACCGGAGGCGGGGCCGCGGGCCGCGCCACCGGCGGGCGCGTCGGGCGGGCCGGCGCCAGCCACATGGACGGCATGATCGGCTCCGTCCCGCCGAGCCCGGAGCTGCTGGCCCGGGTCGAGGCGCTGCCGCCGATCAAGGACGAGCCGAAGGTGGGCATCGCGCAGGCCCGGGCGGGCGACACCGCGTTCACGCTGCGCAAGCTGCTGAAGCCGATCGCGGTGGCGCTCGTCGCCGGGCTCGTGCTCAACGGGCTCGACGCCGCCGCCAACCTCGCGCTGCCCGCGCTCGTGCGCGGCGGGATCAACCAGGGCGTCCAGGCGAAGATGTTCCACGTGGTGGTGCTGATGGCGCTGATCGGACTCGCGATCGTGGCCGCCGACTGGCTGGTCAACATCGCCTCGACGATGGTCGTCGGGCGCAACGGCGAGCGGCTGCTGTTCACGCTGCGGGTGAAGATCTTCGCCCAGCTGCAGCGGCTCGGCCTCGACTTCTACGAGCGGGAGATGTCCGGGCGCATCATGACCCGGATGACCAGCGACGTGGACGCGCTCTCGACGTTCCTGCAGACCGGGCTGGTCACGATGCTGTCGTCGGTGCTCACGTTCGTCGGGGTGCTCGCGGCCATGCTGGTGATCAACCTCCGGCTCGGGCTGCTGGTGCTGGCGATCGTCCCGGTGCTCGCCGTGGCGACCGTGATCTTCCGCATGAAGTCCTCGAAGGCCTACAACGAGGCGCGCGAGCGGATCTCCGTCGTCAACGCGGACCTCGCGGAGAACGTGGCCGGGCTGCGGGTCACCCAGGCGTTCCGCCGCGAGGGCACCAACCGGGACCGGTTCGCCGGGCGGTCGCTCGCCTACCGCGCCTCGCGGCTGCGGGCGCAGCGGTACATCGCGCTGTACTTCCCCTTCGTGCAGACGCTGTCCACGGTGGCGTCCGCGCTGGTGCTCGTGGTCGCGGTGGGGCAGGTGCGCTCCGGCGCGCTGTCGGTCGGCGCGCTGATCGCCTACCTGCTCTACATCGACATGGTGTTCTCGCCGATCCAGCAGCTCTCCCAGGTCTTCGACGGCTACCAGCAGGCGGCCGTCGGCTTCTCGCGGATCAAGGAGCTGCTGCGGCTGCGCACCACCGTGCCGCCAGCGGCCGACCCGGTGCCGGTGCCCGCCGCCGGGCTCGCCGGCCTGATCGAGCTGCGCGACGTGCGGTTCTCCTACGGGGCCGGGTCCACGCTGTCCGGCGCCGACGTCGAGGCGAGGACCGCCGGCGAGGCCATCTCGGGGGTGTCGCTGGCGATCGCCCCCGGCGAGACCGTGGCGCTCGTCGGCCAGACCGGCGCGGGCAAGTCCACGATCGTCAAGCTGATCGCGCGGTTCTACGACGTGACCAGCGGCGCCGTCCTCGTCGACGGGGTGGACGTGCGGTCCTACGACCTCACGGAGTACCACCACCGGCTCGGCGTCGTGCCGCAGGAGGCGTACCTGTTCAGCGGCACGGTCGCGGACGCGATCGCCTACGCCCGCCCCGACGCGTCCATGGACGAGATCGAGGCGGCGGCGCGCGCGGTCGGCGCGCACGACATGATCACCGCGCTGCCGGGCGGCTACGACCACGAGGTCGGCGAGCGCGGCCGCAACCTGTCCGCCGGGCAGCGGCAGCTCATCGCCCTCGCCCGGGCGGAACTCGCCGACCCGGACATCCTGCTGCTCGACGAGGCGACGGCGGCGCTCGACCTGGCGTCGGAGGCCGCGGTCAACGCGGCCACCGACTCGCTGGCCGCGCGGCGCACCACGATCGTCGTCGCGCACCGGCTGACCACGGCGGCGCGCGCCGACCGGATCATCGTGATGGACCACGGCCGGGTGGCCGAGACCGGCACGCACGACGAGCTGCTTGAGCTGCGACGGCGTCTACGCCGGGCTGTGGGCCGCCTTCGTCGGCGAGACGGAGTACGCGGCCTGAGGGCCTGGCGGCAAAAGAACAGCAGCCCCGGTCGCGCCATTGCGACCGGGGCTGCTGGTTTTACTGGGTAAAGCTGTTTTCCGGTTACGGCGTCCCGGTCATCGTCCCGCCGAGCGTCGCCGCCGAGGTCAGCGCGGCGCCGGACCGGCAGGCCGAGCAGGCCGCGGAAGCCGTTGACCCAGTCGGTGCCGTTGCCGCCGGTGGTGAGCACGTCGACCGCGTTGTCCGGGGTCACCAGCCGGTTCGGGCCGGCGACCTGGTTCTCGGCCGTACCCAGGGGCGGCATGCCGGCCAGGTTGCGGGCGAGCTGCAGGAACATCAGGTAGCCGGTCCACGGCGGGTAACCGCCGAGCTGGCCCTGGATGATGGTCTTGCCCGGCGCCTGCGTCTGCAGCTTGATGAACGGGGTGCCGCCACCGAAGTTCAGGTAGGCCGTGACGCCGGTGGTCTTGTGCGCCGACTGCATGCCCTGCAGCACGTAGGTCAGCATGCCCGCGTAGTACGGGAACAGCACGGTGGTGTTCGGGTGCTGCAGCAGCGCGGAGCTGACCGCGCCTGCGATGTTGGTGGTCCACTGGGGCACTTCGACGTTGACCTCGTTGACCTTGCACTGCGGGCAGACCTTGGCCAGCTCGGCGTTCATGGCGTCGCGGAAGAGCGCGGTGGCCGCCGTGGCGTTCGAGGTGACCGACAGCGCGGTGAACGGCTTGCCGCCGGCGTTCTGCACCGCCTGGTCGACCGAGAGCTTGCCGTCGAGCGCGTACGGGTCGACGTTGACGTAGTTCACCTTGATGGCCTCTTGCTGGGCCGGGGTCAGGCCGTAGAACGAGAACTTGAGTCCGGCCTTGATCGCCTGGGCGATCGCCGGGGCGTTCGTCGTCGGGTCGTAGGCGCAGCCCATCATGACGGCCGCGTAGCCCTGGTGGATCGCGTTCTCGATCGCCGCGTTGTGCTCGGCCGTGGTGCCGTTGTTGGCGAAGATGGTCGGGACCATGCCCGCCGCCGTGGCCAGCTGAGCGGCCGCCTGGGCGATCTCCGTGCAGGCCGCAAGCGCGCTCACGCCCGGCACGATCATGACCTTCTTGCCCTTGAGCGACGAGATGTCGACCGTGCTGCCGTACATGCCGGCAAACTGGGAGAAGCTGGGCACGGCCTGGGCGGTGGTCAGCGCGGACGTGTCCGCGCTGCTCAAGCCGCCGGAGGCTGAAGCGCCGCCGCTGGCCGAGGACGGAGCGGAGCTGCTGCCGCCGGTTGACGCTGATGTGCTTGACGAGCTTGACGAGCAGGCGGCCACGACTGACATCGCGGTGCCCGCTGCTAGTGCACAGATCGCGATCCGCGCGGCTCGCGGTCGCCCGGTGGTACTGAACCGTTTCATGCGCCCTCGCATTTTGTTCATCCAGGTTTCGAACGCGCCACGCCCCCCATAGGGCTCATGTGGCACTGGTCATACTGTTGTGCTGGCCCCGACGGATTGTCAACGGGATCGTAAACGAGTTGAGGTATCGCTTCGGTCTCTATAGTCCGACCAGCACCGGACCTGGCGAGATGTTGTCTCCACAGCACATAGTCACGTATGCGGGGGTACCCCGAACAAGGCCCTACCACTTACGTTATGAGCTGCATAAACTCAGGCGATTAGCCCTTGTGGGAGGTCACAGTCAGATCACTTTCCGGGGAACGACACGAAGCCCGGGCGGGGTCATCCCCGCCCGGGCTTCGCTGGCGCTGAGCGCACCGCTGGCTAGTTACCCTTCAAAGGGCGGCAGCGACGGGCCCTGGAGCAGGGCGCCGCCGTCGATCGGGTAGACGCCGCCGGTCATGAAGCTGCCCGCCTCGGAGGCCAGCAGCAGGGCCAGGCCGCGGATCTCCCTGGCGTTGCCCATCCGGCCCAGCGGCACGACCGCGCTCCACATGGCGTTCGCCTCGGGCGACACCGGTCCCTTGCCGCCGATGTTGGTCTTGAACGGGCCGGGCGCGATGGCGTTCACCCGCACGCCCCAGCGGGCCAGGTCGTGCGCCGCCTGCCTGGTGAAGTTGATGACCGCGGACTTGGCGATCGTGTACGAGTACGGCGTGAACGGGTCGTTGCGCATCCCGGCCGTGGAGGCCGTCATCACGATCGAGCCCGAGCCCTGCCGCTTCATGTGCCTGGCCGCCGCCTGCGCCGTGTACACGACGCCGTGCAGGTTGACGTCGATGAGGGCGTTGTAGTCGTCCATCGACATCTCGTCCAGGGTGCCCTCCGCGAACTTGGGCGAGCGGCCGCGGGCGATGCCCGCGTTGGCGAAGGCGATGTCGATGCGGCCGTGCTGCGCCACGATCCCGTCCACCGCCGCGCGGACCGCGGCCGGGTCGCTCACGTCGAGCTGGATGCCGCTGACCGTCTGCCCGTCGGCGGACAGCGCCGCGACCGCGTCCTTGAGGCCGCCGGGTCCACGTCGGCGACCACCAGGTTCGCGCCGGCGTCGGCCAGGATCGAGGAGAACGCGTTGCCGAGACCGGACGCGCCGCCGGTGACCAGGGCCACCTTGCCGCGCACGTCGAATACCTCGTCGGCGACACCCATGGGCATACCTTCCTTTCGAGCTGCCACGCCTTTCGGGCTGTAACGCCTGCAAGCACGCGCCCGCCCGGCGGGTCACCCCAGGGTGACCCGCCGGGCGGTGACGCGCCAGGGTTAGGCGGCGGTGCGCCGCTTCTTGAAGAACTTCTCGCGGTTCACCTTGGGCAGGGTGATCGCGGCGACCAGGGCGGCGCCGTAGAAGATCTGCTGGATGTAGCTCTGCGTGCCGAGCAGCTGGAAGCCGGCGGTGCCGGTCGCCAGGAAGTAGACCGCGATGAAGGAGCCGAGCGGGTTGATCCGGCCCGGCTGGATCGCGGTGACCCCGAGGAAGACCGCCGCGTAGGCCGGCAGGATCAGGTCGCTGCCCGCCGTCGGGTCGATGGTGCCGTTGGTGCCCGCGTACGCGATGCCGGCGATGCCGGCGATGCCGGCGCCGAGGATGAAGGCCCAGGTCCGCATCTTGTTCACCCGGACGCCGGTCAGTCGCGCGACCTCACGGGACTGCCCGGTAACCAGCGCCTTCTGGCCGGTCGGGGTGAAGCTGAGCACGTACCAGACGACCAGGAAGATCGCCAGGCCGTAGTAGAACTCCAGCGGGATCGACAGGAAGTCGTAGGTGAAGATCCAGTTCGACAGGTTGGGCGACACGATGCCGATGCTGTTTGAGCCGGAGATGATGTAGGTGACGCCCTGCACGATCGTCATCATGCCCAGCGTCACGATGAACGGGTCGTTGTCGAAGAACACGACGAAGAACACGTTGATCAGGCCGACCGCGAGCGCCGCGCAGATCGCGACCACGCAGGCGATGACCACGTTGGTGTTGTGCTGCACGTTCAGCACGGCCAGGACCATCGCCGACAGGCCCAGCGTGGAGCCGAGCGACAGGTCGACGAAGTCACCCATGATGGTCGGCAGCATGACCGCCATCACCAGGATGAACAGCACCGCCTGGCCGCCGAGGATGTTGGACAGGTTGCCGATGCTCAGGAACGTCGACGGGACGGCCAGCGCGAACGAGATGAACATCGCGGCGAACACGATGAGGATCGCGTAGCGCTGGATGCCCAGGCGCCGGTACAGCGTGGGCTTGGGCAGTGTCGCGGCCCGCTGTTCCTGGTGGTCCTGGTCCGCGGGAGCGGCCTCGTTCGGGGCGCTCATTAGTCCTCCTCGCTAGCGCTCGTCGGCCGCATTCGCGGACGCCCTGTGCTTGCTGGTTCGCTCGCAAGCTCGCTCACGAGACCTCCCTGGTCTGCCGCAGTGCCGCGGCGCTGATTGCTTCCTCGCTCAGTTCCTCGCCGACGAGCGTGTCGGTGTGCCGCCCCTGGGTGATGACGATCACCCGGTCGCAGACCTCCGCGAGCTCACCGAACTCGGTCGTCACCCACAGCACCGCCATGTGGTTCAAGGTGGCGGCCGCCTTCACGAAGCGGTAGATGTCCCGGCGGGCGCCGACGTCCACGCCCTGCGTCGGCTCGTGCAGCAGCAGCAGCCGCGGCCGGGCGATCAGCCACTTGGCCATCAGCGCCTTCTGCTGGTTGCCGCCGGAGAACGTCCCCATCGGGGCGTACGCGAGCGGCGGCCTGATCAGGAACTGGTCGATGGCGTCGCGCGCGAGCTTCTCCAGCTCGCCGCGGCGGAAGATGCCGCCCCGGTAGTGCTCGTCCTCGACGAGCATGACGATGTTCTCCCACAGGGTCAGCCCCTGGCTCAGGCCCTGCGCCGCGCGGTCGGCGGGGACCAGGGCGATGCGCTCGCGCACGCTGCGCGGCGGGGTGAGCTTGCCGACGTTCAGCCGCTCGGCGCCCAGGTGGAGCGAGCCGCTGATCGCCTGGCGCGCGCCGAACAGCAGGTACGGCAGTTCCTCGGCCCCGGAGCCGATGAGGCCGGCCACGCCGAGGATCTCCCCGGCGCCGATCTCGAACGACACGTCATGCAGCCGCTCGTCGAACAGGTGCTCGACCGTGAAGCTCTCACCCTGGCCCGGTGCGTCGCCCACGGACTGCATCGCCTCGCGGGTCAGCTCGACCGCGCGCTCGTCTTCCACCAGGGCGACGACGTTAGACGTGTCGACCGCGGCCTGGCGGGCCGACGCCGAGGCGCCGACGATGAGGTCGACCAGCGACTCCTCGTTGATGTCGGCGGTGACCTCCTCGGCCACGACCCGGCCGTCCCGCAGCACGACCACGCGCTCGGTGATCGCTTGCACCGCGGCCAGGTCGTGCGAGATGAACAGCACCGCCGCGCCCTCGGCCACGACCTGCCTGATCAGGTCGAAGAGCCGGTCGACCTCTTCTTCGGGCAGGAACACGGTGGGCTCGTCGAGTACCAGCACCGAGTTCTCGCCGCCGGTCCGCTCCCGGTAGCGGCGCAGGTCCTCCGCGGCCCGGACGATGGCCAGCCGGGCCTGGTCGACCGGCGCCAGCTCGCCCGCCTTCTGGTCCAGGTCGAGGTAGACCTGGTAGCGCTCGAGGCTGACCCGGGCCGCCTTGTGCTCGCCGGCCCAGTTGATGAACTTGAAGCCGCGCTTGGTGGTGACGCGCTGGCCCAGGGTCAGGTTCTCCAGCACGGTCAGGCCCGGCGCGAGGGCCAGGTTCTGGTACACGAAGCTGAGCCCGATCTCGCTCGCCTGGCCGGGCGGCAGCGGCAGCGGCACGTCTTCGCCGCCCACCTTGAGGCTGCCGCCTGGCTCGGGGTCGTACACCCCGGACAGGATCTTCACCAGGGTCGACTTGCCCGAGCCGTTCTGCCCGAGAAGCCCGAGCACCTCGCCCTGGTTGATCGTGAGGTCAACTTGGTCGAGAGCCCGGTTGGTGCCGAAAACCTTGGAGATGTTCCGCAGCTCGACCGCGGGGGGAGCGGATGCCTGCTCCAACCTACGTCTCCTTCTTCTTTCGCTGCTTTGAGAAAGCTTACGGAGAGGGGCAGAAGCCCGTCGCGCGTGCGCGACCGGGCGGCTGCCCGTCTTATGACCGACTTGTCAGGGATTGTCTACCATGGCTCCGTTCAGCCTCAGGTCTACCGGCGCCAACGCCGCTGCTGGGCGGTGTGGCACTGCTCACAGGGTTGTGCTGGCCCCGACGGATTGTCAACGGGATCGTAAACGAGTTGAGGTATCGCTTCGGTCTCTATAGCCCGACCAGTACCATCTCGGCCGGAATGTTGTCTTCCCGCCACATAGCCAGAACCCGGCCACGCTCCGTAAGGTGCCCCAGGCACATCTACCGACCTTATGACGAGCATAAACACTGCCGATTTCGTTGCCGAAGACGTTGTGGGCAGGCACAGCCGCCATGCCGCCGCTGTGACAAGCCGGCATATTGTCAACAAGTTGCGCCGAATTTAGGCTGGCGTCATGCCAGATGACATCACCTTGGAGCGCGGGCGGCCGCTCACTGACTCCGAGCTCCTCCACCGGGCGGACTGGATAAGGCTGCAGACGATCGACCTGATCGCGCAGGCCGGCCTCGGCCACTACTCGTCCACGTTCTCCGCCGCGGAGCTCGTGGCCACCCTCTACTACCACGCGCTGCGGCTGCGCCCGAGCGAGCCGAACTGGCCGGACAGGGACCGGTTCCTGCTCGGCAAGGGCCACGTGGCCACCGGCCTGTGGCCGGTGCTCGCGGACCTGGGCTTCTACCCGCATGACTGGCTCAAGCAGTTCGGCAAGGTCGGCTCCCCGCTGAACGACCACCCGAACATGAAGGTGGCGCGCGGCATCGACTTCTCGTCGGGTTCCCTCGGGCACAACCTGTCGGTCGGCGCGGGCATGGCGATCGCGGCCCGGCTCACCGGCCGCGACTACCGGACGTTCGTGCTGACCGGCGACGGGGAACTGCAGGAGGGCCAGGTCTGGGAGGCCGCGATGGCCGCCTCGCACTACAAGCTCGGCAACCTGGTCGCGATCGTGGACGCCAACGGCTTCTCCGGTGCCGGGCCGACGTCACAGGCCATGAACATCGAGCCGCTCGGCAAGCGCTTCGAGGCCTTCGGCTGGACGGTGCGGGAGATCAACGGGCACGACGCGCCGACGCTGCTGAAGACCTTCGACGAGCTCCCCGACCCCGCCAGCGAGGAGCCGGTGGTGATCATCGCGCGGACGCGCAAGGGCCACGGCGTCGAGTTCATGGAGAAGCAGCCGCAGGCCTGGCACCTTGGCCTGCTCAACGAGGAGCAGTACGCCGACGTCGTCGCGGAGATCTCCGCCCGGATGGAGCTGGCCAATGGCTGAGAAGAAGATGGTCGACGTCTTCAGCGACGTCGAGCGCGACACCGCATGACGGCGAACCCGGCCGGCTACGCCGTGACCGAGCTCGGCGCCGAGGACGAGCGGATCGTCACCCTGGCCGCCGACATGTCCAACACGGTCGCCGAGTTCATCGCGAAGTTCCCCGAGCGCTACATCGAGGTCGGCATCGCGGAGACGAACTCGGTCTCGCTCGCCGCCGGGCTCGCCAGCGCGGGGCTGATCCCCTACATCTACTCGATGTCGCCGTTCGGCATGCTGAAGACCTGCGAGCAGTGGCGCACCGACGTGGACTACAACCACCTGCCGGTCCGCCTGGTCGGCCGGCTGTCCGGGCTCGCGATGGGGTACTTCGGCACGTCGCACTACGCGGTCGAGGACATCGCGATCGCGCGGACGATGAACAACACGGTCGTGCTCTCCCCCGCCGACGCCGCGTCCTGCGTCAGCCTGATGCGGTCCACCGCGGGGCTTGAGGGCCCGGTCTACATCCGGATCGCCGAGGGCGTCGAGAAGGTCTACGACGAGGCGCCCGAGTACGAGTACGGCAAGTGGCCGAAGCTGCGCTCCGGCGGCGACGTCACGCTCATCGGGCACGGCCTGGGCCTCGGGCTCGCGGCCGCCGCGGCGGAGGCCCTCTTCGAGCACGACAGCGTCGAGGCCGACGTGTTCGACGCCGCCTACCTGCGGCCGTACGACGAGACCGCGCTGCTCGCGAGCGCGGAGAAGACCGGGCGCGTGCTCACCGTCGAGGAGCACAGCGTGGTCGGCGGGCTCGGCACCATCGTCGCCGAGGCGGTCGCGCGGGCCGGGCTGAGCGTGCAAGCTCGACCAGGTCGCGCTGCCGGACGAGGACCTTGAGGTCGGCGTGCCCGCCGAGCTCTACGAGTACTACGGCCTCACCGCCGCGAACGTGACGCAGAAGGCACTCAACCTGGCCAGGAGGTGACCACGCCGATGCGAGAGCCACTGCTCGACCCGACCGGAGACGGCGACCAGGGCACCAACACCTCGCTCGCCATGCCGCGGCCGCAGTCCCTGGCGGGCCTGGCCGTCGGGACTGCTCGAGAACACCAAGCCGAACGCGACGGTGCTGCTGCGCGCCGTCGGCCGCGAGCTGCAGGAGAAGTACGGCGTCCGGGAGGTCCGGATGTTCAGCAAGAGCTACTTCGGCACGCCGGTCGAGGAATCGGTCGTCCAGCAGATGCTGCACAACTGCGACTTCGCGGTCGCCGCGATCGGTGATTGAGGCTCGTGCAGCGCGGCCAGTTTGGCCGACGGAATCGTGCTGGAGCGGGCCGGCATCCCCGCCGTCAGCATCTGCACCCATGCCTTCCGCATCACCGCCGAGGCGATGGCCCGGTCGCTCGGGTTCCCCGGGTACCAGTACGTGACGGTGCCGCACCCGATCGCCAGCCGCACGCAGCAGGAGATCGACGAGATCGCCGCGGCCGCGCTGCCGGAGATCGTCCGCGTCCTCGGCGCGGGCCTGACCATCCGCCCGTCGGACCCGCGTCCGGCACTGGCCGGCTGAGAAAGGAGGGGCGTAAGCCGTGAGCGATGAGCCGCCCGTCATCGACGACACGTCTTTGGCAGACCTGGCCTGGTGGACGCCGGCGAGGTCCGCCGCGCGATGGAGTACTACGAGTCGCGCGGCTGGACCGACGGGCTGCCCGTCGTCCCGGTCACCGTCGTCGTACCTGGCGGAGTTCCTGGCCACCACGGCCCGGGACCCGGACGAGGTGCTGATCCCGATGCCGCACCTCAACAAGGCGCTGACGGTGCGGCTCGCGGCGATCAACGCGGCGCTGGCCGGCTGCCTGCCCGAGTACTTCCCCGTCGTGCTCGCCGCGTGGGACGCCTTCATGAAGGACGGCATGGTGTCCAGGTCGATCTGGCAGTCGACCACGGGCACGGCGCCGTTCTCCGTGCTCTTCGGGCCGCTGCGGACGACGCTCGGGTTCAACTCGCGCGGCAACGTGTGGGGGTCGGGGTTCCGGGCCAACGCCACGGTCGGCCGGGCCATCAGGCTCGGCGCGATCAACGGCCTCGGGCTGAAGCCGCACGTCTTCGACCAGGCGACCCAGGGGAACCCGGCCAAGTACTCCTGCTTCATCGCGGAGAACGAGGAGGACTCCCCCTGGCCGTCGCTGGCCGTCGACAACGGGTTCGCCCCGACCGACAGCGCGGTGACCTCGACCGTCATCCGCTCGGTGCTGCACATCGAGGCCAGGCACACCATCGTCCCCGAGCAGCTGGTGAGCGGACTTCGCCGACTCGCTGTGCCGCACCGGCGCGCTGGTGCGGCCGAACGCCGCCGGGTTCATCGTGCTCAACTCCGAGCACGCCTGGCTGTTCGACAAGCACGGCTGGTCCAAGACACGACGTCCGCCAGGCGATCGTCGCCCGCGGCTGGCGGACGTACCGCGACCTCGCCGCGTCCGGCAAGGAGGCGATCGCCAAGGGCACCGGCTGGCGGCTGCCCGCCGACCACCCGGACGCCATCCCGCAGGAAGCACCCGAGGACCTGGACACCCCCGTCCAGCTCATCAAGACCATCGACTCGGTGCAGATCGTGGTGGCCGGCGCGCCCAACGCCGGCGTCTCCTCGATCGTCGAGACCTTCGGCTTCTGGGACCGCCCGATGGCGGTCGTCAAGGTCGAGGAAAAGTAAGTAAAGGACGGGTCGATCCCGGCACGACGGTGGATCGCGGCGCAGCCGGATCGGCCAGCGATGCGCTATGTCCCGACCGCGCAGCAGCAGACTCTGAGGAGACCCCTTGAGCGGTGTGACGATCACCGAGCCGAGCCGGGAGACGCCGGTTTACGGCGAGTTCGACGTCGTCGTGGTCGGCGGCGGGCCGGCCGGGATCATGGCGGCGACCGCCGCCGCCCGGGCCGGGAGCTCGACGCTGCTGATCGAGCGGTACGGGTTCCTCGGCGGCGCGGGGACGGCGGGCGGCCTTTCCACGTTCTGCGGGCTGCACGCGCGGACCTACGGCGAGGACGTGCGGGTCATCCGCGGCCAGGCCGACGAGCTGCTCGACCGGCTGGTCAAGCTCGACGGGCTGAACGCGCCGCACCTGACGATCGCCGACGGGATCGCCGCGCAGGCGTTCGACATCTCCGCCTACAAGATCGCCGCCGACGAGCTGGTGACCGGCTCCGGTGCGCGGATCCTGTTCCACGCGATGGCCGTCGGCGTCGTGCTCTCGCCGTCCGGCGCGATCGACGCGGTGCTGATCGAGTCGAAGTCCGGGCGGCAGGCCGTGCGCGGGCGGTTCTTCATCGACGCGTCCGGCGACGGCGACCTCGCCTACTGGGCCGGGGTGCCGTGGGAGAAGGCGCCGCCGATCGACGGGATGATGTACCCGTCGCTGATGTTCCGGATCAACGCCGTGGACGTCGCCAAGGCCGGGCCCGCCCCGTGGCGGACCGTCGAGCGGCTGATGGAGGAGGCCGAGGCGGCGGGGACGCACACGTTCCCGCGCAAGAAGCCGATCGTCCGGCCGCAGCGCAACCCCCTGGAGTGGCGGGCGAACCTGACCCAGCTGCGCACCGAGGACGGCGGCGCGATCGACGGAACCGACGTGGACGAGCTGACGCGCGGCGAGCTGATCGGGCGGCAGCAGGCGCTGGACGCGTTCACGTTCATCAGGGACCGGACGCCGGGGTTCGAGGACTCCTACATCGTCGACATCGCGCCGCAGATCGGGATCCGCGAGACCCGCCGGATCATCGGGCCGTACCAGCTGACCGAGGAGGACGTGCTCGACTGCGCCGACTTCGACGACACGATCGGAGTGAACGGCTGGCCGGTGGAAGCGCACGTGGCGGGCACGGTCGAGTTCCGGTGGCAACGGAAGGAGCGGGGCTTCAACCAGCTCCCGTTCCGGATCATCCTTCCCGGCGCCCGCGGCGACGGGCAGCGCGTCGCGCAACCTGTACGTGGCGGGGCGGTGCGCCTCGATGACCCACGGCGCGCAGTCCGCGGCGCGGGTCACCGGGCCGTGCTTCGTGATGGGCGAGGCGGCCGGGACCGCGGCGTCGATGGCGCTGTCGGCCGGCGTGGCCGGGGACGCGATCGACGTGCCGGCATTGCAGGGCAAACTGGAAGATCAGGGCGCCTACCTCGGCCGGACGCCCCGGAAGCGATCCTCTAGGCCAGCCGCTCAGGCCAGCCGCGCCATGATCACGACGATTTGCAGCTTATCGATGCGAAATCTTCTCAAATCTCCGCCGTGGCGGCGGCACAACAAGCACGAAAATGGAGTGTTCAGTGGGACAAGAGGACGTTTTGGCCTGGTGCTGACCCCCTTGCCGGGTGACCCTTCGGGGACCAGGCTCGGTGGTGTGCCGGACCGGAAGCTGCGCTCCAACTTCACGCCAGGGACCACGCCGTGGGCGATGCGCCGCGCGCAGTGGTCCGCGCTCGGGCTGTCCGACGAGGACCTGGAGAAGCCGAAGATCGCGATCGTCAACTCCTCGTCGCAGCTCGCGTCCTGCTTCAGCCACCTGGACGAGATCGTCGCGCCGCTGAAGAAGGCCATCGAGGACGCCGGCGGGGTCGCGTTCGAGGTGCGCACCGCCGCGCCGTCCGACGCGATCACCTCCGCCGGGGCGGCCGGGCAGTACATCCTGCCGTCGCGGGACCTGATCGCCTCCGACATCGAGGTCGCGGTCGAGGGCGCGCTGCTCGACGGCATGGTCTGCCTCGCCTCCTGCGACAAGACCACGCCGGGGCAGCTGATGGCCGCCGGGCGGCTGAACATCCCGACGATCATCGTCGGCTGCGGCTACCAGCCGTCCGGGATGTACCGCGGCGAGCCGGTCGACTTCGAGGACATCTTCCGGTTCGCCGGGCACGTGAACGCCGGGCGGATGACCGTGTCCGAGCTCGGCGACATGTCCCGCTGCGCGGTCACCGGGCCCGGCGTGTGCGCCGGGATGGGCACCGCCAACTCCATGCACCTGGCCGCCGAGGCGCTCGGCATGGCGCTGCCGGGCACCACGCCGGTGCTCGCCCTCGGCGACAAGATGTGGTCCGCCGTGGCGGCGGCCGGCGCGCGGATCGTCTCGCTGGTCCTTGAGGGCGTGACGCCCAGGTCGATCCTCACCCCGGCGGCGTTCGCCAATGCCGTCACCGCGATCCTGGCGGTCAGCGGTTCCGTCAACTGCCTCAAGCACCTGCAGGCGGTCGCCATCGAGGCCGGCACCGACGTGGACGTGTACCGGCTGTTCGAGGAGCTCGCCCCGAAGGTGCCGCTGCTGACCGACGTCAAGCCCAACGGGGACACGCAGATCACCGAGTTCGACGCGGCCGGCGGGTCGCTCGGGCTGCTGGCGCAGCTCGCGCCGCTGCTCGACCTGTCGGCGCAGACCGTCGCGGGGGTCACCCTGGGCGAGGCGATCGCGTCCGTCGCCGTGGACGACAGCGTGATCCGGCCGGTTTCCGCCCCGCTCGCCACGCACCCGGCGATCGTGGTCATGCGCGGGTCGCTCGCCCCCGACGGGGCGGTGCTCAAGCGGACCGTGGCGGACGACGCGCCGCTGTCGTTCCGCGGGCCGGCGAAGGTCGTGCACTCGCGGGACGAGGGCGTCGCCGCCGCCAAGGCCGGGCGGTTCGCCGCCGGGGACGTGGTGGTGCTCACCGGCCTCGGCCTGCGCGGCTCGCCCGGCATGGGGCTGACGTCGGCGCTGATGTTCGCCATCGACGGCGCGGGCCTGTCCGCCTCGGTCGCGGTGATCACCGACGGGCAGATGTCCGGCCTGGTCAACGGCGGCCTCGTGGTCGCCGAGGTGTCTCCGGAAGGCGCGGCGGGCGGGCCGCTCGGCCTCGTCCGCGACGGCGACATGATCTCGATCGACGTCAACGCGCGGACCCTTGACCTCGAGGTCTCCCCCGCCGAGCTCGACGCGCGCCGGGCGGAGCTGCCGCCGCTGCGCGCGCCGGCCGGGTGCGGCTGGCTGTCGGTCTACGCGCGGACGGTCGCCCCCCTCGGCGCGGGCGCGACGCTGTGGCGCCGGCGCGTGGTCACCCAGCTGAATAGTTAACGGTATCGACAACAGTTACATGAGAGGCGGGACAGCCAGTGCGGGCCGTTCTGTATGTGGATAAAGAGACCGGGACCACGGTCGGCGAAGTGCCCGACCCCACGCCGGGACCAGCCGACGTTATCGTCGCCGTCGAGGCGTGCGGGCTGTGCGGGTCCGACGTGCACTCCGTGCAGAACGGGAACTGCGCGCCCGGGCAGGTCCTCGGGCACGAGTTCAGCGGGCGGATCGTCGCGCTCGGCTCGGAGGTGTCCGGGTGGAACGAGGGGCAGGCCGTCGCCGCGTCGCCGATCGGGTCGTGCGGCGTGTGCCGGATCTGCGCGCGCGGGCTGCCGTTCCGCTGCCCGGCGGTGGAGAACATCGGGATCACCATCCCCGGCGCGTACGCGCAGTACGTCAAGGTGCCGTCGCGGCAGCTGGTGGCGCTGCCCGCGGACCTGCCGGTCGAGGTCGGGTCGCACGCGGAGCCGCTGTCCGTGGGGTCGCAGGCGGTGAAGCTCGCCCAGGTCGGCCCGGGCGACCCGGTGCTCGTGTACGGGGTCGGGCCGATCGGGCTCTACTCGATCATGGCGCTCAAGCTGGCCGGGGCCGGGCCGATCGTCGCGGCGGGCCGCTCGGCGGGGCGGCGGCAGGCGGCCGCCGACGTGGGCGCGGACGTGGTCATCGACACCCGGGAGATCTCGGTGGCCGAGTACGCGAAGCAGTCGGGCACGCTGTTCGCGGCCGCGCTCGAGTGCTCGGCCGCGCCCGGGGCGTTCAACGAGGCGCTGGCGGTCACCGAGCCTGGCGGCACCGTCGTCGAGGTCGCGCTGACCCCGGAGCAGGCGCCCATCCCGCTGTTCGCGATCATCTCCGACGGGCAGCACATCGTCGGGTCCTGCGCGTTCTCCGACGAGACCTACCGGCGAGTCCGTCGCGCACCTCGCCGCCGGGCGGGTGCCGGTGGAGCGGCTGGTCTCCGAGCGGGTGTCGCTCGACGACACGCCCGACGCGCTGCGGCGGCTGCAGACGCCCGGCTCGCTCGTCCGCATCATCTCCCGTCCCTCGGCCTGATTTCCCGCCATTCTCTACCAGGTAAAGGAGCCTCTTCGTGGAAGAGTTCGCGGGTAGAACCGCAGTTGTCACCGGGGCCGGCAGCGGCATGGGCAAGGCGTTCGCGCTGCGCTGGGGCGCCGAGGGGATGAACGTCGTCATCGGCGACATCCAGGAGGACGCGCTCGCCGCGACGGTCGCCGAGCTTGAGGGCGCCGGCGTGCCGGTGGTCGGGCTGCGCACCGACGTGTCCAAGCTCGCCGACATCGAGGCCCTGGCCGACGCGGCCGAGGAGCGGTTCGGGAAGATCCACCTGGTCAACAACAACGCCGGCGTCGAGGGCTACCTGGACGGGCCGATCTGGGAGGCGACCGCCAAGGACTGGGACTGGACGCTGTCGGTCAACCTCATGTCGGTGATCTACGGCATCCGGACGTTCGTGCCGCGGATGCTCGCGCACGGCGAGCCCGGGCACGTGGTCAACACCTGCTCGATGACCTCGGTGATCGCCGCGACCAACATGTACGGGATCTGCAAGCACGCGATCCTCGCCATGACCGAGGTGCTGGCGGCCGACCTGCAGCGCGACCGGGGCGAACGTCGGGGCGACCGGGCTCTGCCCGGGGATCATCGCGACGAACCTGTTCCACGGGTCACGGAACCGGCCGTCGGCGCTGACCAACGAGAGCGGCGCGATGTCCTCCTCGGGCGCCTCGCTGCGCGACCACATGCACGCCGCGCTGTCCAAGGGCATGCCGCCGTCGGAGGTGGCCGACCTGCTGGTGACGGCGGTGCGGGAGAACAAGCAGTACCTGCTCACCGACCATGAGTGGGACACCCGGGTTATCGCCAGGCATGAGGCGATCCTGGCCGGCGCGGTCGGCCCGGCCAGCACTGGAGCGCTAGACGCGGAGGGCGTGCGATGAGTGTGAAGTACGGTCTTGAGGGTCAGGTCGCGGTCGTCACCGGCGCGGCGAACGGGTTCGGCCTCGCGGTCGCGACCAGGCTCGCCGACGAGGGCGCGAAGCTCGTGCTCGTCGACCGGGACGCCGAGGCGCTGCAACGCGGCGGCGGAGAAGCTCGGCGGCCTCGCGGTCGTCGCCGACGTGTCCAAGGAGGAAGAGGTCGACGGGTACGTCGCCGCGGCGGTCGAGCGCCCACGGGCGCATCGACCTGTTCTTCAACAACGCCGGCATCGAGGGCCGGATGGCCCCGATGACCGAGCTGTCGGTGGCGGACTTCGACCGGGTGTGGGCCGTCAACGCCCGCGGCGTCTTCATGGGCCTGCGCGCCGTGCTCAAGGTGATGAAGCCGCAGGGCTCCGGCGTCATCGTCAACACCGCGTCGATGGCGGCGATCAAGGGCGCGGCGACGTTCTCCCCGTACATCGCCTCCAAGCACGCGGTCCTCGGCCTCACCAAGTCCGCCGCCCTGGAGGGCGCCCCGTACGGCATCCGGGTCAACTGCGTCGCCCCCGGCCACATCGACACCCGGATGGCCCGCGACCTGACCGCCCAGATCAACCCGGACGACCCGGAGGGCGTGTTCCAGAACGTGTCCAACTCCGTCCCCTACGGCAAGCGCTACGGCACCGCCGCCGAGGTCGCCAACGTCGTCATGTGGCTGCTTCTCCGACGAGGCGGAGTACGTCTCCGGCGCCCTGCACCTCATCGACGGCGCGCTCAACGCCGGCGACGAGCCTGTACCCGCTTGACACTGGTGCCGCTCCGGGCGGTCCCAGCTGTCTTCTGGCGGCCTCAGCTGTCTTCGGCGGCGCCGTGTCCGCCGGCGGTGCCTTGGCGCTGCCAGGCTCCGGGCCGAGGTAGACGTACTCGGCCAGGTCTCGCGCCTGGTGATCAGAGCGCGATGCCGGGGCGCTGCGCCTTCACCTCTTCAAGCTGGCGGAGCGCGCGCGATGACGCTCATGAAGTGGTCGCGGGTGATCTGCTCGGCCGCGACGGGATCCCCCGCGATCACCGCCTCGATGATGTCGTAGTGCTCGCTGGCGCCCTCGGCGAGGCGGCCCGGCAGCAGGCTCACGTGGAACTGGTAGCGGACATCCTGGTACCTGAGCCGCTCCAGGATGCGGTTGGCGGTGCCGCTGCCCGCCGATCGCGCGGATCTTGGCGTGCATCAGGTCGCTGATCCTGCTGTCGGTCAGCATGTCGCCGCGCTTGACGGCGTCCGCCATCTCGCGCACGAGCGCCCGCAACTCCGCGTGGTCCGCCTCCGTGGCCACGGCCGGCCGCCTTGGCGGCGCACAGTCCCTCGATGACCGCACGGACCTCGGTGATCTCAATCGCCTCCTCCGGCGTCACCGGGCGGACCGAGGCGCTGCGGTTGCGCGGCCGGATGATCAGCCCCTCGTTCTCCAGCTGGAGCAGTGCCTCCCTGACGGCGCCCCTGGATGTGTCGTACCTCGCCGCGAGCTCGTTCTCCACCAGGCGCTGGTTGGGCCCGAGCTCTCCGTGGTAGATGGCCATCCGCAGCTTGTCTAGCAGGCTCACGGTCTCGGGCAGGCCCTGTTCGATGTCATGGGGGTTGTGCACGGTAACCTCTCGCTACGCTTCCCTCATATACGATGCCAGATGGACCACGGCTGGTGTAACACCGACGGTCAATCAGCGTATAGTTTCCGTGCTAGGCGGATCGGCGTTGCGTTGGGGGCGAGTGCGTGTACCGGGTGATCTACGCTGTCCTGCTGCGGCAGCTGCCGGCGGAGGCGGCGCACCGGGCCGGATTCTGGCTGATCCGGGCGGCGGCCGACGTGCCGGGGCTCGCGTGGGCGCTGCGCCGGGTGCTCGGGCCGCGCGACCCTCGCTGCGGGTGCGGGCGCTCGGCCTGGACTTCCCCGGGCCGCTCGGGCTGGCCGCGGGATTCGACAAGGACGGGAAGGCGGTCATCGGGCTGGCCGCGCTCGGGTTCTCGTTCATCGAGGTCGGGACCGTGACCGCGCGGCCGCAGCCGGGGAACCCCAGGCCGCGGATGTTCCGGTTCCCGCAGGAGCGGGCGCTGGTCAACCGGATGGGGTTCAACAACCACGGGGCCGCGGCGCTGTCCGCCCGGCTGCGGGCGCTGCGCGCCCGGCCGGGCTTCCGGCCGATCATCGGCGTCAACATCGGCAAGACGAAGGCCGTCCGCCGAGGAAGAAGCCGTCGCCGACTACGTGACAAGCGCCCGCCTCGTCGCCGACGTCGCCGACTACGTGGTCGTCAACGTCAGCTCCCCCAACACCCCTGGCCTGCGCGACCTGCAGGCGGCCGGCAAGCTCAGGCCCATCCTGACCGCGGTCCGCGCCGCCCTCGACGAGGCATCCCCCCGCCGCCGCGTCCCCCTGCTGGTGAAGATCGCCCCCGACCTGGCCGACCCCGACGTCGACGCGGTCGCCGCCCTGGCACTTGACCTCGGCCTTGACGGCATCATCGCCACCAACACGACGATCTCCCGCGAGGGCCTGCACGACAGCGCCGCCGTGGCCGACGCGGGTCCTGGCGGCCTGTCCGGCGCCCCGCTGAAGCAGCGTTCCCTGGCGGTGCTGACCCGGCTGCACGACCGGTGCGGCAAGCGCCTCACGCTCATCGCGGCCGGCGGCATAACGACCCCGGCGGACGCCGAGGCCCGGCTGGCGGCCGGCGCGACCCTGCTGCAGGCCTACACCGCCTTCATCTACGAGGGCCCGCTCTGGCCCAGGCGCGTCCAGCGCGGCCTGGCCGCCCGGCTCCGCTCGGGCAAGCCCTGACGCACCGCGTCATCCCGCCGTAATTCAGGTGTGCCCGCCGGGCCGGCTATGGGACACTCCTGGCCGTGCCCGCGAACCTTTTTCACCGTGCCCTTACCCTGGAGATCTGATGGACCAGCAGCATCAGGATGAAAAGCGTTCGCCGCAACTGTCTTCAGTGGCTGTCTACTGCGGCTCGAACTCAGGGAACGACCCGGCGTACGCGCGGGCCGCCGCCTCCCTTGGCCGGACGCTCGCGGACCGCGGCATCCGGCTGATCTTCGGCGGCGGTGACGTCGGGCTGATGGGCGTTGTATCCGGCGCCGTGCTCGGCAGCGGCGGCGAGGCGCACGGCGTGATCACCGAGGCGCTGCGGGCGAAGGAGATCGCGCGGGGCGGACTGACCAGCCTTCGGGTCGTCGAGACCATGCACGAGCGCAAGGCCGCGATGGCCGACGCCGCGAACGCGTTCATCATGCTGCCCGGCGGCTTCGGGACGCTCGACGAGTTCTTCGAGGTGCTCACCTGGACCCAGCTCGGCATCCACGCCAAGCCGTGCGGGATCCTCGACGCGGCCGGGTACTTCGCCCCGCTGCGCGCCATGATCGACGGCGCGGTAGCGGCCGGATTCGTGCACCCCGCCCACCGCGACATGGTGATCGTGGACGACGACCCCGCCCGCCTGCTCGACCGGCTAGCCGGCTGGACGCCAGCCACGGTAAGCAAGTGGCTGGACCGCGCCGACCGCTGAACCGGGCAGAAAAAGCGCCTCCCGGGCCCTGTGACCTGTGCCGGATAAACCGTGACCGGGTCACAAGGGGGCGCTGACGCATGTGTTAGCTGGGACAGCCGGTCCTATCCAAATGGGCGGGGTTATTGCCTCACGGCGTCTCAGGTACCAGTCTCTGTAGTGTGTCAGAGCAGACAGTTTCCCGGCCCGCTGAGATCCCGGCACCTGAGCCGGACCTGACGGCGGAGACAATAATCGCCCGCGCCAAGGCGCTGATCCCTGAGATCCGCGCGCAGGCCGACGAGGCGGAGAAGATCGGCAAGCACGTGCCCGAGCTCGACAAGAAGTTCGTCGACGCCGGGTTTTACCGGATATTGCAGCCCAAGCGGTTCGGCGGCTACGCGTTCGGGATGGACACCTTCTGGAAGGTGATCATGGCCGTCGCCGAGGGCGACGCCGGCACCGCCTGGGGGCTCTGCCTCGGCGCGCACCACGCGCAGGGCATCGCCGCCTTCTTCCCTGAAGAGGGCCAGATCGAGCTGTTCGGCCCGACGGGGAACTTCAAGTGCCCGCACCGCGCCGCCCCCATGGGCACGTCCACGCCGGTCGACGGCGGGTACATCGTCAAGGGCCAGTGGGACTACTGCTCGGGCGTCGGGCACGCCACGCACTTCATGTGCAACACGCTCGTCCCCGGCCGCGAGTCCGAGGGAGTGCTCACCATCTGCACCCCGATCGAGAACGTGACCGTCCTGGACGACTGGGGCAACGGCAACATCATCGGGATGAACTCCTCGGGCTCCAACAGCGTCCGGGTGAACGACGTCTTCGTGCCCGAGCACTGCACCTGCTCGGGAGACTGGACGCACAACACCGACCGGGCCGCGCCCGGCATGTACCTGCACGACGACCCGCTGTTCTGCGGCCGGATCTACGCGATGTACCACGCCGGCCTGGTCATCCCGGTGATCGGCGCGGCCAAGGGCGCCCTCTACGAGTACGAGACGACCCTGAAGACCAAGAACACGTACTTCAGGCCCATCGTGCCCAGGTACACGGTCGAGGAGTACCAGCGGCACTACGGGCAGGCGCGGGCGCTCATCGACTGCGCCGAGGCGATCATCAACCAGTGCGGCGTGAAGTACATGGAACTGGCCGAGCGCTGGCACCGGACCGGGGAGCCGTTCACCCGCGAGGACGACGCCGAGATGTACTCGATGATCCAGGTCGCCTCGCGGATGGCCATCGAGGCGACCAACGAGCTGTTCGGCGCGGCCTCGTCCTCGGCGGCCAAGCGCGGGGCCCCGATGCAGCGCCACTTCCGGGACAGCGCCATCTACCTCGGGCACATCTCCGCGCGGCACGACGTCGTGTCGGCCGAGGTCGCGCGGATGCACTTCGGCCTTCCCGACAGCCTCTTCTAGCCAAGTCCCGTTCCAGCCAACCCGATCTGAAATCTCCCGGAATGCCACGGCGCGCCGCCCGGCACTCCCGGACGGAGCCGGGGCCGGCCCGAGCCCGCTCCCCGTGTGCGTTGGGCCGGCTATAGCCGGCCCGAACGTACACGGGCGGTGTCCGGATGCCCGGACGCTTGACATACCGATGCCTGAGGAGACGAGTCAATGACGTTGCGCGCGACACCGCCGTTCCGCGCTGACCATGTCGGGTCCATGCTGCGGCCAGCGGAGCTGCTGGCCGCGCGGGACGAGTTCGCGGCCGGGAAGATCGGCGCCGGCGAACTGGCCGCCGTTGAGGACGCCGCGATCCGCGACGTTGTCAAGCTGCAGGAGGACGCGGGGCTGCGGGCCGCGACCGACGGGGAGTTCCGGCGCGAGCAGTGGCACGCCGACTTCCTCTACGCGATTCCCGGGATTGACCGGGGCGCGCTCGGGATGCCGCTGCCCGTCTACACCAGGGACGGGCAGATCACCTGGACGCCGAACGTCACCGAGGTCACCGGGCCCGTGCACCTGGAAGAAACGATCTTCGGCGACCACTTCACGTTCCTGAAGGAGACCGTGACGACGGCGCTGCCGAAGATCACCGTCCCGTCGCCGTCCATGGCGCACTTCCGCGTCGACCTGTCCAAGTCGCCGTATGCCGACGACGACCAGTTCCGCGCGGACGTCGCCGCCGTCTACGCCGCCGAGGTCGCGGGGCTCTACGCGCTCGGCTGCCGGTACCTGCAGTTCGACGACACGATCTTCGCGTTCCTCAACGACCCGCAGTGGCGGGCCAACGCCAAGGCCACCGGGCTGGACCCCGACCACCAGCACGAGATCAACGTCAACGTCATCAACGAGGCACTGCGGGGCAAGCCGGCCGACATGGCGGTCACCGTGCACATGTGCCGCGGCAACTACCGCTCGGCGTGGTTCTCTTCCGGCGGGTACGACTTCGTGGCCGAGGGCGTCTTCGGCGGGCTCAAGGTCGACGGGCTGTTCCTCGAGTACGACGACGAGCGGTCGGGGACGTTCGAGCCGCTCCGCTTCGTGCCCGAGGACCAGGTCGTGGTGCTCGGGGTGATGACCACCAAGACGCCGGAGCTAGAGTCCAAGGACACGCTCAAGCGGCGGGTCGAGGAAGCCGCCAAGTACGTGGACATCGACCGGCTGTGCATCTCCGGGCAGTGCGGCTTCGCGTCCACCGTGGAGGGCAACTCCCTCACGATCGACGAGGAGCGCGCCAAGCTCGACCTCCTAGTCGAGACCGCTAGCGAGATCTGGGGCTAGGGCCATGGCGCCACTTGTCATCGAAGATCAGGGGCACTTCTTCGCCGGGCTGCAGACGTTCACCGGTCCCGCGGGCACCAGCGTCTACGGGACGCACGTCGAGTACCAGGTACCGCCGAACCCGCGGGACAACCTCGTCCTCGTGCACGGGGGCGGCGGGCAGGCCCTCGACATGCTTACCACCCCGGACGGGCGGCCCGGCTGGTCGACCATCTTCCTGCGCGACGGCTTCTCGGTGTACACCGTGGACCGGCCGGGGCTCGGACGCTCGCCTTACCACCCGGACGTCAACGGGCCCTCCGGACCGCCCGCCACCTACGAGGGATTCGTGGCGACGTTCGCCGCGCCTTCGCCCCCCGGGCTGCCAGAGCACACGCAGTGGCCGGGCAGCGGCGACCGTGACGACCCGTCGCTGGCCACGTTCCTCGCCTGGCAGGAGCGACTCGGTTCCGACGCCGTGCGGGCGCACGAGGACATGCGCACCGGCGCTACCGCACTGCTCGACCGGATCGGGCCGTCGGTGCTGCTGACGCACTCGTTCGGCGGCGGGTTTGGCTGGCTGGCCCTGGCTGAGCGGCCGTCTTTGGTCAAGGCCATAGTCGCCATCGAGACGGTGCCGCCGTTCGCCGAGCACCCGGCAGGCAGCTTCAGCTACGGGCTCACGCCATTGCCGCAGTCATTCGGCCCCGGGGACGACCAGGCCAAGCTCAACGGCCTTCCGATCGCGGTCGTGTCGTCCCCGTGCTCCGGCTTCGAGCCGTGGTGCCGCGCGACCGCGGAGTACCTGCGCTCCTGCGGCGCGGCCGTGGACGAGATCCGGCTCGGCGAGGCCGGCATCCACGGCAACGGGCACGCGATGATGCTGGAGAAGAACAACGCCGAGGTCGCCGCCGTCATCACCGACTGGATCGTCAAGCACACGTAAGTCAGCAGCACCAGCACGCCTGAAAGGAATCCCGCGCATGACCTCCCCGACCGGGAAAGTAACTACGGCGGCCGAGGCCGTCGCGGACATCGAAGACGGGGCGAGCATCGGCATCGCGGGGTTCGGCCTGTCGCACCGGTACCCGTCGACGCTCATCTCGGCCCTCGGCGAGAAGGGGCCGCGCGGGCTGACCGTGTACTGCAACGGCCTCGGCCAGCCGGGGTTCCCCACCGGGCACCTGCTCGCCGACAACCATCAGATCGGGCATCTGGTGACCTGCTTCTCCGCGCGGCCAGGGGTGGTCTCCGAGGCGGAGAAGCAGATCATGGCCGGGGAAATGACGCTGGAGATGGTGCCGCAGGGCACGCTCGTCGAGCGGATGCGGGCAGGGGGCGCCGGCCTCGCCGCCATCTACACCCCGACCGGGTACGGGTCCGAGATCGCCGACGGCAAGGACATCCGGTACTTCGACGGCAGGCCCTACGTGCTCGAGCGGGCCATCACCACGGACTTCGCGCTGATCAGGGCGGCCAAGGCGGATCACTTCGGCAACGTGGTGTTCCGCGGCGGGTCGCAGAACTTCAACGTGTCCTTCGCCAAGGCGGCGCGGGTGACGATCGTCGAGGCGGAGGAGATCGTGCCCACCGGCGAGATCGCCGCCCACGAGGTCGACCTGCCCGGGGTGTTCGTCACCCGGGTGGTGCCGATCACCGTCGCGATGGACGTGCACAACCTGCCGAAACGGGCGAACCGGCCGCCCTCGTCGGCCAGGGAGTACCTCGGCAAGCCGCGCTGGCCCGGGCGGAGATCGGGCGGCGGACGGCGGCCCTGCTGCCGGACGGCGCGGTGGTGAACCTCGGCGCGGGACTGCCGGTGCAGGTCGCGAACTACGTCAACGACCGGCCGGTCGTGCTGCACGCGGAGAACGGGCTGCTGAACTACGGCGGAGCCGACCTGCGCGACGACTTCGACCCCGACTTGCACGACGCGGGCGGCCAGTTCGTGACGCTGCGCCCGGGCACGTCGTTCTTCGACTCGGTGACGTCGTTCGAGATCGCGCGGGGCGGCCGGCTGTACGCGGTGGTGCTCGGCTCCTACCAGGTAGGCGGCAACGGCGACCTGGCCAACTGGTCGGCGCCCGGCATGATCGGCGGCGGGATCGGCGGCGCGATGGACCTCGCGGCCGGCGCGCAGCACGTGTTCGTGACGCTTGAGCACACCGATTCCAAGGGGCTGCCCAAGCTCGTGGAGCGGTGCGAGTTCCCGTTGACCATGCCGAACTGCGTGGACGCGATCATCACCGACCTGGCGCTGCTGCGCCGGCCTGACCGGGCGTCGCGGTTCGTGCTTGAGGAGTTGGCGGCCGGCTTCAGCGTCGAGGAGGTGCTGTCACTGACCGGCATGACGGTCGACGTGGCCGACGAGGTCGGCGTGATGCAGGAGAACTGGGGTTAGCCGCTGCCGGGACCGGGTTAAATTCGGCGGCGGCCGACCCGCCTGGATGGGAATCCGCCCGCCCGCGATCAGCTGGCCGCCTGAGTGGCGCGCGGCTGCCGCCCGGGGCCTTCGGTTGACTGAGAATTGTCGGCCGAGGTGTCGGATCGCGGCGGGGCTGCTCGTAGCAGGGATGAGAGAAGCCACTCCGGACGGAAGGCCGCGATCATGACACCGCCGACTTCGGGCGCCACCGCCCGCCGCATGTTCGGGCTCGTGGAGCCCATCGGGCTCATCCCGTACGCAGCCGGCGAGCCGGCCGAGGCGCTGCTGGCGCTCG
This sequence comes from uncultured Actinomycetes bacterium, assembly GCA_963747705.1. Taxonomy (GTDB): domain Bacteria; phylum Actinomycetota; class Actinomycetes; order Streptosporangiales; family Streptosporangiaceae; genus RYN-230. The sequence continues at coordinate 189,916 of CAVVGF010000015.1, read as the reverse complement.
GCTTGCGGAACTACTGGGACACCTACTTCGCCGGGCGGGCGGCACCGCTGGGCCGGGCGCCGGCCGAGGTCGTGCACGCGATCTTCTACAACTTCGCACCCGGCGAGGCCGCCCGCCACATCCCGCGCGTCTGGGACCTCATCACGCCGGAGGCGGCGCTCGCGGCGCGCCAGCACGGCTGCGTCGCCGCGCTGCGCCGCATCCTCGGCGGCCTCGCCGAGGCACCCGGGCTGGCTCGCACCGCCGCCTGCTCACCAAGGCGGCGGTCAGCCCGCCGATGACCGGCCGCCCGCTCTACGCCGGGCTGCGGGCCCTGCCCGTGCCCGGGGAGCCGGTCGCCCGCCTCTGGCACGCGGCCGACCTGCTGCGCGAACACCGCGGCGACGGGCACACCGCCGCCCTGGTCGCCAACGGCATCGGCGGCACCGAAGCACACGTGCTGCTCGCGCTGTCGCAGGGCATGCCGCGGCTGGCTACGGCAGCGGATACCCCGATGACGGCCAGCAGAACGCGCGGTACCCCGGCGGCCCGGGCACCGATCCATACGGCCCTGACGGATATGGCGGCTATCACCCTCGTCAGGGTTGACAAACCTACCCCGCCCGCCGCGACAATGTGCCGACCGACGCAAGGCAGGGGAGATGCTGGACGGAATCCGCGATCACGCACGCAGCTACTATTTGCACCGGCTGGCGACCGCCCTTGACACCAAGGGATTGCACGCTTCGGTGAAAACCACTTACCCTGCGATGCTGCATATTTTCATCCCCGGTGCGACCATGCTGGCCGAGAGCATTGACTGCACCCCGGGCACCGACGGCTCGGGCCGGCTTCGCTGGTACTACCGCTGGTCCTGGGGCGAACTGCTGCATGACGCCGACGATCCGTCCGCGGCCGCGGCCAAAATTGCCGAGGTGCTGTCCTCGCGGTAGCCCGCGTGGCCCCCGGTGGCGGGACTTTCAGCCCTCTCTTTCCGTCCGGTCTGGATTAGGCAAAACCGGACAGGTAACCGCGTTAATCACTGCTGACCCAGCCCTAGCCTGCTCTGCGTGGGCGACCTTGCAGCACTCGCGACGCAATTCGACGCGGCCCCCGTCCTCGCCCCGGAGCCGGTCACCGCGCCGCGTGCGGACTCCCCCAGCCGGGCGCCACGCGCCCCGGCCTGGCTGATCCCGGCCTGCAGCGCGCTGATCACCCTGGCCGTCACGCTGTGGCGGATCGACGTGCCCTCGTTCTGGCGGGATGAGGGGGCCACGCTGTCGGCGGTCCACCGGCCGCTCCCCCAGCTGATCCGGATGCTGGGCCAGATGGACGCGGTGCATGGGACGTACTACCTGCTCATGTGGCTGCTGGTCCGGCTGGCCGGCAGCGGCGAGCTGGCCCTGCGGCTGCCGTCCGCGGTAGCCATGGCGGCCGCTGCGGGCCTGCTGACCGCGCTGGGCAGGCGGCTGGCCGGCCCGGCCGCCGGGCTGGCCGCCGGGCTCAGCTTCGCGGCCGTGCCCGCGGTGAGCTGGTTTGGCCAGGACGCCCGGCCGTTCGCGGTGGAGACGGCCGTCGCCACCGCCGCCAGCTACTGCTTCGCACGGCTACTGGAGACCGGGGGCGGCCAGGGGGCCACCCGGTGGCTGCGCTGGTACGCGGTCAGCCTGATCGGGCTGGGGCTGGCCAACATCTTCGGCCTGCTGCTCATCGCCGCGCACGGGACCACGCTACTGATGCTGTGCCGCCGGGCCGGCCACCGGGTGATCCGGCGCTGGCTGGCCGCGGTCACCGTGGCCGTCGTGGCCCTCCTCCCGCTGGAGGTGCTGGCCTGGGCGCAGCGCGGCCAGGTGAGCTGGCTGCACACGCCGCTGGCCGGCTCGCTGGCCAGCGCCGGGCGGCTGGCCGGCCCCCCGGGCGCGCTGCTGACCGTCGCCGTGATCATGGCGGCGGCGCTGGCGGTGCCCGCGCTGGCGGGCTGGTCCCGGTTCCGCGCGGCCTGGCCCGGGCGGCTGGCCGCGCTGGGGCTGCCCTGGCTGCTGGTGCCGCCTGGCCCTGCTCATCGCGGGCTCCCAGCTGCAACCGGTCTACACGTTCCGCTACATCGTGTTCTGCGAGCCGGCCGTGGCGTTGCTGATCGGCGCGGGGCTGGCCGCGCTGGGCCGGGTGGCCGGCCCGGCCGCGCTGGTGCTCATCGTGCTGGCCGGCCTGCCCGCCCAGCTCGGCGAGCGCGGGCCCGCCGGGCATAGCGACAACATCCGGGCCATGGACCAGATCATCGCCCAGCACGCCCGCCCGGGCGACGCGGTGATCTACCCGCAGGGGCCGGGCATGACCTCGTTCGCGGCCGCCTACCCGTACGGGCTGGCCCGGCTGCACAACCTCACGGCCGGCCGCTCCCCCGCCCAGGCCGGCACGATCTCCGGCACGAACGCCCCGCTGCCCGTGGTGCGCGCCCGGCTGCGCCGGGTCAGCCGGGTCTGGGTGGCCGAGGCTGATGCGCCGCTGCCGGGCCTGCCGCTGGTGCTGCGCGGCACGCCGTTCCAGCTCATCCACTGCTGGCGGGTGAGCGACATCTGGCTGTGGCTGTACCACCGGGCGCACCGGCCCGGCCCGGACTAACGAAGGGCCTGGTACAGAAGGGCCTGGTACCAACGGCGCGGGGCCCGGCGGTAGCGTCCCGCCGGGCCCCGCGTGCCGTAGGCCACTACCAGTAATGGCGGCGCGGCCCCACGGCGTGCCCAATCGAGCCGAGCAGCAGCAGGATCAGGCCCACCACCAGCGCGATGATCCCGAGCGTCCACAGGATCGGGATGCTGAGCAGGAAACCAAGCAGAAGCAGGATGATGCCGATGACGATCATGATTATCTCCTAGCCAAACGGGGGCAGTGTCGGTGTGATCAGCCGGGTGCCGCCGGGCGGGGCGACCCCGACGCAGTGCCGGAGCCGGGTGATGGCGAACATCAGGCGGACGGTCCACCGCGCAGGTCCCGGCGGTGCCGTGCGGACCATTCCTCTCTGCCCGTAATGGCCTGGCGCACACATTCTCATTGGCCCGCGTCCTTTCCGCCTGGCGCGGCTACCAGGCACCCCAGCGGAGCGCGGGCGCGGGCAGCTCGGGCGGGGCCGCGAAGGCCGGCGGGTGGTCGAAGTCCAGCGCGTCGAGCGGGGCCACCGCGGCCGCGTCCCGCGCGGTCAGCGCGGGCAGGTTCCACTTCACCTCGAGCAGCTTGAGCAGCGAGGTGTGGTCGAACGTCTCGCTGGTCAGGTAGCCCGGCCGGGCGTACGGCGAGACCAGCACCGCGGGCACCCGGAAGCCGTACCGGTCATAGCTCTGCGGCCCGGCGTCGAGCTGCTCGACGTTGCGCACGTAGCCCGGCGCCACCCGCGACAGCACCGCGTGCATCGCGGGCCGGCTGAGCACCACGCTGCGGCCGGCCACGTCGTCTGGCGCGGGTGCGGCCGGCGGCGGCACATGGTCGTAGTAGCCGCCGCCCTCGTCGTACAGCCAGATCAGCAGGGTGTCCGGCCAGCCCTTGCCGTGCAGCACCGCGTCGATGACCGTGGCGGCGAAGCTCTCCCCCCGCTGGATATCCTGCGGGTTTTCTTCCGAGTAGGCGGCAAAGTCAGGATCCACGATGCTGAACGCCGGCAGCGTGCCAGCCGCGGCGTCGCTGAAGAATTCATCGGTGCTGCGCACGTGCAGCATGTACCGGGCGATGCCCAGCGGGTAGATGTCCGCGGTGAACTGGATGTCCTTCTGCAGCCCGTCCAGCGAACCGGGGGTCACCCGGCGCAGCGTGCGCAGCCTGCGGCGGATGGCCTTGGTGCGGTGCTGCAGTGCCCGGCCGTACCGGGTCCGGCTGCCGGCCACCGGGTGGTAGTTGGCCCACGAGATGCCGTGATTGCTCAGCACGTCGAAGATGGTCCCGTTGGCCGGGTAGTCGGCCAGGTTGACCGGCAGGTCGTCGATCAGCCCGTTGGCCGTCCCGGAGATCAGGAACCGGCGGTTCGGGAACGTCGGCCCCAGGCAGGACGAGAACCACCGGTCGGCCAGCGGGAACGTGCGGGCCAGGCCGTAGTAGAACGGCAGGTCCTGCTCCGTCCAGTAGCCCATGGCCCGGGTGGCGTCCTTGCCCGGCATGCACTGCTGGGTGGCGGTGACGAACCCGTCCAGCTTGCCATCGGCCCACTGCAGGTGGCTGGCGTGCCAGCTCTGCGTGGGCGATTCGGCCACCTGGACCGTGCTGGCCAGGTGGTGGGCCGGGACCGGCTCGCCCTCGGCGCCGGTGTTGGACACCTCGGGCTGGCCGTCAGGGCCGAGCGGGAACCCGTCGCCCCGGCCGGCCAGCATGCCCAGGTAGTTGTCGTAGGAATGGTTCTCCATCATCAGCACGACGATGTGCTTGACCTGCGGCAGCAGGTCCGTCCCGGCGGGCCGGTCCGGCGCCGGGAGCGCACCGGGACCGGCGGTTATCCGCCGGGCCAGCCGGTTCAGCTCACGTTGTTCGAGCCGGGTCCACACGTTTGGGCCACCTTCGGAGGGTTTGGCAGCAGGATCAGCCCGCCCTCCTTACCCCTGTGTGGCCAAACCATTCATTTACGACCGGGGGGCTCCGGGGGGTCCTCCCCCCGGGCTGATACTGCGGGCCGGTACCCGCACCAGCAGCGCGCCGGGCCGGACGGAGACCCGCAGCTGGCGGGTGCGGCCCATGACTTCGCCGTCGATCTCCCAGAGCTGCGGGCGGTCCAGCACCACGTGCAGGTCGCGGAACGCGATGCGGGCCACGTGCCGGGTCCGGCGGCGGCGCAGCAGCACGTCCGCGGCCAGGGCGGCCCAGCCGGCCAGGCCACGCGCGGTCAGCACCAGCAGGTCGAGCACCCCGTCGTCGGGCTCGGCGCCGGGCAGCAGCGTCACCCCGCCCTGCAGCGCGCCGACGTTGCCGATCAGCACGCTGCTGGCCCGGCGGCGCAGCACCGGGCCGCCGTCCGCCCGCACGCTGGCCCGGACCGGCCGGGCCCCGAGGTGGCGCAGCCCGGACACCGCGTAGGCGGCCCAGCCCAGCCGCCGCTTGAGCGGCTCGCCCGTGCTGTCCAGCAGCTCCGCGTCGAACCCCAGGCCCGCCATGGCCACGAAGACACGGCCGTTCGCGGTGCCCACGTCGAGCCGCCGGTCGGTGCCGCCAAGGCTCACCGCGAGCGCCTCTTCCAGGCTGAGCGGCAGGCCGAGGTTGCGGGCCAGCAGGTTGCCGGTGCCGGCCGGCAGCACGCCGAGCGGGACGCCGCTGCCCGCCAGCCCCTCGGCACACGCGGTGACGGTGCCGTCGCCCCCGCTGGCCAGCACCAGGTCCACCTGGGCGGCCAGCGCGGACCGGGCCAGGCCCTGGCCGGGCTCGCCGGGGGTGGTCTCCAGCCACAGCGGCTCGGCCCAGCCGTGCCGGGCCATGGCCGCGCCGACCATGGTGCGGAGCGCGGGCAGATTTTCGTGCTTGGTGGGGTTGACGATCACGGCGGCTTTCACGGCGGTCCGGTCGCCGCCCAGGGAACCATGGCGCAGAGCATAGGACGTCGGGCCGCTCGGCGGCGCTGGCGTAGGCTTCGTTAGCCGGTGCGGGGCGCGCCGGCGAGGCGAGGCGCGCCGGAGGCGTGTGCTCGCCGAGCCGGTGTTCGGCGCGAAGCGGCGAGCGGGGGGTCCAGGGGGGTCGTCCCCCCGGAATGAGAAAGAGGACATGAGAGCAGCAACAACGACCGGGCCCGGGCTGCGCAAGCAGGGGCCGCTGGACGTGCTGGCCTGGCCGTCGCTCGATGCCCTGGACCTGGACGCGGTGGTGACCACCCGGCACGGCGGGGTGTCCACCGGGAGCTATGCGTCGCTGAACCTGGCGCTGCACGTGGGTGACGAGCCGGCCGCTGTGCTGGAGAACCGGCGCCGGGTGGCCGCCGCGTTCGGCGCGGACCTGGCCGACTTCGTGTTCTGCGACCAGTCGCACGGCAACCACGTGGCCACGGTGACTGCCGCCGACCGCGGCCGGGGCACGCTGCGCCGGGCCGACTCGCTGGTGCAGACCGACGCCGTCGTCACCCGCGACCCGGGCACGGTGCTGGTCGTGATGGTGGCGGACTGCGTGCCGATCATCCTGGTCGACCCGGAGGCCCAGGTGCTGGGCTGCGTGCACGCCGGCTGGCGGGGCACGGTGGCCGGGGTGACCGGGGCGGCGCTGCACGCGATGCGCTCGCTGGGCGCGCGCCCGGAGCGGATGCTGGCCGCGGTCGGCCCGGCCGTCGCCGCGGACCGGTACCAGGTCGGCCCGGACGTGGTCGCGGCCGCTGGCCGCTACTTCAGCGGCCAGCTGGACGGCATCATCCGCCCGTCCGGGCCCGGCCAGTGGCTGTTCGACCTGCCCGCGGCGAACCGCCGCATGCTGCGCGAAGCTGGGGTGCCGGACCGCCAGATCATGGACTCCGGCCTGGCCACCGGCGCCCGGGACGGCCTGTTCTTCAGCGACCGCGAGCAGCGCCCGTGCGGGCGGGTCGCGGCCGTGGCCCGGCTGCGCCCACGGGAGGACGGATGAGCCCGGCACCGCCGTTCCGCTACGAGGGCTACCGGCTTGACCCGGCCCAAAACATGCTGACCTGCCATTACTCCCTCGGTGAGCGCCGTTTCGCGGAGCGGGTGGGCTTCCCGGGCGGCGGGAACTGGGCCGCCCCGGCGGCGGACGCGGCGGCGCGGCTGGTCTTCCTGCTGGCCGGCGTGTCCTACTACAAGACGGCCGCACCGAACGTCATCGACCTGGGCGGCACCGCGGTCACTGACGCCGAGCGCGCGTTCCTGGCCGGCTTCTACCTCGACGGCCTGGGCGAGTTCGCGTACCGCAACGGGCTCGACCTGTCCGGGCTGCGCATCGAGGGCCGCTCGGCGCGGAGCGGCGATCAGGGGGGTCCCGCGGCGGCGAGCCGCCGCTCGGCGCGGAGCGGCGATCGGGGGGTCCGGGGGGTCGCCCCCCCGGGCCAGCACGGCCGCTGGTCCCGTTCGGCGGCGGCATCGACTCGATCGTCACGGTTGAGCTGGTCCGGCAGCACTCCGCGCCAGCGTTGTTCATTGTCGGCCGTCCTGGGGACCGGTTCGCGGCCATCGAGGCGCCCGCCGCGGTCACCGGGCTGCCCATTGTGCGGGCCGAGCGTGAGATCGACGGTCAGCTGCTCCGCTCCGCTGAGCTTGGCTTCCTTAACGGCCACGTGCCGGTGACCGGGATCATCTCGGCCATCGCGGTGCTGGCCGCGGTGCTGGACGGGCGGGACACGGTGGTGATGTCCAACGAGTGGTCGGCGTCCATCCCGACGCTGGAAACCGGCGGCCGGGCCATCAACCACCAGTACTCGAAGAGCGCGGCGTTCGAGGCGGCGTTCCGGTCGGTGCTGGCCGAGGCGGACGCCCAGCTGCCCAGTCCTCAGCTGCCGGACTACTTCTCCGCGCTGCGGCCGTTCAGTGAGCTGTGGGTGGCCCAGCGGTTCGCCCGGCTGACCCAGTACCACGGGACGTTCCGCAGCTGTAACCGGGCGTTCCACATCGACCCGGCGCGCCGCCTCGATCACTGGTGCGGGCAGTGCGACAAGTGCTGCTTCATCGACCTGATCCTGGCGCCGTTCCTGCCCGCCGCCGACCTGGAGCAGATCTTCGCCGGCCGGGAGCCGCTGGCCGACCCGGACCCGCACGGCGAGCTGGCCGGCCGGTTCCGCACCCTGCTCGGCACGTCGCCGGTCAGCAAGCCGTTCGAGTGTGTCGGCGAGATCAGCGAGTGCCGGGCGGCCGCGACCGCGGCCGCGGCCCGCCCGGACCGGGCCGGCGGCAAGCTGCTGCAGGCGCTGGCCGGCGAGCTGGCCGGGCTGCCCGGCCGGCGCCCGCGGCCGACCTGCTCGGCCCGCTCAGCGAGCACTTCATCCCGGATGCGTATGCGGCCGACGATCTCCTGGTCTGAGCTGCGCGGCGCGTCGGCCGGCGTGTGGGGCCTCGGCGTCGAGGGCCTGGCCAACGTGCGCAAGCTGGAAACGCTGGGGGTCAGCCCGGTGCTGGTGGACGACCGGCCGCCGGCCGGCCTGCGTGGCGGGCCGCCCGGTGCTGGCCACCGCGGACGGCGGCCTGGCCGCGCTGGCCCGCTGCGATGTGGTGGTGAAGTCGCCGGGGATCAGCCGGTACCGGGACGACGTGCGGCAGCTCGAGGCGGGCGGTGTCCCGGTGGCCGGCGGCCTGGGGCTGTGGCTGCAGGAAGCCCCGCGCGAGCGGGTGGTGTGCATCACCGGGACCAAGGGCAAGAGCAGCACCACCGCCATCGCGGGCCATCTGCTCACCCGGCTGGGCTACCAGTGCCTGATCGGCGGCAACATCGGCCAGCCGCCCTGGAGACCCGCCCACCCCGCCGTGGCCTGGGACTACTGGGTCATCGAGACGTCCAGCTACCAGGCCACCGACCTGCCCTGCTCGCCGCCGGTGGTCGCGGTCACCTCGCTGCATCCCGATCACCTGCCCTGGCACGACGGCGACGTGGAGACGTACTACCGGGACAAGCTGTCGGCGTGCAGCCAGCCCGGCGCCGACCTGACCGTGGCCAACGGGGACAGCGATCTGCTCCGCGCGCGGCGGGATCTGCTCGGGCCGCGGGTCGACTGGGTCGGCGCCGCCGATGATCCGGCCGCGGACTGGATGCGGCCGCTCGGCCTGCTCGGCGCGCACAGCCGGCGCAACGCGCTGATCGCCCGGGCCTGCCTGCGCGCGCTCGGCGTGCCGCAGGCGGCGGACGAGGCCGCGCTGCGCGCCGCCGCCGCCGGTTTCGCGGCGCTGGGCAGCCGGCTGCAGGTGATCGGCACGGTCGGCGGGGTCACGTTCGTGGACGACAGCCTGTCCACCAACGTGCTGCCCACGCTGGCCGCGCTGGACGCCTTCCCCGGCCGCCGGGTCGCGCTCATCGCGGGCGGCCAGGACCGCGGCATCGACTACCAGCCGCTGGCGGCGGGCCTGGCCGGCCGGGCGGCGCCCACCCTGGTGCTGGCCGTGCCGGACAGCGGCCCGCGCATCCGGGCCGCCATCGAGGCCGGCCCGGCCAGCGCCGCCGAGGTGGTCTCCTGTGCCGACCTGGACGGGGCGGTCAGCCGGGGCTTCCGCTGGGCCCAGCCGGACGGGGTGGTGCTGCTGTCCCCGGCCGCGCCCAGCTTCGGCCAGTTCCGCGACTACCGGGACCGGGGTGACGCGTTCGCCCGGGCGATGAAGTCCTGCGCGGTCCTGCCCGAAGCCGGTGCTGATCGAAGCCGCCGACTGATCCCACCCTGCTCCGTGCGCTGGCCGGGGTGGTCGGCCCGGAGCACGTGCTCACCGGCGACTCGGCGGCTGGGTACGGCACCGATTGGACCGGCCGCTTCACCGGGGAACCGGCGGCGGTGCTGCGGCCGCGGGATACCGGGGAAGTCGCCGCCGTGCTCGCGCTGTGCACCGGGGCCGGGCTGCCGGTGGTGCCGCAGGGCGGCAACACCGGGCTGGTCGGCGGCGGCGTGCCCAGCCACGGCGAACTCGTGCTCAGCCTGTCCCGGCTCACCGGGCTCGGCCCGGCCGACCTGGACGCGGCCCAGGTCACCGCCGGGGCCGGGGTCACACTGGAACGGGTCGCGGACGCGGCGCCCGGCCTGGACCTGGGCATCCTGATCGCCAGCCAGGGCAGCGCCACGGTCGGCGGCGCGATCGCGACCAACGCGGGCGGGCTGCGCGTGCTGCGGAACGGGCCGATGCGGGCCCAGCTCCGCGGCGTCGAGGCGGTGCTGTCCGACGGCACCGTGCTGTCCCACCTGGCCGGGCTGGCCAAGGACAACACCGGGTACGACTATCCGGCCCTGCTGGCGGGCTCAGAGGGCACCCTGGCCGTGATCACCCAGGCCCGCCTGCGGCTGGTGCCGCGGCCCCAGGGCCTGGTCACCGTGCTGGCCGGGCTGGCCAGCCCGGCCCAGGTGCACAGCCTGGCCCGGCGGGCCCTGACCGACGTGCCCGGCCTGCTGTCGGCCGAGTTCTTCACCGGGGCCGGGCTGGACATCCTGGCCAGCCGGGCCGGGCTGCCCGCACCGCTGGCCCGCCCGGCGCCCAGCTACCTGCTGCTGGAGGCGGCCGGGCCGGGCGCGCTGGACGACCTGGCCGGGCTGGCCGGGGACCAGGACGCCGCGGTGGCCGAGACCGCGGCCGACCGGGCCCGGCTGTGGGCCTACCGTGAGCGCCACCCGGAGGCGGCCGGCTTCCTGGGCACCCCGATCAAGCTGGACGTGGCCGTGCCCGCCGCGCGCTGGACCGAGCTGGCCACCGGGGTGGCCGGGGTGGTGGCCGCGGCCGACCCGGCCGCCGAGGTGATCACGTTCGGCCATGTCGCCGACGGGAACCTGCACGTCAACATCGTCCCGGACGCGCCCGCGGACGGCCGTCACGAGGACGCGGTGTTCTCCTTCGTCGCGTCGCTGGGCGGCTCGATCTCGGCCGAGCACGGCATCGGCAGGCTCAAGGCGCGCTGGCTGCCGCTGGCCCGGTCAGCCGCCGAGCGGGCCCTGTTCGCCCGGCTGCGCGCGGCGTTCGACCCGGCCGGCACGCTGAACCCGCACGTGCTGCCGCGCTGAGCCGCGGCCGCCAGCCAGCGCGCGCCGAGCAGCCGGTTCAGCCCGGCGAACTGGTAGTAGATGTTGGTGACGATCTGGATCACCACGAACGTCACCGGGTACAGCGCCCCGCCCAGGCCGGGCACCACGTTAACCGGCAGCGCGTAGGACATCACCACCCGGATGACCGCGTCGGCCAGCAGGGCCAGCCCCCAGATCACCGTGGATACCCGCCAGATCCGGCGGAACCGTGGCTCGGCGTCCCACAGCGCGTCCCAGTCCCGCACCGCGAACGCCCGCCGCCCTTCCATCAGCGGCCGGGCGAACAGGAACGCGGCCTGCCGGCGGGCACCCAGACTGGCCAGGAACCAGATCCCCCACACGCTGGTGATCAGGCCGTCCTTGGCCAGCAGGAACCGCGGGCTGTGCGAGATCACCGAGATGATCAGCGACGCGGCCATCGTGCCCAGCACCAGCAGCGCGACCATGTTGGCCCGGCGCTGCCGGATCAGCACCCAGGCCGCGCTGGCCGCCGGGATCACGGCCCCGATGGCCAGCGCCTGCAGGCTGGACAGCCCGGCGGCGCGCAGCCCGTAGTAGAGCCCGATGGGTGCCGCGATGTCGAAGACCAGGGCACCGATCTGGCGGCCGAGGCGGGCCGGGGCCGGGCGGCCGGGGCAGCGTCCGGGGCGCTGACCGGCCCGGCCCGCCGTGCCGGGCCCGGTCATGGCGCGGCCCGGGTGGCTAGCCCGAACGTGGTGACCACCTCCGCGGCGTAGGCCGCGACGTCCAGGTCCGGCCGGGCGGCCAGCAGGAACGGCAGACCGTCCACGGCCCGCTGGATCATGGTGGCCATCACGGTCGGGTCGAAGGCGCGGAACTCCCCGCTGCGCTGCCCGGCCCGCAGGATCTCCTCAACCGGGGACAGCGCCGCCTGCTCAGTATCCGTGTCGTAGGGCAGGCCGCCGTTCAGGAAGATCTCCAGCAGGGCCTTCATCTCGTCCCGGTGCGCCGCGGTGAACTCGGCGTTGCCCTCGATGTAGGCGCGGAGCGCGGCCGACGGGCCGGTGACCCCGGCCATCCGCTGGGTCATGAACGCTCCGATGTCCCCGATGACCCTGGCCACCACCTCACCGATGAGCTCGTCCCGACCGCTGAAGTGGTAGGAGATGAGCCCGGTGCTGGACAGCCCGGCCTGCCGGGCGATCCGGGCGTACGTGGCGCCGCGATACCCGGCCTCGGCGAGAACCTCGATCGCGGCCTGCACGATCTGCGCCCGGCGCGCCCCCTCGGTGAACGTCCGCCTGGCGGCCGGCCTGGCCGTATCGGCTCTTGCTTGCATAAGCAAATCTTAGCTCAGCTGAGCAAAGGCGGCCAGCGGGTAAGGTACCTGGGCACCATGTCCGCTTCGCTGCCTGCCCAGACGCTGGCCGCCGTGGCCGCCCGGCTGCGCTCGGCCGGCTGCGTGTTCGCCGAGGACGAGGCGCGGCTGCTCATGGCGGCGGCCAGTACCCCAGCCGAGCTGGCCGCCATGCAGCAGCAGCGGATGGCCGGCCAGCTGCTGGAGCACGTGCTGGGCTGGGCCGAGTTCTGCGGGCTGCGGATCGCCGTGGACCCGGGCGTGTTCGTGCCGCGCCGCCGCACCGAGTTCCTGATCGGCCAGGCGGCCAGCCTGCTCGGCCCGGCGCCGCGGCCGGTGATCGTGGACCTGTGCTGCGGCTCGGGCGCGCTGGGCGTGGCGCTGGCTGTGGCCGCGGGCCGCCCGGTGGACCTGCACGCCACCGACGTTGACCCGGTCGCGGTGCGCTGTGCCCGGCGCAACGTGCTGCCCGCGGGCGGTCAGGTCTACCAGGGCGATCTGGACGAGCCGCTGCCCGCCGGGCTGCGCGGCCGGGTTGACGTGCTGCTGGCCAACGTGCCCTACGTGCCCACCGGGGACGTCGCGCTGCTGCCCGCGGAAGCCCGCGAGCACGAGGCGCGGGTGGCCCTGGACGGCGGCCCGGACGGCCTGGACGTGCTGCGCCGGGTAGCCGCCGTGGCCCCGGCCTGGCTGGCCCCGGGCGGCCACCTGCTGACCGAGATCAGTGACCACCAGGCGGCCGCGGCCACCGCCGCGGTGACCGCGGCGGCCTGGTCCCCCGGCTGGCCAGCTCGGCGGACCTGGGTGCCACCGTGCTCATCGCGGCCCGCTGACCCTGGTCACTCGCTCCGCCGGACCAGCCAGACCGTGCCGGCCAGCAGGACCAGCGCGAGGGCCAGCAGCCAGCCGCCCTCGATCAGCTGGAACGACCAGAACCGGCTCACCGGCTGGTAAATGTACGACGGCACCCCGTCCCGGGGCGGCCACACCCGGAGCAGCCACACTGTGACCGGGATGTTCCAGCCGCGCCCGGTCAGCGGGGCCAGGTAGTGCTGGCGCAGCGTCATCATCGTGGTCACGTCGAGCACGGTCCACGCGGCCAGCGCGGCGGCCATGGCGGGCAGGTGCGCCGGATCAGCGCCCGGCGTACGCGGCGATGGCGAACGCGGCCAGCGTCCAGGCGGCGAACGCGACGCCGCGCGTGCCGAACAGCTGCATCGGGAACGGCCCGGTCTTGCCCTCAGCGAAGAACGGCTGGAAGTACCAGGAGAACAGCAGGCTGAACGCCCACGCCGCGCCGGTCACCGCCGCGGCCAGCAGGGCCAGCCGGGACAGCGCCGCCCAGCGGCGCCGCCCGCAGCCCTGGGTCCAGGAGGCTGGCCGGGCGCTGCTGCCAGCCAGGCGGCCCCGGGCTCTCCGCGGCCGTGGCCTTGACCAGCAGCTGGGCCTGCGCGCCCCGGCGGTGGGCGTGGACCAGGCACTGGCGTTCGGCATGCTGGGGGTTTCGCGGGCCGGGCCGGTGAGCACGCGGTGCCCGGCCAGCAGGTCGGCCACCTGGCCCGCGAGCTGAGCCGGCCATCGGACAGCACGATCAGGTAGTCGGCCACCCGGTCCAGCTCGGCCAGCATGTGCGAGGACAGCACCACCGAGATCCCGTCGCCGGCCACCGCGGCCAGCACCGCGGCCATGAAATCGCTGCGGGCCACCGGGTCCAGCGCGGCCAGCGGCTCGTCCAGCACCAGCAGCCGGGGCCGCCGGGCCAGGGCCACGGTCAGCGCGAGCTGGGCCTGCTGACCGCCGGACAGCGCGCCCGGCGACCCGGCGGGCTGGCCGCCGAGCACGCGGACCGCGCCGGCCGTCGGGGACACCAGGCCGGCCGCCATGTGCAGCAGCGTGGTCTTGCCTGCCCCGTTCGGGCCGACCAGGGCGACCAGGTGCCCGTCCGGGACGGCCAGCGTGCAGTCGCGCAGCGCCCAGGTCCGCCGGTAGCGCTGGCCGAGCCCGGCGGACTCGATGATGTTCATCCGGTGTCCCTCCGCGGTTGGCGGCCCCCGGCGCCGCGCCGGGGGCCGTCTGTGACGCTAGGAGCGGGAGTGCCGGGCGGGATATACGGCTGGGCCGCGTCCCGCGGTGGGCCTAGGTACACCCCGCTCCCGGGGGGTCAGGGTTACTGCGCCGCTTGGCCCAGCCGGGCAGACTAAGGGGGTCACAGCCTGCCGAAGGAGACCAGCCATGAGCAGCGGAACGACATCCGGGGACAGCCCGGCCAGGCACGCGCGGCGGCCCTGGCTGGCCGCGGGCTGCGCCGCCACCGCCCGGCTGCTCGGCCTGTACGGGCTGCTGCTGGCCGGGGCCGCGCTGCTGCTGGCCCTGATCGCGCCGATGCTGATCGCCGGGGCGCTGATCGCGCGGGTGCTCACCAGGCAATCCGCGGCGGTTGCCTTCAGCGCCAGCCACGCCCGAAGGGCGCGGGATCATCCCACCGCAGGCCGTCGGCCCGGACGTGACCGGGCGGGTGGCCGTGTCCGTGCTCGTGCTGCTGGCCGGGCTGCTCCTCACCGCGCTGCTGCTGCCCTACCTGCTGCAGGGCATCCGGAACCTGGCCTGGCTGACCAGGCGGGTGGTGGCCGACTGGAGCGGAGTGCCCACGGCCGGCCGGGAACTGCTGCCGCCCAGCATGTACCATCCCCCGGCCCGGTACTGGCGGCGGCTCAGCTGGCTGCTCACCGACCCAGCCACCGGGCGGGATCTGCGCTGGACCACGCTGAACACGTTGCTGGGCTGGATACCGCTGCTGCTGCCGGTCGGACTGATGGCGCTGGGGCTGATCGGCTTCCTGGCACCGGTGGCCGGGTTCGCGGTGCCGCCGCCCGCGTTCCCGGGGAACAGCTGGCCGGTGCTGGTCGTGCTCGGTGTCTCGTGCATCGCGACCGGGCTGGGGTCGGCCCCGTGGCTGCTGCGCGGCTACGGGCTGGCCGGCCGGGTCGCTGCTGGCCCCGGCCGGGCAGGCCGAGCTGGCCCAGCGGGTGCAGCACCTGGCCCAGACCCGGGCCGAGACCATCGACACCGGGGCGGCCGAGATGCGCCGGATCGAGCGGGACCTGCACGACGGCGCGCAGGCCCGGCTGGTCGCGATGGGCATGACGCTGGACGCGGCCGGGCCAGCTGCATCGACGACAACCCGGCCGCCGCCCGGGCGCTGCTGGCTGAGGCCCGCGACGCCTCGGCGCAGGCGCTGGCCGAGCTGCGCGACCTGGTCCGCGGCATCCACCCGCCGGTGCTGGCCGACCGCGGCCTGGCCGACGCGGTCCGCGCGCTGGCCCTGGACTGCCCGCTGCGGGTCGCGGTCACCGCCGACCTGCCCGGCCGGCTGCCCGCCCCGGTGGAGTCGGCCGCCTACTTCGCGGTCAGCGAGCTGCTGGCCAACGTGGCCAAGCACGCCGAGGCCAGCCAGGCCTGGATCGACATCCGGTACGAGCGCTGGGATGCTGCGGGTCGGCGTCACCGACGACGGGCGCGGCGGCGCCGACCCGGCCCGCGGCACCGGGCTGCGCGGCATCGAGCGCCGCCTGGCGGCGTTCGACGGCGTCCTGGCCGTGAGCAGCCCGCCCGGCGGCCCGACCGTGGTGACCATGGAGATCCCGTGCGCGTTGTCATCGCCGAAGACCTCTTCCTGCTGAGGGACGGCCTGACCCGGATGCTCGAGGCGCACGGCCTGGAGGTCACCGCGGCGGTGGACAACGGGGCCGACCTGCTGGCCGCGGTGACCGCGGCACCGGCCGGACGTGGCCGTGGTCGACGTGCGGCTGCCGCCGACGTTCACCGACGAGGGCCTGCGGGCCGCGCTGGCCGCCCGGCGCGCCGCTCCCGGGCTGCCGGTCCTGGTGCTGTCCCAGTACGTCGAGCAGCTGTACGCCCGCGAGCTGCTGGCCGACGGCAGCGGCGGCATCGGCTACCTGCTCAAGGACCGGGTGCTCGACAGCGCCCAGTTCGTCGACGCGGTGCGCCGGGTCGCCGGCGGCGGCACCGCGATGGACCCGGAGGTGATCGCCCGGCTGCTGGCCCGCAGCGCCGGCGACGGCACGCTGGCCGCGCTCAGCCCGCGCGAGCGCGAGGTGCTCGGCCTGATGGCCGAGGGCCGGTCCAACGCGGCCATCGCGCAGCGCCTGGTCATCACCGAGCGGGCGGTGGCCAAGCACACCGCCTCGATCTTCCTCAAGCTCGGCCTGCAGCCCTCCGACGACGACAACCGGCGGGTGCTGGCCGTGCTGGCCTACCTGTCGGCCGAGCAGCCCGGCCCGGCTGACTGACCGGCCGGCCCGCCGCCGGACTGACCGGCCGGTAAACGGCAAACCAACCTGGGCCGGGCACCGGCCGGGGTTCGCTAGCCTGGGTCGCGCTCACGGGAACGTCCCGGCCGGAGCGGGCTCAGCGGTGCGAAGGGAGCCCCAGGTGGCTATCGCGGCCCTGGTGGTCTGGTTGCTGACCGCCGCCGCTGGCATGACCCTGCTCATCCGCGGCAGCATGGCCCGGCGGGCGGCCGCCGCCCGCAGCGCGCCGGCCCGGCCCGCGCCGGCGCCAGTCCCGGTCCCGGGGGCAGGCCGGGGGCCGGGCGGCGAGATGCCGGACATCCCCCGGGTCAAGGTGCACACCACGCCGGGCGAGCACCCGCTGCTGGAGTTCAGTCACCCGGCGCTGGCGCTGCTCGGCCTTGGCCTGTGGTTCATCTACGTCGGCACCGGCCACCGGCCGCTGGCCTGGGTGGCGTTCGGCGTGCTGGTCCTCACGATCGGCGCTGGGCTGAGCTGGCTGATCCGGGCGGCCCGGTCGGCCCGGTCCGCGCGAGCCGCGCAGGGTGAGCCGACCGGACAGGCCGCAGGCCGGCCGCGCCGAGGGCTGTCGGCCCGGCTGGTCCTGCTGCACGGGCTGCTGGCCACCGCGACGTTCGCGCTGGTGGTGCTCACCGCGCTGGTCGCCAGCCACGGCTGAGCCCCGGCTGAGCCCCGGGCGAACCCGGCAGCCGCGCCTAAGTCAGCCGTAGCCCGGCCGACTCGGGGCCGAACAGCGACACGGCCAGAGCCAGCACGGCGACCGCCGCGACGGCCAGCGCGATGAGCAGCAGGCGGCGCGGCCGGGCCACGATGCCGGGTGCCCCGGCCAGCCGGCCGGTCATCCACACCACCGCGCTCAGCACCAGCACGGCCAGCCCGGCGGGCACGTCCCGCTTCAGGATCACCCCGCCGATCGCGGCGAACGCGATGGCGGTGCGCAGCCAGGCCAGGCTGGTCCGGGCCCGGGCCAGCCCGGGATCCGGGTCACCCCGGCGGGGCCGGGCCGGGTCCTGCCTCACCCGGCCAGCACCACCAGCACCGCCGCGATCAGGCCGACCGCGGTGATGGTGACCGCGAGCACCGCGGGCAGCCAGGACTGGGGCAGCGGCTCGCCGCGGCGCAGCGCACGCTGGTTGACCATCCACTCCCGGTAGCTGAGCACGGCGATGGCCCCGCCGAGCAGGATCAGCGGGATGCCGATGGCGTGCCGGCCCCAGTGGATGCCGTGGAACGGCGGCAGCAGCTGGATGACCGCCAGCCCGGCGGCGATCAGGGCCAGCGCGGTGCGGATCCAGGCCAGGAACGTCCGCTCGTTGGCGAACGTATAACGTGCGTCGGGCTCGTGCCCGGCCGACGGCGGGGCGTGCTCCGAATCCGTCTTGCCGCTGGCGTCCGTGGCTGCCTCCTTCCCGGCTCCGTCCGGCCGCGAGGCCGGTATCCGTGGTCTCCTCGCTCAATATCATCCCCTCTGGGCGATCTTTTCCGGGCCAGCGGGATCCACGCTGTACTGGAGGACTGGAGTGTGCCTATGGCTGACACGGAGCGGGGCGGGACCATCGGGCCGAACCCGGACCCGGACCCGGTTGCTGCGCTCGGCCGCCGGTACCTGATCCGGTTCGAGGAGGACACGCTCCGGTCCCGGCCGCTGTATATCCGGGTCATCATCGAGTTCGCAGGCACGTTCCTGCTCGTACTGGTGGCCGCCGGGGCCGGCGTGATCAGCTTCTACGCGGGCGGGCACCCGATCAGCCGGACCGCCGCGGTGATCGCGCCGGGTGCGCTGGTGATGGCGCTGATCTACGCCTGGGGACCGCTGTCCGGCCTGCACATCAACCCGGCGGTCACGCTGGCCTTCACCGTACGCCGCGTGTTCCCGGCCAACTGGGTGCTGCCGTACTGGATCGCCCAGTTCGCCGGGGCCATCCTGGCCGCGCTGTTCCTGCAGGTCGTGTTCGGCCACGTCAGCCAGGGCGGTAACTACCCCATCGACAAGCACGGCGGCGACTGGCGGGCCTTCGTGATGGAGATCGCGCTGACCACGATCCTGGTCAGCGTGATCCTGAACACCGCCACCGGGCACCGGAGCATCGGGCACAACGCGGCCATCGCGGTCGGCTCGACGGTGGCCCTGCTCGGCCTGTTCGCCAGCCCGATCAGCGGCGCGTCGATGAACCCGGCCCGGACCCTGGGCCCGGACATCGTGGCCGCCAACTTCAGCGGCTGGTGGGTGTACGTGCTCGGCGACAGCATCGGTGCGCTCCTCGCGGTGGGGCTGATCGGCCTGGTCCGGGGCCTGCCGGACAAGGCGGAGACGGAGGCGGCCGAGGGCGGCGCGCTGTCCGGCTGAACCGGTCTGTCGAGACCGCTACCAGGCGGTCCTGCGGCGGCTGACACGGGGGTCAGCTCCGGAGTCGCGTGTGCCTGCCGAAAGTTGGAAGATGGCTGCATGAGAGCTCATCGGATACTCCAGCTCATCGTGCTGGTCGGTGCGCTAGGCGCGGGCATCGCCGCCTGCGGGAGCAGCAGCAACAACTCTGGCGCGGGTTCATCACCGAGCACATCCGCACCGGCTAGTTCAGCCAGCGCGGCCGCCAGCGGATCCGCCGCCGCCACCATCACCACCAACTGGGAAAAGTTCTTCAACGCGAAGACCCCGGTCGCGCAGCGGGTCGCCCTGCTGCAGAACGGGTCGGCGTTCGCGTCCGTCATCAGCGCGCAGGCCGGGTCCGGCCTGGCCTCCACGGCCAGCGCCAAGGTCACCAAGGTCACCGTGACCTCATCCAGCCAGGCCACCGTCAAGTACTCGATCCTGATCAGCGGCGCGACGGCCCTGCCCAACCAGACCGGCGTGGCCGTCCTGCAGGGCGGCACCTGGAAGGTCGGGCTGGCCAGCTTCTGCGGGCTGCTGACCCTGGAGAACAACGGGAAGACGTTCCGGTCTCCCGTCGCTCTGCAAGACCGCCGGATAGTCGCGTGGTCCGCTCGGTAGACATGTCCGCCGAGCGGGCGACGCCAGTGCGCCGTGGCAGCCGCTCGCTCGCCCTGGCCGTGCTGGCCGCGGTGCTGTTCGTCACCTTCCTCGACAACACGATCGTGAGCGTGGCGCTGGGCAGCGTGCAGACCACCCTGCACGCCGGGGTCAGCGCCCTGCAGTGGGTGATCAGCGCGTACGCGCTGACGTTCGCCGGCGCCATGCTCGCGTTCGGCATGGTCGGTGACGAGTTCGGCCGCAAGCGGGTGATGCTGACCGGGATCGGCATCTTCTGCGGCGGCTCGGTGCTGGCCGCGCTGGCCCCGAACATGGGCGTGCTGATCGCCGCGCGCGCGGTGATGGGGCTGGGCGCGGCGGCCAGCGAGCCCGGCACGCTGTCCATGCTCCGGCACATCTACACCGAGCAGCGCAGCCGGGCCCAGGCCATCGGCGTCTGGACCGCGGTGTCCGCGCTGGCCCTGGCCCTCGGCCCGGTGGTCGGCGGCGCGCTGGTCGGGGTGTGGGACTGGCGTGCCATCTTCTGGTTCAACCTGGTCTTCGGCCTGGCCGCGCTGATCGCCGGCGCGCTGGTCCTGCCGGAGAGCGCCGACCCGGACGCGCACCGGGTGGACATCGCGGGCACCGTGCTGGGCGCGGCCGCGCTGGCCGCGTTCGTCTTCGCCATCATCGACGGGGAGAGCGCCGGGTTCGGCTCGCCCAGCGTGATCCTGCTGCTCTGCCTCAGCGCGCTGGCCGCGGCGGCGTTCTTCTGGCGGGAGAGCCGGGCCGCGCACCCACTGCTGGATCTGCGCTTCCTCCGGGTGCCCGCGTTCCTGACCGCGAACATCGTCGCGTTCTGCGCCTATTTCGCGACGTTCGCCGTGTTCTTTTTCAGCGCGCTGTACCTGCAGGAGGTGGCCGGCTATAGCGGCTACCGGATCGCGCTGGTCTTCCTGCCGATGACCACGCTGATGATCGTTTCCTCGGTGCTGGCCGGCCGGTGGTCCGACCCGTCCGTGCCGCGCTGGTCGATCTTCATCGGCAGCCTGCTGTTCGGCGCCGGGCTGCTGCTGACCGCGGAGACACTCAACCCGGATCCGGCCTACCTGCCGCTGGCCTCGGCCCTGGCACTGACCGGCATCGGCATCGGCGGGACCGTGGTGCCGATCACGGCGGCCGCGCTGTCCGCGGTGCCGCCGGCCCGGTCCGGCATGGCCGCGTCGGCCACCAACACCAGCCGGGAGATCGGCGCGCTGACCGGGGTGGCCATCCTGGGCGCGCTGGTCAACGCGCAGCTGCGGTCCAGCCTGACCAGCCGGCTCCATCACCTCGGCATCCCGGACACGTTCCAGTCGATCGTGATCAAGGCCATCGAGACCGGCGGGGTGCCGTCCAGCGCGCACACCAAAGGGGCCGGCGGCGCCGCTGGGGCCGGGCAGGGCCAACTGGTGCAGGAGGTCATCCACGCCGCCTACAACGCGTTCTACGACGGGCTGCACGCCGCGCTGCTGCTATCCGCGATCCTGGTGCTGGCCGCCGGGGTATTTACGTTCATAATGCTTAGCCGGCGGCCGCGGTCACATGACTCTAGCCCATAGAAAGATTTACCTTTTCCTGCCCTGAGCTGGGAACTCTAGCCCCGGCTGGGTACGTTTCGGGAGGTGGCGCCAGTCGCCGCCACCATTCCGGAGGGCCTTCTTGCTAGAACCGCAGAGCACCGGACTTTTTGTTCTGCTCATGGTGGTTTTTGGCGCGCTGATCTGGTGGCTACTGGCCGCACGGCAGCCCGTCCTCCGGCTGCTGGCCGCCTGCCTGGCCTTCATCCCCGCGATGCTGTTCGGGGTGATCGCGGTGAACAAGTACTACGGCTACTACCAGACCTGGGGCGCCGCCCTGGCCGACCTGACCAACCAGGGCGCCGCCACCGGCACCACCGCGCCGCCGCCGGCCCTGGCCGTGGGCACCCAGCTGAGCACGCTGACCCGCAGCGACACCTCACTCAAGCTCGCACAGCAGCAGGGCTACACGCTGCACCTGATGCTGACCGGCCCGCGCAGCCACATCACCCGGGCGGTCTACGTCTACCTGCCGCCGGAGTACTTCCAGCCCAGCTACCGGGACTACCGGTTCCCGGTCATCGAGCTGATCCACGGCCAGCCCGGCGAGCCGCAGGACTGGATCAACGTGGTGGGCATCACCGCCACGCTGGACCGGCTGGTCAGCGCGGGGCGGGCGAAGCCCGCCGTGCTGGTCATGCCGGACGCGAACGGCGCGCCCCGGATCTCGCTGCAATGCCTCAACCAGGCCGGCGGCCCGCGGGACCTGACCTACCTGGCCCAGGAGCTGCCACTGGCCATCGCGCACCGGTTCCGGGTCGAGCCACCCGGCCCGGCCTGGGCGGTGGCCGGCTACTCCGAGGGCGGGTTCTGCGCCGCCAACATGGCGCTGCGCTTCCCGGACAGGTACGGCTTCGCGGGCGTGATGAGCGGCTACTTCAAGCCGGACAGCAACCAGCTGGAGTTCCCGCTGCGGCAGGTCAGCCCGTTCGGCGGCAATCGCAAACTGGCCGCCGAGAACACCCCGCTGGACGAGATCCGCAAGCTGAAGCTGGGCACGCCGGTCCCCCAGTTCTGGCTGGGCGCGGGCACCGCCAACAAGGAAGACGTGGCCAGCACCGAGCTGTTCTGGCAGAAGCTGAGCCTGCGCCAGGCCAGCGTGCCGCTGATCCTGACCAGGGGTGGCGGGCATGACATGACCACCTGGCGGGCCGAGGTCCCGGCCATGCTGGCCTGGATGACGCCCCGGCTGGCCCAGGCCGCGGCGGCCGAGGCGGCCGTCCACGCGCCGCACCCGCATCCGTCCGGCTCCGCCGCGCCGCACCGGCACCACAAGCGGCACCACCGGCGGGCCAGGCGCCCGGCGCTGGCCGCGCAGCAGGTCGCCGCCCCGCATTCCAGCTAACCAGCTGGACCAGGCCGGATGCCCAGCGGCCAGGCCGCGGGGTTTCGCGCCCGGTGCCGGGCGGCTACTCTCGTCAGAGACTCCGGAGCGTACCCGGGCAGATTGGCAGGTGCCCCCGATGCCTGCTGCAGCCACCTCCCTGCACGATCCCGCGATATCCATTGCCACGCTGCTGTGCTGGGTGTTCACCGCCAGCCTGGGCGGCTACATGCTGCGCGGGCTGATCGCCCATGACGGGCTGCGCAGGCAGCTCTCGGTCCGGGACGGGCTGCATCCGGGCGTGCTGGTCGGGCACTTCAGCCTGGCCCTGACCGGGCTAGTGACCTGGGTCTGCTACCTGATCACCGCGGCCGAACCGGTCGCCTGGCTGGCCGTCGGCCTGCTGGTGCCGGGGATCGGCCTGGGTATCACCACGGTGACGCTGTGGACTCCCTACCCCCGCTCCCCCGCCCCGGTCCAGTTTGGCCCGGGCCCGGCCACACCAGCCGCCGCCGGGCCGCCGCCGCCTGGCCAGCCGCGCCCGCCCGGGCAGGCGCCGCCGGTACCGGGCTCACCCGGTGAGCCAACCGCCCGCGGCCCGCTCACCGACGAGATGCTGGCCCGGGCGCTGGCCGATGAGGCGCTGACCCGGAAGCTCATCGACGAGATGATCGCCAGCCTGCCCGCCGACGCGGCCCAGGAGAAGCGGAACAGGCCGAAGTCCTACCCGACGGCTATCATCCCGATGCTGCACGGGGTGGGCGCGCTGGTCACGTTCGCGCTGGGCGTGGTGACCGCGTCCGGCATGCGGTGACCGGCCGCACCCCGGTCACACCTCGGTGACCAGCCCGGCGCGGGCCACGCCGATGTCCCCGTCGTAGGCCGCGGCCGCGGCGGCCCGGGCCGCGTCGTGGCCGGTGCCCGGCCACAGGTGGGTCAGCAGCAGCCGGGCCACCCCGGCCTGGGCGGCGTGCCGCCCGGCGGCCCGGGCCGAGGACAGGAACGGCTGGTCGTCCGGTGGCACCTGGTCGACGTAGGTGGCCTCGGCCAGCAGCAGGTCGGCGCCCCGGGCCAGGTCCGCGATGTCCGGGCCGCCGCTGTCCCCGGTATAGGCGAGCACCCGGCCCGCGGCCGCCAGCCGCAGGCCGGCGTTCGGAAGCCAATGCGGCAGCAGCCAGGTCGCGGCCTGGAACGGGCCGATGCGCAGCTGGCCGCCGGGCTGGAATTCCGTCACCTGGTACGCGCCGGCCAGCATGCCCGGCCGGTCCAGGGCCAGCACCGCGTCCAGCGCGCCCGGCGGGGCGTACACCGGCAGCGGCGGCAGCGGGTCAGCGCCCAGCGCGCGGGCGCGCAGCAGCGGGTTCAGGTCGGCGCAGTGGTCGGGGTGCCCGTGGCTGATGTACACCGCGTCCACCTCCGCCGCGCTGACCAGCTGCAGCAGCCGGGGCAGGGTCGCGTACCCGGCGTCCACCAGCAGCCGGAACCCGTCCTGCTCGACCAGGAAGCCGCTGCAGGCCTGGCCCGCTTCCGGCCACGCGCCGCAGCCGCCCAGCACGGTCAGCCGCACCGCCCGGTCAGAGCCAGCGCTCCCCGTGCCTGGGTGACTGGTGCCAGTGCTGGTGGTGCTGGTGGTGCCACGGCGGCCCGTAGCCAGCCTTCAGGTCCCGGCGCAGCCGGCGCCGGATCCGCCCCGCGACCAGCACCCCGGCCAGCATGAGCACCAGCCAGAAGATCAAGACCACTTTGAGCAACGCCAGTGCCAGCCACCCGCCGGAGGACACCAGCACGGCCGTCAGCAGCAGGAGCAGAAAGACCGGCGCCAGCCGGGGATGGTGCCGCCGGGCCGGCCAGGGCCGGCCAGCCCGCTGGGCCGCCGCGGCGCGCGGCGCGGGCACCGGCTCCGGCAGGTCGGCCAGTGCCGGGCGCAGCTCGCCGAACGTCTTTGCCCGCAGCACGGCCGCCAGCCGCTCGTCCAGCTCGTCGCGGGTGATCCGGCCCGCCGCGAAGTGCTCCTGCAGCCGGGCGGTGACCCGGTCCCGGTCCGCGTCTGACGCGCGGATGTGCTCATCCATGGCCAGTCCCCTCGTCCCTCTCTGCGTCGTCCCGTGTCCCGGCCGGGTTCGCGTCGGCATAATCCGCGTCCTGGCCGCCGTTCTCGTCGCCGTCGCCCGCGTACCCGGCGTCACCCTCATCGTCCTCGGCCGCGTACCCCGCGTCACCCTCGTCGCCGTCCCCCGCGTACCCGGCGTCACCCTCGTCGCCGTCGCCCGCGTACTCCGCCCGCGTCCTCATCGCCGTCGCCGGCCAGGATCTGGTAGATGCCGCGGCGGGTCGCGGCCAGCAGCTCACCGGCCGCGCGGATCTGCTCCGGGGTGCCCGCGTGCGCGATCTGGGCCACGCTGCCGCCGAGCCGGGCCGCCTGCGTCAGCAGGCCGCGCACCTCGCCCGGCGGTCCTTCGGCCATCGACTCCCAGGCCGGCCGGGCCGTCTCCGGGTTGTCCGCGATATGCCGCTGGCCTGCCTCGGTCAGCCGGAACGTACGCCGCCCGCCCGACTCGACCCCGGTGATCAGGCCCTCGTCGGCCAGCTGGGCCAGCGCCGGGTAGACCGCGCCCGGGCTGGGCCGCCACGCGCCGCCGCTGCGCTCCTCGATCTCGGACATGATCTGGTATCCGTTGCGCGGCTCCTCACGCAGCAGGGCCAGGATCGCGGCCCGCACGTCACCGCGGCCGGCCTTCGGCCCGCGCACCGGTCCCGGCGCCCCCGGCCACCAGCCGGCCCAGTCCTTGCCGCCCGCCCAGCCCCGTCCGCCGGGCGGGCCCCAGCCACCCCGGTCCCAGGGCCCGCCCCGGCGCCCGCCGCCCCGGGCGCTGGGCCGGGCAGTTGACCGCCCGCCGGCCACCGCGCCCAGCTGGCCGAGGTGCCCGAGGTGGCCGAGCAGGCCGCCCAGGCACCGGGCCAGCCCGGGCAGCCCCGGATCGAACTCCCCCGCCGGGCCCCACGCTGCCGACATGCTGACCTCCGGACCGCTCTACCTATAACGCTCGCGACACGATCACGATATATCGCTAGCCTACGACGCCGCCGGCCCGACGGCAAGCGCCGCGCGCCAGCCCGGGCCCGGGACGGCTGTGGCGGCCCGCCGCCAGCCCGCACCGCCCTGTACCCAACTGCGTGAATGCTTCATTCATGTCGTCGGGACAGCTCGAATGATTCAGCCATGTCGTAGGTAGCGCGCGCCCGGGTCCGTGGCTGAACGGTTCGGGTGGTTACGACGCGTCTGTCCGACGGCAAGCGCCGCACCGGTACCAGGCTGAGGCATGTCGGGCCGCCTAGTGATCCGGCCGTGTACCAGCGGGCCGTTCGGCCTCTGGCAGCACCGTGATGACGCAGTACACCATTTTCCCGCCTGAAGGTAGGAAGCGTAGGACCATTCCTTGCTTAGTGCCTGGACGAGCATCAGGCCCCGGCCACTTCGGAGTTCACGTCGGGGTCAGCGGGTGCGGGCGGGTGGGGGTCGCAGTCCGAGACTTCGATGACCAGGCGGTGGCCTGGGAGGTAGCGGAGCATCACATCGATGATGCCTGGACTGGCCAGGCCACAGTCGCGGAGGGCGGCCGGGGGTGGCCCGGTGAGCTTGGCCGCGTTGGTGACCAGTTCGGACACGAGAAGCTCTGCCGTCTCGATGGTCTCGCCCGGCGCCCGCCATTTCCCGAGCGCGTCGTGTACGTGCTGGCGTGCCCAGAACGGGGCGCTTGCCATGGCCGCAAGCCGGATCCCGGCAGTGACTTCATCAGGGAGAGAAGGGGGCGGGCGTCTGGTCATGGTGTCTCGATGACGGCTGGCGAGCTGTGACATGGCGGACCGTCCTGGCCTGATGCCCGGCCCGGCCGGGCGGCGTGGCAGGGTGGCCAGCTGGTCAAGGAGCAGCCAGGAGCTGACGGTGGGTTCGCGGGCCAGGCGGCGCAGCCAGTCTCCGGTCGCCCGCCCGTCGACGGGGCACTGGATAACTGGCGGGCGAGCTCTGGTGCCGGGCCCGCGTCAAGGGGTCGCACTGGGCCGGGAACGGCACCGTCCTGGGACCGAGGTCGGCTAGTGCGACCTGGGACATGCCACGCCGCAGCCGTAATGTCCGCAGCCGCACTCCCGCGTCATCCCGCGCCGGGTCAATGCGTTTCGTCACCAGGGTTCCTGGTGGATGCTCCCGTGGCCGGCCAGCCCCCGCTCAGACCTATGAGCGCACCGGAAGCGGTGCCGCTCACGGCGATCCGCGGCGAACGTGTAGTGATCATGTGCCAACTCTGTGCTGCGGCCTGGTTACGGTGGGAGTGTTGACAGTGGTCCTGTCAACACTCGTCAACGCCCCAGCCGTTGCGGGATGGTGGACGGGATGGATGACTTCGCCGAAGGGCTCCGCGCGGCGATGGCCGCGCGCGGGTTCGGTGTCCGGGCGCTGGCCCGCCGGGTGCACTGCGACCCCGGGCTGATCTCCCGGCTGGCCAGCGGGAAGCAGGACCCGTCCCCGAAGATCGCTGCCCTGCTCGGTGAGGCGCTCGGCGTGCCCGCGCTGGCCACCGCACGCACCGCCCCGGGCCCGCCCGTCGCGGTGGACGAGGAGACCGAGGCGATCAACGTCGCCCGCCGCGCCACGGCCAGCGACATCGGGGAGCCCACCGTTGACCGGCTGGAGCAGGCCACCGATGACATGGCGCTGGCCTACCCGCGCACGCCGCCCGGCGAGCTCCTACGGCGCACCCGCGGGCACCTGGACTACGCGGCTGGGCTCCTCGGCGGCCGGATGACCCTCGGGGAGCACCGGCGGCTGCTCGTCACCATGGGGTGGCTGTCGCTGGTGGCGTCGACGTGCCTGATCGACCTGCGCCGGTTCCCAGCCGCGTCGGCCCACCTGCACACCGCGGCACAACTCGCGCGGGAGACCGGCCAGCCCGAGATCGCCGCCTGGTGCCTGGAAACGAAGGCGTGGCAGGAGATCACCGCCGGGAACTACCCGCGCGCCGCCGACCTGTCCCAGGCCGCGCGGCGGGTCGCACCGCGGGACGGCAGCGCCTACATCCAGGCATCCGGGCAAGAGGCCCGTGCGTTCGCGCGGCTCGGCGCACCCCGCGAGACCCGCGCCGCGCTCGCCCGGACGGAAGCGCTCGCCGCGCCGCTGCCCCAGCCCGACCGGCCCGAGCATCACTACCACTACGATCCCGCAAAGTTCGAGGCATACACCGCGACCACGCTGGCCTGGCTCGGCGACCCAGCCGCCGCCGGATACGCCCGCAACGTCGTCGCCCACTTCGAAGGCGGCCCCACGCGCCGGCCGCGCCGTGCGGCGCTGGCGCGCCTGGACCTAGCGCTCGCACTGACTGCGTCCGCTAATTCGACGAGGCCGCCGGAACGGCGCTCGAGGCCGTGCTGTCCGGCTTGCTCGTCCCCTCGAACTACTGGCGCGCCGCCGAGGTCATCTCCGCCGTCAACCAGCGCAGTGTCGCGGCATCGAAGCAGCTGCACGAGGCCTACACCGAGTTCTGCCCCACTCCCCGGGCGCTACCACCGAAACGGGGCTAGCGGCTGGGCCGGTCCGGCTTGGGCAAGCCAGGCCGCAAATGTCATCGTCCCGTCGCCGCCACGTTCACACCGGGACGCCTGGGCCCGGTATCAGGGCAGGGACAGTCCGGAACGAAGTGCTCCTGGGAGGTAGGACGTCATGCGTAGCAGACCGGTGGGACGAGTGACTCTGGTGGCCGGCGGTGTGGCCGCCCTGATGGCGGGCACCGCCTTACTTTCCGCCTCGGCCGCGGCCAGCCCGCGGGCCGGTGGCGGCGACGGCGGCCAGATCAGGCATGTGCTGCTGATCTCGGTCGATGGCCTGCACCAGCAGGACCTGGCCTGGTACGTGCGGGCCTACCCGCACTCGGCGCTGGCCCGCCTGAACCGCGACGGCGTCGAATACAGCGACGCGATGACCCCGTTCCCGTCGGACTCCTCGCCGGGGATGACCGCCCAGGTGACCGGCGGCGACCCGGGCGTCACCGGGATCTACTACGACGACACGTGGAACCACGACGTGTTCCCGGCCGGCACCACCAACTGCTCCGGCCCGGTCCCGGGCGGTGAGGCCGCCTACGAAGAGGCCATCGACAACAACTCGAACGCGCTGGACGCGGGCCAGGGCCTGACCGGGCTGCCCGGCAGCATCCTGCAGATGACCAGCAACCCGCTGGACGTGATTAACCCGGCTGCGCTGCCGGTCAACCCGGTCACCTGCAAGCCGATCTTCCCGAACCAGTACCTCGAGGTGAACACGATCTTCAACGTGGCCCGCGCGGCTGGGCTGCGCACCGCGTGGTCGGACAAGCACCCGGCTTACCAGATGTTCGACGGGCCGTCCGGCACCGGCGTGCAGGACTTCTTCACCCCCGAGATCAACAGCCAGGCCAGCGGCTACCCGGCCGGCCAGGACTGGACCAGCGACAACGCGGCCACCATGCAGTACGACTCGTACAAGGTGCAGGCCATCCTGAACGAGATCGACGGGTACAACCACAGCCGCACGGCCAGGGTTGGCGTGCCGGGCATCTTCGGGATGAACTTCCAGACCGTGTCGACCGCCCAGAAGCTGCCCACCTCGGACGGCCTGCGGGGCGGCTACCTGCCCGGCGGCACCGTCCCCGGGCCACTGCTGGTCCGCGCGCTGAACTACGTGAACACCCAGATCGGCCGCATGGTGACCGAGATCCGCGCGCAGGGGCTGGCCAGCAGCACGGCCATCATCATCTCGGCCAAGCACGGCCAGTCGCCGACCAACCCGGACGACCTGGCCCGGGTGCCGGACGCGCCCATTCTGGCCGCCATCAACGCGGCCTGGTCCGCCGCCCACCCCGGCGCGGCCAGCCTGGTCGAGTTCTCCACCGACGATGACGGCATGCTGCTGTGGCTGAGCAACCGCTCACAGGCCGCGGCCGACTTCGTCAAGAACTACCTGCTCACTCACTCCGCGGCGGGCAACAACATCAACGGGTCCCCGATTACCGTGACCGCCTCCGGCCTCAAGCGGGTCTACGCCGGGGCCGCCTCGGCCGCGCTGTACGGCGTGCCGGTCAGCGACCCACGTCATCCCGACATCACCGGGATCGCACAGCACGGCGTGGTGTACACCGGCGGGCAGAGCAAGATCGCCGAGCATGGCGGCGACGACCCGCAGGACCGCAACGTGCCCATCCTGGTGGACGCGCCCGGCCTGCACGGCGGGACCAGCGTGGCCGCGCCGGTCGAGACGACGCAGATCGCGCCGACCATCCTGGCCCTGCTCGGCCTGAACCCGGACGCCCTGCAGGCGGTGCGCATCGAGCACACCCAGGTGCTGCCCGAGCTGGCCAGATAGGCCAGCTCGGCCCCCCATTCCCAACCATATGAATGATGCATTCATGCGCACCGGTGCGCATGAATGCATCATTCATGCTGTTCCTTTGCTCAATCCGTCGTCCCGCTCCGGCGGGTAGCTTGATGCCGGTAGAGCAGCGGGCCTTCGCATGCCCGGCTGGTTACTCGATGGGCTGGCGGGTCATGGTGTCGGGCTGGCGGCCGGCCAGCAGCCAGCCGCCCGCCGCGGCCACCAGGGGCATGCCGACCAGGATGATCAGCAGGTTGGTGGTGGGCACGTTTTTCAGCTCGGACAGGCCATCAAGGCTGTTGTCCCACGAGTAGCCGATGACGGCGGCGTACGCCGCCACCGTGCCGAGCACCGCGCCGGCCAGGCGCCAGCGCCCCGGCGGTGACCGCGGTGATGGTCCGCCGGGTCCAGCTGCTCGCCCCGGTGGCGGCCAGCGTGCGCAGGTCGCTGGCCGTCTCGCTGCGGATCAGGCCGACCGACATGGCCAGGATGCCCAGCGCCAGCACGATGCCGAACACGGTGGCCCAGTTAATGATGTCCGCCGAGGTCGGGATGCTGTTCTTGGTCTCGATGGACATCCCCGCGTCCGACGCGGTCAGCCTGGCGTTGGTGATCTGACTGCGGTGGGAGGGTTCGGCGTCTGGATCAGCCAGCCCATCGGGTTCGTGGCCCCCGTGATGTGCAGGGTGCGGATGGCGTGCTCGGTGAACACCGTGTTGGGTGCCGATGTGCCCCCGGGCAGCGCGCCCTCTTCCTGGATCACCGGGTTAGCCACGCAGCTGCCCTTCGGGCAGGGGAAGGACTGCTGGCCCTACGGGCCACCACCGCCCGGGCCGCCCTGCGTGCTTTGCCGCCCTTGAGGCCGAAGAGCAGCTGCATCTTGCTCAGCCCGGACAGCCCGGGCCGCATGGTCAGCATGTCCGCGTTGGGATCCATCTGGCTGGCCGGGATGCCGAACGCATGCAGCAGCTGCGGCGTGGCCAGGTAGATGGCCCCGTTCCACTGCCGGCCCGGACGCCGCGTGCTCCAGGCTCGCGTTCGGCTGGATCAGCTGCACAACCTCATTCGAGCCGAGTGCGGCCGCGATGGTGTGGGCGGTCCGCGACCACGACTGCTCGTTGCCGGTGACGGACTGCTGCCTTACCGCCGCCCGGGCGGCCCGCCCGGCCCGTTGGGCGTGTACACGATGATCTGGTTGGACGCCACGTTGGGCCCGGCCCAGTCGAGCACGTTGCCGAACCGCTGCGCGGACAGCACGATGACCATCATCGCGATCAGGAGGCTGAGCGTGATGGCGGCCAGCGCCGAGCCGGAGCGGGCCCGGTACCGGTTCAGGTCACGCAGCGCCAGCCGGGCCGCGATCGGCGCCCGGCGGCCCGCCCGGCCAGCACGGTCAGGCAGAACGGGGCGAGCAGGATGACCGCCGCGATCAGCGTGACGAAGCCGCCCACCAGCTCGAGCGCGCCGCCGTTGCCGTTGCCGTTGACCTTGCCGGTGTAGACGAACAGCACCACGGATACGGCCAGCACGATCAGGCCGGGCACGGCGGAGCGGTGCACCTGCCGGGGCGGGGCGGGCCGCCCGGCCAGCGCGGTCACCACCGGGATCCGGGTAATGGCCCGGGCCGGCCGCGACGCGGCGAAGTAAGTGGCCACCACGGCCAGCGCCATGGCTGGGCCGATCACCACCCAGGGCAGCTGGAACGGGCCGATCAGGTGATGCGCGTCCGACTCGACGATCGGCCGGTAGGCCAGCCAGGCGGCCAGGCCCAGCACCAGGCCCACCACCGCGCCGGTCAGCCCGACCAGCACGCCGTTGATCCGGACCACCAGCCGGATGTTCCGGTCGGTGGCGCCGAGCGCGCCCAGCATGCCCAGCGAGCGCAGCCGCCGCTGGGCCAGCACGGTGAAGCCGCCCACCGAGACCAGCGCGATGAGCAGCATGCCTACCGTGGCCAGCGCGAGCACGATCGTGGTCGGGTTGAGGGGGTTACTGCCCTGCGCCGACGCGAGGCTCTGCGGCGTTGACACGTACGTGCGACGCTGTGCGGGATCAGCCTGTGCGCGTCGAACAGCACGACGACCTGGCTCGGCGCCGTCACCTGGCCCGGCACGACCAAAGCGAACTCGTCCAGCAAGCTCTGTGGGTTCTGCACCATGCCGACCACCCGGCGGGATACGCCGGCGAGGTCAGCGTGTCGCCGATGCTGAGATGCAGCGCGGTGGCCACCCCGCTGGTCACCGCGACCTGGCCCGGGCCGGCCGGGTAGTGCCCGGAGACCAGGGACAGCAGCGGCTGCCCGTACGCGGCCGCGCGGGTTCTGCGCGCGCAGGTCGTAGGTGCGTGACCGAGCCCGGGATGGCCACGGTCTGGTTCTCGATCACGTCGGTGGGTGGAACCGGCCCTGCAGCGCGGCGATCTGGCTGGCCAGATGCGGGTCGGGGGCCTGGAACGTGGCCATGTGGGTGGCGGTGCCGAAGCCCGCGTTGGCCGCAGGCGGCGTGTCATGGGCCACCGCCGAGCCGACCACGATCGCGGCCACCGCGACCACGACCAGCCCCAGCACCAGCAGCTGCTGACGCCACTCGCGGCGGAACATCCGCCATGCCCAGCGGATCACGGCCCGGCGCGCGGGAACGCCCCCGTTGGTGGCTTCCGTGCTCGCGGGCCGCTCCAGTAGGCCGGTACTCACTGGTTCTGGCCCGGGGTCAGCAGGGACTCGGGCCCGGGCAGCGGCGCGGTCTGATCCACGACGGAGCCGTCGCGCAGGAACACCACCCGGTCGGCCCAGGACGCGAGCTGCGCGTCGTGGGTGACCACCACGGCGGCCACGCCGCGCTTGCACGCGTCGTGGATCAGCCGCATGACCGCCTCGCCGTTGGCCGAGTCCAGTGCGCCGGACGGCTCGTCGGCCAGCAGCAGGCGGCGCTCCCCGGCCACGGCGCGGGCGATGGCCACCCGCTGCCGCTCGCCGCCGGACAGCTCGTCCGGGTACCGGCTGGCCCGCTCGCTCAGGCCCAGCCCGTCCAGCGCGCGCAGCCCGGCCGCGCGGGCCTTGCCCGCGCTCATGCCGTCCAGTTCCAGCGGCAGCGCCACGTTCTCGGTCGCGGTCAGCCCGGGCAGCAGGTTGAAGTCCTGGAACACGTAGCCGACCGTGCGCCGCCGCAGCCGGGCCTTGTCGTTGCGCGACATCCGGGACAGCGGCGCGCCGGCCACCAGCACCTCGCCGCTGCTCGGCTCCTCCAGACTGCCCGCGATGGTCAGCAGCGTGGACTTGCCCGAGCCGCTGGGCCCCATCACCGCCACCATCTCGCCGGCCTGCACCGTCAGGCTGACGCCGCGCAGCGCATGCACCTCGCTGGCCTCGGCGCCGTAGGTCTTCGATACGTCCTGCAACTCCAGCACGCTCATCCCCGTATTCCTGCCTTCCCGTCCGGGATCTGCACTGCTCACGGCTGTATCCCCACCCGGCGGCGCCGCCGTGGCAGCGGGGCCTGGGCGGGCTGGGCCGGGTCCGGCTCGACGCCGGCCCGCTTGATGCGGCCATCCGCCGCGTCCAGCCACCGGATGACCGCATCCAGCCGGAACAGCTCGGCGTCTACCACCAGGGCCAGGCCGAGGTCCCCCTCGGCTTCTTCCTCTTTGATCCGGGTCCACTGCTGCATCAGCTGCACCAGGTAGCGGCGGTGCGCCTGGATCACCTCGCGCACGTCGGTACCTGGCACCCGCACCGCCACCAGGATCTTCATCACCAGCTCATCGCGCGGCGGGGCGGCCAGATCCGGTGGTGTGCGCAGCCACCCGGCCAGCTCGCCGGACCCGGCCGGGGTGATACGGAACCCCTTCTGCGGGCCCGCGTCCTCGGTGCCGTCCGACTCCACCAGCCCGTCCCGCTCCAGCCGCTGCAGCGTGGTGTACACCTGGCCCACGTTCAGCGGCCACACTTCTCCGGTCCGTGCCTCGAATTCTTCCCGGAGCTGCAGCCCGTACTTGGGGCCCTCGCTGAGCAGCGCGAGCAGCGCGTGCCGGACACTCATGGCGCCTCCCGAACCGGTAGCATGCCCGGGATAATACTGGGTATACAGGCGTGCGCGCCTTACCCGCACGACACGGTTTGGTCACAGTCGGGCCGGGCGGCGGGAAGGTTGACCGGCCGGGCCCGGATCAGGTGGCCCGGGGCAGGGGCCGTGCGGTCAGGCGATGGTGAGCACCGGGTAGGGCGACTGGTGCAGCAACCGGACGGGCACCGAGCCGATGATCTGGTGCGCGGCATGGTGCGATCGGCCGGCCACGATGATGGGCGCGCTGGCGGGCTCGGCGGTGTCCTGGGCGCTGGCGGCGGACAGGATCGCGTCGGCGGGTGAATCCTGGCGGCGCTCGAACGTGTAAGGCGCGCCGGCCGCGGCGGCGATCTCCGCGGCGGCCTCCGCCACCGCGGCCGCCTTCTGGTCGCGGGTGTCTTCCATCTCGGCGTGGGCGAACCCAGACAGATCGCTGTCGATCAGCACGTGGTCGGCGTAGACGACGTGCAGGGTGCCGGGCCGGGCCCGTAGCAGGTCCGCGCTCCACCGCAGCGCCCGCCGGGCGGGCTCGGAGTCATCGAAGCCGACGACCAGGCTGATGGGCTGGGCGGTACCGGGAACCGCGTAGCCGCCCGCGGCGGCGTGGTCCGGCCAGGCGGGCCCGGGTCCGGCCAGGGCCGCCGGCGGCACGGCGGGCCCGGCGACGGCCAGCGCGGGGCGCCGCAGCGCCGTGACCAGGATCAGGCCGATCACGCCGGCCAGCGCCCAGGCGGCCAGCGTCCAGACGTACTGGGCGGTGGCATGACCGCCGAAGTAGACGACGTTGCGGACCGCGCTGGCCGCTACCCCGAGCGGCAGGGCCGGGCTGAGGGCGCGCAGGAAGCCGGGAGTGAAGCTGGCCAGGTTGGCTGGCCCGCCGCTGACGGGGATACCGAACACGATGAACGCCAGCAGGGCCAGGGCGACCAGCGGCGGCCAGATCCGGCCCAGCACGGCCGTGGGGGCCGCCACGGCCAGCG
This sequence comes from uncultured Actinomycetes bacterium, assembly GCA_963747705.1. Taxonomy (GTDB): domain Bacteria; phylum Actinomycetota; class Actinomycetes; order Streptosporangiales; family Streptosporangiaceae; genus RYN-230. The sequence goes on along the minus strand of CAVVGF010000015.1, from coordinate 155,274 downwards.
AGAACAGCGCGACCAGGCCGGCGATCACCGTGTAGTGGCCCAGGCCGGCCAGGCCATCGGCGATGCCCGCCGAGACCACGCCGATGACGACGGCGGCGGCCACCGGCGCGGCGACCGCCCACGCGGGCCGGGCCCGGCGGAAGGCGATAGCCGACGCCGAGCCTGCGGCCAGGCTCGGGATCAGCACGCTGAGAACCACGAAGAAGGGCGACAGCGCCTGGGTGTCCCGTGCTAGCGGCGGCACCACGTCGGCCACCACGAGTGGGCGTACGGACCGCGCCGCCACGGCGCCGAACACCCGGGTCAGGGCCTGCGCAGGCGCGGTGCCCCCGGCCTGCGCGACCAGCAGCCGCAGCTTCCCGCCTGACGCGATCAGCGCGCCGTCCACGGCACGCTGCACGACCCCGGTCCGGGCGCTGGCCGCGCTGGGGTAGCTATGCCACTGGAAAGCGCCCGGGGCGGCATTGTTCAGTGCGTGTTCGACGTGGCCGGTGACCGCGGCGGAGCCCGCCACCCCGACCGGAAGGCCGTGCGGTGCGGGGGCGTGAAAGGCGCTGAGGGTCAGCGCGACGAAGATCGCCGCGAACGCCGCGCCGGCCACGATGAAGCCCGCCAGCGCCCGGTACCGAGCCGGATTCCTGCGCGCATGCTCTGGGCGCCGTGCTGCCACCTGGGCCCTCCCTGGGAAATGCCAACGAGTGTTGACACGCCCAGATTAGGCACCGATGAAATCTTTGTCAACAAGTGTTGGCAAACGTACGTTGGCACCGGATAAGCTAGGGCGCTATGACGGATAGCAGCCGTCGCGGCGCCGCCAGCCGCCAGTCAGGCCGACCCGGTGCCCGGGACCGGCGGGCCGCGTTCCGCGGGCACCCGCCGGGCCATCCTCGGCGCGGCCCGGGCCACGTTCGCCGAACGGGGCTACGAGCGGACCACGATCCGCGCGGTCGCCGCCCGGGCGGGCGTGGACGCCTCGATGGTCATGCGCTACTTCCAGTCCAAAGCCGGCCTGTTCACCGCGGCCGTCACCATGGACCTGCAGGCCCCCGATCTGCGGTCGGCGCCGGCCAGCCGCCGCGGCGAGCTGCTGGCCCGCACGTTCATCAGCCGGTGGGAGGACCCGCTCCGCGGCGACGAGCTGATAGCCATGCTGCGTACCGCCGCCACCAGCGAGGTCGTCGCCGGGCAACTGCAAGCCGTACTCAGCCAGCAGATCATTGAGCCGATCGCCGCCCTGGGCGACGCGCAGGCGGCCGAGCGCGGCACGCTCATCGCGGCGCAAATGCTCGGCGTGGCCCTGTGCCGCTACATCCTGCACGTGGACCCGCTGGCCTCGCTGCCGGCCGATGAGGTGGTGGCGGCCGTCGCCCCGTCGGTACAGCGCTACCTGTCCGGCGCCGGTGACCCGGCTGAGCCCGCCAGCCGATCCTGACGGTGCTAGTTGCGCCTGGCTACGTAGGTTCCACGGCGCTTGACCGTGAACACCAGCCCTTCATCACGAAGGATGCTGATAGCCCGCAGCACCGTGTCACGGCCTACGCCGTACTCCTGCTCAAGCCTGCCGGACCGGTACGTCGTTGGCCCGACGCTGCCCCAGCTCGCCGCGAAGCTCGGTGTTGAAGGTGGCGAATCTGGCGCATGCGAATCAAGGTAGGGCCGTGCCCTGCGGCAGCTACGTGGGCGGCTTCTCGGAGGTGTTCGGCATCCCGATCCACCACCACCTGCCGTTCTGGTGGGACGTGGCCGCGATAACCGTGTTCAGCCTGGCCGTCTTCTACTATGCGGTGCACAGTCGGCTCGGCCCGGCCCGGGTGGCGGCGAACGTCAGCGACGCCGTGGCCGACGCCGAGCAGGAGGAGCTGGCGCTGGAGGTCGAGCCTGCGTGAGCACGACAGACGTCCTTGGGTTGTTCCCGCCCGGCTCGCAGGTGGACGCCGACGGTGAGCTGATGGTCGGCGGCTGCCGGCTGGCCGACCTGGCGGCCGAGTGGGGCACCCCGCTGTACGTCATCGACGAGGCCGGGGTCCGCGACAACGTCCGCCGGTTCCGGCGGGCGCTCGGCGCGGCCTGGCCCAGCTCGCGGATGGTGTTCGCGTCCAAGGCGTTCCCGAGCACGCCCATGTACCGGCTGATGGCCGAGGAAGGCATCGGCGTGGACGTGGCCGGCCCGGGCGAGCTGGCCATGGCGCTGGCCGGCGGGGTGGACCCGGCCCGGATCGTCATGCACGGCAACGCCAAGACCAGGGCAGAACTGCAGCAGGCGCTTAACGCTGGCGTGGGGCTGATCGTCATCGACAACAGCGACGACATCGACCGGCTGGACGAGCTGGACGCCGCCGGGCAGCCGGTGCTGATCCGGGTGCTGCCCGGGGTCCGGCCGGACACCTACGACGCGGTGGCCACCGGCCAGGCGGGATCCAAGTTCGGCCTGCCGCTGCCGGCCGCCCGGGCCGCGATCGAGCGGCTGCGCCGCGGCAAGCTCCGGCTGGACGGCCTGCACCTGCACATCGGCTCGCAGATCCTGTCGGCCGAGCCGTACACCCGCGCGGTCGAGGCCGTCGCCGGGCTGGGCGAGTTCGGCCTCTACAACCTGGGCGGCGGGCTGGGCGTCCGGTACACCTACGCCGAGTCTCCGCCCAGCCCGGAGGAGTGGGCCGGCGCGCTGGGCGCCGCGGCCCGGCGCTGCCTGCCGCCCGGTGCCCAGCTGCTGATCGAGCCGGGGCGCAGCCTGGTCGCCCCGTTCGGGGTGACCGTGTACCGGGTCGTGTCGGTCAAGGGCGACGACCCGCGGTTCGTGGCCGTGGACGGCGGAATGGCCGACAACATGGAGGTGGCGCTGTACGGCCAGCGGTTCGAGGCCACGCTGGCCAGCCGGGTCGGCGGCGGCCACCCGGTCGAGCTGGTCGGGCGGCACTGCGAGTCCGGCGACCGGCTGATCAGCGGGGTGCCGCTGCGCGACCCGCGCCCCGGCGACCTGCTGGCCATGCCGGTGACCGGCGCGTACTGCGGCACGATGGCCAACAACTACAACGGCGCGCTGCGCCCCCCGGTGGTATTCGTCAGCAATGGCACGGCCCGCCTGGTCGTCCGCCGCGAGACACTCGCCGACCTGATGTCCAGGGATGTGCAGAGTTGATCCGGGGGGACCACCCCCCTGGCCCCCCCGCTCGCCGCTCCGCGCCGAACGCCGGCTCCGCGAGCACACACCTTCGGCGCGCCCCGCCTCGCCGACGAAATGTCACACTGGTGAGGGAGGTGGCCAATGACCGGCGATACGATGCGCGAACTGCTCCAGCCCCTCATCGGTAAGTCCGGGGCGATTTCCATGCTGGTGAGCAGGATCGGGCAGGTCGCGTTCCCGACCGCGCAGGACAAGAAGCTGACCGGGGTGCAGGTCCGCCCGGACGGCCTGGTCCAGCTGGAGCGGGAGACCGGGTGGACGGTCATCGACCCGAACGAACGTCATCGCGGTGACCTGGCGCGGCGACCCGGACGACTCCCCCGGCCAGTTCCTCTAGGGCCGCAGCCGGGCGGTCAGCTCGATCTCCACGGCGATGCCGACCGGCAGCTCGGCCATCCCGACCGCGCTGCGGGCGTGCCGCCCAGCCGCGCCGAACACCGCGACCAGCAGCTCCGAGCAGCCGTCGATGACCGCCGGGGTCTGGGTGAACCCGGGTGCGGCGTTCACCATGCCGAACACCTTCACGATGCGCTCGATCCGGTCCAGGTCGCCGAGCTCGGCCCGCAGCGTGGCCAGGATGGACAGCGCGGTCAGCCGGGCCGCGTCCCGGCCCTGGTCCAGGGTGAGGTCCGCGCCGACCTTGCCGCGGATGATGGTGTCGCCGTCGATCGGCCCGTGCCCGCTGACGTAGACCAGCCCGCCGTCGATCACGCAGCCCAGGTAGTTGCCGGCGGGCGGGAACACCGGGGGCAGCGCGATGCCGAGTTCCCGCAGTCGCTCATCGATCATCTGGGGAGCGTACGGCGGATGGCTGGTCCCCGTGCTGGCTAACCCCGTGCTGGCTAGCCCAGTTCCGGGCGACCCAGGCGGTGATCAGGTCCAGCACCTCGGGGCTGACCGGCTGGCGCACTGCCCGGCGGTAGCCGCGCGGGCCCACCGAGCCCGGGTCGGGCCGTAGGAGATGGCTCAGGTCACCGACCACGTGCCCCTCGAACGGCCCGCGCACCAGCCGGCCGATGGCCGCGACGTCGTCCGGCGGCACCTGCACGTCCTGGCCACCGGTGATGGCCAGCACCGGGACCGAGATCCGGGCCAGCACCGGAACCGGGTCATAGGCCAGGAAGTCACGGAACCACCGCGCGTTGAACCGGATGCCCTGGATCCGGATGACGTCACCCTGGGACGCCTTGATCCGGGCCACCCGCTTGCGCTGCGTACGGATCACGTCGATGTGCAGCAGCCGGATGATCCCGTTGGTCAGCGTGGGCAGCCGGGCCGTGATCTCAGCGGTCTGCCAGGTCAGGATCTCCTCCCCCGGCCGGGCCCCGGCGGACAGCAGTACCGCGCCGGCCACCGCCCCGCCGGCGGCCAGTTCGGCCGCGTAGAAGGCACCCTCGCTGTGCCCAACGGCCAGCAATGGGACACCGGGGACCCGGCCGGCCAGCCAGCTGAGCGCGGCGCGCGCGTCGGCCCGCCGGTCGTCCATGCCGACCCGCAGGACGTCGCCCTGGCTGGCGCCGACACCGCGCTTGTCGTAGCGCAGCGTGCTCACCCCAGCCCGGGTCAGCGCCTCCGCGACGGCCCGGGTGACGCCCCCGCGGAGCATCTGGCCACCCGGCAGCTTGGAGTCGCTGTTCCGGTCGGTCTTGCCGCTGCCTTGCAGCACCAGTGCGGCCGCCACCGGGCCGGCCCCGCCCGGGCCGGCCGCGTCGGTGAACGTGCCTGCCAGCCGGTATCCACTGCTCTCGAAGCTCACATCCGAGCTGGCCACCCCGCCCACCAGCCCGGCTTTGGCGTTCAATCTCATAATTGAGAACGTTAGCACTACTGAGAGAGGTCGGCTAGCCTGGGCCGCATGACCACCGCTGACCTGCTGCTGCATCCTGTGCGGCTGCGCATCGTGCAGGCCTTCCTTGGGGACCGGGCGCTGACCACCAGCCAGCTGGCGGCCGAGCTGTCCGACGTGCCCGCGGCCAGCCTGTACCGGCACGTGGCCCGGCTGGTGGCGGCCGGGGTGCTCGCGGTGGTGGCCGAGCGGCGGGTGCGCGGCGCGCTGGAGCGGACCTACGTGCTCCGGCTGAGCGCGGCCAGCATCGGGCTGGACGAGGTCGAGGCGATGAGCGCGGACGAGCACCGGCAGGCTTTCTTGGCCTACGTGGCCAGCCTGGTCGGCGACTTCGACCGCTACCTGGACCGCGGCCAGCCCGACCCGCTGCGCGACGGGGTGAGCTACCGGATGGCTGGGCTGTGGCTGGACGACGCCGAGTTCGCCGAGCTGATGCGGGAGATCGCCCGGGTGTTCCAGCCGCTGCTGGCCAAACCGCCCGCCCCGGGCCGTAAGCGGCGCATCCTCTACACGATCCTGCTGCCCGGAGACGACGCCGCGTCCTGACTAGGGTCTTGCCGCGCGGCCGGCCGCCTCCTAGGTTCGCTGCATGCACAGTGTGGACCCGACCACCGAGATGATGATCCGCTCGGTGCTCGCCTACGCGGAGAACCGGCTGCGGCTCGACCCAGTGCCGCTAGACGGCTGCCCGCCGGACATCGAAGCCATGACGGCCGTGCTGGACGGGCTCATCGGCGACGAGCCGCACAACCCTGATCAGGTGCTCGGCGCGTACACCTCGGTGCTGGCCCCGGCGGTGATGTCCGCCGACAGCCCGCGTTTCCTGGGCTTCATCCCGGCCGCGCCGACCAAGGCCTCCCTGCTGTTCGACATGCTCATCTCCTGCGCCTCGATCCAGGGCATCTCCTGGCTGGAGGCGGCGGGCGCGGTCCAGGCGGAGAACGTGGTGCTGCGGCTCATCGCCGACCGGGCCGGGCTGCCCGCGGCGGCGGGCGGCTGCTTCGTCTCAGGTGGCAGCGCGGCCAACCTGTCCGCGCTGGTGGTCGGCCGCGAGCAGGCCAAGCGGGCAGCCGGGGAGGCCGGCCGGGGCCGCCGGTTCCGCGCCCTGGTCAGCGAGGACGCGCACTCCTCGATCAGCAACACGCTGCGCATCCTGGAGATGGACCCGCTGGTCGTTTCCACCAGCGATCACCGGCTGACCGGCGCCGCGCTGCGCGCGGCCATCGAGGCCGACGGCCACCCGGAGTCGCTGGCCGTGCTGGTGGCCACCGCGGGCACCACCAACGCGGGCATCGTCGACGACCTGGCCGGCGCGGCCGAGGTCGCCCGCGAGCACGGCCTGTGGTTCCACGTGGACGGCGCCTACGGCGGCGCCGGGCTGTTCGCACCCAGCGTGCGGCGCGCCTACGACGGCATCGAGCACGCCGACTCGTTCGTGGTCGACCCGCACAAGTGGCTGTTCGCGCCGTTCGACTGCGCCGCGCTGCTGTACCGGGACCCGGCCCTGGCCCGCGCGGTGCACACCCAGGACGCGTCCTACCTGGACGTCATCCACGACAAGCCCACCGAGTGGAACCCGACCGACTACGCGTACCACCTGACCCGGCGGGCCCGCGGCCTGCCGCTGTGGTTCTCGCTCTCGGTGTACGGGGTGCGGGCCTACACCGAGGCCATTGAGACCGCCATCCGGCTGGCCCGGGAGGCCGCCGCCGAGATCAGCCGCCGCAGCTACCTGGAGCTAGTCCGCGAACCGAGCCTGGGCATCGTGCTGTTCCGCCGGCCCGGCTGGTCCGCGGCCGGCTACACCGCCTGGGCCGACCTGCTCCTGCGCGACCAGGTGGCGTTCCTGCCCCCGTCGGCGTGGGAAGGAGAGACGGTGGCCAGGTTCGCGTTCCTGCACCCGCACACCTCGATGGACCTGGTCCGGCAGATCCTCGACCGGATGAAATGAGCCATGATCGAGCCGACCGCCGCGCGGCCGTACATGCCCGGCTACGGCATCAAGCCCGCGACCGCGGGCCACGGCCTGCTGCCGTGGTCGTGGGCGGAGCAGCGGCTGATCAGCGCGCACGACTACTGGCTGGCCACGGTCACCCCGGACGGGACACCGCACCTGATGCCGGTATGGGCGGTCTGGCTCACTGGCGCGCTGTGGTTCAGCAGCTCCAACGGGTCCCGCAAGGCACGCAACCTGGCCGGGCAGCCGCGCTGCTCGCTGGCCACCGGCGACCCGCTCGAACCCGTCGTGGTGCAGGGCCGCGCGGAGCGGGTCACAGATCCGGACGCGCTGGCCGCCATGCTCGCGGCGGAGAACGCCAAGTACGGCACCAGCTACGGCCCGGACATGGTGGACCCCGCGTCGAACAGCGTGCTGCGCCTGCGCCCGGAGTGGGTGTTCGCGCTGGACTCCCGGGACTTCACCGGCTCCCCTACCCGGTTCACGTTCCCCGGCGATACGCTGTAGGCGGCAGTTTCCGGCTGCCGCTGGGTTCGCGGGCAGAGCTGCAAGCTCACCGGCTACGCATCACCCACTGATGGCATGTCTTTCCAGCCCGATGTCGCGAACCCGCGGGCGCCGAAGGGAAGGACTGCCATGTCCGAGCAATCGCGCGCGTTTCCCGGCCGGCCCAATCTGCGTTTCCTCAAGCTCGAGGCGAAACGGCGGCTGGCCGCCGGTGAGTTCGGCACGCTCCACGACGCGCAACTGGCCATCGCCCGCGAGCACGGCCTGCCCAGCTGGACCGCGCTGAAAGAATCCGTCAGCGCGCCGGGCCATGCGCTGGCCCAGGTGCGCTGGGTGCTAGCCCGGTTCGCGGGCGCGGCCGGCCCGGGCTGGACGGCCCCGGACGAGGACGAACTGCGGGCCCACTTCGACGAGCACTTCCTCGGCCTGGTTCCACCCGCCACGCTGACCAGCACACTGACCCCGATAGCCGGGCAGCTGGCCGCGGAGCTGACCGTCAGCCGGGAGACCCCGCTCAGCGTCCGCGCCCGGCTGGATGGGCTGGCCGTCGAGGGGGCGGCCGAAGCGGCGCCGCCGCACCGGCTGACCACGCTGCGCGTGTACCCGCTCGGCGACCGGATCAGCGACCCGCGGATCGCCGCGCCGCCCAGCCACCCGTCCGGCGAGGTGCCCGCCGCGGCCGCCACCGTGGCGGCGGAATCCTTCGCCGAACTCGGCCTGCCCGGCCTGGTCATGGCGCCCTGGCCACCACCGGCGCCAGTGCTGGCCAACACCAGCGACGGCGAGCCGTGGTCAGTCGCCTGGGGCTGGGCTGACCTGGACCGCGGCGCGGCGCTGCACGGCAGCCACCGGTTCCCGGCCTACTCCGTCACCAAGCTGATCACCGCCACGGCCGTGCTCCGGCTGGCCGCCAGCGGCAGGCTCGGCCTGGACGACCCGGCCAGCCGGCATTTGCGCACGGTCCAGCTGGCCGACCCCACGGTGACCGTCCGCGAGCTGCTCAGCCACACCGCCGGGGTGGCCAGCCCGGAAGGGCTGTTCGCGGGCACCGTGCCCAGCTTGGCTGAGGTCACCGGCCCGGTGCTGGCCTGCCCCGGCCCCCGCGGCACGTTCCGCTACAGCAACGGCGGATACGCCGCGCTCGGCCAGCTGATCAGCGACATTGCCGAACGCCCCTACCCGGAGGCGGCCACCACGCTGGTGCTCGGGCCGCTCGGCATGACCAGTTCGTCGTTCCCAGAGTGCTGGCCGGACCGCGACGCCGTCACCGGCTATCAGCTGGACGGCGACGGATCGTTCCGGCCGGTGGACCGCCAGGTGTGCGTGATCCCGGCGGCCGGCGGGCTGTGGTCTACCGCGGCCGACCTGGTCCGGTTCGGCCAGGGCTGGGCCAGCCTGCTGCCCGGTGAGCTGGCCCGCGAGGCGCTCCGGCCGCACGCGGAACGTGACCAGGACGGGGCGCAGATGGGCCTGGGCTGGCTGCTGCACCGGTCCAAAGACCTGTGCGGCCACGCCGGGGGTGGTCCCGGCGCGGCCGCTTCGCTGCTCAGCCGGCTGAGCGATGGCCAGACCACGGTGACGCTGGCCAGCCGGCTGGTGCCGATCGAGCCGGTCAACGCGAGGCTAGCCCGCCCGGTCGCCTGAGCTGGGGTTGCTTAGCTGGGGTCATGACATGACCGGGGAGGGCGTGTCGTCCGCGTCCTCCTCGGCCGGGTCCTGCTCGCCCACGCCGTAGCTGGACAGGCCGAACAGGTAGCCCAGGCCGGCCACGGCCAGGATGGCGGCGTACGGCCACCACGTCTTCCCGGCCGCCCCGGCCGGCTGCTATCTTGCTGTTATCACGAGATTCCCGAGCGCCCCGGGCCCAGTACCGCTGCTCAGGCCAGCCCGGGCTGGCGCATTAGCGCCCTCGTCGGTCTTCCCGGCCGGGAGGTATCCGGCCGCCAAGCGGCGGCAGTGTCCACCCCGGTCCAGCGCGTGGGTGGAAGTCTGGTGCAGTCAGGACTGCGCCAAACTTTCACCGATTTGGTGCCCCGGCTGGCGCAGGGCTATGAATGAAACATCAGTGTGGTTGAGCTGCGGCAAGGCGGCCAGCCAGCCATCAACAGCGGGGCTGGTCAGCTCTGCCGCGTTAAGCCAGCGGCGTTTGGCTCGGGCTCGCTCCGGTCACGGCTCCAGGCAGAACTCGTTGCCCTCCGGATCGGCCAGGACAACCCAGCCTGCCCCCGGCGGCTGGCCGCCGGTTACCCGGGCGCCCAGGCCGGCCAGCCGGGCCAGCTCAGCCTGCTGGCCGTGGTCCGGTGGGTTCAGGTCCAGGTGGACCCGGTTCTTGACCTGCTTAGGCTCCGGGACGGTGGTGAAGTACAGCCGCGGCGTGCCTGCCGCCGCGGGCAGGACCACGTACTCGACGTGCCCCGGCGTGCCGTCCCGCTGCTCCGCGGTCCCGCCGGTCACCGCCGCCCAGAACTGCGCCTGCGCCTGCGCATCGGCGCAGTCGAACGTGATGTTGTGAATGCTTGCCTGCATGATGTGCCCCAGCTTCCGCTGTGGGCGCCCCGTGCCGGGGAAGTCAGGACCTGGCGGGGGGCGCGGATGCAATACCTGACATGGACCGCACCTCCCTCCGCCATTCCGGCACTGTGACTTCACCCCGACTATATCGACATGGCCGCGCCCGGCCACAGATTATTAAGGGCCATGGACTCCGACAGCACGTACTTCGTGGCGGCCGGGCCGGACCCGGCCCGGGCCCTGGTCCGGGCAGGCCTATGGGACCATGCCCTGGCCGCGCTGCCCGCGGGCGCGCTGGCCGGGCGGGCGCAGATCCTGGCCGACCGGTTCTGGTGGCGGCTGGATGACCCGGCCGCCGCCGAGTCCGCCGTGGCCGCCCTGGCCGCGGCGGATCCGGTGCTGGCCCGGTTCTGCGCCGCACAGCTGGCCTACACCCGGCTCGTGTTCCGGGCCGGCCCCAGCCCGGGGACGAGGCTCTGGCCGAGGCTGGCTTTACCGCCGGGGCCGGCGATGAGCGCATCGCGGGCTGGGGCATGTTCTGGCTCGGTGTGCTGGCCGACCTGGTGCAGGACAACCCGGCCGGGGCCGTACCGCGGTACACCGAGGCGCTGGCCTGGGCCCGGGACCAGGGTGACCTGATGCTGGAGTCCTATGCCGTGCGCCACCTGGGTGATCACGCGCTGCAGGCGGCCGGCGACGGGGGCCTCGATCTGCTCCGCCGGTCCTACCAGCTGCGCGCCGCGCTGGGCGCCCGGCCGCACACCGCAGCGGCCGCGGCCACGCTGGCCGACGCCCTGCCGGCCGGGGCCGAGGCCGGCCAGCTCCGCGAGGCCGCCCGGCTGACCGCACGCGAACTCGGCCTGACCTGGCTGCTGAGCACGCTATGAGACAGCGCGGCGGGCAGCCGGCCCGGGGCAGGCATTGGCGTTAGGAAAAGAATGTCCGCGGCCCGCCGGGGGCCCGGGGCCAGCCGGGCCGGCGTGCCGGTACCCGCGGCTAAACGGCGGCCGCTCCTGCTTGCCTCGGCCTCATACTGGGCGGCGATGCCGGCCGGGATCCGCCCGCGCTCGCTGAGCTGGATGCCCTGAGCCTGGGCCCAGGCCCGGATGTCCCGGCTGCGCCGCCGGCTGGCCGCGGTGCGCACCGGCCGGTGCGGCTGGCCGCTGGCCCGGCGGGCATGGTCGACGAACGGCGCGAGCTGTCTGCGGAGCTTCGCGGCGTTCTTCTCGCTCAGGTCGATCTCGTACTCCGCGCCGCCCACGCCGAACCGCACGGTCTCATCCGCCGACCCGCCGTCAAGATCGTCTTCTAGCGCGACGATTGTCCTTCGTGCCATCCCTACCCCCGGTCCCTACGCCAAACTGCCTGTACCTGGTCAGGTCACCCTGCCATAACATCACAAATGATCTACCTACCTCATCGCCGGCGTGGCCCGCGTGACAGGGTGATATCCAGCCAGGACCAGAGCCAATCCCGTCACGGGTGCCCCATGTTCCCGCCACCCATCCGATGACCGGACATAGGCAAATGATTCCGGCTCGCAGCGGATTCGCCCCGGATGTCGCAGCGGCCGGCGGGCGGATACGGCGGAATGGCGGCGCGCAGCCGTCCAGGGTCAGCAGCAGGTCACACCGGGCCCGGCCGGCCGCGAGGGGACCCCGCCCGTCAACCTCGGCCGGTCCCACGCGTCACAATGCCAGCGTGAGGGCTTCGGGCACGGATGGTGCGGCGGCGGCGCGGCCGGCCGGGCCGCCGCCGGCACCGGCGGGGCTGCTGGCCGGGCTGGGCCCGTTCTTCGCCGTCGAGACGCACCGTCCCGGCGAGGCGGCGGCCGCCCCATGGCAGCCACTGGGCACCCTGCTCGGCTCAGCCACGGCCCTGGCCGCCCGGATCGACGCGGTCCGGGACAGCCTGGCCGCGGCCGCCGGCTGCCCGGCCAGCCGGATCGACCGGCGCGTCGCGGCTTCGGTGACTCAGCTCGGGGTCGCGGCCCGGCTCATCTCCCCGGTGCTCGGGTCGGCCGTGCTCGGCGTTCCGCTCGGTATCAACGTCGGGCAGGCCCGCTGGGTCCCGGGGCTGGGCGGGCCGTTCCGGTTGTCGCTGGCCGTCCCGGCCGCGGCCGGCGGCCGTGCCGGCACCGCGCCGCCATGACCGAGGCCTGCCTGCCGCTGAACGAACTGCTGGCCGGGCCGGTCCGCGCGCTGGTCAACCTGACGGCGCCGCTGGTCTCCCGGCGCGTGCTGTGGGGCAATGTCGGCTCGGCCATCAATGGCGCGGCCGCCATGATCAGTACCAGCCAGCCGCCGCTGCGCCGGCGGGCCATCCGGGTCAGCACCGCGGCGCTGCGCTTCCCGGAGCTGGCGGACGGCTACCGCGGCCAGCCCACGACCAGCTTCCAGCGGAAGAGCTGCTGCCTGATCTACCGGCTAGCGGCCAGCCCGCAGTATTGCGGCGATTGCATCCTGCCCCGCCGTTAATTCCTGCGGTCGATAGGTTACCGGCCGGTCCGTCCTGGCCGCCTCAGCCTGACCAGCGGCGCGGCGCGGGCGATGGCGGCCGGGGCAAACCCAGGCATAGGCTGCCGCCGTGACCTGGACCGCCCCCGATGCCGAGCGTTCGGAGGACTATCCGGCGCGGCGCAACGAACCCGAGCGGGAGATGCTCCGCGACTGGCTCGACTGGCACCGGGCCACCCTGCTGCGTAAGTGCGCGGGGCTGGATACCACTCAGCTGGCCGAGCGCGCCGTGCCACCGTCGAGCCTGTCCCTGCTCGGCCTGGTCCGGCACATGAGCGATACCGAGCGTGGGTGGGTCAGGCAGACCTTCCGCGGTGAGCAGATACCCGACCTGTACTACCGCCCCGATACCCCGGACGCGGACTTCGCGGAGGCAGACCCGGCCGGCGCCGAGGAGGACTTCGAGCTCTACCGGGCCGAGTGCCGCGCCGTCGATGCCGCGCTGGAGGGCGCCAAGCTGGACGACACTTTCACGTTCGCGGACAAGACCACCTCGGTGCGGTGGATGTGGCAGCACCTCGTCGAGGAGTACGCGCGCCACAACGGGCACGCCGACCTTATCCGCGAGGCCATCGACGGCGCGGCCGGCATGTGAGGACTGGACGAGGTCGCCGCCATCTTCGCGATAACGGGATCACGGTGCGGACCTCGGCAACGCCAGTCGCGTTGGCGCAGCTTCAAGTGTGACTAAGCACGGTAAGAAAAGGTGGTAGCAATCCTGGAAGAATGGAAGCCATGCGACTGGGACTGTACGAGTGATCCAGCTTCTCCGTGGTTCAGGCGTTTGCTGACTTCGTGGCCAGTTATGAGCACACGGCCTTCCGCCTGGAGACCAGGGAGCGGTACAACGAGCCAGAGGAGGCTGAACCGCTCCGCTGGTTCCTGTCCGGTCAGCCAGACTATGAGTGGAACGAAGACTGGGCCGTTATGCTGCGGCGGCGCGCTGGGCGGGGCGAACGGATGATGCGAGTGCGGGTCGTGGACGAACCGCACAGCGACTACACCCGCTTCGGGCTAGACCTAGCGCGCGTGAACGTGGCTGCCGGTGATGACATCCGCTACCTGCCACGGTCGCAGGCCAAGCCGCTTGACCTGCCTGACCACGACTATTGGCTCATCGATTCCCACAAGCTGGGGATTTTGCATTTCGGGGACGACAACGTCCATCTCGGCCTGGAGGTCGTCACCGACCCGGCTGTCGTCGTCCAGCATTGCTATTGGCGGGATGTAGCGTGGCACTACGCCATCCCATTCACGGATTACGCCGGGTAGGTCCGCAGCCCGCTGCGGCCGGGGTCTACTGGTCCTCGGGATGTTGCATGGGGACCATGAAGCGTCGCACCTCCTGCGGCCAACCGCAGGCCACCGCGATCTTTCCGGCCCATAGCCGCGCCGCCTCTTCGTCGGGCACGTCTACGACGGCGAAGCCGCCGAGGTGCTCCTTGGTCTCGGTGAACGGACCATCGATGAACAGTGGCGTGCCACTCGACGCATCGACACTGAACACCGGGTCAGCGATGTCCAGGCCGCCGGTGAAGATGAACACCCCGGCATCCTTCATCTCTGCCACCAGCGCCCTGACAGCCTTGGACTTCTCGCGCAGCTCCTCGACCGTGTGGTCGGGCACCCACTCGTCGTTAAAGGCGATGAGGTACTCAGCCATGTTCTCCTCCTTTGCCGGGATGGCGCCCTGCGGCCACCCTCCATGTTCTCCACGAAGAGGGACGGCCCGATTCGACACCTCGTCAGGAACTGGGGCGACGTTGCGATCGCGCTCGACTACCGCAACAACCTAACGAACCCGCCGTCACAGCCAGCGACGGGTGGACCTCAGGTATGTGGGCGGCGGGCGAGTCGGCCTGTAGGCCGGTGGACCTGACCCGCTTTGACCGACGGACCTCATGCGCATGCGATCGTCGCGTTCGGCATGGCCACCGGTCCATCAGCCCGGCGATAGCGCCGGGGGGCGACCGTCAGTTGATGTCGAACTCGTTGCCCTCGGGGTCCTTCAGCGCGACCGCGTAGTGGCCCACGCCCTCCCCGAGTTCCTCGCTCAGGTCGCTGAGCAGTGTGGCGCCAAGATCACACAGCCGCAGGGCCTCGGCGTCCACGCGCTTTTTGCGGGTCTCGATCGGGAGGTCTGGCCCGCCGCTGGCGTGGATGTCGATGTGGAGCCGATTGCTCGTGGTCTTGCGGTCGGGCACGACCTGGATCCAGATGCGGGGCCCGGCGCCATCCGGATCGATGATGCAGTCCGTCCCCCGGCCGAGCCAGGACTCGGGCAATCCGACGCCGCGCCGCCAGCCGTCCCAGGTGGCGAAGCCGGCCGGCGGCGGCTCCAGCACGTAGCCCAGGGCTTCGGCCCAGAAGCGGGCCAGCGGCTCCGGGTGGCCGACGCAATTGATGACGAGTTGGTACCGGACAGCCATGGGTCTCCTCAAGTCAGGCCGCGGCCTCGCCGGACGGCCCGGCAAGTATGCCGGGAGCCTACGACAGTCCGGCGCGTCCCAAGCGGACTGGCCGTGACCACGGCCGCCCGCGCCCGCGTGGGCTCACAAACTCGTTGCGCCGGCTTCAGGACTTGCCGATGATGGGCACCGATGAGCGCAGTGCTGATCACCGGCTGTCCGGCGCCGGGAAGTCCGCGATCGCCGCCGTGCTTGCCCGGCGGGGCCTGGTATGCGTCGATGACGACGAAGACCCGTTCCTGGCGCGGTTCGTTGACTCCGCCGGCGCCGTGGTGGCGAGAGCCGGCCGAGCTGGACTTTGCCTGGCTTTCCCGGCATAGCTGGGAATGGGATCCGGGCCGCCTCGACGAACTGATCCGCGCCGCAGCGCCCGCCACGCTGTACCTCTGCGGCGGTGCGGACAATCAGCTGGAGCTGGCCGATCGCTTCACCCGGGTGTTCTTGCTGGAGATCGACGAGCCCACCATGCTGGCCCGGCTGGATACGCGCCAGGACAACGAGTGGGGCCGTGCCGGGGACTCCCGCGAGTACATACGCCGCCTCCTGCCGGGATACCAGGACCGCTTGCGCGCCTTCGGGGCGATTCCCATCGACGCCAGGCAGCCGCTCGACCAGGTGGTAGGACGCGATACTCTCCCGCACGCTGGCTAGCTCCCCCACGAGCCGGGCCAGCAAGCCAGGCCAACCCCGGCAGCCCCGCCACACCCTAGAAACCGGCAAACCAGTCCGCCCGCGCTGAGCCGCCAGGATGATCCATGCGGGCAAGACTGCCTCGGTGATCTACGAGAACAACCACCAGCAGAGTCGAACATGCGCTGACCCTGCGTCTGATTGCCTCATACTCGGAGCTAAGCAGGGCGTTCAGTCGTGAGGTGGCCGATGGATGACCCGAACGACCCGTACAGCCGGGATAACTTGTCATGGAACTGGTCTTTTGGCGGGCCGAAGTGGCGGCCGTTCAGGGCCGGCGCGGGCCGCGGGTTCCACCGCCGCCATGGGCCAGGAAGCCGTCGAGACCGAGCAAGGCCGAGCGCCGTTACCGGCTGCGCGGCGCCCGCAGCGGCCGGTCCCTCCCGCCCCAGCCAGGCGGGCCCATCACCGTGCAGCGGCGGGTCTCCTGCCGGGGCGCGTTCATGGTCGCCCGCCAGAAGATCCACACCGGGATGATCCACGCGGGCAAGACCGCCACCGTGATCTGCGAGAACACTCACTTCCGGGTGGTCATCGACGGCGAAACCGCCGCCGTGGTGCCCCGCACCACCACCAGCGAAGTCCACCGCTACAAAGCCAACACCACCGACAAGCGATACCAGGCCCGGCTCACCCCCGAAGGACGATGATCGCCATGCCCGACATGAGGCTGGACGCCACCGACGCCGCCGAGCTCGCGGAGATACTGCAATTCCTCAGCCAGTAGCTGTCCCGCGACTCCGGCCGCCTCGGCAAATCCCTGGAACAGTTCGCCGGCCACCCTGCCTACGGCCTCAACGAACTACGCCCCGACCTGGAGCGGTTCGTCTTCCTGCTCGGCGGCAGCGACGGCGAACCCCTGTTTGGCCGCAACCGTACTAGCCGCATGAGGAGCTAGTGGTGAGCCTCTGGCCACAGCTGGACGCTCTGCTCGGCCGCGTCCAGGATCGCTTGCGCGTCGAGGCTGGCACGCACCTCGGGGATGTCAGCAGCGGCCCATTCGCACACAAAGGTCACCGGCCCAGCCGGAGGCAACGGCCAGACCCAGTAACTCCACTCCCGGTGACGCAGGCCGCCACCCAGGCCGAGCGTGCTCAGCACCAGGCCTGGTGGCCCGGTATCCCCGGCCGGTTCCGGCCTGGCGGTGAAGTTGGCGGCCTTCTTGCCGTCGGCGAACTGCAGGCCAACATGAGCCGATTCCTGAGGCGCCATGTCCCCGTGCGCGGGCGGCTGAGCGTGGCGGAACCGGGCGCTGACCCAAAACTCGAACCCGGCCTTAAATGCCCACACGCCGATGACCGCCACGGCGACCGCCTCGGTCCGCGCCAGCACCAGCGGGCCGCTCGCGACAGCAGCGGGAAACTCGGCCACCGGAGGATCCCAAGGATCACCCTGCGGCCGGTGCGTGTCCTGGTAGGGCACGTCATCGAAGAACCCCATGCCCCGAGACTGGCAGCTGCACAGAACCGGGAGCAAGAGCGCTTCGGCAAGCACCGGCCCCAGCCTTCCCGGCCCGCCGGGCCTACGCCAGGCCTAGCGGGCCTCAACATCGTTCGTCCTCGCACTGCGCGCTGCGGGCGCTGACACATTGACCCCCGCCACGGCCCCAGCGTTGACTGGCACCCAGCCGGGAGGGAGGAGGAAACCGCCAGGAAAAGCGCTGCCGCGCTCAGCCGAACGCGGCGCAAAGCTCTAGGGCGTGTCAAGGATCAACCGAGGCCGATCCGTCAAGGATCAAGTGAGGCTAGGCAAGCCGAGCACCAAGCCGAGCACCGAATCTGGGAGCCCGCGGTGAAGGCTGCCCAACTCCCCGAGGAGGCAACGTTTCATGATCTGCGGCACACGTTCGCCAGCACCACGTTGGCCGAAGGCGTGCCCATCTCCGAGGTGTCCCGCTGGCTCGGTCATAGGTCCATCACGACCACCGTGGATCTGTACGGGCACCTGGTTCCCGAGGCCAGCGGCCGGGCCCGTGACGCGCTCGCTAAGGCGTTCGCCGGGACGCGCCTGTGCCCCCAAAGTGCCCCCGCTAGAAATCTGAGCACCACTGCGGCGCAGGTCAGAGGCTTAGGCGGCGGGCGAGCCGGCCTGTAGGCCGGGTTCTGTGCACCCGCGCGAACGCGGGCCGACGGCCATCCATCTGGGACTGCCATTGCTGACAGCCTCGTGCGGTCTACCCGCGAGCATCGGGCGGGCCGCCCTCAACCGCTCGCGCAGTTCCCCTCTCATGCCCTAGGCCGAGAGGGGTCCCTTCTGACCTTGCTCCAGGTGGGGTTTACCTAGCCGCTACGGTCACCCATAGCGCTGGTGGTCTCTTACACCACCGTTTCACCCTTACCTCCGGCCGGCCGGAGCCAGCCAAAGGCGGTCTGCTTTCTGTGGCACTGTCCCGCGGGTCACCCCGGGTCGGCGTTACCGACCACCCTGCCCTGCGGAGCCCGGACCTTCCTCACCGGAACCGTGACTGGCACGATTCCGGCGCGGCCGCCCGGCCGGCTCGCCCGCCGTGCTTCACAGCTTAGGCGCATCACGGCTACTACCGCGGCTGAAGATGCCCGGTGTCGTTGAAGGTGCGCACCACGCCGGGCCCGTCGGCGTACCAGTCGATCTCGCACAGGCAGGCCACGTCCAGGTACATCCGGCGCAGCGCGGCGGGCGGGGCCAGCAGCGCGTGCCGTAGGCACGGTCTTCATCGGGGTGACGTGGCTGACCACGACGACCGTGCCGGGCTCGCGGCCGCCCAGCAGCCGGTCCAGCGCGGCCAGCACCCGCTCGCTGGTCGTGGCGAAGCTCTCCCCGCCGGGCGGGGCCACGCTGGTGTCCGCCATCCAGGCGGACATCTCGTCCGGCCAGCGCTCCATGGCCTCGGCGTAGCTGAGCCCTTCCCAGGCACCGAAGTCAGTCTCCAGCCAGCCGTCGTCCACCTCGACCGGCGCGCCGGTCGCGGCGGCCACCGCTTCGGCGGTGCGCCGGGCCCGCTGCAGCGGCGAGGTCACGATGCGGTCGATGCCCCCGCGCGCCCCAGCCGCTGGGCGGCCGCCTTGGCCTGCAGTTCGCCGGTCTCGGTGAGCGGGATGTCGCCCCGGCCGGCGAATCTGCGCTCGGCCGACAGCGGGGTCTGCCCGTGCCGCAGGAGCACTGTGGTCAGCGGGTCGTGGTGCGCCGCGGTCCAGCCCGGGGCCCGGCCGCGGCGCGGGGCGCGGGCCCGGCTGCTGCCCCGGCGGCTGCCCGGCGCTGGCCGGCTTGGCCGCCGCGTCCATGGCCTGGTTGGCCAGCCGGTCGGCGTGCGTGTTCTGGGCCCGCGGCATCCACTGGTAGGTGATCCGGCCCAGCCGGCGGGCGGCCGCCCGGGCCTCGGCGGCCAGCGGCCGCAGCGCCGGGTGCTTGATCTGCCACCGCCCGGACATCTGCTCCACCACCAGCTTGGAGTCCATCCGGACGTCCACGTCGGCGCCGGGGGCCAGGTCGGCAGCGGCCCGCAGGCCCGCGATCAGCCCGTTGTACTCGGCCACGTTGTTGGTCGTGACGCCCAGGCTGTCGAACACCTCGGCCAGCACCTCACCGGAGGACGCGTCACGGACCAGCGCCCCGAAACCAGCCGGGCCGGGGTTGCCCCGCGAGCCCCCGTCGGCCTCGACGATCAGCTTCATAGCCCGGAGTCCGGGGTGCGGACCAGGATCCGGCGGCACTCCTCGCAGCGCAGCACCTCGTCGGGGGCGGCGGCCCGGATCCGGTTCAGGTCGACGGTGTTCAGCGAGAGATGGCAGCCCTCGCACCGGCCGCGGCGCAGCGCCGCCGCGCCGACCCCGTGCTGGGCGCGCAGCTTCTCGTACAGCGTCAGCAGGTCGGCTGGCTCCTCGGCGGCCACGGCGGCCCGGCGGTCGCTGGCCTTGCCCGCCTCCTCGGCGATCTCCGCGAGCGCCGTGTCCCGCCGGTTGGTCACCTCGGCCAGTTCGGTGGCCAGCGCCGCGCGCTCATCGGTCAGCGCGGCCCGGCGGCTCTGCGCGCCCTCCCGGCGCTCCATCACGTCGAGCACGATCTCCTCGAGATCGGACTGCCTGCGGGTCAGCGAGACGATCTCCGCCTGGAGCGTCTCCAGCTCACGGGCCGAGGTGACCGTGCCCGCGTCCAGCCGGCCCCGGTCCCGGTCGATCCGGGTGCGGACCTGGTCCACGTCCGCCTCGGCCTTGCCCTGCTCCCGCCCGAGATCTTTCTCGCCCGCCTCCAGGGCGACGATCTCGTCGCGCAGTTCACGGTCTTTCGCCTCGATCTGCTCGGCTTCGGCCGTCTCGGGCAGGCTTCGCCGGCGGTGCTCCAGCCGGGAGAGTTCCGCGTCCAGATCGGCCAGTTCGAGCAGCCGCTGCTGCGCCTCGGGAGATGCTTTCACGGGTCCCCACGTTAGCCTGCCGGTGCGGCGAGCGGAAACGGCGAGCCGGGCCAGCCCGGCCCGGTCGGGCTCAGGACGGCAGCGGCAGCATGATGACCATCGGCATGGTGGGCGCCGCCGCCCCGGCGGCTGGCTCCACGGTCAGCGCCACCTTGTCCCCGGCCCGCAGGCCAGACACGATGACCGGGGCGGTCATCCCGGCACGCGGTGGCGGCAGCATCCCCGCAGACCGGGGACCGGTGGTGCCGACCAGCCACAGCTCATAGCGTTCAGAAGAAGGAAGGATGGGGAGCCGGGCGGCGGTGAAGACGAGGGCCCTGGCCCGGTGCGACATGACCACGGTGGCCGTGCCGCGCGGGCTGGCATCGGCGGTCAGCATGGTCGCGTCCGGGGCGTTCAGCACCGCGGCGATCTCACGTGAGCGCGCCTGGTCCTGGCTGAGCTGATGCTGGGCGCTGAACGCGATGCCACCGAAGGCCAGCGCTACGGCCAGCACCCCGCAGGCGATGGCCATGCCCCAGCGCCGGCCCGGCCAGGCGGACTTCAGCTCGGCCACCCGCGGCGGGTGCTGCCGGGTGCGGGCCGCCGCGGCCAGCACCTTGTCACGCAGGCCGTCCGGCGCGCGGGCGGCGGTGCTGGCGGCCAGCAGGGCCGCGGTCTCGCGCAGCCCCCGGGTTTCCTGGCTGCACGACGGGCAGGCGCTGAGGTGGCGCTCGAAGCGCACCCGGTCGGCCCCGCCCAGTGCGTCCAGCGCGTAGGCCCCGGCCAGCGTGTGCGGATCGGCCCGGTGGAACCAGGATGTGCCCACGGCTAGTCCACCCCCAGGCAGTCGCGCAGGCGGATCAGCCCATCCCGCATCCGCGTCTTTACAGTGCCGACCGGCACGCTGAGCAGGGCGGCCACTTCACGGTAGGTCCGGCTCTGGTAGTAGGCAAGAGTGATCGACTCGCGCTGCAGGTCGGTGAGTGAGCCGAGGCAGCGGCGGACCCGTTCCGCATCGAGCCGGGCCTCGACCGTCTCGGCCACGCTGTCGTAGGAGATGTCCGGCCGGGCCACCCGCTGCTCCCGGGCGATGGCCGCCTGCTGGGCGCGCACCCGGTCCACCGCGCGGCGGTGGGCCAGCGTCATCAGCCAGGCCATGGCCGTGCCCCGGCTGGGATCGAACCGGGCCGCGTTGCGCCACACGTCCAGCAGGACTTCCTGGCTTACCTCCTCGGCCTGGGCGGGATCCCGTAGGACCGCCCTGACCAGCCCGAACACCGGCGCGGCCACCTGGTCGTAGAGCGCGCCGAAGGCCGCGTGATCGCCGCGCGCCACCTGGCCGAGCAGCACCGCCAGCGGCGGGCCCGGCCGGCCGGGCTGGCCGGGGGACTCGTGCGGCTGGCTGTCGGTCATCGCCACATTCCTTATTCGTTGCCGCATTACGCTTGGCTTGCTAAGGACGGTGATCTGCGGCAATCCGGATCTCCGTAGGCTACGAATGACTCCTGTGAAAGCTCCTGATCATTCCTCTGGGATCGGCCGCGGTGTGTGGGTTGGCCTGCTCACCGCCTGGGTCGCGCTCGGGGTTGCCCAGCTGATCGCTGGCGTGGGCCGGCCGCAGGGCTCGCCGGTGGCGGCCGTCGGCGGCTTGGCCATTGACAATACTCCGCCCCCGGTGAAGAACTTCGCGATCGCAACGTTCGGCTCGAACGACAAGAAGGCCCTGGTCATCGGCATGCTGGTGGTGCTCGCGGTGCTGGCCGCGGGCATCGGGATAGCGGCCATGCGGCGGCTCAGCTACGGCTACATCGGGCTCGGCCTCTTCGCCGTGATCGGCCTGGCCGGCGCCCTGACCCGGCCGAACGCCGAGCCGGTGGATGTGCTGCCTACGCTGATCGGCGCGCTGGCCGGCGCGTTCGCGCTGTCCCGCCTGGTCCGCGCGGCTCAGCGCCCGTCGCTGCGGGCCGGCCGGCCAGCACGGCCGCCGCGATCCCAGCGGGCCCAGCCCACGCCGAAGAGCCGGCCCAAGGCGAAGAGCCAGCCCAGGCCGAAGAGCCTGCGGGCCAGCGCCCCCGCGGAGGACAGCGCGCCCGTGGAGGGCAGTACGCCGGACGAGGGCAGCGCGCCGGACGACGCAGCCGGGCCGCCACCAGCCGAACCCGAGCGCAGCCCCCTGGACTGGGTGCCAGCCGCGCCGTCCCCGGCCGGGTCCGGCCCGATTGAGCCCAGCCCAGCCGCCACCGGCCCGGCCCGGCGCAGCCTGCTCAAAGTCAGCGCGGTCGCGCTGGCCGCGGGCGGCATCAGCGCGCTGGCCGGGCGGTCGCTGTCCGAGCGGTCCAGCGTGTCGGTGGCCCGGTCCGAGATCCGGTTCCCGCGGGCCGCGCACCCGGCCCCGCCGCTGCCGCCGGCACCCACCCCAACGTCAAGGGTCTTGAGCCGTTCATCACGCCGAACAACGCGTTCTACCGGGTGGACACCGCGCTGATCCTGCCGCAGGTGGCTCCGCAGACCTGGCACCTGCGCATCCACGGCATGGTGGACCGGGAGATCACGATCAGCTTCGACGAGCTGCTCCGCCGCCCGCTGATCGAGGACTACGTCACGCTCACCTGCGTGTCCAACCCGGTCGGCGGGCCGTACATCGGCAACGCCAAGTGGCTCGGGGCCAGCCTGGCCAGCCTGCTACGGACGGCCCGGGTCAAGGCCGGCGCGGACCAGCTGCTGTGCACGTCGGTGGATGGGTTCACCTGCGGCACCCCGATCGCCACCGTGATGGACGGGCGGGATGCCCTGCTCGCGGTGGCCATGAACGGCACCGCGCTGCCGGTCGCGCACGGCTTCCCGGCCCGGATGGTGACGCCCGGCCTGTACGGCTACGTGTCCGCCACCAAGTGGGTCACCGACATCAAAGTGACCACGTTCGCCGCGGAACACGCCTACTGGACGGTGCGGGGCTGGTCGCAGCAGGCCCCGATCAAGACCGAGTCCCGGATCGACGTGCCTAACACCGGGGTGAAGGCGGGGCGGACCGCGGTAGCCGGCGTGGCCTGGGCCCAGCACAAGGGCATCGACGCGGTGCATGTCCGGGTGGACAAGGGGTCGTGGCAGCAGGCCACGCTGGCCGCGGTGCCCGGCATCGACACCTGGCGGCAGTGGGTCTGGGAGTGGGACGCCACGCCGGGCACGCACATGATCGAGTCCCGGGCCACGGACAGGACCGGCTACACGCAGACCGTCGCTGCAGGAGCCCCCGGAGCCCAACGGCGCCTCCGGCTACCCCAGCATCACCGTCCAGGTGAGCTGAGCGGGCTGAGCCTGTCCCCCGGTTCGGGTCCTCCCTAGCCCGAACCATGCGCGAACACCGCGCCCGGGAGGCTGCGGGACGGCTCAGAGCAACTGGTCGCGGATCTGGCTGGACAGGTAGGCGCCCAGCCAGCGGCCCTGCTCGTCCAGGAGCTGCCCGAGCCCAGCCCCGCGAGTGCCTTCTTCCCCGTCCACCTTGCGCCAGGTCACGTGGGACCCGAGCCGCATGGTGGCCTGGCCGCCGGCCAGCGCCGGCAGGGCCAGCAGGCCGCTGGTCCCGCCCGTCGCGTCCCAGTCCTGGGCCGGGCACAGCACCAGCACCGGGCAGCTGATGTCCAGGCCGCGGCGGAGCCGGCGGCGGATCACGGCCAGCAGCGGCGCCGCCCGCCGCGCCCGCCGTCCGGCCGGGGCCAGCCGGGTCCGCCACGATCTGGGGCGCAGCGCCGGGCTGGCCAGGATCAGCGCGTCCGCGGGCCGGCTGCCGCGCCGGGCGTGGCACCACAGCGCGGCCACCAGCGCCCCGGTGGCGTGCGCGCCGAGCACCACGGTCTCCATCCCGTCCGCCTCCCGTACGTGCTGCGCGGCCGTGTCCAGGCAGGCGAAGTACGCATCGAGCTCGGCCGCGCTGTCCTGCACGGCGTGGCCGGTCTCCACCCGGCCGCTGTCCCCCAGCCGGCGCAGGTCGGCCACGTAGAAGTGGAAACCACGGTCGGTGTACCAGCTGGCCAGGCCCGCGGGCACGAACGGATCGTCCAGGCAGTGCAGGTAGATCGCGGCCCGCTTGGTCGGCCGGGCGCTGCGGCGGCGTAGCACCGCGCCGTCCAGGCCCTGGGCGCCCGCCGGGTCCTCGGGCAGCAGCGGCAGGCTGACCGCCTCGTACCCTTCGGCGGTGCCGTCGATGTCCGTGATGAGACCCATGGAGTTCCCCCGTCCCCGTTGGTCACGACGACCGGCCCCAGCTGACCCTTGCCCATCATGACCCCTGCCCCTGCGGCCGCCGCCCCCGCCGCGCCGACCCCCGCCCCGGTCACCTCGACATGAACACGGAGCGTTATATCTCAGTCTGTCACTGTCACCAGGCGTGCACCGCAGAAACAGCCGACCCAGCGGGATCAGCGGCTACGCGTTTGCCGTCAGACGGGAGAATTCGGCCCGCGGCGGCGCCGGACCGGCCACTGTGCTGTATGTAGCCTCAAGGCATGACCGGTCGCGAAGGCGAGCAGGAGCTAACCGAGATCGAGCAGAAGTTCGACGTGCCCGCCGGGTTCGTGCTGCCCAGCCTGACCGGCCCGGGGGTGGCCAGTGAGACGCCGCCGGACGTGCTGCACCTGTCCGCCACCTACTTCGACACCGCCGGGCTGCGGCTGGCCACGGCCAAGGTCACGCTGCGCCGCCGCACCGGCGGCACCGACGCGGGCTGGCACATCAAGCTGCCGGTCAGCGCGGACACCCGCCGCGAGTTGCACTTCCCGCTTGACCTGGGGGAACACGAGGTTCCCGGCCAGGTGGCCGCCGAGGTCGCCCAGTGGACCGGCGGGGAGCCGCTGCGGCCGGTCGCCCGGCTGGACAACCGCCGCACCGTCCGGCGGCTGCTCGGCCAGTCCGGCCAGCCGCTGGCCGAGATCGCCGACGACGCGGTCACCGCCTACCGCCCGGATCCGGCCGACCCGGCCCGCTGGCGGCCGGCCGACAGCTGGCGCGAGCTGGAGGTGGAGCTGGTCTACGGAACCCGTTCCCTACTTAACGCCACGGCCGGGCAACTGCGCGCGGCCGGTGCGTCGCCGTCCAAGTCGGCGTCCAAGCTGGCCCGCGCGCTCGGCACCGGCTAGCCGCCGGCCCAGGCCGGGCGGCCAGACTCAGAGCAGTCCAAGAGGAACTGCCCAGCACGGTCAGATCGCCGGCGCCGACACTATCGGGGTAGCTTGGCCGAGAGGAGCCCCAGGATGCACAGCGACGAGCGGACCGTGTCGGCTGTTTTCGCCCGCGACCACGCTCGCCGGCGCCTGCGCAACGTCACCGTCGGCGCCGGTATCGCCGGCGCGGCCGTGGCCGGCGTGGTGATGGTCGAACTGCCCGCCGCGGCGCACAGCAGCACCAGCAACTCGGCGGCCAAGAGCGGCACCGGGCACTCGGCCACGTCGTCGGGCTCCGGGACCGGGTCCTCGGGCAGCGGTGCCACCTCGGGCTCCGGCTCCTCGTCCAGCTCCGGCTCGTCGTCCAGCTCCGGCTCGTCATCGAGTTCGGGCTCGTCGTCGAACTCCGGCTCGTCCGGCTCGTCGTCCGTGCCGTCGTCCGGCTCCGGGGCGCCCAGCGCCACCTCGGGAGGATCATGACGGGGTCCGCCGCCGCGGGCCAGGATGCCCCGGCGCAAGCGGACTGGACGGCCCTGGGCACCCAGGTCTGGCTGCTGGTCACCGACCCGGCCCAGCTGACCGCGGGCCGCCGCCTGCTGACGGCCGACCTCGCCGCGGTGGACGCCGCGTGCAGCCGCTTCCGCCCCGACTCCGAGCTGATGCGCCTCGACCATGCGCGGCCGCCCGGGCCGGTCCCGCTCAGCCCGCTGCTGGCCGAGGCGGTCGCGGTCGCGCTCCGCGCCGCGGAGCTGACCGGCGGGGACGTGGATCCCACCATCGGCGACGCCCTCGCGCTCATCGGCTACGACCGGGACTTCGCCCAGGTACCGGCCGATGGCCCGGCGGTGAGGCTGACGGTTCGCGCCGCACCCGGCTGGCGCCAGGTGAGCCTGGACGAGCCGCACCGGCTGCTCACCCTGCCGCCCGGGGTCAGCCTGGACCTCGGGGCCACGGCCAAGGCCTGGGCCGCGGACCGCTCGGCCGCGCGGCTCGCCGCCGAGCTGGGCTGCGGGGTGCTGGTCGGCCTGGGCGGGGATATCGCGGTGGCCGGCCCGCCGCCGGACGGCGGCTGGCGGATCCGGGTGCAGGACGTCACCGGGCGGCCGGAAGACCAGCCGGACG
The DNA here is from genome assembly GCA_963747705.1 of uncultured Actinomycetes bacterium. Lineage (GTDB taxonomy): Bacteria > Actinomycetota > Actinomycetes > Streptosporangiales > Streptosporangiaceae > RYN-230. The sequence continues at coordinate 128,951 of CAVVGF010000015.1, read as the reverse complement.
GGCCGTCGGCCGTGGTGGCCATCCGGGAAGGCGGGCTGGCCACGTCGAGCACCACCGCCCGGCGCTGGCGGCGCGGCGGCGCGGCGCTGCACCACATCCTCGATCCGCGCACCGGGCTGCCCGCGCCGGTGTACTGGCGCACCGTGTCGGTGGCCGCGGCCAGTTGCGCCGACGCCAACATGGCCAGCACCGCCGCCATCATCAGGGGCCAGCGGGCCGTGGACTGGCTGGTAAATCTGGGTTTGCCCGCCCGGCTGGTGGATGCGGCCGGTAACGTGCAGACCGTTGCCGGATGGCCCACCGAATAGCCCCAGGAATCTGCATGGACCAGCACCACCCGCCTGGCCTGCGCGCGGCCGTGGCCCGGCGCAACCGCAGCCAGGGCCGGCTGCGGGCGGTGACCGCCACCGTCGGCGCTGGTGGCGTGGCCACCGCGGGCGCGGTGGCGTTCATCCTGCCCGGCGCGACCCACGTGAGCGCGCAGCCCGCCAGCACGCCAACCCCGGCCCCGGCCGCCGCCAGCAGCCCGGCCGCATCCGCCGCCGCGGGCACGTCCGGGGCGGCCCGCACCAAGCATGCCCGGCGGCACCGGCACCACCACGCCCGGCACGATGGCGCCGCGGCCGGCTCAGCCAGTGCGGCGTCCGCGCCCAGCAGCGCACCGGCCCCGCCCACCAGCGCACCGGCGCCGGTGCCCAGCAGCTCACCGTCGCACGGCACGTCCGGCGGCTCCTGACCCCGCACCGGAGTCAGCCGGCCTGCTCGGCCGGGTCCCCGGTCACCAGCGGTGCCACCGTGGCCCGCGAGTCGTACCGCCAGATCCCGGGCAGCAGCCAGCACGTCACCACGCCGGTGGCCACGCTGAGCAGCCCACCCGACCAGGCCGCGAACGACGGCCCGCCGATGGCCGCGGCCGCGCCCGCCTCGGCGTCGCCGAGGCGCGGGCCGCCCTGGATGCCCGCGTAGATCAGGCTGTTCACCCGGCCCTGCATCTGGTCCGGGGTCACCTGCTGCACGATCACAATCCGGAATACCGACGAGATGACGTCGGCCGCGCCCGCCGCGGCCAGCAGCACCAGCGCCGCGGGCAGCCAGCGGACCAGGCCGAAGCCGGTGATGGCCAGGCCCCACGCGGTGACGCAGATGACCACTGCCCGGCCGACGGCGTGCACCCGGCCGACCCGGCCGGTGAGCACCGAGCCGAGCAGCGCCCCGGCGCCCGGGGCCGCGTTCAGGTAGCCGACGGTCGCGGCGCCCCCGCCGAACACCGTGGTGGCCAGCGCCGGGAACAGCGCCCGCGGCAGGCCGAACACCATGGCGCCCAGGTCGATCAGGAACACCCCGGCCAGCGGCTGGCTGGAGCGCAGGTAGCGCACGCCGCCGATGAGCGAGGCCAGGCTGGGCGGCTGGCCGCCGTGTTCCGGTGGCAGCCGCGGCAGCAGCAGCACGGAGCCGAACGCCACCGCGAACGACGCCACGTCCAGCCCGTACACCAGGCCGAAGCCCGCGTGCGCGATGAGCAGCCCGGCCGACGCCGGGCCGAGCACCGTGGTCAGCTGGAGCGCGGCCGACTGCACCGACACCGCCGCGGGCACGTCCGGCGGCGGGACCAGCCGCCGCAGCGAGGCGCGCCGCGCGGACCAGTCCAGGCCCTGGAACGCCGCCGCCTCGGCCGTGCAGGCGAACACCGGCCACAGCCGGGGCTGGCCGGCCAGCGCGTTGGCCGCCAGCCCGGCCGACCCAACGGCCAGCATGAGCTGGGTGAACAGCAGGACCCGGCGGCGGTCCCAGGCATCCACCAGCGGCCCGCCGAGCAGCGACCCGGCCAGCAGCGGGATCAGCTGGCCCAGGCTGACCAGCCCGACCATGGCCGTCGAGCCGGTCAGCCGGTAGGTCTGGTAGGACACGGCCACGATGGTGAGCTGGCTGCCCAGCTGGGATACCAGCTGCCCGGCCCACAGCCGGCGGAAGTCCCGGTGCCGCCGCAGCGGGCCGATGTCCACCAGGATGCCGCCCAGCCGCCGCGCTGGTGCTGCCTTCGTGGGCGGCTGCCCGGGCGCCGGCTTGCTGGCCGGCTCGGGCATGCGGTCTCCTCCGGGGGGCGCGCCGGGATACGGCGCGCCGTACGCAGTCCGTATGTATAGGTGCCCTATGTATACCGGAACGGGTGTATTGCCTGGTCTGCCGGGGCCGACCGGGGGCAGGCCGGCGTTCAGAGGGAATTGAGAGACATGCCATAGCACCGGCTGCACCGGGCCGTAAATGCTTAGCATCGGACAACAGGACGGCTAGAAGGACAGCGATGAGCGGAATCACGCAGAGCACGGCGCTCTGGTACGCCAGCCGGGCCACCGGTGTGGTGAGCCTGCTGCTGCTCACCGGGGTGACGCTGCTCGGTGTGCTGGTGAACCGGCAGGGGCGGCTGCCCGGACTGCCCCGGTTCGTGGTCACCGGGCTGCACCGCAACCTGTCCCTGCTGGCCGTGGCGTTCGTCGCGGTGCACGTGCTGACCGCGGTGCTGGACCGCTACGTCACCATCGGGCTGGTCGCGATCGTCATCCCGTTCACCTCGCCGTACAAGCCGCTCTGGCTCGGCGTGGGCGCGATCTCGCTCGACCTGGTGCTGGCGCTGATCCTGACCAGCCTGGTCCGGGCCCGGCTGAACCGCCGCCTCTGGCGCGGCCTGCACTGGTTCGCCTACCTGGCCTGGGGCAGCGCGGTGCTGCACAGCCTGACCAGCAGCACCGACATGCACCGTGGCGTGCTGCTCTACCTGGTGATCGGGTGCATCGCCGCGGTGGCCGCGGCGATCATCTGGCGAATCTCCCAGGCTGGCCGGGAGGTGCCGCGCGAAGAACGCGCCGCCGCCACCCTCGACATGATGTCACCGCGCAGCGTGCGTGCCCCAGCCCGCCGCGGGCCGCGCGAGAACATCCACTGACCGACTCACGAAAGCCGACCTGCGATGACGTTTGGCACCACCGTGCCGCACCCTGGCCGGCCCGGCCAGCCGCTGACCCAGCCGGGCGGCGGCGCGGGGGCCGGGCTGCCCCGGCTGCTGCCAGCCCAGGGGGCGGTGCCGGTCAACCTGCGGACCCATCTGGACCGCCTGGGCCGGCCGCCCTACACCGGCCAGGCCGGGCGGCTGATCCCGGCACTGCAGGCCGCGGGCCTCACCGGCCGGGGCGGGGCCGCCTTCCCGGTGCACCGCAAGCTGGCCGCGGTCGCCGAGGCCCGCACCCAGCCGGTAGTCATCGGCAACGGCGCCGAAAGCGAGCCCGCCAGCGAGAAGGACAAGTCGCTGCTGTGGATCTCACCGCACCTGGTCCTGGACGGCCTGCAGCTCGCGGCCGAGGCCGTCGGCTCCGATGCGGTCGGCCTGTACCTGAACCGCCACCCGCGGCTGCTGGAGAACTTGCGCGCCGCGATCGCCGAGCGCGCCGCGGCCGGGGTGGACCGCGCCGGCGTGGAGATCTTCGAAGCCCCGCACCGCTTCCTGGCCGGGGAAGAGTCGGCCCTGGCCAGCCGGGTGAATGGCGGGCCCGCCATGCCGCGGTTCAAGCCGCCGATGGTGTTCGAGCGCGGCGTGGCCGGCCGCCCCACCCTGGTGCACAACGTGGAGACGCTGGCCCACCTGGCGCTGGTCGCGCGGTTCGGGCCGGACTGGTTCCGCGCGGCCGGCACGGATGGCGAGCCGGGCAGCATGCTGTGCACGCTGCACCAGGCCGATGGCCGCCGGGACGTGGTGGAAACTGAGCTCGGCACCCCGCTGCGCAGCCTGCTCACCCTGGATGGGCACACCCAGGCCGTGCTCAGCGGCGGGTACCACGGCGCCTGGCTGCCGGCCGCGGACGCGGCGCGGATGACGCTGAGCAACGCGGACCTGCGGCCGGCCGGCGCTTTCGTGGGGGCCGGCGTGCTGGCCGCGCTGCCGGCCGACCGCTGCGGCATCGCCGAGGCGGCCCGGGTGGCCCGCTATCTGGCGCTGGAATCAGCGGGCCAGTGCGGGCCGTGCTTCAACGGCCTGCCGCGGATCGCGGCCGCCATGGCCGAGATCGCCAGCCCGCGTCCGGACCCGCGCGCGGTGACCGACATGATCCGCTGGGCCGGCCTGGTGCAGGGCCGCGGCGCCTGCCACCACCCGGACGGCACCGTCCGGTTCATCCGCAGCGCCCTGCACGTGTTCCGCGACGAGATCACCCTGCACGGCCAGGGACGCTGTGTGGACCCGGCCCGGCGGCCGTTCCTGCCGCTGCCGGCCGGCACCGCGCTCAGCGCGGCGGACTGGAGCTGATCACGATGAAGAACCAGCTGCGCGTCGACCCGACCGTCTGCTCCGGCCACGGGCTGTGCGCGGAACTGCTGCCCGAGCTGATCACGCTGGACGAGTGGGGCTACCCGATCGTGGCCGGCGGGCCGGTGCCCGGGTCCCTGGACCGGCACGTCCGCCGGGCCGTCACCGACTGCCCGGTGCTGGCCCTCAAGCTGCTACCGGCCCGCTGACCAGCGGGCCAGACCGTACAATGAGCCACCGGCCTGCCCTCCCCCGCCGCGGGGCCGGCCACGTCCCCCCATCCGCACGTTAAGGCCAGTCCCATGAGTACCCCGGACGCCGCACCGGCGCGGCGGGCCGCGCCACGGCCCGGCCGGCTGGGCCCGCGCACGCTGCGCGGCCGGCTCATCGCCGGCCTGCTCGCGCTGCTCGCGGTGGCCTGCGCCGCCGTCGGCCTGACTACATATGTAGCTTTGCACAAGGCGCTGATGAGCCAGCTGGACCAGCAGCTCAGCGCGGTCAGCATGCGGTACGGCAAGTGCCTGGAAACCGGCCCGGGCGACAGCGACCCGCCCGCGGACAGCCAGCACGGGCAGGACAGCGACCACGACAACGACAACCTGGCCGGCGGGCCGCAGATGTGCGGCCAGGAGCAGGGCCCGAAGACGTTCAGCGCGTCGATCGGCGGCAGCATGTTCCACAACCCGACCGTGACCGGCAGCGACTGCGAGCTGACCCGGGCCGACCGGACCGCCCTGATGTCGCTGCGCACCTCCGGCGCCCCGGCCACGGTCTCGCTCAGCCGGCTCGGCCCGTACCAGCTGATGGCCCGGCCCGGGCAGGACGGCACCAAGCTGGTCACCGGGCTGCCGCTGGCCCCGCTCCAGTCCACCCTGCGGGACGTCGAGCTGACCGAGATCATCGTCTTCTCGGCGGCGTTGGTGTTGACGGGGTTGCTGGGGACGGGGTTTGTGCGGCTGTCGCTGGGGCCGTTGCGGCGGGTGGCGGCGACGGCGACCCGGGTGACCCAGCTGCCGCTGGCCAGTGGCCAGGTCACGCTGCCTGACCGGGTGCCCGACGCCAACCCGCGGACCGAGGTCGGCCAGGTCGGCGCGGCGTTCAACCGGATGCTGGGCCACGTGGAGGCCGCGCTGGCCCGCCGGGCCTCCTCCGAAGCCCGGCTGCGCCGCTTCGCCGCCGACGCCAGCCACGAACTGCGCACCCCGCTGGCCGCCATCCGCGGCTACGCCGAACTCGCACTGCGCCACCCCGGCCCCGTCCCACCCGACATCGAGCACGCGCTGCGCCGCGTCGAAGCCGAATCATCACGGATGAGCGTCCTGGTTAACGAGCTGCTGCTGCTCGCCCAGCTCGACGCCGGCCTGCCGCTGGCCCAGGAACCAGTTGACCTGACCCGGCTGGCCATCGACGCCACCAGCGACGCCCGCGTCGCCGCCCCCACCCACCGCTGGCTCCTGGAACTGCCCGACGAACCAGTCCAGGTCCGCGGCGACGAACACCGCCTGCACCAGGTCCTGGCCAACCTGATGAGCAACGCCGCCAAACACACCCCACCCGGCACCACCGTCACCGTCACCCTCACCACCACCCCCACCGCCGCACCAGACGGCCCAGGCCCGCCCGGCGGCCCCGGCGGGCCCGGGGGCCGGGCGGGCAGCAGCGGCACAGGCGGCCTGGGCGGGCCAGCCAGCCCAGGCGGGCCCGGCCGGGTCCAGCTGTCAGTCACCGACGACGGCCCCGGCATCCCACCCGACCTGCAGCCCACCCTGTTCGAACGATTCGTCCGCGGCGACACCGCCCGCACCCGCCAAGAAGGCCAGCCCGCCTCCACCGGCCTCGGCCTGGCCATCGTTGACGCCGTCACCACCGCCCACGGCGGAACCGTCCACCTCCACTCCCAACCCGGCACCACCCGCTTCACCATCACGCTGCCGCTCAGCGGAAATTCAGAGGATGCGTAGAAACTCTCTGTAACCTCAGCTCGCATACTGGAACGATGATGAGTGAGACGCAGACAGCGCAGCCGGCGTCGTCGGCGCAGGCTGCGCCGATCAAACGGCTGGACGGCAGCCCGATCCGGGTGCTGGTCGTCGACGATGAGCCCAGCCTGGCCGAGCTGCTGGCCAGCGTGCTGCGCTATGAAGGCTGGGAGATCCAGACCGCCGGTGATGGCGCGTCCGCGGTGCGCACGGCCCGCGAGTTCCGCCCCGACGCCATCGTGCTGGACATTATGCTGCCCGACTTCGACGGGCTGGAAGTGCTCCGCCGGGTCCGGCAGGAAGCCCCCAACGTATGCGTGCTGTTCCTGACGGCCAAGGACGCGGTCGATGACCGGGTGGCCGGGATCACCGCCGGCGGCGACGACTACGTGACCAAGCCGTTCAGCCTGGAGGAGGTGCTGGCCCGGCTGCGCGGCCTGCTCCGCCGGGCCGGGCTGGCCCGTTCCCGCGGCGAGACCCAGCTGGTGGTGGGCGACCTGTCCATGGATGAGGACGCCCGCGAGGTCCGCCGGGGGGATGATCTGATCGACCTGACCGCGACCGAGTTCGAGCTGCTGCGCTTCCTGATGCGCAACCCGCGCCGGGTGCTGTCCAAGGCGCAGATCCTGGACCGGGTGTGGAACTACGACTTCGGCGGCCAGGCCCACGTGGTCGAGCTGTACATCAGCTATTTGCGCAAGAAGATCGACGCGGGCCGCGAGCCGCTGATCCACACCGTCCGCGGCGTCGGTTACGTCCTCAAACCCGCGAGCTAAGGCCAGCCTCATGAGCAGCCCCGGCGCCGCACCCGCGCGGCGCGGGAGCACGCCGCAGCGGGCCAGTGTCACCGGCGGCCGAGCGTGCCGCTGCGCCCCGGCTCGATGCGCCGCTGGCTGGCCGCCCGCACGCTCCGCGGCCGGCTCATCGCCGGCCTGCTGGCCCTGCTCGCGCTGGCCTGCGCCGGCGTCGGCCTGGTCACCTACCTGGTGCTCAGCCACACCCTGCTCAACCAGCTCGACCTGCAGCTCCAGGCGGCCGGCGGCCGGTACGCCTCGTGCATGGAAGGCCAGGAGGACCACGAGCCCCGCTGCCACCGGGCTCGCCGTCCAGCAACTGCAACAAGACCCCCGGGCTCGGCCCGGGCACGTTCGGCGCCCGGGTCAAGGACGGCAAGGTCACCAACCAGGGCATCATCAACGGAACGTCCGCACCTGTCCGCATCGGACCAGGCCAAGCTGGTCGCGCTGCCGCCGGACGGCGAGTTCTACACCCTGGACCTGGACTCGATCGGCGGCGACTACCGGGTCACCGCGGTCCCCGGCCGGGACCACGACGTGCTGATCACCGGCCTCCCGCTGGCCGCGATGGAGGCCACCCTGCGCCGGGTGGAAATCGCCGAGGTGGCCGCGTTCTCGGCGGCGTTGGTGTTGACGGGGTTGCTGGGGACGGGGTTTGTGCGGCTGTCGCTGGGGCCGTTGCGGCGGGTGGCGGCGACGGCGACCCGGGTGACCCAGCTGCCGCTGGCCAGTGGCCAGGTCACGCTGCCTGACCGGGTGCCCGACGCCAACCCGCGGACCGAGGTCGGCCAGGTCGGCGCGGCGTTCAACCGGATGCTGGGCCACGTGGAGGCCGCGCTGGCCCGCCGGGCCTCCTCCGAAGCCCGGCTGCGCCGCTTCGCCGCCGACGCCAGCCACGAACTGCGCACCCCGCTGGCCGCCATCCGCGGCTACGCCGAACTCGCACTGCGCCACCCCGGCCCCGTCCCACCCGACATCGAGCACGCGCTGCGCCGCGTCGAAGCCGAATCATCACGGATGAGCGTCCTGGTCGACGAGCTGCTGCTGCTCGCCCAGCTCGACGCCGGCCGGCCGCTGGCCCAGGAACCAGTTGACCTGACCCGGCTGGCCATCGACGCCACCAGCGACGCCCGCGTCGCCGCCCCCACCCACCGCTGGCTCCTGGAACTGCCCGACGAACCAGTCCAGGTCCGCGGCGACGAACACCGCCTGCACCAGGTCCTGGCCAACCTGATGAGCAACGCCGCCAAACACACCCCACCCGGCACCACCGTCACCGTCACCCTCACCACCACCCCACCGCCCCGACGGCCCAGGCCCGGCCCCGGCGGCCCCGGCGGGCCCGGCCGGGCGGGCAGCAGCGGCACAGGCGGCCTGGGCGGCCCAGCCAGCCCAGGCGGGCCCGGCACGGTCCAGCTGTCAGTCACCGACAACGGCCCCGGCATCCCACCCGACCTGCAGCCCACCCTGTTCGAACGATTCGTCCGCGGCGACACCGCCCGCACCCGCCAAGAAGGCCAGCCCGCCTCCACCGGCCTCGGCCTGGCCATCGTTGACGCCGTCACCACCGCCCACGGCGGAACCGTCCACCTCCACTCCCAACCCGGCACCACCCGCTTCACCATCACCCTCCCCCGGCTCGGCGCCCGGGAACTAGCCGCGCACCCGCGTTCATAGCCCTGGCAGAGACCGGCCACAGACCCGGCCCAGCCGGGCCGGCCACGGTTGGGGGTGTACCAACCCCTGCAGTACCTTTCCGCCTCCCGGCGGCTCACTGGCCCCAGCAACCGGGCCGGGTGGATCGCCACTGGCCGTGGCGGCTCACTGGCCCGAGCAGACCGGGCCGGGTGGATCGCCACTGGCCGTGGCGGCTCACCGGCCCGAGCAGACCGGGCCGGGGCGATCGCCACTGGCCGTGGCGCCTTACCGGCCCCAGCAGACCGGGCCGGGGCGATCGCCACTGGCCGTGGCGGCCCAATCCCCCAGCAAGCTGGGCCGGGGCGGCGCCGACTAGCCCGGCAGGGGCGTTCGGCAAAAGGTGCTTGGCAGCTCAGCCGGAAGGAACGTATCGCGATGAGTACTACCGTCACTGGCGCGCGCCGTTTTCCTGCGCGGCCCGCGCAGCCGGGCCGCGGCCGGCTGCCCCGGCTGCTGCGCGGCCCGGCGCATGATCCGTGGTGGGCCCGGCCCGGCCTGCTCGGCGTGCTGCTGCTGACCGCGATCCTGTACACCGCCGGGCTGAGCCGCAACGGCTGGGCCAACGACTTCTACTCGGCCGCCGTCCAGGCCGGCGCGACCAGCTGGAAAGCGTTCTTCTTCGGCTCGTTCGACAGCTCGAACTTCATCACCGTGGACAAGACGCCGGCCGCGCTGTGGGTGATGGAGCTGTCCGTGCGGGTGTTCGGGCTGAACTCGTGGAGCGTGCTGCTGCCGCAGGCCGCCGAGGGTGTCGCCGCGGTGGGCATCCTGTACGCGGCGGTGCGCCGGTGGGCCGGGCCGGCCGCCGGGCTGATCGCCGCGGCCGCGCTGGCCTGTACGCCGGTGGCCACGCTGATGTTCCGCTTCAACAACCCGGATGCGCTGCTGGTGCTGCTGATGACGGCGGCCGGGTACGCCATGGTCCGGGCCATCGAGTCCGGCCGGACCCGGTGGCTGGTGCTGGCCGGCGCGCTGCTCGGCTTCGGCTTCCTGGCCAAGATGCTGCAGGCATTCCTGGTGCTGCCCGGGTTCGCGCTGGTCTACCTGGTGGCCGGGCCGCCCCGGCTGCTCCGCCGGTGCGCGCAGCTGCTGGCCGGCGGCACGGCGCTGTTGCTGGCGGCCGGCTGGTGGGTGGCCATCGTCATGCTCACCCCGGCCGCGGACCGGCCCTACGTGGGCGGATCGACCAACAACAGCGTCCTGCAGCTGGCGCTGGGCTACAACGGGCTGGGCCGGCTGGACGGCAACGAGACCGGTTCGGTCGGCCCGGGCGCCGGGCACGGCGGCAGCGCCGCGTTCAGCGGGGCGGCCGGCCTGACCCGGCTGTTCGCCGCGGACATGGGCGGCCAGATCAGCTGGCTGCTGCCCGCGGCGCTGATCTCGCTGGCCGGCCTGCTCTGGCTGACCTGGCGGCGGCCGCGGACCGACCGGCTGCGCGCCGCCGCGCTGCTCTGGGGCGGCTGGCTGCTGGTGACCGGCCTGGTGTTCAGCTACATGAACGGCATCATCCACCCGTACTACACGGTGGCGCTGGCGCCCGCCATCGCCGCGCTGGCCGGCCTGGGCGCGGTGACCGCCTGGCGGGCACGGGCCACGCTCAGCGTGCGGCTGGCCCTGGCCGCGACGGTGCTGGTCACCGCCTGGTGGGCCTACTCGCTGCTCGACCGGTCCGCTTCGTGGCTGCCCTGGCTGCGGGTGCTGGTGGTGGCGTGCGGGGTGGCCGCCACCGCGGTGCTGATCGCCGAGCACTGGGTGGGCGGCCCGGCCCGGGCTGTGCTGGCTGCCGTCCTCCCGCTGACGCTGCTCAGCAGCCTGGCTGGGCCGCTGGCCTACAGCCTGGACACGGCCGCGACCGCGCACACCGGCGCGCTGCCGTCGGCCGGCCCGTCGGTCGCGTCGTTCGGCGGCCCCGGCGGCGGATTCGGCGGCCCCGGCCGCGGGTTCGGCGGCGGCCGCACCGGGGCCGGTTTCGGCGCACCGGGCGGACAGGCCGGCACTGGCGGCACGAGCGGGCAGGCTGGTACCGGTGCTCCGGCCGGGATGCGGCCCGGTGGGACCCCGGGACGCTCGCCGGCCGGGGCCACCGGGCAGTTCCCCAGCGGGACCGGCCGCGCAACGGGCCCCTTCCCGGGTAGCGGTGCCGGGGGCCGTGGCGGCGCGGGCGGGCCGGGTGGCCTGGCCGGCAACACCCAGGTGTCCAGCGCCATCACCAAGCTGCTGACCAGCGGGGCCACCGGCTACCGGTGGGCCGCGGCCACCGTCGGCGCGGAGAGCGCGGCCCCGTTCCAGCTGGCCAGCCGCGAGCCGATCATGGCCATCGGCGGGTTCAACGGCACCGACGCCACGCCCGGCCTGGCCGAGTTCAAGAAGATGGTGGCCGCGCACGAGATCCACTACTTCATCAGCGCCAACAGCAACACGTTCGGCGGCGGCGCCGCCGACGCTGAAGCCATCACCACCTGGGTAACCTCCCACTTCGAAAGGCAGACGGTCGGCGGCGAAATCGTCTACAACCTGACCCGGCCATCCAGGTCCTAACCAGGCGTTCCGATCCAGCAAATTCGCACAGACCCCAAAGGGGGGCTCCAGTCGAGCGCCAGGGCCGGTATGCTTACGGCCGGCGCGGCGAGGTCGCGTCGTGACCATGGATAAGGGATTAGAACTGATGGCAACAGGCACCGTGAAGTGGTTCAACGCCGATAAGGGCTTTGGTTTCATCGCCCCCGATGACGGGACGGCGGACGTGTTCGTCCACTTCTCCGCGATCGCGACTACCGGCTACAGGTCGCTGGATGAGAACCAGAAGGTCGAATTCGACACGACCCAGGGGCAAAAGGGACCGCAGGCGGAGAACGTTCGTCCGCTCTAAGGTAGGACGCCCCGCGTCCTCCCTCACGCGCTAGTCAACCCGGGACGCCGGTAGTTCCGCACGCGCGGGCAGCCGGCTGGCTTGGGCGCTCACCAATACGGCCGTCCGACGGTCGTGTCGCTGGGCGGCCCGGGCCGCGGGTTCGGCGACGGCTGCCCCCCGGGGGCTTTCGTCGGCGGTCTGGCCGCCGCGCACCGGCGGCCAGGCCGGGACCGGTCCGGTTTGTTAGGCGTGGGCGGAAACTGCGGCTGCGCCGGGTGGCTGCCCAGCGGCACGCCGGGCAGCTGCTCGGCGGGACCAGCGCGTGGCCCAGCCGGTTCCCGGTGCTGCGGGTGCTGAGGATGGCATCCGCGGGCCGGGCGGCTTGTGCTGGCCGCACTACGGTGTCCAGCGCCATTACCAAGCTGCGGACGTACTCCTCCCGCCCTCCGAAATTCCCGTGATCATGACTCTGGTGCTACTAGATTCGCACTGAAGCCATCGTCACGTTGCCGGGGACCGGCTCGCCCCGGGGCTGGGGTGACCGCCAGCGCAGTCAGGCGAACCCGCGGCGGTGCTCGCGTCGGCACGGAGAGCGCTGTCCCGTTCCAGCTGGCCAGCCGCGAGCCGATCATGCCCATCGGCAGCTTCAACGGCACCGGTTGAGCTATCTTCCATCCTCCTTTTGCCGGGGATTGCCCGGTTCATTGCCTGCGGGTTACGCTCCGATCAGGGCGATGGGCCCGCTTCGGCGCCGGTCCTAGTGGCCATGAGCCCGGCATGTGCCTGGGCGTTGCGTTCGGTCCAGGCCGTCGGGGCGGCACGGGTGCTCGTGGTAGCCAGGTTTTGACCTGTCCCAGGCCGGTGGGCCAGACCAGCGGGGGGAGGCCGGGTGTGCGACTACGCGCCGCCAGGCAACCGGGGACGCCGCCTGGTTCCGAGCCGGTGACCGCGGATTTCGCGCGGCGGGGCCGCGCGACGGGGCTAACGGACCGGCGGGCCGAGTGCAGCGCGCTCGGCCGGCTCGTCGATGCGGTCCGGTCTGGTAACAGCCAGGCGCTGGTGGTGCGCGGCGATCCGGGTGTCGGCAAGACCGTGCTGCTGGAGTACCTGGCCGGGCAGGCATCGGATGCCGGGTGCACCGCGGTACGCGCGGTGGGCGTGCAGTCGGAGATGGAGCTGGCCTTCGCCGGGCTGCATCAGCTGTGCGCGCCGATGCTGGATCAGCTCGGCCGGCTGCCGGTGCCGCAGCATGATGCGCTGCGGACCGCGTTCGGCCGTCGGCGCCGGGCCGCCGCCGGACCGGTTCCTGGTCGGGCTGGCCGTGCTGAGCCTGCTGTCGGAAGTGGCCGGGGACCACCCGCTGATCTGCGTGATCGATGACGAGCAGTGGCTGGACCAGGCCTCGGCGCAGGCGCTGGGGTTCGTCGCCCGCCGGCTGGGCGCCGACCCGGTCGGCCTCGTGTTCGCGGCCCGCGATGCCGGGCGCCGAGCTGGCCGGGCTGCCCGAGCTGGAAATTACCGGGCTGAGCGACGGCGACGCGCGGGCGCTGCTGGCGCTCGGCGCTGGCCGGGCCGCTGGATGAGCGGGTCGCGGGACCTGATCGTGGCCGAGACCCGCGGGAACCCGCTGGCGCTGCTGGAGCTGCCGCGCGGGCTGACGCCCGGCCGAGCTGGCCGGCGGGTTCGGGCTGCCCGGCGCGGCGCCGCTGACCGGGCCGGATCGAGGACAGCTTCCGGCGGCAGCTGGACGCCCTGCCGGACCAGACCCGGCGGCTGCTGCTGCTGGCGGCGGCCGATCCGTCCGGCGACCCGGTCGCTGGTCTGGCGGGCGGCCGGGCGGCTGGGCATCACCGTTCCAGGCGACGGCACCGGCCGTCGAGGCCGGGCTGGTCGAGTTCGGCGCGCGGGTGCGGTTCCGGCATCCGCTGGTCCGCTCGGCGGCCTACCGGTCGGCGACGCTCGCCCGACCGGCAGGCACTTGCACGCGGCGCTGGCCGAGGTGACCGACCCGCACGGCCGATCCGGACCGCCGGGCCTGGCACCGGGCCCAGGCCGCGGCCGGGTCCGGATGAGGAGGTCGCGGCGGAGCTGGAGCGCTCGGCCGGGCCGGGCCCAGGCCCGCGGCGGGCTGGCCGCGGCCGCCGCGTTCCTGGAGCGCTCGGTGCGCGCTGACCGCCGATCCGGCCCGGCACGCCGAGCGCGCGCTGGCGGCGGCCCAGGCCAGCCTGCAGGCCGGCGCGTTCGGCCAGGCTCTCGGACTGCTGGCCGATGGCGGAGGCCGGGCCGCTGGACGAGCTGGCCGAGCGCCCGGGTGGACCTGCTGCGCGGGCAGATCGTGTTCGCCTCCGGCCTGGGCAGCGACGCTCCCGCCGCTGCTGCTCAAGGCGGCCAAGCGGCTCGAGCCGCTCGACCTCGGCCTGGCCCGCGAGACCTACCTGACCGCGTGGATGGCGGCGCTGTTCGCCGGGCGCCTGGCCGGCGCCGGCGATCTGCTCGAGGTCTCCCGCGCGGCCCGGGCCCTCCCCCCGCCCGCCGGACCGCCGCGGCCGGTCGACCTGGTCCTGGATGGCCTGGCGCTGCTGGTCACCGACGGGCCCGGCCGCGGCGGCGCCGACGTTGCGGCAGGCCGTCGGCGCCTTCATCGGGGCGGGCATCACCGCGGCGGAGAGCCTTCCGGTGGGGCTGGCTGGCCCAGGCCGCGGCCAGTGCGCTCTGGGACGACGACGCCTGGCGCGCGATGCTCGTCCGGCAGGTCCGGCTGGCCCGCGAGGCCGGCGCGCTCGACCAGCTGCCGGTCATGCTGGGCGCGCTGGGCACGGCCGTCGCGTGGAGCGGCGACTTCGCCGGCCGCCGCGGCCCTGATCGCCGAGGCCGATGCGGTCTGCGAGGCGACCGGGAGCCGCGCCGCCCCGTTTACCGCGATGATGCTCGCGTCGCTGCGCGGCAAGCCAGGCCGAGGCCGTCCCGCTGATCGAGGCCACCATCGCCGAGGCCACGGCCGGCGGGCCAGGGCATCGCGGTGACCTACGCGCACTGGACGGCCGCCATCCTCTGCAACGGCCTCGGCCGTTACGAGGAGGCGCTGGCCGCGGCCCCGCAGGCCAGCGCAGGACACGCTCGACGCTGTACGTCTCCATGTGGGCGCTGCCCGAGCTGATCGAGGCGGCCGTGCGCAGCGGGCGACGCCGGACGCCGCCGCCGAGGCCCTGGCCCGGCTGGCCGAATTCACCCAGGCCGGCGGGACCGACTTCGGGCTGGGCATCGAGGCGCGCTGCCGTGCGCTGGTGTCAGCCAGGCAAGGCCGCCGAGGCCTGTACCGGGAAGCGATCGACCGGCTCGGCCGGACCCGGCTCCGGCCCGAGCTCGGCCCGCGCCCACCTGCTCTACGGCGAGTGGCTGCGCCGGGAGAACCGGCGCGCGGACGCCCGCGCGCAGCTGCGGACCGCGCACGACATGCTCGCCGCCATGGGCATCGAGGCCTTCGCCGAGCGGGCCCGGCGTGAGCTGCTGGCCACCGGCGAGACGGTCCGCAAGCGCACGGCCGGCGGCCCGAGCGATGCTCACCGCGCAGGAGGCCTACATCGCCCGGCTGGCGCGGCGACGGCCGGACCAACCCCGAGATCGGCGCTCAGCTGTTCCTCAGTCCGCCCGCACCGTCGAGTGGCACCTGCGCAAGGTCTTCGCCAAGCTCGGCATCAGCTCGCGCAGGCAGCTCCAGACGGCGCTACCCGAGGACAGCCGTCCCGCCGGCACCTGCGGCTCACCGGCGTCCAGGCGGGGCAACCACGGGGTATCCCCTGGCTCACCCCAGGGTGTCACCCTCGGGTGAGCCAGCGGTCACCACCGTAGCCTCGTCCCTGACACCAGGGAGGCGGCCATGAGCACGAGCCAGGATCCGGCCAGCACCGAAATTCGTGACGGCTACGCCGAGATCGGCGACCAGCCGTTGCACTACGTCGAAGCCAGGGACGGCCGCTGGTCGTTCTGCTGCACGGCTTCCCGGAGTTCTGGTACGGCTGGCGGCAGCAGATCCAGCCGCTCGCGGCAGCAGGGTTCCGCGTCGTCGCACCCGACACGCGCGGCTACAACCTGTCGTCGAAGCCCGACGGCGTCAAGGCCTACAACGTCGGCCTGCTCGCCGCCGATATCCAGGGCCTCATCCACGAGCGAGGCGCCGGGTCCGCGATGGTGGCCGGTCACGACTGGGCGCAGCATCGCCTGGCAACTTGCGATGAATCACCCCGAGGTCGTCCACCGCTGGCCATCCTCACGCGGCCCACCCGCGGAAGCTCTCGCAGGGACTGCACCACGCGCGCCAGTTGCGCAAGTCGTGGTATTTCTTCTTCTTCGACCTTCCGGACCCGCCGGAAACCGTCGTGCATGCCAACCACTGGCATTTCTTCCGGCACTTCCTGCGCGACGCCCACCCGGCCTACACGCCCGAGGAGATGGACCGCTACATCGAGGCGTGGTCACAGGAGGGCGCGTCAACCGGGATGATCAACTACTACCGGTCCTCGGTGCGGACCCCGCCCAAGCGCGCCGCCGCGCAGATCCATCCGGTCAAGGCGCCCACCCTGGTCATCTGGGGGGAACGCGATCACTACCTCGGCCCCGAACTGGCCGAACCCGAGCACGAGGACGTGCCCAACCTCGACCACGTCGAGCGGCTGCCCAACGCCTCGCACTGGGTCCACCACGACGAGCATGAGCGCGTCAACGAGCTGCTCATTGATTTCTTCGGTCCCGCCCGCGCAGCCGGGAAGTGACCAGGAACTTCCACCCGCGCGAGGTGCCGGGCGCCGGGCGCCCGGGCCGAGCCCGAGGCTGCCGCGCTGCCACTGGCCCTGGCTAGCGCCGCGGTCACCCTCGGCCCGGGTCCCCCGGCCAGCCGCGCCTACGGCCCGAGCCTGGAGGACGGTGCCGCAGGTCTGCTTCCGGACTATCGACGGCGTCTGGATCCGCAGGAAGAGCCGGCCAATTACGCCTCGGCCATCCTCGACTCGGTCACCGGCCACTGGCCCCGTTAGCGCTTGATGTAGAACCCGCGCCCCACCACGGCCACTAGCAGCCCTTCGTCTACCAGGTGATGCAGAGCTCGCTCAGAAGTCTTGTGCGAAACCTCGTACTCCTGGGCCAGCGTCTTGGCCGATGGCAACCGGCCGATGTACTCGCCCGACCTGATCCCATCGCGCAGGATATCCGCTAGCTGCTGCCACAGCGGAACCGGAGAGTCCAGGTCAAGAGCCATCATCTTCACCGTAAGCACCACCTCACCAGCGGTGATTCTCTGGGGTGACTAGCTCTTAGGAGGTGGACAGAGGTGGTTATAGATGAAAGCATAGGTGGCATGTTAGGCAGCCAGCGGCCGTACACCCACGAGGAAGTCAAGACAGCTGTATCCGATGCTGACGGAGGTCGAGTGCCGCATCGTCTCTGGGATCGAGCACCGATACCGCCACTGGACCGTATGGCCGCACATCGACTACCCGCAGACCCACCTCTGGCTGGCCCGCCGGTACTACACGTCGATGCAGCCGCTGGTCGTGTCGATGATCGGCGACGTGCCCGGAGAAATCGTGAACTGGGTGAACGAGAACTCCTCCCGCCCCCCGCAATTCCCGTGATCATGACTTTGCTGTCGTCCCAGCGCAACGCCGCTGACTTAGGCCAGCTCGTGGCTGGCGCCGGTTCACGCCGGCGCGGGGTCGGCGCCGTCCGGGGCGCGGCTGGTGGCCTGGTCGCGCGGTGCCCGCCCCGGTCCAGCGCGTGGGTGAAGCTTTGCTGCAGTCGGGAGTGCACCAAAGTTTCACCGATGTGGTCCCAGCGGCTGGCTGAGGGCTATGAGTGAAACATCAGTGTGGTTGAGCGGCGGTAGAGCGTCGTCTCCGCGACGTTAAGTCAGTGGCGTTGCGTCCCCACGACAGCAAGTCATGATCACGAACTGAGCCTTGGTCGCACCGGCCTCGGGTGCACCGGCAGGCGCACCAGGCGCAGCTGCCGCGGTCAGGCGGCGGCGCGGCGGAACTCGGCCGGGGTGATGCCGTAGCAGCGGCGGAACCAGCGGGTGAGGTGGGCCTGGTCGGCGAACCCGGCTGCGGTGGCCGCGTCGGCCGGCGCCATGCCGCTGGCCAGGCACTGGCGCGCGGCCCGCAGCCGGAGCAGCCGCTGATATTCGCTGGGCGCCAGCCCCCAGGCGGCGCGGAACGCCCGGTACGCGGCATAACGGCTGCGACCGGCGGCGGCCGCCAGCTCGTCCCCGGTCACCGGCGCGGCGTAGTGCGCGTCCAGATAGTCCCGCACCAGCCGGGCGGTCCGGTCTTCGGCAAAGCCGCCGGGGCCGGCCTCGGCCAGGCCCGGCGGGCAGTGCGCGGCGAACCGGGCCGCGGCCACGACGGCCGCGGTCAGCCGTTCGCCGCGCTCCAGCGGGCTGGCCTGCCCGGTCAGCGCGGCATGCAGCCGGCGCACGGCCCGGGCCAGCCCGGGATCCCGCAGCACCGGCTGGGCGAACAGCGGCCGCCCGGCCGGGCGGCCGGTGATGTCCGACAGCACGTCGGTCACCAGCGCGGGCCCGATGTGGATCATGCGGTAGCTAAAGCCGTCGTCGGTGGCCGCGTGCCCGTCATGCGGGTCATCCGGGTTGAACGCCATCACCATGCCGGACGCGCTGGTGTGCGCCGCGTGCCGGCAGGTGAACGACTGCGCGCCCCATTCGGTCACCCCGAACGAATAGGTGTCGTGGCTGTGCCGGTGGTACACGTTCCCGTGGAAGCGAGCATGCATCGCTTCCAGCGGTTCATTTGCCGAACGCCAGTACCTGGACCAGTCGGCGGCGGCCCGCGCGGTCATTCGTCCAGTATGCCGGCCCCGGGTGACGGCCGCCGCGCACCACCGTTCAAGACCGGGTGGCGAGCCGCCCGGGATGCTGGGCTGATGCGTTTCGAAACCAAGATCGCCATGGTGGTGCGTGCCGACCTGGCCGTATGGCAGCAGCTCAACGTGACCGCGTTCCTGGCCAGCGGCATCGCGGCCGCGTTCGGTGACACGATCGGGAAGCCGTACGAGGACGGGTCGGGCCACCGGTACCTGGAGCTGTTCCGCCAGCCGGTCCTGGTCTACGCCGGGGATCCGGCCAGCCTGGGCGTGGTGCGGGAGCGCGCGGTGAGCCGGGAGATGGCCACCGCGATCTACACCGAGGACATGTTCAGCACCGGGTTCGACGAAGCCAACCGGGCCGTGGTCCGGGACGTGCCCGCGGCGGACCTGCGGCTGGCCGGGATCGCGGTGTACGGCCCGCGCAACGCGGTGGACAAGGTGTGCCGCGGCCTCACGCTGCACCCCTGACCCCGGTGGCTCAGGCCAGCACGGTTCAGGCCACTTCGGCCTGCAGCACTTCGGTCACCGGCCGCCGGGCGCCGATCCGGGCCGGGATGCTGGTCAGCACGGCCAGCCCGGCCAGGACGCCGAGCACCGTCACGGCCAGCCACCAGGCCGGCGGGATGGCCGTCAGCCCGCCGCCGCTGGCCGCCTTGAACAGCACGACGCCCAGCGGGATGCCGAGCAGGGCGCCGGGCAGCGCGGGCAGCAGCTGCGCCGCCGACAGCCCGGCGCTGATCTGTTCCGGGGTGGCGCCGAGCGACCGGGCCAGGGCCGAGGGCCGCCGGGTGTCCAGCACGGTCGCCCATGCCGTGAACACCGCGTTGAGGCAGGCCAGTGCGACCAGCGCGATGGTCAGGATCAGCAGTACCTGCTCGACCCGGTCATAGACCGGGTTATTCAGCCCACTGCCGCCGCCGGCGATCCTCTGGTTGGCGGTGGCGTGGAAGACCAGCACGGCGACCAGACCGGACGCGGTGACCGTGGTGCTGGCCAGGGTGAGCAGCGCGCGCCGGGGGCGGCGGCCGATCAGCCGCAGCCCGAGCAGCAGCGGCACCGGCAGCCAGGCGGATACCGAGATCAGCGCGGCCCGGCGGCGCGGCGGGCGGGCCGCGTCGGCCAGCGCGCTGACCGTGCTGGTCCGGGCGGCCCGGATGGCCGGAAGCAGCGTCGAGGCCAGCGCGACGGCCAGGGCCATGGCTATCACCAGCCCGGCGGTCGTACCAGAGAACGCGGCCGGGCCCGGCGTGCCGACCAGCGCGGCACCCGGGCTGGTCAGCAGCGGCGCGGCCAGCCAGCCCGCCGCCAGCCCGGCCGCGGCCGCGGCCAGCGCCACGGCCAGGTTCTTGGCCAGCAGCGCGGCGGTGACCAGGCCCGGCGTGGCGCCGACCGCCTTGAGCAGGCCGACCCGCCGGGTCGCTTCGGTCATCCGGCCGCCGGTCAGCACGGCCACGCTGGCCACCGCCAGCAGCCCGGCCAGCCAGGCACCCGGGCTCAGCACCTGCTCCTCGGCCTGCACCGTGGCGGCGTCGGCGGCGGCGATGCCCGGCCACGCGGCCAGCGACGGCGAGTACGGGGCGGAAGCGCTGTACCGGCTGGCGAACGCCTGGGCGCTGGCCGGGTTCCGGAGGGTCAGGTTCTCGACGTAGCTGGTCAGCGGGCTGGCCGCGGTGGCCAGCCCGCGGGCGTCCGGCTCGGTGAGCCAGAGCACGCCCATGTCGGACGCTGGCACGTCCGGGCCGGCCCAGCAGCCCCCGGCGCCGGTCAGGCACAGGTTCGGGTAAGGCGCGAACGCGGCCGTGACCGCGATCCCGGCCACCCGGAACGGCCGGCCGTTCAGCGTGATCCGGTCACCGGCCTGCACGCCGAGCGCCTCGGCGAACGTGCGCTCCAGGACCACGCCGCCCGGCCGCACCCAGCTGCCCTGGGTGACCTTGGGCTGATCCACGGCGGCCGGCGCCTCGCCGCGGCCCTCAGCTTCGGCGCCCGCGGTCCGGCCATGCGCCCGGACCAGCGCGCCCACCAGTGGGTAGGGCCCGCTGTGCCCGGTGACCCCGGGCGCGCGTAGGAGCCGGCTGACCTGAGCCTGGACCAGCGACCGCAGGCGCTTCCCGGTGACGGCCGGCTTGCCCGGGCCGCCGTACCACGGAGATATAGCTGACCTCGTCCGGCCCGTGGGTGGCCGCCCGGGTCTGCTGGTAGGGCTGGCTGGTCACCCCGTGCAGGACCAGGCCCAGGGTCAGGATCGTGGTGGCGGCACTGATCGCGAGCAGCGTCAGCACCGCTTCGGCCGGGTGCCGCCGCAGATCCCTGGCGGCCAGCCGGAGCACCAGCATGGATCTTGCCCATGGCCAGCACGGCGACCTCCCTAACGGTTATCTAATAGATAGCCGTTATCCCCTAGGAGCGTCAAGCCTCGGCCACGGTGGGATTTGGGGCGGGTTCAGGGCGGGATTCAGAACTGGCTGAGAAGCCAGGCAGGCCCGGTGGAGAACGCCGCCCGGCACGATAGTCAGCGTGACCGGCGGCCACCGCGGCCGACGGGAGACCGAAGGAGGCGTCTGGTGACCGGCCTTGTCTGGCTCACTGTCCCGCTCATGGTGCTGGCGTTCTCGGCCATCGTCGGCATCCCGATGTGGCTCACGTTCCGGCGGCCGGAAACCCACCCGGACTATGCCGAGGCGCGGGCGCACTACCTGGCCAAGGCCCGGCGCGCGCACGTCGCCGCGGTGGCCGCGGAGCGGCCCGCGGACACCGGGCTCAGCCTGGCCCGCCAGCACGCGGCGGCCCGGGTGCCGGTGCCCGGGCGGCGGCACGCCGTCCGCGGCGGCCGGCCCGTCCCTGCCGGGTGCCCGCGCAGGGATAACCCCAGAACCGCCCAGCGCGGGCCGGGCGGGCCGTCAGCCCCCGGCGGGCCGGGCGGGCCGTCAGCCCCCGGCGGGCCGGGCGGGCCGTCAGCCCCCGGCGGGCCGGGCGGCGGCGCCGGCCGGACGGCCCGCCAGGTCGAGCAGATCATCGAGCACGGCGCCGTAGCCGCGCACGGCCAGGGTCAGGTGACCTTCCCCCGGCAGCAGGTGAGGCCGGGCGCCGGGGATGTGCCTGGCCAGCCAGGCGCCGTGCGGGTGCGGCACCATCCGGTCCTCGGTGCCCTGCCAGACGGCCACCGGCACCTGGCCCGCCTGCTCCACCGGGAAGCCCCAGTCGCTGACGAACGCAAGATCATCGTCGCGCCAGCCGTCGATCCCGGTGCTCAGCGCGGCGCGGAACAACGCGGCCAGGTAATCGGCGAACTCCGCGGTGACCACGTCGCGGTCCTCGGCCGAGACCAGGCCCCCCAGCTCGTCGGCCACCTGCCCGGGGGTGACCTGGCGGAGCGCGTCCTCCTCGGCGGTCAGGTACGCGGTCAGTGCGGCCTCGCCCTGCCCGGCCGCGCCGAACTCCTCGATGTTCTCCGGTCCCATCCCGGCCAGCCAGTCCAGGCCCGCCGCCTGGGCTGGCGCCACCCCGGCCAGTGACGCGGCGGCCAGGCAGCGTCCGGCCAGCAGCGCGGCGCAGGCCAGGGCGTGCGGGCCGCCGCCGGACCAGCCGGCCGTGACGAACTGCTCCGCGCCGAGGTGGTCCAGCACGGTGGCCGCGTCGGCCACCGTGCGCGCCACGCTGCGCCCAGGCTGCGCCGTTAACTGACCGTAGCCAGGCCGGGCGTACATCACGGTGCGCAGCCCACGCTCGGCGGCCGCGGCGGTCATCGGCCCGAACGCGACCAGACCGCCCGGAGTGCCGTTGTGGAACAGCAGCGGCAGCCCGTCCGGCGGGCCCGCGGTCAGCACTTCCAGTGAGCGGCCGTCTGGGGTGGTCAGGACACTCTGCTCAGTCGGCATGGCGACCAGCCTAGTGCGGGCTGATCACGGCAGCTTGGCGGCGTTCAGGCTCTCCAGCTGGCCCGAGTTGGTGTTGGTGACCAGCAGCGTGCTGCCGCCCTGGACCATCGCGAACTGGCGCGGGGTCGTCCCGCTCTGCACGTAGCCGAGCAGCGCGTGCTGGCCCGCCAGGGCCTTGCCGACATCGACCACGGCCAGGCTGGGGCCGGCGCCCGGCTGGTGGTTCTTGTCGGAGTCGGCCACCACGATCCGGGTGCCGTGGTTGACCAGCGTCAGGCCAAGCGGCAGCGCCCCCACCGGCACCCGGGCCAGCAGCGCGTGCCCGGGATCGCTGAGCAGCTTGGCCACGGAGAAGCCGAGCAGTGCGTTGGAGCCGCCCGCGGTGACCCACAGTTGCTGCCCGTCGGCGGACACGATCACCCGGCTGGGCTTGCAGCCCGCGCTGACCGTCTTGACCACAGCGGTCACCGGATGGGTCTTGGCCCTGGTCATGTCGATCACGTTGACCACGCCGCTCCCGGACGCCGAGGGCTTGCGTGGCTGGCTGGTCACGTAGGCCAGGTCGCCGTGCGGGGACATGGCCACCCCGATCGGCTCCGGGCCGGTCGGGATCAGCCCGACCAGGTCGGCCGGGCTGAAGCCGTTCTGCAGCGCCCGGTGCAGGTTGAACACGCCCACGTTCGAGGTGTCCTGGTAGGTGACCAGCGCATAATGGCCATCCGGGGTGACCGCCACCTCGACCGCGTGCTTCTGGCCCGGGCTGGACAGCGTGCCGACCGGGCCGGCCGCCCCGTGCTCCAGGTCGCTGACCCGGAACACAGCCAGGCCGCTGCCCGAGCTGACCAGCAGGTAATGCCCGTCCGGGGTAAGCGCCTCACCCTGCGACTTGCTCATCGGCACGGTCCACATCAGCTGGGGCACCGACTGCGAGGTGTTCATGACCGCGACCCCGTTGATGACCGACACGAACGCGAAGCCGGGCACCGTGGCCACGTCGAACGGCTGCCCGCCCGTCTTGGTCATGTGCCGGGACAGGTGCTTGAGCTGCCCGGCCTTGGCCACCTGGGTGGTGCAGCCCGGTGCCTGCAGCACCGACTCCGCCGTGTTCTGGCTGGCCCCGCCGCCCGGCTTGCTGATCAGGAAGAACGCGCCCACCGCGAGCACCGCCGCGGCGCCCACGGCCGCGCCTGCCGCGGTCTGCCAGCGCCGCCGCCTGGCCCGCCGCCCGGGGC
Organism: uncultured Actinomycetes bacterium; assembly: GCA_963747705.1. Taxonomy (GTDB): domain Bacteria; phylum Actinomycetota; class Actinomycetes; order Streptosporangiales; family Streptosporangiaceae; genus RYN-230. The sequence goes on along the minus strand of CAVVGF010000015.1, from coordinate 105,346 downwards.
CTGGATGCCCTGGCCCGCCTGGTGGGGGCGGGCCGGGCCAGCGCGGCCCATCCGGCGGGGACACGGGCGGCACACCCTCGGTCGGCGGCTCGAACGGCTCGTCGTGGCTGGGCCCGGACCGCCACAGCCCGGCGTAGTCCGGGTCGTCCGACGGCTGCGGGTAGTCCCGGCCCGGCTGGCCGTGGCCGGACCCGGCGGCTGGGTACTCCGCCGGGCCGGGCGCGCTGGTGTGGTCCTGACCCCCCGGCGGCGCCGGGTAGTCCTGACCGCGTGGCGGCGTCTCGTAGTTCTCCTGGTCCAGCGGGCGGTACTTCTCGGCGTCCGGCTGGTCCGGATAGCCAGTGCCGCCCGGGGGGGTCACGTCATCCGGCGGCCCGGACGGTGCGGCTGGCGCCGCTGGCCGGTCTGGCTCGTGCGGGCCGGCCAGCGGCGCTCCGGACACGTCCGTACTCGGATGCGGCGCCGCGGACGCGTCCGTACCCGGATGCGGCGGCGCCCCGTACTCGTCCATGCCCGGATGAGGCGGCGCCGCGGACACCTCCGTGCCCGGATGCGGTGGAGTCCCGTACGCGTCCGCACTTGGCTGCGCAGGGGCCCCGGACACGACCGTGCCCGGATGCGGCGCCGGTTCCGGGCCCGCCGCCGCGGGCTGCTCCGGCTCCCACCCGGGCGCCTGGGCCGGCGCCGGTCCCGGTCCGCGGGCCCCGGGCTCCAGGCCGCAGGCCCGGCGCAGCGCGTCCGCGAACTGCGGGCAGGTCGCGTACCGCTCCAGCGGCACCTTGGCCAGCGCCTTGGCCATCACCTCATCGACCGCGGCAGGCAGGTCCGGGCGGCGGCTGGTCAGCGGCGGCGGCGGGGCGGACATCTGCGCCCACATCACCGCGACCGACTCGTCCCTGGTGAACGGCGGCGCGCCGGTGAGCATGGTGAAGGCCGTGCAGGCCAGCGCGTACTCGTCGGTCCGGCCATCCACGCCCCGGCCCTCGATCTGCTCCGGCGCGATGTAGTCCACGGTGCCGAGGAACTGCCCGGTTGACGTCAGCGCGCTGTCGGACAGGGCGCGTTTGCTCAGCCCGAAGTCAGAGAGGTAGGCGTGGCCGGGGAAGCTGGCCGCGCCGTCCAGCAGGATGTTGCCCGGCTTGACGTCCCGGTGCACCAGGCCGTGCGCGTGCGCCGCCTCGAGTCCCGCGGCCACCTGGGAGATGATGTGGCAGGCCTGCACGACCGGCAGCGGTCCCCCGGTGTTGATCAGCGACTGCACGTCCCGGCCGTAGACGAAGCGCATCGCGATGAACAGCACCCCGCCGGCCTCGCCCGCTTCGAAGATCGGGATGATGTTGGGGTGGTCCACCGCCGCGGCGGTCCGGGATTCCCTGATGAACCGCTGCCGGAACGCGGCATCCCGGGCCAGCTCGGGAGCCAGCACCTTGAGCGCGACGGGACGCTCCAGCCGGGTGTCGTAGGCACGGTAGACCACGGCCATGCCGCCACGGCCGGTCTCCTCGTCCAGCCGGTATCCGGCGATCCGGGAACCTACCCCGAACCGCCCTGATTCCGGCGTCTCCTCCGTCACCTCTCCCCCGCTCCGGCACACGAGTGCTGGGGCAGGCAGGCTGCCCGTCCAGGCGCCCCGCCCCAGCAATGTGCCTCGTGCCGCCTTTGGCTCCATCGTTCCCGCTGCGGGCACCGCTGAACAAGGGCCCTGCGTCCTGCAATAGCCTGGCGTTAGCGGTGGCCCGGCCTCACGGCCCGGCCAGTTCGGCGGTCAGCGCGGGCCACACGTCCGGGTCGTGGCCCGGCACCAGCCGGTAGCCCCGGTCCGCGGCGATCCGCTTGAGCTTGCGGATCTGCGCGACGCTGTCCGCCGCGGACGCCCCGATCAGGCCGCCGACAGCCACCTCCCGGTCGACGTTCTCGGTCAGGTCGGCGGCATCGAACGCGAACACGAAGCCGCCGCCCCCGGCCAGCCGGACCATGAAGCTCTGGTGCCCCGGGGTGTGCCCGGCGGTGCCCACCGCGGTCACCCCGGGCGCGATCTCGGTGTCGCCGTCGGCCTGCTGCCAGTCGATCCGCGGGTCGTCGAAATCGACCCGGAAAATGCCGTTCTCCTCCGGCCCCGGCGGGCTGGACAACCCATAGGCTAGCTCAGCCCGCTGGATATGCACCGGCACCCGCCCGGCGAAGTGCTTCAGGCCCCCGGCGTGGTCGTAGTGCAGATGGCTGATGGCCACCGCGCGGATGTCGGCCAGTCCCAGCCCGGCCGCGCCCAGCGCGGCCAGCAGTGGCTCCCCCGGCCCGGGCAGCACCGGCTGCTCCACCGGGTCGGGATGAAACCGGGCCCGCAGCGCCGGGTCCCTGATCAGCGCGGTGTTCATCCCGGTGTCCAGCAGCAGCCAGCCGCCGTCGCAGTCCAGCGCCACCGCGGGCACCGGCTCGCGCAGCACCTCCCCCGGCCCACCCGCCACCGACACCGACTTCGGCACGTCCACCCAGCCCAGGGTGAGTGGCACCACCCGCCGGACCCCCACACCCATCATGCTAAACGCTCCTGCCATGGAACTGCCCCGGCAACACCGTAGGGTTGCCGGGGCAATTCCACCATCAGGACCGGTCAGTTAGCCCGCAGCCAGGTGCCCGTGAAGCTGTTCCCGCCGCTGAGCGAGGAGATCGAGTCCTTCGCCTGGCCGGAATTGTTCACCATGATGATCTGCGTGGGGCTGAGGTTGCCGATCGCCGTCCCGTCCACCGTGGCGCTGGTGAACGTCACCGGGCTGAAGTGAGCCAGCGGCAGGACGCCGCTGCTAGACGACGGCGCCTCGACGATGACCTCGGCCGACGAGTTGGCTGCCCCAGCCAGCGATGCGGTGATCGTGTGGCTCCAGCCTTTGGTCAGGTCCTTGAGCACCAGCGTGTAGCTGCTGCCGCCAGTATGGGTGACCGAGCCGTAGAACTGGTCGCCCGGGCTGACCGGGTTGCTGAAGTTCACCGGGTAGGCCGGGTACATCTCGTACCAGGAGTAGTACTCCGCGGTCCGGCCAGAGCAGTCCACCTCGCTGCCGGTCTGCTCCACCGTGCTGCTGTTGTAGCCGTCCAGCCCGACCCAGAAGCTCGAGTACTTGGCTGAACCACTGCAGGTCCCGGTGGGCTCGGTCCAGTTAGCCGACACGCTGGTGTACGTGCCGGTGGTGGTCGCGTAGCCGGACCAGTTGGTACTCGACGCCGCGTTGGCCTGGCCACCGTGCGCGGCCATCGGCCGGGTCCCGTGGCCGGTGGGCCGGACCAGATGCACGGCGGGCCTGATCAGGGAACTGTGCCGGGCTGCGGGCGCCGCGGCGGCCGGGCCGGCTGCCGCGATGACCGAGCCGAGCACCAGGCTCAGGCCAGCGAGCGGTATGCACCATCTGCGTAACATGTAGCTCCTCCTTGTGGGGGATTGCCGGAACATGCCGTGCCCCTACTCCCCAGTAGTTTTTAAGGCAGCAGTCGGGCGCGGTCAATCCTGTAGTGAAGAAAAGCCGGCTCTGGCCGGGCTGGGACACCCGGTGGGGCGCCTCAGATCGCCCCTCTGCGCTGCAGGTAGTTGAACGCGGCCCAGCCCGCCGGGACCGGCAGCCAGAACGTGAGCAGCCGGAACAGCAGCACCGCGCTGACCGCGGTGGCGGCCGCCATCCCGGTCGCGGTGAGCCCGGCGGCCAGCGCCGCCTCGACCGCGCCGAGCCCGCCCGGGGTGGGCACCGCGGAGCCGATCGCGGCGCCGGTCAGGTACACCACGGCCGCGCTGGTCAGCGCGATGTGCCCGCCCACGGCCAGCACCGAGGCGGCCAGGCAGAGGATGTAGCAGGTGCTGAGCAGTAGCGCGCCGCCAACGCCCTCGGCCAGCTTGGCCGGCCGCTGCACCATGGCCACCAGCCGCGGCCCGACCTGCCCCAGCGCCGGGCCCAGCCGGGCCCGGATCAGCCGTCGGCCGCGCGGCACGGCCAGCACGACCAGGACCAGCACGACCAGCCCGGCCAGCACCCAGTACGCCCAGGTGGGCGGGCGCAGCGAGTTGCTGCGCGCCCCGGTGATGGCCACGAAGATGACCAGCAGCAGGATGTGCAGGACGAACGCCACCACCTGGGACACGCCGACGCTGGCCGCCGCGACCGCGGGCGGTATCTTGCGCCGCTGCAGGTAGCGGACGTTGAGCGCGGCGCCGCCGACCGCCGCCGGGGTGACCAGCGTGACGAACGAGCTGGCCAGCTGGGCCAGCACCGTCCGGGTGAAACTCAGCTTCTCCAGCACGAAGCCGGACAGCTGCCAGGCGGCGCCCGCGTAGGTCAGCGCCGACAGGCCCAGGGCGACCAGCATCCAGCGCGGGTCGGCGGTGCGCAGCAGCGTGCCCAGGTTGACCCGGGCCAGCTCGGAGGTGAGCAGGTAGACGGCCAGGATCGTGGCTACCAGGGTGATCAGGCTGCGCGGCCGGACCCGTTCCAGCTGGACCGGCGGCACGGCCTGCCCGTCCCCCGGGTCGATGGTGAGCAGCCGGGCCCGGAGTTCGGGCAGCACGTGCTTGTGCTGGCGCAGGAACGCCCGGGTCGGCCGGACCAGCACCACCGGCTGCAGCAGCGGCAGCAGGGCGACCAGGTCGGCCCCGTCAATTTTGGGCAGCGCCAGGTTGACGGCCCGGTCCGGGCCGGTCAGCGTGGCCATCTCGGCCAGCAGCTGGGCCAGGTCCAGGCGGAGCTGCAAGTCGGTGGCCGCGATATCCCCGCCGCCCGGGTCGAGCAGCTCGATCCGGCCGTCCGGGCAGATGACGATCCGGTCCGCGGTCAGCGACCGGTGGGTTACCCGGTGCGCGTGCAGCCGGAGGACCGCGTCCCAGACACGTTCCACTTCCGCGTCGGTCACGTCGCTGCCCCGCTGGGCCAGCGTTGTGCCGCCGTCGGCGTCGGTGGCCAGGGCCATGGCTTCCGGGCCGACCCGCAGCACGGCGCGCAGCCGTGGCGTGCGCACCCCCGCGTCCTCGACCGCGTAGGCCAGCAGCGCCCGGCGCTCGGCCAGCCGCTCGGTGGACAGCGGGGCCCGCCGGGCCACCTGGTCACGCAGCCGGACCAGCCGGTACAGCCGGTACAGCAGGCCGGCCGCCTGCTGGTCCCGGTCGAACACGGTCACGTCCAGCTGCTTGCCGTCCGGGGTGACGGCCGCGTAGCGCCGCGACTCGACGCCGGACACCGGTGCCCGGCGCAGCTCGGTCACCGGCTGGTCGGCCGAGCCCAGGGCGGCCGCGATGGCCTCGGCCGGCGGCCGCTGCGACGGCGAGCCCGCGGCATAGCGCACCGCGAGCGCGATGACCCGGCCGACCAGCAGGGTGATCAGCACGGAGAGCACCGAGGTGCGCAGGCCGGCCAGGCTGGTCACCAGGTAGACGCCGACGGTCAGCCACAGCGCCACCCGCCACCGGGTCCGCCCGTTCAGGTCGATGATCGTGGTGAACGCGACCAGGCCAGCCAGCGGCGCATCGAGCGGGGCGAACCCGCTCGGCCCCGGCGCGGCCATCGCGATGGCCCGGTACAGCGTCCCGGCGAAGGCGATATTGCTGCGCAGCACCAGGTCGGCGAACAGCACCAGGGCAATCGTGCCCGCCCCGGTGGCGATGGCCTCGGCCAGCCGGCGGCCCTGGCGGCGGACCAGTTGCCGGACGGCCAGCGCCACGGTGAACGCCAGCAGGCCGAACAGGGAGATGCCACGCAGCGTGGGCAGGACCACGTCCTGCAGCCGCTGGCTGAGCTTGACCAGGTCGGTCTCCACGCCCTGGGTGGCGGCCCGGGCGGCCAGCCCGGCCGCGACCAGCACCGCGATCCAGAAGCCGTCGGCCAGGCAGCGCAGCGCGTTGACCGGCCGCCGGATCCGCCGGGTCGGCTGGTCCTCGACCACGAGCTTCCGGCCTGGCGCCTGGCCGTCTGGCCGCGCGGGTGGCGGCTCCGCGCCGGGACCGGCGGCGGACGGCGCAACCTCACCGGCGTCAGGCCGGCGTGGTTGCGGTGTCCGCGCGGGGGTGGTCACCCGGAGATCGTTTCATCCGGTTGGCCGGACCGCATCATGGCCGCCCGGTCAGCGCCGCTTCCGGCCGGGGCTGAGCCGGACCAGGCGCCACCAGGCGATGATCAGGAACACCAGGGCCAGCGCGGCCAATCCGGCCATGTCGGTCAGCCAGGCGGCGCTCGTGTGGTTCCAGATCCATTCCGGCTTGAACGAGCCGGGCGGGATGATGTTGTTGAAGTTGACGGTGGACGCGGTTGCGGCGAACCCCCATCGGGCCGGTGTCAGGAAGGATATCTGGGCCAGTCCGACCGGCAGGGCCAGCAACCCGCCGCACAGGATGACCTGCGCCATCACCGACAGCACCAGGAACGGCATGGTCTTCTCTGAGGTGTTCACGATCGCCGACACCAGCAGGCCCAGCGTCATCGAGGCCACCGCGAGCAACGCGATGGCCACGATAATTTCGGCCAGTGGAGCGGACTTCAGCACCGCGCCGGTGGCCGGCATCTTCAGGCTGGCCAGGCCGATCAGCACCAGCACCGCCGCCTGCACCGCGGTAAGAACGCCGAGCACGATGAGCTTGGACCAGAGGTAGGCGCCGGACGACAGGCCGGCCGCCCGTTCTCGCTCGTAGATGGCGCGTTCCTTGACCAGCTCGCGCACCGAGTTGGTGGCCCCGGCCAGGCAGGCGCAGATGACCAAGGTGAGCAGCACGGACTGCGCCCCGGTGTTGTTGTGCCCGGCCAGCCCCTGCGGCGAGGTGCGGCCCATGGCCAGGATCAGCGCGCCGAGCACAACGGGCAGCACGCCCAGCATGATCAGGAAGTTGCGGTCCGAGGCGATGACGGCCACGTACCGCCGGCACAGCGTGGACAGCTGGCCGATCCGGCCCCGGCTGCGCGGCGGGGGCGGCGGGGCCGAGGAGCGATCACGGGCCTGGGCCGGCAGCGGGCCGGACACCCCGGCGGCCACGTACTCGGCGTAGTAGTGCGAGTTGCGGAACTCGGCCTGCCAGTCCCGGTCCGGCTCCGCCTCGAAGGCCTGGAACACCTCGGCCCAGCCCGGTTGCTGGAAGTGCTTCAGCCCGTCCGCGGGCGGCCCGTAGAAGGCCACCTTGCCGCCTGCCGCCAGCACCAGCAGCCGGTCGCAGATGCCCAGGTTGGCCACGCTGTGCGTGACCACGATGACGGTCCGGCCGTCCTTGGCCAGCCGGCTCATCATCTCCATCACCGACTTGTCCAGCCCCGGGTCCAGGCCGGAGGTGGGCTCGTCCAGGAACAGCAGGGACGGCTTGGTCAGCAACTCCAGGGCCACGTTGACCCGCTTCTGCTGGCCGCCGGACAGCGCGCCGGCCCGGGTCTGCGCGTGCTCTTCAGCCCGAGCTCGTCGATGACCTCGGTGACCCGGCTGCGCCGTTCCTCCTTCGAGGTGTCCCCGGGGAAGCGCAGTTCGGCCGCGTAACCCAGGGCGCGCTGCGCGGACAGCTGGGTGTGCAGGATGTTGTCCTGCGGGACGAGGCCGATCCGGTGCCGCAGCTCCGCATAGTGCGAGTACAGGTCCCGGTTGTCGTAGAGCACCGCACCCTCGGTGGCCGGGCGCATCCCGGTCAGCGCGCCGAGCAGGGTGCTCTTCCCCGCGCCGCTGGGCCCGATGATGCCGACCAGGCTGCGCTCGCCGATCGGGAAGCTGACCCGGTCGAGCAGCACCTTGCCGCTGGACAGCCGCACCGTGAGCTCCTGGGCGACCAGCGAGACGTCACCCTCGTCGATGAATTCCCGCAGTTCGTCGCCGACCAGGCGGAATGAGGCCCGGCCGATGCCGATCAGGTCCTGCTCGGTAACCGTGGTCGGCTGGTCGATCCGCCGGCCATTTACGAAAGTCCCGTTATGGCTGCCCAAATCGGCAATTTCATACCGACCGCTACCGAGGTTGCGCAGTTCTGCATGCTCACGGGAAACGCTCAGGTCGGGGACGACCAGGTCATTGCCGGGCCCCCGGCCGATGCGCAGCCGCCGGGTGGGCGCGCGCATTACCGTGGTCGGGCGGCGGTCCACACTGCTCTGCCCAGTGCTCGCCGGGACCGAGGTGGGCCGGGTTACGGCCAGCATCATCACCGGGCCGTCATCGGGGTGGCCCAGCCGCAGCACACAGTTCTGCGTGATCTCCACCCGGCCGACCCGGCGGGTGCCGAGGAACGTCCCGTTGGTGCTCCCGTTGTCCTCCAGGAGCCAGCAGTTGCCGTCGGCCCGTAGGACCGCGTGCTTCCAGGAGACCCGGGAATCGCTCACCACAATGTCCGACTGGGGGTCCCGGCCCACCCGGTACTGCGAGCCCGCCCGCAGTGTCTGGTCGGTGCCCTGAGTCTTCACCACGAGGGCCGGGGCATCCGGCGGCGAGACGAGACGCTCGTTCATTTGCCCAGTCTAAGGCGATTCAACGGACGGTAATATAGGGGCGGCCAGTATCCGGACCTGCGAGGGTTTCGCTGCGGTTGCGGCTAGCATGAGCGCTCTTGTCCCGGAAAGCCCGAAACTGAATCTCCATCCCAGCGTGCTTGCCAGGAGCGCACAAAAGGCTCATGGCGCGATCCGGGAAGAAGCGTCATCGGGTCGGGAACCGGAACGGCGAGCGCGGGAGGTGCGGTGAGCGACGAGAGCCCTTGGCCAGCCGCCGGGTTCCCGGCTGGCGCCCGGGTCGCCGGGTACCGGCTCGACGAGCAGATCGGCCGCGGTGGCATGGCGGTCGTCTACCGTGCCTATGACCTGCAGCTGGACCGGCAGGTCGCGCTCAAGATCCTCGATCCGGTGCTGGCCGAGGACCGCGAGTTCCAGCAGCGCTTCATCCGCGAGTCCAAGGCCGCCGCGGCGGTGGACCACCCGCACATCATCCCGGTCTTCGCGGCGGGCGAGGCCGACGGCGTGCTGTTCATCGCGATGCGCTACGTGGCCGGCGCGGACGTGCGCACGCTGCTGGACACCGAAGGCCCGCTGCCCGCCTGGCGGGCCGTGGACATCGCCGCCCAGGTGGCCGCGGCGCTGGACACCGCGCACGACCGGGGCCTGGTACACCGGGACGTCAAGCCCGCCAACATGCTGCGCGACCGGGCCACCGGCCCGCACGCCGAGCACATCTACCTGTCCGACTTCGGGTTAAGCAAGAAAGCGCTGGCCGCGGAACCGATCACCGCCACCGGCCAGCTCGTCGGCACGCTCGACTACGTGGCCCCGGAACAGATCGAGAACCGTCCGGTGGACGGCCGGGCCGATCTGTACGCGCTGGCCTGTGCCACGTGGGAGATGCTGGCCGGCGCCCCGCCGTTCAACCGGGACCAGGGCGTGGCCGTGCTGTGGGCTCAGCTGTCCGAGCCGCCCCCGCCGCTCACCGCCCGCCGCCCGGATCTGCCGCCCGCGGTGAACCAGGTGATGACCCGGGCGCTGGCCAAGTCCCCCGGCGCCCGCTATCAGCGCTGCGCGGACTTCGTCCGGGCGCTGCGGACGGCCTGCCAGCTCGCGCCGGGCGAGGAGCCCAGCTCCGGGCCCGCCCCGGACGTTCCCGGTGGTCAGCGCCGGCCCGCCCGCCACGTTCGGCGTGCCGACGCCTACTGACGTGAGTGAGCCGGTCCGGGCGGAACCGCCGGGATCGGTGCAACCCGTCACCGCCCCACCGGAATCGCCCTGGTTCGAGGGGCCGCTGCAGCCCGCGGAGCCAGCGCCTGACCCGCAGGCACAGCCCGCCTACCCGGCCACCGATCCCGGCGAGCCGGTCTGGGCCGAGCCACCACGGGCCGCCGGACCAGCCCCAGACCCCGCCCCGCCAGCCTGGCCCGACCCCGCCCTACCGCCCGCCTACCCGGCCACCGATCCCGGAGAGCCGGTCTGGGCCGAGCCACCACGGGCCGCCGGACCGGCCGCCAGCCCGGCCCAGTCCGGCTGGGTCGAGCCACCGCCGCGCGCCGCCGAGCCGCCCACCGGCCCGCTGCCGCCCGTTCCAGACCAGCCAGCCGACGGGCCAGCCGACGTCCGGACCGGCTGGCGGTCCCGGATGGTGCCGGCCCTGATCGGGCTGCTGATCCTGGGCGTGGCCGGGACCGGGCTGGCCGTCGCCCGGTCCCGGCACCACACCCCGGCGCTGCGGGCCGCTCCTGAGGCACCGCCGGCCGCGCTGGCCCCGCCCGGCTGCGTGAACACGTCGGCGAACGCGCGGACGCTGGCCGGCATCCGGCCCAGCTTCGTCCGGCTGGCCGGGATGCCGTTCGCGGTCACGGTGACGGCCGGCGGCCAGTACTCGTTCGTATCCACCGGCGTCGGGCGCTCGATCGAGGTCCTGCGCTCGGCCGGCATGCTCGCGCCGGCCCCGGTCCGGCGGATCAAGGTGCCGGCCGCGCCGCACGGTGAGGCGATCACGCCGGACGGCCAGTACCTGCTGGCCGCGTCGGGCAGCGGCGCCGTAGTGATCAGCGTGGCGCGGGCCGAGCACCACCGCCAGGGCGCCGTGCTCGGCACGCTGACCAGCCCGCACGGCGCCGGGGCGGTTGAGGTGGCGCTGTCCAGGGACGGCCAGTTCGCGTTCGTCACGCTGGAGAACAGCGGCACGATGGCGGTGTTCAACCTGCGCGCGGCGCTGGCCAGCGGGCTGCGCACGTCCGGTTTCGTGGGTGACCTCCGGCTGGGCATCAACCCGATCGGGATGAGCGTGTCCCAGGACGGCCAGTGGCTGTACGTCACCACCCAGAAGCGCACCAAGACCAGCGAGCAGGGCACGCTGACCGTGGTCAGCGTGCCCAAGGCCGAGACCAGCCCGGCCCAGGCCGTGCAGGCCACCGTCCCGGCCGGCTGCGACCCCGGCCGGGTGATCACCACGGCCGGCGGGGCCACCGTGTGGGTGACCGCCCGGGCCAGCAACGCGCTGCTCGCGTTCTCCGCGGCCCGGCTGCGCACCGAACCCGGCCGGGCACTGATCGCGAAGGTCGAGGTGGGGGCGTCGCCGATCGGGCTGACCGCGCTGAACGGCGGCAGCCGGATCCTGGTGGCCAACTCCGGCCGGCACGGCACCGGCCGGGCCAGCCTGGGTGTGATCGACACCGCCGCCGCCCTGCGCGGCCGCCCGGCCGTGCTCGGGCTGATCCAGGCCGGGCTGCTGCCCCGCGAGTTCGCCGTGGAGCCCGGCGGCCGGACCGCCCTGGTCACTAATTCGGTCTCGCACCAATTGGAGGCCGTAAACGTTTCCAGCCTGCGATGACCGGAAATAAGCAAAATCTGCCCGGCCCGCGCCGACCTGGATCGATACGGATGCCTGGCGGGCGCGGCCACCGGGCGTGGCCGCCCGGACCGGCCCGCACCCTGCGGCCATGTCATAACATTTGCGCAACGCCGCCCGGCGCCTGGCCGGGAAACGATCACCCCTGGCGGTAACCGTGAGCGATTACCCAACGCAACGCCTGCCGATCCAGCCCGGGGCCGATGATGGGTCATATGGGGGCTATTACGGCGAATCGGGCCGACCGCGCAGATACCGGCGCCGCCGCCATCGCGGGCTGATCATCTTCGTGGTGACCCTGGTCGTGCTGGCCATCCTGTTCGTGATCGCCGACCGGGTGGCGGTGCGCGTCGCGGACAACAAGTTCGCCAGCCAGGTCCAGTCCCAGGGCGGCCTCAGCAGCAAGCCCACGGTCAACATCGAGGGCTTCCCGTTCCTCACTCAGCTGGCCGCGAAGAAGTTCAACGAGGTCCAGCTCAGCGCGGCCACCGAGAAGGCGGGCCCGGTGGTCATCGAGAACCTGCACGCGACCATGCGCAACATGCAGCTGATCAACGGGTTCAGCGGCGCCCGGGTGGGCAGCCTGAACGGCACCGGCCTGATCACCTTCGCCAGCGTGGCCAAGGCGGCCGACGTACCCGGCCTGAAGATCTCCGCGCTGAACAACACCGAGGCCAAGGTCACCATCGACCTCGGCTTCATCTCCGGCAGCGGTGTGGCCAAGGTGACCAAGGCCGGCAACAACAAGCTCAACATCGCGATAGTCAACGCGGGCGGGATCCCGCTGTCCGCCCTGGGCGGGCTGAACAACATGACGATCACCGTTCCAGGCCTGCCGATGGGACTCGACGTGCAGAGCGTCACCATGACCCAGCAGGGCATCCTGGTGCACATCGTGGGCCACAACGTCACCCTCACCGGCAGCTGAGTGCTAGCCCGGGGGGACGACCCCCCGGAGCCCCCCGCTGGTCGCCGATTCGGCGGGGACACGCCTGCGGCGCGCCCCTCCTCATCGGCGAGGCCCTCTGGCGCAGCTCAGGGGGCCGGCTTACCATGCGGCCGTGGCCATGATGTTCGGGGCGGTGAAGCGGCTGCTGCTGGGGCAGCCGATGCGGAGCGACCGGCTGGGGCACACGCTGCTGCCCAAGCGCATCGCGCTGCCCGTGTTCGCCAGCGACGCGCTGTCCTCGGTTGCCTACGCGACCGAGGAAATCCTGATCGTGCTGTCCGTGGGGGGCATCGCGTTCTTCCACTACACCCCGTACATCGCGCTGGCCGTGGGCGTGCTGATGCTCGTGGTGGTGGCGTCCTACCGGCAGAACGTGCACGCCTACCCGTCCGGCGGCGGGGACTACGAGGTGACCACCACCAACCTCGGGCCCAAGATCGGCATGACCGTGGCCAGCGCGCTGATGGTGGACTACACACTGACCGTGGCGGTGTCGGTCTCGGCCGGCGTGGCCAACCTGGCCTCCGCCTTCCCGGTGCTGGACGCGCACGTCACGCTCATCGCGGTGGTCGTGGTGGCGGTCATCGCGCTGATCAACCTGCGCGGGGTGCGTGAGTCGGGCACCGCGTTCGCCATCCCCACTTACTGCTTCATCGCCGTGGTCGCGCTGCTCATCATCGTCGGCTTCACCCGGCTCGGGCTGGGCCACCACCTCGAGTCGGACAGCGCCCACTACCGGATCAAGGTCAGCCGCGAGTTCACCGGGGTGGCCCTGATCTTCCTGCTGCTGCGCGCGTTCTCCTCCGGCTGCACCGCGCTCACCGGGGTGGAGGCGATCAGCAACGGGGTGCCCGCGTTCCGCAAGCCCAAGAGCAAGAACGCGGCGACCACGCTGGCTCTGCTGGGCGCGATCGCGGTGACCATGTTCTTCGGGGTCACCGCGCTGGCGATGGCCTCTCATGTGCACTACGCGCCCGCGCAGGACCTGATCGGGATGCCTGCCGGGACCACCCAGCGCACCGTGATCGCTCAGGTCGGCCGGGCCGTGTTCGGCGACGGCTCGCTGCTGTTCTACGTGCTCCAGTTCGTCACCGCGCTGATCCTGGTGCTGGCCGCGAACACGGCGTTCAACGGCTTCCCGGTGCTGGCCTCCATCCTGTCCCGGGACGGGTACCTGCCGCGTCAGCTGCACACCCGGGGGGACCGGCTGGCGTTCAGTAACGGGATTTTGCTGTTGTCCGGCTTCGCCATCCTGCTCATCGTGGTCTTCCAGGCATCACCGACCAGGCTGATCCAGCTGTACATCATCGGCGTGTTCGTCTCGTTCGTGTGCAGCCAGACCGGGATGATCCGGCACTGGAACCGGCTGCTGCGGACCACCAACCCGGACAAGGCCGCCCGGCGAAAGATGTACCGCTCACGGACGATCAACACGATCGGCGCCTGCTTCACCGGGGTGGTCCTGGTCATCGTGCTGATCAGCAAGTTCGCCAGCGGGGCGTGGATCGTCGTGGTGGCGATGCCGGTCATCTGGCTGACCATGCGCGGCATCCATCAGCACTACGACCGCGTCCGGCAGGAGCTCACCCCGCCGGAGGATTTCCGGCTCACGCTGCCCGCCCGCAACCGCTCCATCGTGCTGGTGTCCAAGCTGCACCTGCCCACGCTGCGCGCGCTGGCCTACGCCAAGGCGACCCACCCCAGCCAGCTGGAGGCGGTGACGGTGGATGTGGACGAGGCGGAGTCGCTGCGGCTCAAGGAGGACTGGGAGCGGGCCAGCATCCCGGTCCCGCTGACCGTGATCGCCTCGCCGTACCGGGAGATCACCCGGCCCGTGGTGGGCTACGTGAAGCGGCTGCGCCGGGAGAGCCCGCGGGACATCGTCACCGTCTACATACCGGAGTACGTGGTCGGGCACTGGTGGGAGCAACTGCTGCACAACCAGAGCGCGCTCCGGCTGAAAACCCGGCTGCTGCTGCAGCCCGGCGTGATCGTGGCCAGCGTGCCCTACCAGTTGCGCTCGGTCACCCAGCAGCATCCGATGACACCGTCGCCCGGGCAGGTCAAGGCAGCCGGGCTGGGCGGGCCAGCCCCGGACGGTCAGCCGCCGCTGCAGCGGCGGCTGACCGCCGACACCGACACGCTGCACGCACTCGACCTGCAGGCCGAGTGCCGCGACGACGGCGTCACCCCGATCGCGGACACTGACACTCACGAATACGTCGACGTCGCGGGCACCTTGCGCACCGTCACCCTGCGCCCGCGCGGCACCAGCCTGACCATGGAGGCTGACCTGTGGGACGGGACCGGCAGCGTCACCCTGGTCTGGCTGGGACGCCGGGACATCCCGGGCATCCGGCCCGGCCGCAAGATCGAGGTGCACGGCCGCCTGGCCCGGATCAAGGACGAGCGGACCATCTACAACCCCAGCTACGAGCTGCGCCCCGGCCCGGAGTGATCCGGCGGCCCGGACGGCCGCCCGCCCGGGCTGGCCACCCCACCCGGCTCGAAGCGGTAGCCCATGCCCGGCTCGGTGTGCAGATAACGCGGCTGGGACGGATCGGGCTCCAGCTTGCGGCGGAGGTGGGCCAGGTACACCCGCAAGTAGTTGCCCTCGGTTTCGTACTGTGGCCCCCAGACTTCACGCAGCAGCTGACGCTGAGTCACCAGCCGGCCAGCGTTGCGAACCAAAATCTCTAGCAGCGACCACTCCGTGGGGGTCAGCCGGACGTCGGACGCGTCACGGGTCACCCGCTTGGCCGCCAGGTCCACGGTGAAGTCCGGGGTGACCAGTACCGGCTCATCCGGTGCGGGCGCGCCCCGGCGGACCGCCGCGCGCAGCCGGGCCAGCAGCTCGTTCATGCCGAACGGCTTGGTCACGTAGTCGTCGGCGCCCGCGTCGAGCGCGGCCACCTTCTGGCTCTCCTGGCCCCACGCGGACAGCACGATGATCGGCGTGCTGGTCCAGCCGCGCACTCCCCTGATCACCTCGGTGCCGTCCATGTCCGGCAGGCCCAGATCGAGGATGAGCACGTCGGGCCGGTCCCGGGCCATCGCGGCCAGCCCCGAGGCGCCGTCGGAAGCCGTGCTCACCTCGTACTCCCGCGCGGTCAGGTTGATCCGCAGCGCGCGCAGGATCGGCTCCTCGTCGTCGATCACCAGCACCTTGGTCACAACGCGCCGGTCACTGCTCGGCGGCCGTGGACGATGCGGCCGGGGCCGCCGCCACGGGCAGGATGACCTGGACGGTCAGGCCACCGCCGGGGGTGTCGGTGGCCACGATGGACCCACCCATGGCGGCCAGGAAGCCCTTGGCCACAGCCAGGCCGAGCCCGACGCCGGTGCCCGAGGCCCGCTCGCCGAGCCGCTCGAACGGCTCGAACATGCGCTGCTTGAACTCATCCGCGACGCCGGGGCCGTGGTCGGCCACTTCGAGCAGCACGGTGTCCCCGGCCGGGTAGGCGTGCAGCGCGGGCGCCTGCCCGTCCGGCGAGTGGGCCAGCGCGTTGGCGAACAGGTTGGCCAGCACCCGCTCCAGCAGCACCGGGTCGGTGCGCACCAGCGGCAGGTCGTCAGGGACGGCCATCCGCACGCTGCTGGCCGGGGCCAGCCCCAGCAGCGCGGCCGGCGCGACCTCCTCGACCGAGGTGGCCCGCAGGAACGGCTGCAGCGATCCGGTGGCCAGCCGGCTCATGTCCAGCAGGTTGCCGATCAGCACGTCCAGCCGGTCGGCGCCGTCCTCGATGGTGGCCAGCAGCGCTTCCTCGTCCGCCTCGGTCCAGGCCACGTCGGTCTGCCGCAGCGTGCTCACGCTGGCCTTGATCGAGGCCAGCGGGGTGCGCAGGTCGTGGCTGACCGCGGCGAGCAGCGCGGTCCGCATCCGGTTGCCCTCGGCCAGCGCCTCGGCCTGTGCGGCCTGGGTGCGCAGCCGGTCCCGGTCCAGCGCCGCGCCCGCCTGGGCGGCGAAACCGTGCAGCAGCCGGGCCGGGAGCGGCCGGGGCTGGCCGGACACCATCAGCGCCACGCTGTTGTTCACCGGGACGTGCGTGCTGGCCGCGCCGTCCGGGGCGGTCCCGCTGACCGCGACGCTCACCCAGTGGTCGCGGACCTGCTCGGCCAGTTCGGCCCGGCCGCCCCAGCTGGTGGTCAGGTGGTCCAGCACCGCGGTGGGCGTGTCCGCCCCGCCGAGCACGGTCTGCGCCAGCTCCAGCAGGGACGCGGCCTCGCCCGCGCTGCGTGCGGCCTGCACCTGGCGCCGCGCGGCCAGGTGGACCACGCTGCTGACCGTCACCGCCACCGTGACGAACAGCAGCAGGGCCAGCAGGTTGCGCGGCTCGGCGATGGTCAGCGTGTGCAGCGGCTTGGTGAAGTACCAGTTCAGGAACAGGCTGGCCGCCAGCGCGGCGAGCAGGGCGGGCCAGAAGCCGCCGATGACCGCGATGGCCACCACCGCCACCAGGTAGATCAGCAGGTCGTCGGTCAGGTCCAGGTGCGGCCGAGCGGCCGCCAGGATGACCGTGAGCAGCGGCAGCCCGATAGCGGCCAGCAGCACCCCGGCCAGCTGGCGCCTGCCGCCCAGGCCCGCCAGGCTGATCCCGCCCGGCTGGTCACCGCGCACGCTCACATTCCCCAGTCTGAACCACGGCACAACTTCGCGCACTACCAGGCCGGTGCCCACGCCCACCAGCACGCAGCCGGCCAGGACCAGGGCGGCCCGGGCCGCGACCGGGCCGGTCATCCGGAGCTGGGCGTAAGGCGGGCGGGAGAAGCCGGTCACGGTCAGCCAGCCGATCAGGCCCAGCGCCAGGGCGGCCAGCGGCTCGGCCACCGCCGAGCCGGCGTACACGACCAGCCCGGCCAGGATGAGCACGCCTGTGGCGGGCAGCCGGCCACCCAGGCCGGCCGCGGCCGCGCCGACCACCAGCAGGGCGGCGAAGCCGGCCGGCAGCGCGAAGTGCGCGGCCAGCCCCCGCCGGGCCCAGTTACGGTCCATCCCTAATACCGTGACCCCTGAACGGCCCGCTGCAGCCGATCTTCACACGCCTTTAACGTGCCAGAGCACACCCTTAACGTGACGCTAACGAACCCGCGCCGAAGGAGACGCGCCGCCGACTGGACAGTGAAGGGGGATGGGGAGGTGGGCGGGGAACGAGCGAGGAACGAGCGACTGAGCGACGAGGGAAGCCCGGCAGGTGAAGAGGGAATGGGGAGGTGGGTGGGGACCCCGGAGGCGCAAAGAAGTGCTGCCTCCTGGGATGCCGAGTACCGGTCAGGCCGCTACGCGGCGGCCCCGCCGGATGGGTTCGTGGCCGACATCGTCACCGCGGCCGCCGCGCACCACGTATCGGCAGGGCTCTACATCGGCTGCGGCAATGGCCGGAACCTGGTCCCGCTGCTCGACGCCGGGCTGGATCTCACCGGCCTGGACATCTCCCGGGAGGCGATCAGCCAGCTCCGGGCGCGGCGGCCGGACCGGCGCCGGCTCATCGTGGGCGATCTGGCCGCGCTCTCCCCCACCGCCCGCTACGGCCTGGTGATCGGCATCCAGGTGTTCCAGCATGGCCGCCGGGAGCAGGCCGCCCGGCACCTGGCCAGCGCCGCGGCCCTGGTCCGGCCGGGCGGGCTGTGCTGCGTCCGGGTCAATGCCACCGGAACCGACGTCGAATACGACCATGACCGCTTCGAGGAAGACGAGCAGGGCGGCTACTCGGTCCGCTACCGGGCCGGCCCCAAAACCGGCCTGGACATCCACTTCTTCTCGGCCGCCGAACTCACCAGCCTGGTCCCCCACTCGTTCACCCAGGTCCTCCCGCTGCGCCGGCACACCACCCAGCGCCACCCACCCGCGCGCGGCCAGTGGTCACAATGGGAAGTGATCTGGCGCCACCAAGGGGACGCGTTGCCCGCTGGCCGGGCACCGGCCCAGTCACTCAGGTGACGTCCCGGCGGACAGTGGCCCGGCCGGCGACCACGGCGACCACCACGGCGATGGCGGCGAGCACGGCGATCGCGACCGGATAGGGCAGCGCCGCTACGCCGCGCGGGATCTGGGGCATGCCGCCGCCATTGGTGTCCCCGGCCAGCATGGCCGCCGCCGTGTAGGGCAGGAACCGTCCCACCGTGGTAACCGTCGCGCCAACGACCAGTTCGACCACGAGCCCCCAGGCGACCACCGCGATGATCGCACCCGTCTGATGACGGATCAGCGATCCCACGCCCACGCCGGCCGCGGCCAGCAACGCCGAGCCGATGACGGTACCGCTGGTGTAGCGGACGATGGCGGCATCGGAAAGCGCGAGCCCGTACCCACGGGATGCGGCGAAGCCGAGCGCGATCCCGGTCGCCGCCGCGGCGGCAGCGATCCCTAGCACCGCTCCGGCGGAGGCCGCCGCCACGGTCTTGGCCGCCAGCACCCGGCCGCGGTCCGGCTGGTCGAGGTAGGTGTCGGTGGCGGTCTTGAGCCGGAACTCCCCGCTGCTGATCACTATGCCGAGCAACGCGGCTATCAGCAGCGCGAACCCTGTGCTGGCCAGGTTGTCGCGCAACCCGCCGGCGGTGGCCAGCGATGGGATGGCCATGCCCTTCCCGGTGCCGGCGGTGACCGCCTCCAGCACTCCGATCAGTGTGGTCAGCGCGACCGCGAGGCCGGTCATCGCGGCGACCAGCCGGGTAGTGCGCAGCTTCAGCAACTCCGCGCGCAGCGCCAGGCTCATCCCGGCCTCCCTTCCGCCCCGGTCAGCCGCAGGAAAGCCTGCTCCAGGCTGCCGGTGTCGGCGGTCATCTCGAAGATCGGGATGCCCAGGGCCGCGGCCAGTGTGGCCACCTCCTCGGTGCTTATCCCGGTGATCTCGAGCCGGTCCGGCCCGGCGGCCCGCACCGACGCTCCCTCGGAGGTCAGCGCGGCGCGCAGCGCGTCCGTACGCGGAGTACGCACGGCGATCGCCTGCCGCGCGGCTTTAACGAGTTCGCTCACTGGCCCGGCCGAGACGAGACGACCGCGGTCGATGACGACGGCGCGGTCGGCGAACTGAGCCACCTCGGCCAAGATGTGGCTGGACACGAGCACGGTGCGGCCCTCGTCGCCCAGGCGGCGCAGGAAGCCGCGCAGCCACAGCACACCCGCCGGGTCCAGCCCGTTGGCCGGCTCGTCCAGGATCAGCACCTCCGGGTCACTGAGCAGCGCACCGGCCAAGCCGAGCCGTTGCCGCTCGCCCAGCGACAGGTTCCCGGCCCGGCGCCGGGCCAGTTCGCCCAGCCCGGTGGCCGCCAGCACCGAGCCGATCCGGGACCGCGCGACTCCTCGGGCGGCGCAGCGGACCCGCAGGTGATCCGCGACGGTGCGGCCGGGATGGAACCCCGACGCCTCCAGCACCGCCCCCACCTGGCCCCGCCGGCCGCCCAGCTCCAGGTACGGCTGGCCCCAGATGGTGGCCTGGCCGCTGGTCGGCCGCACCAAACCCAGCAGCACGCGCAGCGTCGTGGTCTTGCCCGCGCCGTTCGGCCCTAGGAACCCGGTGACCGTGCCAGCCCCGACCGAGAAACTCAGCCCGTCGACCGCCGTGGCCGTGCCGAACCGTTTGGCCAGGCCGCGGACTTCGATGACCGTCATGGCCGCCGCGCCCGGCGTCGCCGCACCAGCGTGTACACGCCGGCGCCGCCGACGCGCCACCAGGACCAGGATCAGCCAGACGACCATCATCGCCGTCTGGCCGCCGCCACCGCTGCCACCCATGGATCCGCCTCCCGGCACTAGAATGGACAACGGTCCACACCGTAATGGACGAACGTCCATACCGGCAACTCCGGCGCCCGGGTACGGTTTCGGCTGAGCGCGGATTCGGGAGGATGACGAAGCAGATGGCACGCGGAGTAGCCATACCGGAGGTCCGCGAGCAGCTGTTCGCCGCGGCGGACCGGGTGCTGGCCCAGGACGGCCCGGCCGGGCTGACCACCCGGGCCGTCACCGCCGAGGCCGGGGTGGCCAACGGGGTGCTGCACCGGCACTTCCGCGACCTTGACCAGTTCCTCGCGGCATTCGTCGCCAGCCGACTGCAAGCGATCGCGGACGGCGCGACGGCCCTACCGGGCCGCGCCGGGCGAGGCACCGTCGCAGGCAACCTCACCGAAGCCACGGTGGCGGTCTTTGGCCCGGACGCCCAGGCGCTGATGAGCCTGGTCGCGGCGAGGCCCGAACTGGGCGCGGCGCTGGAGCACGCCGACGATCGCGCGGGCGGGCTGGGCGACATCGAGCGGTATTTCGCCGTCTATCTCGATGCCGAGCAGAAGCTGGGCCGGGTCGGGTCCGGTGCCGACACCGAGACGTTCGCGTTTACGCTCCTCGGCACCGTCCACCACCTGGTTATCACCCGCCGGGTCGATGCCGCAGGCCTGCGGCAGCAGGTGCGGCGGATCGTGGCCGCACTGGTCGCCGGCCTGGACGCCGGTGTGCAGAATTGCCCGCATCCGGGTGACCCGGACATGCTGCCCTGATGCACAAGACTTCAGGTGTGCGTGACCCGGCCGCCGCGTTTCCGCTGCCCAGGGTGCGCGACGATGCGGCCGACCGCCGGGCCGCCAACCGGGCCGTGGCGGTCAGCGCGGCCGGGCTGGCCGCCACCGGCGTCATCGAACTGGCGCTGGCCGCGCTGACCGGCTCGGTCGGGCTGCTGGGTGACTCGCGGTCACCGCGTTCATCTGCCATGTCGGTTACGAGGTCACCACCGATGTCACACGCCGGCTGGCCGACGGCATCGACCCGGAGGTCATCCGCGCGGCCGAGACCGCGGCCGGGTCGGTGGCCGGCGTCGTGCACGCCCACGCCAGGGCGCGGTGGACCGGGCGGACCCTGCGCCTCGAGATCGAAGGCTGGGTCAACCCGGACCTGCCCACCCGGGAGGCCGACGCGCTCGGCCGCCTGGTGGCCGCGGCTGTCGGCCGGGAGCTCCCCGAGACCGGCAGCTTCACCTGGACCGCTCGCGCCGCCCCCTGAGGGCCGGTGAGTTCGGCCAGCCGCCGTCGTCGGTACCGGTGAGCGGAAACCCGTCAGGCAAGAGCGGAGTGATCCTGGTGGCCCAGACCCGACCGGACGTGCTGGCCCGGCTCGAACGTCTTCATCGGCGGCTGGTCGCTGGAGGCCCGGTTCCCCGGGCCGGAGCCGGCGCGGCGGGCGGCCGAGCGGGCGGCCACAGGCGGGCGGCGGGCCCGTGGTCCGCAGCTGGTTCGAGTGGGCCCTGGACGGGCAATTTCTGCTGCAGCGAACCGAAGCGCCGATCCCGGACGCGCCGGACAGCCTGGCCATCGTCGCCGCCGGCCCGCGGGACCGCGGCTACACCCAGCATTACTATGACTCCCGCGGGGTGGTGCGGCTGTACGCGATGAGCTTCGACGGCGGGGTCTGGACGCTCACCCGGGAGGCACCGGACTTCTCACCACTGGACTTCGGGCAGCGTTTCACCGGCACGTTCAGCGCGGACGGCAACACGATCAACGGCGCCTGGGAGAAACGCTTCGACGGCGGCGAATGGGAGCACGACTTCGCCCTCATCTACCACCGGGCCGGCTGACGTGACCGCCCCAGCCCCGCCGCGCAAACTCCGGCTCTTTCACCATATCGGTGAAAGTTTGATGCGCACCGGTGCGCATCAAACCCCGCGCGTTCGCGCCATGATTACGATTCCGCTATGGCGAGAAGATCGTCACAGTCGCACCAAATGTCACATATGGCAATCGGGCATCAGCGCGCTAGCGGCCGGCGGCCTCGCGCAGGCGGCCAAACTCTGCGGCCAGGTCGGCCGGCGAGTAATGCGCGTTCAGCCCGCTGGGGTTTGGCAGCACCCACAGCCGGGTCGTACCGATGAGGCCGGGCTGCGGCCCGACCACCGCGTCCACCGGGCCGAACGCGGTCCGGTACGCGGTCACCCCGACCACCGCGAGCCATTGTGGGACGAACTCCACCACTTTGTCCCGCAGCACCTGAGCCCCGGCCCGGAGTTCAGCCGTGCTCAGCTCGGCGGCCCGGGCGGTGGCCCGGGGCGCCACGTTGGTGATGCCCAGGCCCAGGCCCAGCAGTTCGCCCTGCTCGCTGGCCGTAGCTGGCGCGGGGTGAACCCGGACTGGTGCAGCGCGGGCCAGAACCGGTTGCCGGGCCGGGCGAAGTGGTAGCCGGTGGCCGCGGAGTACAGGCCCGGATTTATCCCGGCAAACAGCACCCGCAGGCCGGGCGCGATGATGTCGGGAATGGTCCGGTCCTGGGCCGCGGCCAGGTCGGCCGCGGTCGGGCGGGGCACGGTCTCGGGAGCAGCCTCGGGCACAGGTCTACCTAACCACGGGCCCAGCCTGGCCACGGCGCCCAGGCTGGGCGCAGCTCCCGGCCGCCCCCGCCGCCGCAGCTTGCCCAGCTCCAGCCAGACAGTCCGTTTCTGGCCAGAAGAATCCTTTAATCATCTTATTTCTAGGCCAGACTCCTATGGCTTCCGTGACGTAAGTAAGCGGGCCACGTTTACCACACGCAGAAATGGCTACTGATTACAATCGGAATGCCTTTCGGGGGAAGGCCGCAGGCCACATGGCTATTCATACCGGTACTTCACCCAGGAAGTGAATAAGCGCACTGGGGGTGACCGCGATATTCACAACCGGGCTGGCTGGACCAGCCTGATTCATGCTCCACCCGGCTCGTGCACTGGCCGGCGCCGGGTGAGAGATTAAGCGCCCCGCGTGCGCGATGGTCGCCGCCGGCGACACCGACGCCCTGACCCTGCGTCAACATCCGCCGCCACTGCCGTCATCCTTTCCCGGATGGCTGACAGGTGCCCAGGGGCGGAAACCGAGCGCACCGGGGTGCGCCCGACTGAAGGCTCCCTTTGCTACCGAAGAGAACTTTCGCGCACATTCCTGCCAAGATCACCTTGCTGCTGGCCGGCGGGGCGTTCGCACTGGCTAGTTTCGCGGGCGCGCCGGCCAGCGGCACCGCTCACCAGCCCGGCGGCCCGGCTCGGGCCGGGCAGCCGGCCGGCCCGGCACGGGCCATCCCGGCCCGGGCCATGGCTCTGGTCGCCTACGGCACGCCAACCCGGCCGGCCACACCGGCCCGGCGCGCCACACCGGCCCGGCCAGCCCGGCCGGCTCAGCCAGCCACGCTGGCCCGCACGGCCACGCCAGCCAGCACGGCCACGCCAGCCAGCGTGGCCAAGCCGGCGGTCAAAGGGGCGGCCACACCGCCCAGGCCACGGCCACACCCGCGCCGACCGCACCCGCGCCGGCACCACGGGCACCGGCAGCACGGGCACCGGCAGCACGGGCACCGGCACCACCGGGCCCGGCACCACCGGGCCCGGCATCATCGCGGGCACGCCCGGCGGCACCAGATCCGCCGGCTGCCGCGCCAACCACAGCGAATCGCCTGGTCGCTGCTGGCCGGCTTCCACTGGGCCCACTGGCAGTTCCGCTACCTGAACCTGCTGTGGAACCGGGAGAGCGGCTGGAACCCGTTCGCCACCAACCCGTACTCAGGCGCGTACGGGATCCCGCAGGCCCTGCCGGCCAGCAAGATGGCCAGCGCCGGGCCGGACTGGCGGTCCAGTGCCCGCACCCAGATCCTCTGGGGCATGGGCTACATCGAGAGCACCTACGTCACGCCGTTCCAGGCGTGGCTGCACGAGGTGCACTACGGCTGGTACTAGCCGCCAGGTTCAGAATCGAGTTCAGAACCGGGACATCAGGGACAGGGCGGCATTGACCGGCGGCCGGCTGACCAGGGCCTGGAAGGTCAGCTCACTGCGGCAGAACCGGGCAAAGGCATGCCAGCCCTTCCCTGATGCCAGGCCGGTGTGGAAGGCACCCGGATGCCGGGTGAAGGCGACCAGCAGCCGCCGCCCGGCGGCCATCTCCGGGATCAGCTCCCGGCCGACGGCCGCCTGGTAGCCATCGAGCGCCTGGCTCAGCCCAGCTGGATCCGGGGCGGCGGCCGCGTCAGCGGCCGCCGCCCCGGCCATCGTCCCGGACCGGAGCGCGAAGCTGATGCCCTCCCGGGTCCACGGTTCGAGCAGGCCGGCCGCGTCCCCGGCGACCAGCACCCGGCCACGGCGCAGCGGCGAGTCATCGGCCCGGCAGTGCGTCAGGTGACCGGAATCCCGCTCGGCCGGGTAGCCGCTGAGCCCGAGCCGACCGGTGAAGTCCCGCAGGTACTGCCGGGTCCCCTCGCCCTGGCCCCGGGCCGCGATCACGCCCACGGTGAGCCGGTCCCCCTTGGGGAACACCCAGCCGTACGACCCGGGCAGCGGGCCCCAGTCGAGCAGCAGGCGGCCCCGCCACCGTTCCGCGACCGGCGCGGGCACCGGGATCTCCAGCTCCAGCCCCAGATCCACCTGGCGGAACCGCACCCCCGCGTACCGGGCGCTGACCCCGGCCGACCCGTCCGCGCCGACCAGCACGCGGGCCCGCAGCATGGTCCCATCGGCCAGCCGTGCCCAGGCCCGCCCCTCTTCCTCGCCCACCGCCCGCACCGGCGACCGCTCCATCAGCTGAACGCCAGTCCCGGTGGCGGCCTTGCGCAGCGCGTCATCGAATTCCTCGCGCACCACCATGGCCAGCAGCGGGTCGCCGGACCGCCGGGTGAACTCACGCCGCCCGTGCAGCGTGACGGTGACCGCGTGGATGGTGTCCCGGGCCGGCACCTCGATCAGCCGGGCGGCCGCCGCCAGCGAGAACCCGATCAGCCCGCCGCCGCAGGTCTTGTAGCGGGGGTGCGCGGCCCGCTCGACGACCAGTGTCCGCGCGCCGCGGGCGGCGGCCGCCGCCGCGGCGGCCAGCCCGGCCGGCCCGGCGCCGATGACCACGACGTCCCACTCCTGCGCTTCCGCCACCCCCGCAGCGTAGCCGGGCCACCCGGCGGCAAACGTGTTGCGGCGGCCCGCCCCGGGCACAACCATGGTCCGGTGACCTGGACCGCACCTGAACCGACCCGGACCGACCCGCCGACCGTGGCCGGCGAGCGCGCCGCCCTGGAGGGCTGGCTGGAATACCACCGCGCCACGCTGCTGGCCAAATGCCAGGGCCTGACCGGCGAGCAGCTGGCCCAGCGGGCCGTGCCGCCCTCCTCGCTGTCGCTGCTCGGCCTGGTCCGGCACATGACCGACGTGGAACGCGCCTGGTTCCGCATCCGGTCCGCGGGCCAGGCCGGCCTGGCTTTCCGGTATGCCACCGACGAGTCCCCGGACGCCGACTTCGACTTCGCCGAGCCGGCCGGGGCCGAGGCCGCCTGGCCGCCTACCGGGAGGAGTGCGAGCTGGCCCGGGCGGCCATGGCCGGCCGGTCGCTGGACGACACGTTCTTCCATCCGCGGCACGAGGCCCACATCGACCTGCGCTGGGTCTACCTGCACATGATCGAGGAGTACGCCCGGCACAACGGCCACGCCGACCTGCTCCGCGAGCGGATCGACGGGGTGACCGGGGACTAGCCCGGCCGGTGCCGTGGCTAGCCCGCCTGCGGCACCGCCCGTAGCTGGGCGGGCTGGCTGCGTCCCGGATCGGGATCCCACGGCTGGTGGCTCCGGCTCATCAGCGGCGATGAGATCAAGAAGTCCGCGGTCGCCCGGTTGCAGGCCACCGGGATGTTGCACACCACGGCCACCCGCAGCAGCGCCTTGACGTCCGGGTCATGCGGCTGCGGCTCCAGCGGGTCCCACAGGAAGACCAGCAGGTCGATCTCGCCCTCGGCGATGCGGGCGCCGATCTGCTGGTCGCCGCCGAACGGCCCGCTGCGGAAGCAGGTGACCGGCAGGTCCAGCTGCTCCTGCAGCAGCCGGCCGGTGGTGGCGGTGGCGAACAGCTGATGCCGGGTCAGCAGCGGGAGGTTGTACCTGGCCCACTCGAGCATGTCCTGCTTCTTGTTGTCGTGCGCGATCAGGGCGATCCGCCGCGCGTCGTGCGCGGGCAGGTGCTCAGCCACAAGGGTCCTCTCAGGCATGCGGAAGTTGGCGGTATCGGTCGGTCATCGTGCTGGCCGCAACGTCGCGCCCACCGGCTGCCCGGGCGTTCCCGGGCCGTCACGCGGCCCGCGGGCAACTGCGCAGCAGTGCGCAGGCCCTGGCCGGCCGCACCGGCTCGGTACCCTCAACATCTGGCCGGCCCGGCGTCATTCCGCGGATCCGGCCAGACCGCCGCTACCTGGCCCGTTCCGGGACTCGCGACGGGCCCACCTGGCCATCCAGCCAGTCGCTCAGCGGCCGGGTGGTACGCAGGAACGTGACCACCCGGTCCTTCGCCTCGGTGGTCTCCAGCCAGGCCCCGGCCTGCCACTCCTGCCAGGCGACCAGCCCCTTGTGCCGCAGCAGCCCGATCCGCGGGTGGTCCGCCGGGTAGCCCCGCGGCGCCGACTTCAGCGTGTCGCGGCCGGACACGCCGATGCCGGTCTTCTCGACCGTCACGATGACCTGTTCCAGTTCCGGGCCGGTCCGGTCGTCCGCCACCGCCCGCCGGTACCGGTCGAGCTGGTCCGGTGCCATCATGTACATCCCGTCGCCGGCTGCCAGCCCGTGCGCGGACAGTTGCACGTACCCACGGCCGAGCCTGGCCGCGATGTGCGTCTTGTACGGCGTCTTGTCCGGGCTGAACCGCACATCCCGGTACGGCCGGAAGATCTTCCCCTCGCCGAAGTCCCCGGCCAGTTCCTCCACCAGCTCGGTCATCGGCCCGAGCACGAGTTCGTCGTACACGGCCCGGTGCGCGGTCCAGTACGTCTTGCTGTTATCAGCGGCCAATCCGTCGTAGAAGTCCAGCGCTTCCGCCGGCCATCCGCTGAACGCCATCGCCCTGGATCCTCTCCCCCGCGGCCATGACAGTTGTCATGGCTCCCTCGTGACAGCCATCGGTTGGGACGACCGTACGCTGATGCCACGATAGGCGGCATGACAGTCACCAACATGTCGGACGAACGGGGGCACGGGGCGGCTGGGACAGGCCAGCCGCCCGCCATCGCCCTGCGTGGAGTGCGCAAGAACTTCGGGTCGGTCCAGGCGGTGCGGGGCATCGACCTGGACATCTCGTCGGGGGAAGTCGTCGCATTCCTCGGCCCCAACGGGGCCGGCAAGACCTCGACCATCGACATCATCCTGGGCCTGTCCCAGGCCAACGCGGGCACGGTAGCGGTCTATGGCATGCACCCCAGGCAGGCCATCTCCCGCGGGCTGGTGTCCGCGGTCTTGCAGACCGGCGGCCTGCTCAAGGACTTCACGGTCGCAGAGACCGTGGAGTACACCGCGAGCCTGTTCACCAACACCCGGCCGGTGGCCGAGGTGCTGCAGCGGGCCGGGATCACCTCGATCGCGGACCGTTTGGTGGGCAAGTGCTCCGGCGGTGAGCAGCAGCGGCTGCGCTTCGCCATGGCCCTGCTGCCCGACCCGGAACTGCTCATCCTGGACGAGCCGACCACCGGGATGGACGTGGAGGGCCGCCGCAGCTTCTGGTCCGCGATCCGGCAGGACGCCGCGCGCGGCCGCACCGTGCTGTTCGCCACGCACTACCTGGAGGAAGCGGACGCCTACGCCGACCGGATCATCCTGCTCCGGCACGGCAAGGTCGTCGCCGACGGCACCTCGTCGGAGGTCAAGGCGATGGCGGCGGGCCGGACGGTCCGCGTCACGATGGCTGATCCCGACCAGGCCGCGCTGCTGGCCATTCCCGGCACGGAAAGCGTCGAGGTGCGCGGCGAGACCGTACTGCTGCACGCCAGCGACAGCGACGCGGTGGCCCGGTATCTGCTGACCCAGACCCCGGCCCGCGACATGGAGATCACCACCCGCGGTCTCGAGGACGCGTTCATCGCTCTGACCAGCGACGACGCCGAAGAGTCCAGCACCACCGATGGAGGACGGCGATGACTACCCAGTCAGTTCCGGTGCCCGTGCCCGAAGTGAGCGCCCGGACCGCCCCGGGGCTGGGCGGCTTCAACGTGACCGTGCTCAAGCTGGAGGTCCGCCGCCTGCTGCGGAACCGGCGCACGGTCATCTTCGCGATGATTACCCCGGCCGTCCTGTTCCTGCTGTTCGGGCTCAACAAGGCGTACGCGAACCAGTCGGCCGGGCACGGCAACGTGTCGGCGTTCATCATGATCAGCATGGCCCTGTACGGCGCCGTGCTCGCCACGACCAGCGGCGGGGCCATGGTCTCGATCGAGCGGGCCTTGGGCTGGAGCCGCCAGCTCCGGATCACCCCGCTGTCCCCGGCCGCCTACATCGCGATCAAGATCATGACCGCCATGGTGCTCGGGCTGGCGTCGGTGGTGGTCGTGTTCCTGGTCGCGGCGGGCACCGGCAAGCCCAGCATGCCGGCCTACCTGTGGGTGGTCAGCGGGCTGTGTGTCTGGATCGGCTCGCTGGTGTTCGCCGCGTTTGGCCTGTTCATGGGCTACCTGCTGCCGACCGAGAACGTCATGCAGTTCCTCGGCTTCGCGCTGCTGCTCTTCTCCTTCGGCGGCGGCCTGTTCATCCCGCTCAGCCAGTTCCCGCACGTGCTGCAGACGCTGGCCGAGTACACCCCGCTGTACGGGCTGAACTACCTGGTGCACGCGCCGCTGCTGGGCGAGGGCGTGCAGTGGACCTGGGCCGTCAACGCGATCGTCTGGCTGGGTATCTTCGCGGTCGGTGCGGTCTGGCGGTTCCGCAAGGACACCGCGCGAGTCTGACGGGCATGGAACCGCCCGCGGCCGGCGCAGCCAGCTGCACCGGCCCGCGGGCGGGCTTGTGCGGGGGGTTAGCTGACCAGGCAGCCGGTGCTGTGCCCGGTCTTGGGGAACGCCCGGGCCAGCGCCTGCGCGATCATCCGGCCGCGGACCGCGTACCCGACCGAGGTGAAGTGGACCCCGTCGGAGATGTACCACTTGGTCTTGGCGTAGGCCGCCCAGTCGAACACCCGCATGTTCGGGTACCGGGCGCACGCCCGCAGCAGGGTGTTGTCCCAGGTCACCATGTTGGTTTCCGAGTACGGGCCGTTGACAAGCAGCGATCTCAGGTTGACCCACATCACCGGCTCACCGTGCGCGGCCTTCATCATCCGCTCGATCCGGGTCATCAGGCCGACGTTGGAGCCGACCGCGACGTTGGCGGTGTCGTTGGTGCCGAGCGCGATCACCCAGCAGCCGCGGAACCCGCTGGCGTAGGCCGCCTGCGCGGCGTCGTAGCCGTTGATCTGGCCCGGCAGCACCTCGACCACCGAGCGGGCGCCGGAGATGTCGGTGCGCACCGTGTGCACGCCCACGTCGTGGTACTGGGCGGGGATCCGCTGGGCCGGGTTCGGCAGATAGTCGGGCGAGACCAGGCCCTCGGACGTGGAGTCACCGATGTGCTCGACGGCCTGGCACGAGGTACGCAGTGGCCCGTCTGGCGTGACGGTGCCCGCCCCGGCCGGGTCGCTTCCGGTGCCGCTCTTGCCCGCGCCGTGGGTGTCCGCCCCGCCCGTGCCGGTACCCGTGCTGCCAGTGCCGCTGCCGCCGGAGGCGCTGCCGCCGCCGGACTGGGGTGGCGGTGGCGGCGGCAGCAGGCTGCCGGCGGCCAGCGTTCCGGTCGGCCCGTTGCTGGCCGGCACCGGCACCGCGCCGCTCAGCCCGGCGCCGGCCAGCGCGACGACCGCGACGCAGCCGGTCGCCGCCGCCCAGCTGCCCAGCGTGGCGGGCTGGGCACGCCACGCCTCCCGGGTCCGCAGCCGCCGCCACACCCGGGCCAGCGCACCATGCCGGATCGGCTCCTCGATGAACCGCCAGGACAGCGCGGCCAGCCCGATGCTGGCCGCCACCTGGACGGCCGCCCGGGGCAGGTCTTCGGGGGCGTTGGCCGGGGTGGTCAGCACGATGACCGGGAAGTGCCACAGGTAGATGCCATAGGACCGGACGCCGATCCAGCGCAGTGGCCGCCAGCCCAGCGCGGCCCCGACCAGGCTGCCCGGGCAGGCCGCCGCGGCCAGCACCCCGGCCGTGGCCACCGACAGCACGACCAGGCCGCCCTGGTAGGTGAACGACGAGTACTGGCCGACCCGCCAGATCATCAGGCCGACGACGGCCAGCCCGGCGATCCCGGCGCCGTCCAGCCCGATCCGCGCCCACCGGGCCGGGCCGGCCTCCCGGCGGCTCGGCCACACCATGGCCAGCGCCGCGCCGACGAGCAGCCCGCAGGCCCGGGTGTCCGACCCCTCGTAGACCCGGGTCGGGTCGTAGCCCGGGTGGTACAGCATCAGCATCAGCACGGCCGATCCGGCGGCCAGCGCGAGAGTGGGCAGCGCCAGCCAGCGCACCGCGCTGGCCCGGCGGCTGCGCAGGCAGCACACTCCGAGCAGCAGCAGCCACGGCCAGATCAGGTAGAACTGCTCCTCGACGGCGAGCGACCAGAGGTGGTCCAGCGGGGCAGGTGGGGCGAACCTGGCGAAGTACGAGCTGTGCGTGCCGATGTAGTACCAGTTGCTCGAATAGTCGCCGCGGCGGCCACCGCCCCACGCAGCGCGGCCAGCCGGCTGGGGCTGGCCACGGTGGCCCACGCCGTCACCACGGCCAGCATGACGAACAGCGCGGGCAGCAGCCGGCGAGCCCGGCGCAGCCAGAAGTCCCCCAGGTTGCAGCCTGCCCGACGCGACCCACTGCCCGAGCAGCAGGTCGGTGATCAGGTAGCCGCTCAGCGTGAAGAACACCCCGACGCCGAGCATGCCCCCGGCGCCCAGCCGAACTGCTCGTGATACGCGATGACAGCCAGCACCGCCAGCGCACGCAGGCCGTCGAGGCCCGGCATGTAGCGCTGGCCGGAGCGTACTGGTTCCGGCATGGTAGTCCCCCTTGCCGTGACCCGCCCTTGTCCGGGTCCCCCGTCCGGCAAGGTCGCGGATGTGCGCGGCAGGAATTGCACTACCCAGTGCTACATATTAATTACACATAGTAGTTACCAAAGATTTGGCCGGCTTGGCTCTGCTGCACTGGCATATCCGGGCATCGGCTGAGATGGGACCGGTCCAGCCATTCGGGCGTTATGACCCCGTTATGACCGCATTACCTGATCAGGCAGCCCGCGCCGGACCCGGCGCTGGGGAATGCCCGGGCCAGGGCGCGGGCGATCAGCCGGGCCCGGGCCGCATACCCGGCCGAGGTGTAGTGGATCCCGTCCGAGATGAACCAGCCATCGTGGGCCACCGCGGCCCAGTCGAAGACGCGCAAGTTCGGATACTCGCGGCAGGCCTGGGTCAGGGCGTCGTTCCACAACTGCATGTTGGACTCGGCCCACGGCCCGGCCGGGTCGAGGGTCTTCACGTTGACCCAGAGCACCGGGGCGCCGTGTGCGACCGACATGAGTTCCTGGATCCGGGCCAGCCGGCCCATGTTGGAGCCGACCGATACGTTGGCCGTGTCGTTGGTGCCGAGCGCGATCACCCAGCAGCCGTGGAATCCGGCCGCGGCCATCTGGCGGGCCGTGTCATAGCCATTGACCTGCCCGGGCAACACTTCCACCATGGACCGCCCGCCCGATGCGTTGATCCAGGCGTGCCGGACCCCCACATCGGCATACTGGGCGGCCAGCCGCTGGGCCGGGTCCGGCAGATAGCCGGCGACACCATGCCGACCGAGGTCGAGTCGCCGATGTGCGCCACCGCCCGGCACGACGTGCGCAGTCGGTGCCCGGCCGCCGCGCTGGCCGCCGGTTTCGCGGCCGCCCGGTCGCCCCCCGCCGTACCCGTCCGATCGCCGCCTCCCGTCGCACCGGCGCGACTGGTGGCCGCCTTCGCGGCGTGACCGCCCCGCGACGCGCCCGGGCCGCCGCTTCCGGCCCGGGCCGGCTGGCCCGCCCCCGACCCGGTGCCCGCACTCGTCGCTGAGTCCGCCCGCGACCCGGCGCCCGCCTGCGGTCCACTGCCCACGGCCCGGTCGCTCGCCTGACCCGGCCCGGTGCGCCGACCCGGCCACCTGGCCGCGGGCTCGCGGGCCCGCGGCCTGCTGCCCCGAACTCGGGCCCGGCTGCGCTCCAGTACTGGCCGCGGACACCAACCCGGCCGCCCCAAGAGCGGCGATAACCAGCGCGAGCGCGACGGCGGTCACCGCCCCAGGCACCCACCCAGGGCTCCGACGCAACGCCGACCACCATCGAGAAATTCGGACACGAGAGAACATCCGCCCGAGAGTACCCAAGAGAATCACCCCAGACACCCCAAACAGGACGAACGAGGAATGAACAGGCATGTACCGGGCGGTTGGCGGCCCGCCAGCCATTTGGTCGCGGCCCTGTCATCCAGCTATCGCGGCCACTGGGGCTGGTGTTACTGACGGGGCCGGGGGTGGGCCACCGGGCGGGCTGGGCGGGCCACCAGGCGCACTGGGCGGGTGACCAGGCACGCGGGGCGGGCTACAGGCAGCGCGTGCGGGTGACCGGGCGCACGGGGCGGGCCACAGGCGGCGCTGTGCGGGGTGACCGGGCGCACGGGGCGGTGACCAGGCACGCAGGCGCGCGGGCGGGTGAGCAGGCGCGCAGGGGCGGGCTACCGGGTGCGGGGGGCGGGGGGCGGGCTACAGGGTGCGCTGGAAGACGACGAGTTCGCGGCCGGGGCCGTTGTAGTCCGGAACCGGGCCGCTGACCGACGGGATGAACAAGCATGAACAGGCACGTTCCTCCGGCCAGTCGGCATCACCGAGCACTCTTCACCCCAGATGCGCGGACATTCGGGACAAATCGCCTAGCCCGCCGCACATCTGGGGTGAAGAGTGGGGCAGTGCGGCCGTTCCATCCTCGCTATCGGGCCGCTGGGCTGGGGGTCACGGACGGGCCTGGGCGGGCCATCGGCGCGCTGCCGGGTTACCAGGAGAACTGGCGGGGCCACCGGTACCTTCGCGGTAAGCGGCGCGGGGGCTACCGGAGGCGCTGGCCGGCAACCCGGAGCGCTGGCGGGCCACCAGAGCACCTTCGGCGGCCCACCAGGCACCTTTGCGGGTAACCAGGCACGCGGGGCTACCGGCAGCGCTGCCGGGCAACCCGAGCGCGGGGCGGGCCACCGGGGCACCTTTGCGGGTACCGGGCGCGCGGGGCTACAGGCTGCGCTGTGCGGGTTAACCGGGCGCGGGGTCACAGGCCGCGCTGTGCGGGTAACCGGGCGCGGGGTACCGGGCGCGCGGGCGGTAGCGGGCGCGGGGACCGGGCCCGGGTGACGGGGGCGGCCAGCTACAGGGTGCGCTGGAAGACGACGAGTTCGCGGCCGGGGCCGTTGTAGTCCGGAACCGGGCCGCTGACCGTGAACCCCATCGCCTGGTGGAACCGGATCGAGGTGGCGTTGCCCGGCGCGGTGACCGCGCTGACCGAGGTCCGGCCGTCGGCCCGGGCTACCGCGAAGAACTCGTCGTAGAGCAGGCCGGCCAGCCGCTGGCGGCGCTGCTCGGGTGCGACCCCGACGAAATGGATGTAGGCCCGCTGCCGGTCGGCCGGGGACAGGATGCCGACCAGGAAGGCCGCCGGCCCGGCGGGACCGTCCACCACCAGGCTGGTGTGGTGGAACAGGTCCAGGAACAGCCGGGGCAGCGCGGCCAGCACCGGGCGGCCCCACCATTCATCGATGGCCGCGGCAATAGCGTCGTAGTCGCCTGGCTGCGCGGCACGGGGGCGGTGCTCAGTCACCTGACCCGCGCTCGCGCCGGCGCTCAGCCCGCTTCAGCAGCACGAGCGTCACCACGATGAAGACGATGAGCGCGCCCGAGATCAGCCAGTCACCCATAGCCGCCGCCCCTTCGTCCGGATCCCCGGATACTAGCAATCACCGCGAACGGCCCGGTATCGCCGCGGGGGCGGGCGCGGGGCTGCTCCACAGGCTGGCCTGATCCAGCAGCGGAGTGGTGCACGGCGGCCCCACGGCCACCTGCACCCGCGGCAGGCCGTCGGCTGGCACGCTCACGATCATGGCGGAGCGGGTGCCGTACCGCTCGGTGTGCACGCAGGCCGCGGAGATCTCGGCCGGCCGGGCAGGCCGCCCGGCGGCGCTGGCTGCGGGCCCGCCGCGGGCTGGTGATCGCGCAGCACCGTGGCCAGCCCGGCCGCCGGACCGCTGCCGCCCTCAGCCGCCAGCGCCGCACCGACCAGCGCGGCCACCCGCTGCTGCTTGGCCGAGTCACGGCGCAGCGGCGCGTTTTCCAGCACGTACGTGCCCGGCGGCAGTTCCTGTACCACCGGCCGCGGCCCGCCGGTCAGATCGATGGAGAACAGCGTGTGCCGGTCACCGACCAGCAGCCAGCACGGGTTGTAGTCGGCCGGGTCCAGCCGCCCGCACACCTCGGCCACCGCGGTGGCCGCGTCCGGGTAGGCGGCGAACAGCAGCGGCAGCTCGCCCCGCGACCGCTTGGTCGCGTCCCAGCTGGCCGACGGCTGGTTGGTCAGCCCGGCCAGCACGCCCGCGGCGTTGACCGCCAGCCAGGTCCCGCCGGCTACCTCGTCCCGGCCGCCGAGAATCCGCGGCGCCTCGCCGCGCAGCACCGTGATCGGCTCGGCGGGCCTGGTGTACAGCTCGTCCCGGTTGGCCGCGACCAGCAGCGGCGTACCTGGAACCGTCCGGGACAGCGCGATGAGCAAGCACACAATTGTGACGGTACCGCCCACGCCGCCGCACTCCACGCCAACCCGGCGCGGCCCCGTGGCGTCATATGAGACACCACGGCTCGCGGAGCCGTCCTGGGCAGAAGGAACACCTCGATGACGCGATTCTCACGTGCCTGCGGCCGGCCCTGGCCGGCCTCGCTCTGCTCTGCCGGGTTCGTGGCCGGCTGCGGTTCCGGCACCCCAGCGGCCGCCCCGGCCACGACGGTTACCGTCACCTCCAGCGCGGCGGCCAGCAGGGCGCCGGCCAGTCCGTCCAGCGCCGCGGCCAGCCCCAGCACGGCCAGCACCACCACCGGCGGCCCGGCCGCCTGCCCGACCCGGTCGCTGGCCGTCAAGGCGGGCCTGTCCCAGGGCGCGGCCGGGAGCATCTACCAGGTGCTCGACTTCAGCAACATCTCGGACAGCACGTGCACCCTGTACGGCTTCCCCGGTGTCTCGCTGGCGGCCGGCAGCCCGGTCAAGCAGATCGGCCTGGCCGCGGCCGAGGACCACAGCTCGCAACGGCTGCTGATCACGCTGGCCCCGGGCGCGGTGGCCAACGCGCTGCTGCGGATCGTCCAGGCGGCCAACTTCCCGCCGTCCCGCTGCGACCTGAAGAACGCCACCTACCTGCAGATCTACCCGCCGAACCAGACCACCCCGGTGTACCTCAAGTACAAGGCGCAGGCGTGCGCCAAGCCGGTGCAGATCCTGACCGTCAGCGTGGTGAAGGCCGGGTCCGGGGGCAGCTGAGCGGGCCGGTGCGTGGCTCGCCGGCCCAGCCTCGGGGGGACCGGCGAGCCGTCCGGCCGGGCGCGCTACGTTGTGACCGTCTGAGCCCGCACCGGATCACTCGCTGACCGCCCGGAGGAATGAGCAGATGCCGACCACTCCCCTACGCCAGCGCCCGGCCTGGAAGGCGCTGGAACAGCATTACGCCGAGATCGGCCCGCAGCACCTGCGGGATCTGTTCGCGGCCGACACCGGGCGCGGCGAACGGCTCACGGCTGAGGCGGCCGGCCTGTACCTGGACTACTCGAAGAACCGGGTCACCGACGAGACCATGGCACTGCTGGTCCAGCTGGCCCAGGAATGCGGCGTCGAGCAGCGCCGGGACGCCATGTTCCGCGGCGACCCGATCAACGTGTCCGAGCACCGCTCGGTGCTGCACGTGGCCCTGCGCATGCCGGCAGGCACGTCGCTGGTGGTGGACGGCGTGGACGTGGTCGCCGAGGTGCACCAGGTGCTGGACCGGATGACTGACTTCGCGGAGTCGATCCGGTCCGGCGAATGGAAGGGCTACACCGGCAAGCCGATCAGGAACGTGATCAACGTCGGCATCGGCGGCTCCGACCTTGGGCCGGTGATGGCCTACGAGGCGCTGCGCTACTACTCCCGGCGGGACCTGACGTTCCGGTTCGTGTCCAACGTGGACTCCACCGACTTCGTCGAGGCCACCCGGGACCTGTCCGCCGACGAGACGCTGTTCATCATCTCGTCCAAGACGTTCGGCACGCTGGAGACGCTGACCAACGCGCACTCGGCCCGCGACTGGGTGGTCGGCGAACTGGGCAGCGAGGACGCGGTGGCCAAGCACTTCGTGGCGGTGTCCACCAACGCCGAGCGGGTCGCGGAGTTCGGCATCGACACCGCGAACATGTTCGGCTTCTGGGACTGGGTCGGCGGCCGGTACTCGATGGACTCGGCCATCGGGCTGTCCACCATGGTGGCCATCGGGCCGGAGCACTTCACCGAGATGCTGGCCGGCTTCCACGAGATGGACGAGCACTTCAAGACCACCCCGCCCGGCCGCAACCTGCCCATGCTGCTCGGCCTGCTCGCGGTGTGGTACGGGGATTTCTTCGGCGCGCAGACCTACGGCGTGATGCCGTACGAGCAGTACCTCAAGCGCTTCCCGGCCTACCTGCAGCAGCTCACCATGGAGTCGAACGGCAAGCACGTCACGCTGCAGGGCGCCGAGGTGGACTACGACACCGGCGCGGTGGTCTGGGGTGAGCCCGGCACCAACGGGCAGCACAGCTTCTACCAGCTCATCCACCAGGGCACGAAGTTGATCCCGGTGGACCTGATCGGCTTCGGCAAGACCGTGAACCCGCTGCGGAATCACCACGACATCCTGTCCTCCAACGTGTTCGCACAGGCCCAGGCACTGGCGTTCGGTAAGACGATTGAAGAAGTGCTCGCGGAGGGGACCTCGCCCGAGGTCGCGCCGCACCGGGTGATGCCCGGCAACCGGCCCACCAACGTGCTGCTGGCGGAAAAGCTCACCCCGCACCTGCTCGGCACGCTGGTCGCGCTGTACGAGCACAGCGTGTTCACCCAGGGGGTGATCTGGGACATCGATTCCTTCGACCAGTGGGGGGTAGAGCTAGGCAAGGTGCTGGCTGTGCAGATCCTCCCCGAGCTGGAGAGCGCGGACGAGCCTGAGCTCAGCCACGATTCGTCCACCAACGCGCTGATCCGCCGCTACCGCAGCCTGAAGAGCTAGGAGACCCCGATGACCACGGACAGGCCCATGCAGCTCGGCATGGTCGGACTCGGCCGGATGGGCGCCAACCTGAGCCGGCGGCTGATGCGCGACGGCCATCGGGTCGTCGCGTACGACCACACCGAAGCGCACGTCAAGCAGCTGGCGGGCGAGGGCGCGACCGGTGCGGCCACGCTCGAGGAGTTCGTCGCCAAGCTGGAGAAGCCGCGGGCCGCCTGGGTCATGCTGCCCGCTTCCGTCACCGGGCAGGTGGTCAACCAGCTGGCCGGGATGATGGAGCCGGGCGACACCATCATCGACGGCGGCAACACCTACTACCGGGACGACATCGACCGGGCCAAGCAGCTCATCCCGAAGGACCTGCACTACATCGACGTCGGGACCTCGGGTGGTGTGTTCGGCCTGGAGCGCGGTTTCTGCCTGATGATCGGCGGCGAGGACGGCCCGGTCGAGCGGCTCGACCCGATCTTCAAGTCGATCGCCCCGGGCGAGGGGACGGCCGAGAAGACCCCGGGCCGGACCCGGACCGGCACCGCCCCGGACGGGTACCTGCACTGCGGGCCGGCGGGGCCGGGCACTTCGTCAAGATGGTGCACAACGGCATCGAGTACGGCATGATGGCCGCGATCGCCGAGGGCCTGTCCATCATCAAGCACGCCAACGTGGGCAAGTCGGACATGCAGGCGGCGGACGCGGAGACCACCCCGCTGCGCGACCCGCAGTACTACCAGTACGACATCGACGTGGCCGAGGTGGCCGAGGTGTGGCGGCGCGGCTCGGTGATCAGCTCCTGGCTGATCGACCTGACCGCCGACGCGCTGGCCCGCTCGCCGCGGCTCGATGACTTCGCCGGGCACGTGTCCGACTCGGGCGAGGGCCGCTGGACGGTGATGGCGGCCATCGAGGAGGGCGTGCCTGCCGCGGTCATCACCGCCTCGCTGTTCGAGCGGTTCGAGTCGCGCGGGCTCGGCGAGTTCAGCCACAAGCTGCTGTCCGCGCTGCGCAGCGAGTTCGGCGGGCACGCGGAGAAGCCGGCCCTGCCGAGCGGCTCCGCGGCTAGCCGGCCCGGGTGACCGTCACCCCCGGGCCGGAGATCACCAGGTTCGAGCCGATCTCGGTGATGTTCGCGTCCTGGGCGGTGGTCGCGGTCACGTCGAAGTGCACCCCGCGCAGCGTCAGCCCGAGCGGGTAGGCGGCGCTGAAGCCGTACAGCACCGACTCGGCGCCGGCCACCGAGCCGGTCTCGGTGGCCCCGTCGATCAGGACGTCCTGAAGTACGGGTCGCTGGTCCCGGTGGCCGGGTCGTAGAACGGGTCGATGTCGATCGGGTTCTGCAGCGATCGCATCGTGATGTCCAGGTACCGCACGTCGGTGACGGTGCCGCCGGCCCCGGCGTAGCTCTTGATCCGGATCCCGGCCGGGATCGTGCTCTCCGTGCCGCTGCTGTCCCGGCCGTCGATGAAGTCGCGTTCGACCAGGATCGACTCCAGGCCGTAGGTGGTCTCGCTGCCGATCGAGATGCCGTGCGTGCCGTAGCACTGGTCGCCGGTCACCGTGATGTGCGCGTCGGTGGCGTTGTTGGTCTGCATGGCCACGCAGTCGTCGCCGTCCTGGATGACCGAGTCACGGATGGTGCCGTAGGCCGAGGAGTCGAAGTCGATGCCGTCGGTGTTGTAGGTGTTGTCCGGGGTCACGACGTGCAGCCCCCAGACGACCAGGCCGCCGCCGTTCTTGTAGTACAGGTGCTCCTTGGCCGCGTTCTCGATGGTCAGGTTGTAGATGGTCAGGTTGTTCGCGTCGGTGGCCTGGATCAGCCGCGGGTTGACCTGCTTGAGGCCCTCCGCGGTAGCGGTCGCCGCCACCTGCCACCAGGACGGCGGTGCCGAGGATGTCCTGCCCGCCACGGCCGTCGATGCTGCCCTGGTGCGGGCCGAAGCCCTCGCCTTCGATGCCGGAGTCCACCCCGGTCACGGTGATGAACGCGTTGCAGCCGCTGCTGGAGGCGCCGATCGAGCCGCAGGCCGGGTCGCCGGCGATCTGGTAGTCGGCCGCGTTCCGTGACGCGT
The DNA here is from genome assembly GCA_963747705.1 of uncultured Actinomycetes bacterium. GTDB lineage: Bacteria > Actinomycetota > Actinomycetes > Streptosporangiales > Streptosporangiaceae > RYN-230. The sequence continues at coordinate 65,960 of CAVVGF010000015.1, read as the reverse complement.
ACAGCGTCGCCCCCGCGCCGATGACCAGGTACTCGCCGGTGCCGATGGTGAGCGGGGCGGACAGGAACGCGGTGTCCGGCGGGCCGCTGCCTGGGCCGCCGGCGGGCGGGCTGGCCGCCAGCACGACCGCCTGGCCGGTGCCGGCGCACGCGTTCAGCGCGGCCTGGATCCGCGCGGTGTCCGGCGGCGCGGACTCGTCCGCGTCGGGGAACAGCTCATTGGCCGGCGTGGGCAGCGTGGCGCTCAGCGTCTGGCAGGTGGCGGGCAGCGTGGGCTGGGTGATGTGCCGGGTGTCGCCGGTGCGCGACGACTGCTCCTGGGCCACGCTGGCTACCGTGCCGAAGGTGGCGGGCGCGACCGGGTCCCAGCCGTCGCTGCCGGCCAGGTAGGCCTGCGCGGTGTAACCGGCGGCCTGCGCGTCGGTGAGCTGCGGCCGGTCCGGGTTGGCCGGGTTGGCGCCGTAGCCGGTGTTGTCGTACTCGCCGTACCGGCCCGCGGTCCACGTCGCGCCGGAGATGCCCAGGTACGGGTCGGCCGCGTTGACCTGAGCGGGCAGATTCGTGTTCCGGATGAGCAGCTGCGGCACCGCGCCGGTATACGGCTCCCAGGCCCGGCCCAGGTAGATGTCGTTCGGGGCGAGCGTGCTGGTCACGGTGGAGCCGGTGATCAGGATCCCGTACGGGTTGGTGCCGTAGGTGGCCGGGGCGGTCAGGTACGCCTTGGTGTAGATGCCGTCGTTGAGCGCGATGATGTGCGACCGGTCCACGACCAGGCTGCCGTTGCCGAAGATGAAGTCCACGTCGCCCTCGATGGTCGAGTCGTAGACGTACTGGCGCAGCGTCGTGGTCGCCGAGGAATCCCAGCTCAGCAGGGTGTCCTGGTGGCCGTAGAAGATGTCGTCCCGGTACACCTGCCGGTCGCCCTCCATGGCCAGGGCCACCGCCTGGGTGCCGGTCACGGTCGGGAAGTCGTTCTTGTCGAACGTGTTGGCGAACGTGATGTACTCGGCGGTGAAGTCACTGGCCTTCGCGTGCACGGTGGCCGAGCCCTCGGTGCCGTAGGTGCCGCCGGCCGGGTCGGTCTCGCCGTTGTAGTTGGCCGCGGTGATCACCACGTCGGCCGGGTTGCCGGTGCTGCCCTGCAGGGTCAGGTCCGGCTTGTCGGACGGGATGGTCACGGTCTCGTCGTATGTGCCCGGCCCGATCAGGATGGTGTACGGGACGGTGGAATTTTCGGGCACCGCGTTCACCGCGGCCTGCACGCTGGTGTACTCAGCGCCGCTCATCCCCACCGTCAGCGTTACCCCGGTGGCCGCGGCGGCCAGCCCGGGAGTCGCGGTCAGCAGGCCAGCGGCGAGTGCTGCCGCGCCGAGCGCGGCGGCCAGGCCGCGCCGTAACGGGCGGGCGTGAGCGGGGGCGGGGGTTACGTCAATGTCGGCCACGGGTCATTCATAAGGCATCCGGGCCGCTTGATCAATGGGGAAATTTGTTGAATTATGTGCCCGGCTGGCAGCCGGCTGGGCCGGGCTGGGCTGCCGGAGCGGCACCGGGATCCGGGCCAGGTCGTGGGCCAGCACCACGTCGCCGCCGAACGCGCTGGCCGCCTCGCCGGCCAGCCGCTGACCGCCCTCGTGGTCGTACCGCTGGGAGAAGTGGGTCAGCACCAGCAGCCGGGCCCGGGACTCGGCCGCGATGCGGCCCGCCTGGCTGGCGGTCAGGTGCCCCCGCTCGCGGGCCAGCGCCGCGTCCGCGTCGGCGAACGTGGACTCGCAGACCAGCATGTCGGCCCGGTCGGCCAGCTCGAACGCGGCGTCGCACAGCCCGGTGTCCATGATGAACGCGAACCGCTGGCCCGGCCGTGGCTGGCTGACCTGCTCCACCGTGACCCGGCGGCCGCCGGCCACCAGCTCACCCTGCTGCTTGAGCCGGCCGATGTCCGGGCCGGTAATGCCCAGCGCCAGCAGCTTGTCCGGCAGCATCCGCCGGCCGTCCGGTTCGGCCAGCCGGTACCCGAAGGTCGGCACGCTGTGCGACAGCGGACGGGCTTCCAGTCTGAACGCCGGCGTGCTGGCCAGTGTGCCCGCCTCGCGCACCGGCCGGGCCTGCAGGTCGGCCACGTCGCGGTACAGCGCGGCCTGCCGTAGGTGCTGGAACACCGGCTCGTTCACCGCCGGGTAATAGATCTCCACTGGGTGCGCCACCCGGTCCAGGGAGATCCGGGCCAGCACCCCGGGCAGGCCCAGGCAGTGGTCGCCGTGGAAGTGGGTGATGCAGATCCGGGTGATCTGGCTCGCGGTGACCCCGGCGAACAGCATCTGCCGCTGGGTGCCCTCACCGGGGTCGAACAGCAGCCCTTCGGCGTCCCAGCGGAGCAGGTAGCCGTTGTGGTTACGGGTGCGGGTCGGCGCCTGGCTCGCCGTGCCGAGCACCACCAGCTCGCGGTTGGGCACGAAATCTGACCTTACGCCGTGGGCTGGCCTGCGCCGCCGGGACCAGGCCCGGATCCAGGCCGCAGCCGGGCCGGGTCCGCTCAGCCGGGCCGGGCCGGCGGCGGGCCAGCCCGGTCAGGCCGGCCACGTACACCACCAGCAGGGTGATGGCCAGGGCGCGGACCAGCCAGCCGAACGCGAGCAGGCCGGGCTGGGCGGAGGCGGGCGGCACGGCGCACGAGCCTGCCGGGCCGGTGAACGGGAGCACGAGGTTCACGGCATAGCCGGCCCGGCCCGTTATGCCGCAGTCCGCTGGGCCTGGATCAGCGGCCAGGGCGGCCTGGGCCGAGCCTGCAGGCACCCGGGATCCGGCCGGCGATCCGCTCGAGGCCGGGGCCGGGCGCGCCGCCGGCGATCCGCTCGCGGCGGCCGCCGGGCTGGCGGCCGGGGCCGGGCTGGCCGCGGGGGAACGGCTCGTGACCGGTGACGGGCTGGCCGCGGGTGAACGGCTCGTGGCGGGTGAGGGGCTGGCCGCGGGTGACGGGCTGGCCGCAGGGGACGCGTGGGCCGCGAGGGATGCGCTGGCGGCCGGCAACGGGCTGGCGGCCGGGGTGGCGCTGGCCGCAGGCGCGCTGGCGCCGGGCGACGCGGCCGGGGCTGGGCTGACCCGCAGGCGACGCGCTGGACGCGCTGATTGCGGGCGACGCGCCCGCCGCCGGGGCGGCCGGCGTGGGCTGGATGTACCGGGCGGCCCGAACCAGAACACGGCCAGGCCCACGGTGACCGCCAGCAGCCCGGCCAGCCAGAGCAGCGCATACCAGCAGCGGTAGCCGTAGCCGGTCAGCCAGCGGGCGGCATGCTGGCCCAGCCGCCCGGCCGGGTCCAGGGAGCCCCGGGTCCTGGCGTCGTCCCGCTGTGCCACCAGGATCGTCCGGGCCAGGTCATCCTGCCCCGCGGCCTGGTAGGCGGCGGCCAGTGCGGCATAGGGCTGGTCCGCGTGCTGCGCCGTCTCGTGCCGGAACCAGGACAGCCACTGCGCCACCGCCGCCTGATGCCGCCTACGGTCCCCGGCCTGCCCCGGGCGGCGCAGCCGCCGCGACCAGCGGTCCGGCTGCGGCCGCGGCGCGAGCAGCTCCGGATCGCCCAGCACCGGCAGGCCCGAATAGCGCAGGCCGTCCAGCCGGAACCCGCCGTCGGCCACGAAACCAGCGGGCCGCCGGCCGCCGAGCCGCAGCGTGCCAACGCTGGCCCGGCTCAGATCCAGTGCCGGGCCGCGGGCCGCCGCCCCGGCCGGGCCATCCGCCGGGCGGCAGGCGAACCAGCCCGAGCAGCTCAGCGCCTGGCCGACCACGGCGCCGGGCAGCGCCACGGCACCGGCCACGCCCACCCCGGCGGCCACGAACTCCTGGTCCAGCAGCACGTCGCCGCGGATTTGCGCGCCTACGGCGGCCAGCGCCGGGCCGGTCGCGTTGACCAGCGTCGCGCCGGGCAGCGCCAGCTGGCCGGTGATGTCCGCACCGGCCAGGCAGACCGCGCCGTGCGGGCCGGCCCCGATCGCGGTCAGCCCCGGGCCGGGCGGCGGGCCGGCGGTCACGCGGCCCGCACCACCACCCGGCTGGCCCGCACCGCCGGGCCGGTGTCGCTGCGCAGCAGGGCGCGGCCAAGCACCAGGCTGCCGACCGTGCTGCCATCCAGGCACACCGCGCCCAGCGACGGTGGCTGTCCCGGCATCGGGCCACCAGCCCCGGGGCTGCCGTCCGGCGGGCGGCCCAGGAGCATCCTGGTGATCTCGGGCAGCCGGGCCTGTGGCCGGCGGTCATCTCCCGGCGGACCTGCTCGCCCGCCGCCCGGGCCTGGTCGCCCGGGCCGCCCGCGTCCAGGCCGCCGCCATCCGGGCCACGGGCATCCAGACCACGGGCGTCCAGGCCGCCGGGCGCGCCGCCCCCGGCCGGGCTGCCGGGCGCCCGGCCTGCGTCCACCGGGGCGAGATGCTCGACGATCGCGCCGTCCAGCGATAGGCAGCCGGTCACGGTGGCCCCGCGCAGCAGCACCGTGCCTGCCTCACCTGCGCCGGCCGCGGTGAACGGCAGTCCCGGTGCGGGTGAAGCGGCCAGCATCAGGTCACCGTGCACGGTCAGGCCGTCGGCCAGCAGTGCGGGACCGGTTGCGCTGGCCAGCCGGGCGCCGTGCAGCAGCAGGTCGCCGCCGACCTCGGCCCGGGCCAGCCGGACCCCGCCATCCCGCCGCGCACCGTGCGCCAGGAAACCGCGGTCCAGCAACGCGCTGCCGCCGACCCGGACCCGGTCGGCCGCCAGGGCCGGGCCAGTGCTGTTGACCAGCGCGGTGTCCCGCAGGATCAGGTCGCGGCCGATCGTGCTGCCGGACAGGCACAGCGCACCGGGGGTAGCGCCCGCCGTGTCGCGGGACGGTCCGGGACCGGCGCTGGCCACGCTCTTGATCCGCGCCCCGTGCAGCGCCAGTTCGCCGGCCAGCGCCGCCCCCCGTAGCAGCACCGTGCCGGTGGCCGCCGCGCCGGTGGCCTGGAACTCCGTGCCCGACGTGGGGTTGCGCGCCAGCCTGGTGTCGGCGCTGACCCGGATGCCGTCGGCGACCAGGGCAGGCCCGGTGGCGTTGGTCAGCCAGGCCCCGCGCAGCATCAGGCTCCCGCCGATCCTGGCCCCGGCCAGGTGGACCGTGCCGGACCGTCCGGCCCGGCCCGCGGCGCTCAGCCCGTCCAGCAATACGCCCGCGCACGCGCCATCACCGACGTTCAGCGCCGCGCCGGTCAGCGCCGCCCCAGAATTATTAGTAATGCTCGTGCCACGCATATCGAGCTCATGCAGGATATGTGCACCGTCGAGCTGAATGGCACCATCCTGGCTATTTCCCTCGATCCGGCAGCCCGTGACCCTTAATGCGCCGATCCGGGCCCGGCTGGCGGTGATCCCGGGCAGCACGCAGCCATCGAGATGCAGCCAGGGCAGCTCCGCGTCGCGGAGCGCCAGGGGCTGGTCGAACCGGCACCCGGTGAACCGGAGCCCGACCGCGGTCTTAATCCCGTCCAGGTCAAGCAGGCCACGGAGGTATGCGCCGCGAATCTGGACGCCCCGCGGGTCGCTGTGCAGCCCGCTGGCCAGCATGTCCCGCAGGGCCGCGGCGTCGAGTGCGCGATGGCCGCCGAACGCACCTACCTCATCGAGCCCGGGCGCCACCCGGCCCCGGGAATAATTGAGCGGCATACCCTTTTTGGCGCATTTGATCAGTTCATCTGCCACCCCGCCGGAAACTGTCCGGTTAAATCGCCGCCGACCCCAGAACATGCAGCACACGTTACAACGCGGATAAGGAAAACATGAACACTGGACGCTATTACTGGGCAAGAAATCCGGTCGAGCCGGCTCGGGGCGGCTGGCAGGCTGGACGGCATGGCGATCTCGATCAGCGACCTGGAGGAGGTGGCTGCGGACGGCTGGCGCGGCACCGAGGAAGAGCCGTTGGGCGGCTGGCGGCTGCGCGCGGCGGGCGGTTTCACCGGGCGGGCCAACAGCGCGCTGGCCGTAGGTGATCCCGGCCTGCCACTGCACGCCGCGGCCGCGGCGGTGCACCACTGGTATGCGGCCCGCGGACTGCCCACGATGATCTCGGTCCCCTACCCGTGTGGCCGCCCGGAGGACACCGCTCTGGACCGCTTCCTGGCCGGGCATGGCTGGACGGTGCGCCCCGGCGCGGCCACCGTGCTGACCGCACCAGCGACCACGATCGCGGGCAGCACGCCGCCGGGCCAGATGCGAGTGGACATCGACGCCGAACCCGACGGCGCCTGGCTGGCCCGCTACCACTACCGCGGCCAGCCGGACCTGCCGCCGGCCGCGCGCCAGGTCCTGCGGTCCGCCCCGTGGCAGGCGTTCGGCTCGGTCCGGGTGGATGGCGTGACGCTGGCCATCGGCCGGGTCGCGGTGTCCCGCGGCTGGGGCGGCCTGACCGCCATCGAGGTCGATCCGGCGCACCGCCGCCGCGGCCTGGCCCGGGCGCTGACCGCCGCACTGGCCCGCCAGGCCGCCGCGCGCGGCGCCCGCCGCCTGTACCTGCAGGTCGAAGACGGCAACGCCGCGGCCCGCGCGCTCTATCACCGGCTCGGCTTCACCGACCACCACGGCTACCACTACCGGGTCGCCCGGCCCGAGCCAATCGGATAATGGCGTCTGTTAGCGGCCCTCGACCTTGGCATTCTTGCTCTTGATCTTGCCGGCGTCCCATACTGGCAGGCCCGGCGCGTAGGTGTGCACCGCATCGGACAGCTCACCAAGCCGGACCTTCTCATCGTGCAGATCCACCGTCACACCCCACTGGCCCGGGCTGGACAGACGCCACGCACCCGCACCGGGCTGGAAGTCCTCGCCGCTTGACACGACGGCCAGCTGCGAAAGCCACTTCCCTGAGTCCGAATCGTCGCCGTCCTGCCAGGTGCGGAACACGACCAGTCCCGCAACCTCGGGCCACGGGATGCACTGGGCTGGTTCTGCCAGGTAGATGCCTGCGTCACCGACCGCCATCAGGACCTGGCCCACGATAGCGGCGCGATCCCGCAGCACGAAAATGCCGCCCGCCGCCGCCAGAAGCCCGAATACCAGGAAATCCCACACCCCCGCCACGCTGGTATATCCGGTCGCAACGCTGACGGTGGCCACCGTCAGCAACGCAGCCGAGAAGGCGAATAGGAAGATGCCGGTCCAGAACCCGAACCGGTCGCGCCGGCGCAGTACGTATTGGATGGTCCCCGGGTAATCCGGTTCGCGAATGCCCGATCTCCCCACAACGATGCAACGTGCCCGCGCCTACAGCGGTTCGATGCAGCCCAGCACGCGCCCTGATCAGCTGGCGGCCCCGGCCGGTTCACCCGGCCGCACAGCTGGCCGGTGGCCGAGGGCTGTCGTAGCGGATCCGCCGGTAGCAGGAGCAGTGGCGCCTCTTGGGTTAATCGTGGCCGCGGCCAAAGGTGAGCGGAACGTGTTCGGTCCTGACTGGCGCGGGGGGTAGTGGCTGGCCGTGGAAGTACCGCCAGATCAGCCGGCCCGCGCCCTGGGGCTCGCTCACCGCTGAGGTCAGTTCGCTCGTGGCGGTCATTATCCCGGCCTGCAAAGTCCAGCCGACCAGCCCGATATGGTGCGCGGACAGATAGCGCAGATATTCGGAGACCATCTGCGTGGAGCGGGGCCAGTAGTAGCCGCCCATGAAGTTGACGAATTCCCCGTCCACCACCGGGATGTGCTCGCGGGACAGGTAACCGAACGCCCGGTTCCAGGTGGCGGGCCCGACCGGGGCCTGCCACGGCCACGGGGAGCCGGGATGGTGGTAGCTGTACACGATGCCCGGCCCGCGCAGCAGCGGAACCCCGGCCAGGGTGGACCCCCACCGGATGCCTTCCACCCAGAACTGGTTCCGCGAGCCGATCCGCCGCAGGTAGTCCACCAGCGGCTGGAACGCCGCGGCCCACTGCCGCCAGTCGCAGAACCGGGGCTCATTGAACAGGTCGAAGACGACCTGGGGGTTGTGCCCGTAGTAACGGGCGAGATAGCGCCAGAACGAGTAGGTCGCCGCCGTCGGCAGGTTCTCGTTGGCCGGGAAGCCGGTGCTCGGCTCGGTCTGCGCGTTCAGGATCACGGTCAGGTGCCGGCGCAGCGCGTAGCCGACCAGGCGGCGGATGTCGGCCAGGTACCCCGGGGCCAGCTTCCGGCCGGCCTGCCCGGCCAGCTTGTCCTGCACGATCTGGATCCGGACCGCGTTCGCGCCCCAGGCGCGGGCCGCGCGGATCTGCGCCCGGGCGGCCTTGGAGAACACGATGTAGTTCGTCAGGGTAGCCAGCGTGATGCCTTTGACCCGATCGGGCTGCGGATAGCCGGCACAGGACTGGACCGGGCATATCCGGCCGGGCACTAACCGCCCGGCACGGGCTGGGCCAGCCCCGGAAGGCAGGACGAAATACCCGGCGAGCGACACCGTTGCCACCGCGACGGTGCTGACCACAATGATACGGAGCCTTACGGGCATCCTAAATCACCCCAATGAGTTCTCCTTTCTGATAATCATTTCCTACGGTCAGAATAGTGCGCGATAGAGCGACATCCCCATTTGCAGTAGGCATACACCTATGTCACATAGAAAGCACATATTATTTCGGCTAATCTCACATGGGAAAGGACCGGCGGCGGCTGGAGTAGCTGGCGGCGGGCAAACTGGCCCGCTGCGGTAGGCCGGGGTAGTCCTGGAGGCGATGACCGGCGGGGCCAGCCGGCCGTAGCCTCGTAACCGGCGATGACACGATGAACTGGCCCGCGGGCCTGACGGCACGGGCGAGGCAGCTGAGCGCAGCGGCCACGCCCGGTGACGTCTTCCTGGCCGCCGGGACCGCGCTGGTGCAGCTGGGCGGGTCCGCGGCCATCGCCGGGCACCGCGGCCAGCCGGTCAGCGTGGCCGGCTACCTGCTGCTCGCGGCCGGGCCGGTGGCGCTGCTGGCCCGGCGGCACTTCCCGGCCACGGTGTGGTGGGTGACGGTGGCCGCCGCGATCGGGTTCGTCACGGTGCAGCCGCGCGGCGGGCTGCCCTACCTGGCGCTGATCATCGCGTTCGTGAATGCCGTGCTGGCCGGGCGGCGGTGGGCCGCCATCACCGGGCTGGTGGTCAGCTACCTGGGCATCCTGTGGCTGCCTGGGCTGGCCGGCACCGGGCCGTTCCCGTCCGCCGCGGTGGCCCTCGGCGTCGCCGCCTGGCACCTGACCCTGCTCAGCGGGGCCGAGTGGTACCGCGGCCGGCGCCAGCGGGCCGCCGCGCTGGCCCAGGGCCAGCAGGAGGCGGAGCGGCGCCGGGCCAGCGAGGAACGGCTGCACATCGCCCGGGACCTGCACGACGTGGTGGCGCACAGCCTGGCCGTCATCAACGTCCAGGCCAACACGGCGCTGCACCTGATCGACCAGCAGCCGGACCGGGCCCGGTCCACGCTGTCGGTGATCAACGACGTGAGCAAGCAGGCCCTGGTGGAGCTGCGCGGGGTGCTGGGCGTGCTCCGGCAGGACGACGACGAGCTGCCCCGCTCCCCCGCGCCCAGCCTGGCCCGGATCAGCGAGCTGGTCTCCGGGGCTACCGCGGCGGGCATCACGGTGCGGGTCAGCGAGGAGGGGGCGAAACGCGCCCTGCCCGCCAGCGTCAACGTGGCCGGGTACCGCATCCTGCAGGAAGCGCTGACCAACAGCGCCCGGCACGCGGCCGGCGCGGCCGTGGCGGTGCGCGTCGTGTACGGCCCTGGTGACCTGGTCATCCAGGTGGACGACGACGGCGCCCGGCCCAGCGGCACGGGTCCTAACGGGGTGGCGCCGGCGGCGGGAACGGCATCCCGGGCATGACCGAGCGGGCCAAAGCCCTGGGCGGCACGCTGCGCGCCGGGCCGCGGCCGGACGGCGGCTTCCGGGTGCGCGCCTGGCTGCCGCTCGGGACGGCCGCGTCATGATCAGGGTGCTGCTGGCCGACGACCAGCAACTGGTCCGGGCCGGGTTCGCGGCCCTGCTCGACGCCGCGGACGGCATCGAGGTGGCCGGTGAGGCGGCGGACGGCTCCGAAGCGGTCCGGCTGGCCAGCCAGCTGCGGCCGGACGTGGTGCTGATGGACATCCGGATGCCCGAGCTGGACGGCATCGAGGCGACCAGGAAGATCGCCGCACGGCCGGAACTGGACGCCGTGCACGTGGTCATCCTGACCACGTTCGACCTGGACGAGTACGTGTTCGAAGGGCTGCGCGCGGGCGCCGCCGGGTTCCTGGTCAAGGACACCGACGCGGCCGAGCTGATCCGCGCCGTCCGGGTGGCGGCCGACGGCGGGGCACTGATGTCGCCCACCGTGACCCGGCGGCTCATCGCCGAGTTCGCCAGCCGGACGGCCAACGCGACCAAGGTGCCCGGCGCGGCCGACCTGACGCCGCGTGAGCGTGAGGTGGTCACGCTGGTCGCCCGCGGGCTGTCCAACGACGAGATCGCGGGCCGCCTGTACATGAGCGTGTCCACCGTGAAGACCCACGCGACCCGGGCCATGACCAAGCTCGGCGCCCGGGACCGGGCCCAGCTCGTGGTGCTGGCCTACGAGGCCGCGCTGGTCCGCCCGGGCTGGTCCGGCTGAGGGAGGAGCGGCCGCCACGTGGGGTCGTCGCCAGGTGCTAGCCGGCCCTGTCCCGCTGGCCGACGACAGCGCGATAACCGACCACGCATGCTGCCGCTATGGTCACTACCCACACCACGGCCGCGGTCAGGGCGGCCGAACTCAGCAAGGTGTACGGCTCCGGCGACACCGCGGTCCGCGCCCTCGACCGGGTCAGCGCCGACTTCGCCGAGCAGCAGTTCACCGCGATCATGGGACCGTCCGGCTCCGGCAAGTCCACGCTGCTGCACTGCCTGGCCGGGCTGGACACCCCCACCTCGGGCCAGGTGTTCCTGGGCGACATGGAGCTGGGCGCGCTGTCCGACACCCAGCTGACCCGGCTGCGCCGTGATCACGTCGGGTTCATCTTCCAGTCCTTCAACCTGCTGCCCGCGCTGACCGTGACGGAGAACATCACGCTGCCGCTGCAGCTGGCCGGGCGCAGGCCGCCGGAAGTGGCTGGACGACGTGATCAGCCTGGTCGGTCTCGGTGACCGGCTTGGTCACCGGCCGTCCGAACTGTCCGGCGGCCAGCAGCAGCGGGTCGCCGTGGCCCGGGCGCTGGCCAGCCAGCCGGAGATCATCTTCGCCGACGAGCCCACCGGCAACCTGGACTCCCGCGCCTCCGCCCAGCTGCTCGGTTACCTGCGCACCGCGGTCACCGAACTCGGCCAGACCATCGTGATGGTCACGCACAACCCGGCCGCCGCCGCGCTGTCCGACGAGGTGCTGTTCCTGGCCGACGGCCGGATCGCCGGCCGCCTGGACCGGCCGGACGCCGGCTCGGTCGCTGGACTGGCTGCGCTCCCTCGGCGGGGAGGGGCTGTGATGCTGGCCATCACGGCCAAGGAAGCCTGGGCGCGTAAGCGCCGCCTGGCCGGGATCCTGATCGCGGTAGGCCTCGGCGTGGCCTTCCTGGCCGGCGCGCTCACCTTCGGCGACACGCTGACCGCGAACTTCAGCCTGCTGTTCAGCACGGCCACCTCGGGCACCAGCGCGGTGGTGCGCAGCGCCACCGCGGCCGGCACCGGCACCGGGATCACCGCCAAGCGCCCGCCCATCCCGGCCGCACTGGTCCGCACGGTCCGGGCGGTGCCCGGGGTGGCCGACGCGCAGCCGTCCATCGCCGGAACGGCCACGCTGCTCGGCGCCGACGGCCAGGCCGTCGGCGGGCTCGGCCCGCCCCGGTCGGCCGGGAACTGGATCTCCGACCCGGCGCTCACCCCGTACCGGCTGGCCGCCGGGCACGCCCCGCAGGGCCTGCATCAGGTCGTCATCGACCGGGCCGCGGCCACGGCCGAGGCTGCACATCGGCTCGGTAACCACGGTGCTGGTCCCGCAGCCGGTCCGGGTCCAGGTGGTCGGGTTGGCCACGTTCGGCCGCGCGGCCGGTTTCGGCGGCGCATCGTATGTAGCGTTCAGTAATCAAGGGGCCGAGCGGTACCTGATCCGCAGCGGGGCTACGGGCGTAAGCGCCGGCCTAGCGTCCACCATCCAGGTCAGCGCGACTACAGGGGTCAGCCCGGATGCCCTGGTCAGCCGGCTGGACCGGGCCCTGCCGAGCAGCGTGCAGGCGGTCACCGGCGCGGAGCTGACCAGCGGCAACCTGGCCGCGCTGAACTCCGAGTTCCTCACCGCGCTGCGCGTCATCCTGGTCGTGTTCGCCGGGATCGCGCTGCTGGTGGCGGCATTCTCTATTGCCAGCACGTTCGGCATCCTGGTCGCCCAGCGCACACGGGAGGCGGCCCTGCTGCGCGCCCTCGGGGCCAGCCGCGGCCAGGTGCTGCGCAGCGTGCTGGCCGAGGCGGTGGCCGTGGGCATCGCCGGTTCGGCGCTCGGCGTCGCCGCCGGGCTGGGCATCGCGCAGCTGCTCAAGGCGCTGTTCGACGCGGCCGGGTTCGCGCTGCCCGCGGGCGGCCTGACTGTGACCGGCGGCTCCATCGCGGTCAGCCTGCTGACCGGGATCGTGGTCACCGCGGCGGTCAGCCTGCTGCCCGCCCTGCGCGCGTCCCGGGTCTCCCCCCTCGAAGCGCTCCGCGAGTCCGCCGCGGCGGCGGGGCCGGCACCGCGCGGCCGCCTCATCGCCGGCCTGGTGCTGCTGCTGGCCGGGGTGGGCCTGGTCCTGGCCAGCCTGAGCGGAACCAGCACCCGGACCCTGTCGGTGACCGGCCTCGGCGCGCTCGGCACCGCGCTGGGCATGGTCGCGCTGGGCCCGGCCGTGGCCCGGCCGGTCACCGGGGCGCTGGCCGGGCCACTGGCCGCCTGGCGCGGGGTGACCGGGACGCTGGCCGGGCGGAGCGCGACCCGCAACCCGCGGCGCACCGCGGCCGCGGCCACCGCGCTGATGGTCGGGGTGGCCGTGGTCACCCTGTTCACGGTGTACGCCGCGTCGCTGCGCGCGGCCGCGGTGTCCGGGGTCAGTGGCTCGTTCACCGGCGACATCGCGATCACCGAGGGCGGCTTCGGCGGCGGGCCCAGCGCCAGCGGCATCTCACCCGGGCTGGCCAGCGCGGTCTCACGGATCCCCGGCGTGACCACGGTCAGCGGCCTGGCCGGCGGGCAGGCCGAGGTCGGCGGCCAGCCGGAATCGGTCACCGCGGTCGTGCCCGGCACCATCGGCCAGGTGCTGAACCTGCATCCCACGGCGGGCTCGGTCAGCCGGCTCGGCCCGCGCCAGATCGCGGTGTCCAGCGTCCAGGCCACCGGCCGGGGCTGGCGGCTGGGCACGCCGGTCACCCTGGTGCTGCCCGACGGCGCGGCGCAGCGGGTCACCGTGGGCGCCATCTACACCTCGCGGAACCTGGTCGGTGACTATGTGCTGCCGCTGGCCCTGTGGGCGCCGCACACCAGCCAGCTGACCGCCTCGGCGATCTACGTCAAGCTGGCGCCGGGCGCGCACCAGACTGCCGTGCAGGCGGCGATCACCCGCGCCGCGGCCAGCTACGGCAAGCTGACCGTGGCCGGCCGGGCCGCGTACGTGGCCAGCGCCGGGAAGTCGGTCAGCACCGTGCTGACTATCGTCTACGCGCTGCTGGTGCTGGCCATCGTGATCGCGGTGTCCGGCATCGCCAACACCCTGTCCCTGTCGGTGTACGAGCGCACCAGGGAGATCGGCCTGCTCCGCGCGGTCGGCCAGACCCGGGCCCAGCTCCGCTCCATGGTCCGGCTGGAGTCGGTGCTGGTCGCCGCGTTCGGCACGGTGGGCGGGCTGGCCCTGGGCAGCTTCCTGGGCTGGGGCCTGGCCGAGGCGGGCGCGCGGTCCTCCGGGCTGACCCAGCCCAGCTTCCCGGCTACCCAGCTCATCGTGATCGCCGTGCTCGGCGGGCTGGCCGGGGTCATCGCGGCCATCCGCCCGGCCCGCCGGGCGGCCCGGCTGCCGGTGCTGGCCGCGATCGCGAACGGCTGACGGGGACGGGGAGCGTGGCCCGCCCCCGCGGCGGCCACGCTCCCCCGGCCGGGTCAGCCCGCGGGCCAGGCTGGCTCGCGCCCGGCCAAGGCGAGTACCTGGTCCAGCAGCGGGGCGTCGCCCGGCACCGCCCGCGCCGGCCCGAACGGCACGCCCGGCCCGGCGGGCAGGTCCGGGCTGGCGAACTGGATCAGGAAGCTGTGTGCGGCCTGCAGGAGCTCCGGCGGGCACTGGTACGGCTGCCCGGCCAGCTGACCGGCGGCCGGGCCAAGATCCACGAGGTCCACGCCAGCTAGGACGCTGGCGGGCCCCCGAACTCACCGGTACCGGCCAGCGCGCCGATGAGCGCCCCCGCGACCACATTGACATAACGCCCCAGCGTGGCTCCTGTGGGTTCGTAGCTCGGGTTGACTTCGGTGAGTACGACGGCACGTAGCGCAGGCGCGCGGAAGAACGCCGTCAGCAGCTCACCGGCCGTGCTGAGCGGAATCCCGGTGCCGTAGTGCGGGAAGTTGGCCAGCGGCAGGTCGCGGCCGTCCACCGCGTCCACGTCGAAGTGCACCAGCAGACTCCCGGCCGCACGCACCGCGGCCAGTGCGCCGACCGCGCAGCCCGCGGGATCGGCCCGCACCTGCCGGTCCGCGAACCGGGTCAGCCCGGGCCGGGCCTCCAGCACCCCGGCCTGGTACGTCTCCGGGTCGGTCTCGTCGTAGCCGACCAGCGCCAGCCGCTCGTCGGTCAGCATCGGCCAGGCCGGGCCGAGCCGGGACAGCGGGTTGTCGGCCAGGCCGAGCAGGTGCGCGATGCCCATCGCGTCCAGCACGCCGCTCGACGTGGTCTGCGGGGTGCCCAGGTCGGCGTCCCCGTCGAAGTAGATCAGCGCGGCGCTGGGGTCGTGCCGCTGCAGGCCGGCCAGCGCGCCCAGGGTGATCGTGCAGTCGCCGCCGAGCACGACCGGCAGCCGGTGCCCGGCCAGCGCCGTGGCCACCGCGTCCGCGACGCCGCCCGCCACCTGGACGACGGTGGCCAGGCTGCGCGCGGTGGCATCGGGCGCGTCCGGGGTGAACACCGCCCCGGGCACGTCGCCCAGGTCGGCCACGTCCAGGCCGGCCTGGCCAGCCGGCCCACGAAACCGGCCGCACGCAGCGCGGCGGGCGCGCGGTCCTGGCCCGCGTGATGCGACCCGGCGCTGGTGGGCACGCCGATGACGGCGACTCTGGGGGCTGGCACCGGCTCAGCTGACACGGTGGCCTCCTTAGGTTCCGGGTACTGATCATCATCGCCGATGTCGAGATCGCGTCCCCGGCGGGTGCAACCGCGCTGCCGCTTCGCCTGCTGCGCGCGGACCGTAACTTCCCCTGACGGATCGCTGGAAGCCGTCTATGTCCCGTGGTGCTGAGCCGCGCATTTCCTGATTACGGCGGCATCTCCGGACTGTCAACGGCAAGCAATCATTATCTATGCCCGCGGTAAAACGCGCCGTGTGCGGCCAGCCCAGCTGCTTGGCTGCACCACGGGTTGCCGGGCGGCGGGGCCGGCCACTCCCCCCGGGCGGCCGGCCCCGCCGGCGTGGTATACCGGGACTGGGCAGGTAAATCGGCCATAACGGGACGGCCGGGCGGCCCACGGGGCGCGCCTACAGGCGGCAATTTGCCAGATAATTAATAAATCTATTCGCAGTCTTTTGACATTTGTTACGTACTCATGGTTGACGGGGAGCGGGCACGTCAAGAATTGCTTAGCTATGGCATTATGCATTGGTGATCTGACGGCAGTTGATCAGCGGCGGAAATGGGCTAAACCATGAGCAAGAAGGCTGCACGGTAGCGGCACATGGGCATGACCACAGATACCGGTGGCGACCGGGAACCCGCGGTTTCGCACCGCCGATGAGCCGCTGCTGATCACATCGGCGCGGCCACTGACCCGGGAGCCGCTCCCGGTCCCGGCCCGGCCGCTCGCCGCCGCCTGGGGCTGACCGGGACAGAGCTGGCCGCCAGCCCGCTGGCCCGGCAGCTCCTGCTGCTGCTCGGCTACCTGATCGCCGGCCTGGCCGTGACCTGGCCGCGCGTCACCTACCTGTTCGACGGGAAGGTGCAGGCCACGCGGGACGGCGGCGTGTATGTCTGGGACTTCTGGTGGATCGCGCACCAGATCGAGCACCTGGGCAACCCGTGGTACACCCGGCTGATCGCGGCGCCGGTGGGCGCTCAGCTCGGCTACCACGCGCTGATGCCGCTGGAAGGCGTGGTCATGTTCCCGGTGACTGTGCTGTTCGGCCCCAGCGCCTCGTACAACCTGCTGACCGTGCTGATGCCCGGGCTGACCGGCTACGCCATGTACCGTGCGGCCCGGCTCTGGCTGCCCGGCCAGCTCGGCCCGATCGCGGCCGGGGCGTTCCTCGGGCTGTCCTCGGAGATCGCCTGGCATGCCTGGTTCCAGCTGAACATCTCGGCCGGTGTGCTGTTCCTGCCGATCGCGCTGGAAGCCGCCATCCGGCTGCGCCGCAGCCCCCGCTGGCCGCAGGCGCTGTTCCTCGGGCTGGCCGTGGCCGGCAGCCTGCTCAGCGACCAGCAGTCGGCGGTGCTGGTCATCATCCTGGTCGCGGTGATCCTGCTGCCCTGGCTGCTCGGGGCCAGCGGCTGGGACCGGCTGGAACGTCAGCACCATCGTCTCGCCGGAGCAATCCGGGCGAACCAAGCTGGCCATGACTGGGCTGGCCGTGCTGATCGGCGGGGTGGTGGCCAGCCCGCAGATCGCCGCGATGGTGGCGCAGACCCGGTCCGGCGGCGCGTCCATGCCGCCCGACCTGCTGTCCCGCTATTACACAACGTCTGGCTCCTACCTGCCCGGCGTGTTCGCGGCCTCGCCCCGGGTGGCGCTGTACGGGCTGACCTGGCTGAAACCCATCGTGTACCAGGGCAAAACCGGTGACGGGGTGCCCACGTTCGGCCTGGTCCTCAGCCTGCTGGCCCTGCTCGGCCTGATCACCGCGTGGCGCCGGGGCAACGCCTGGCTGCTGGCCGTGCTGTGGCTGGGCACCGCCGCGCTCGGGCTGGGCACCACGCTGCACATCGGGAACACCACCTACGTGCCGCTGGCCGAGATCTGGCACGGCGTACGGGTGTCCATGATCATGCCCTACACCTGGTTCGTCCAGCTGCCGGGCATGCGCCGGCTTCCGTGAGGCCGCGCGCATCCTGATCCTGGGCTTCGTGCCCGCCGCCATGCTGGCCGGTGCGGGGGTCACCTGGCTGCGGCAGCGCGCCCCGCTGCTGCTCATCCCGGTGCTCCTGGCAGGCGCGCTGGAGCTGGGCTGGCCCAGCACCAGCGGGGTGGGCACGATGCGCACCGCCCTGCCTGACCTGGACCGCCCGATCGCCGCCGATCACTCGCCGTCGATCGTGGTGGACGTGCCGTTCGGCATCCGCGGCGGTGTGCCGCTGCCCAACGAGGGGGCGGCCTTCGACCCGCACGCGCAGGTGCTGGCGACCGCCGACGGGCACCCGCGGGCCATCGCCTACCTGTCCCGGATCCCGGAACAGACGATGCGCGACATCACCCGGCACCCGTTCTACGCCGATCTGCTCGCCCTGCAGCGGCATGAGCACCCGATCCGGGCCGCGCTGGCCGGCCAGGCCAGGTACCAGGGCATGCTGACCGCCGCCCGGCTGGACGCCCGGCGGATGGACGTCGGCTGGGTCATCATCTGGCACCCGAAGGCCGGCCTGGCCCAGTACCTGGCCAGGACGGGCTTCCGGTTCGACTACCGGGCGGACGGAGTCCCGGTGTACCGGGCTACGGCACCATCCCGCCAGGGCTGATCCAGCCTGGCCGGTGTGGGGCAGTGTGAGCAGCGGCATTGGAATAGGCCTGGATAGGTTGGCCGGGCATGGGTAGCAGCGGCCGTGTGGCGGAGCCAGGACAGGTGCTGGACGGCAGATACCGGCTCGATGCACGCATCGCGGCCGGTGGCATGGGCGAGGTGTGGCGCGGCACCGACCTCGCGCTGAGCCGTGCCGTGGCGGTCAAGCTGCTGCACCCCGAGCACGCCAGCCGCCCGGACGGCCTGGCCCGGTTCCGGGCCGAGGCCCAGCACGCCGGGTCGCTCTCGCACCCGAACATCGCCCAGGTCTACGACTACTGCGAGCCGGTCCCGCCCGATCCTGCCTACCTGGTCCTGGAGCTGGTCGACGGGCCATCGCTGGCCCGGTACCTGGACGATGGGCCGCTCAGCCCGGCCCGCACCCTGGACGTGATCGAGCAGGCGGCCAGCGGGCTGGCCGCCGCACACCGGTCCGGCCTGCTGCACCGCGACATCAAGCCGGGAAACCTCCTGCTCAGCGACGACGGGCTGATCAAGATCACGGACTTCGGTATCGCCCGGGCGGCCGGATCGGCGGTGCACACCCGGACCGGGGCGCTGGCCGGGACGCCGGCCTACCTGGCGCCGGAGCGGTTCAGCGGGGCCCCAGCGACCCCCGCGGCCGATCTTTATGCGCTCGGCGTTGTCGCGCACCAGTGCCTGACGGGACAAGTCCCGTTCGCTGGCGACCCGCTGGTGGTGGCGCTGGCCCACGTGGAGCGGGACATGCCGCCGCTGCCCAGTTCGGTGCCCGGCGACCTGGCCGCCCTGGTCGCCGACCTGACCCGCAAAGACCCGCAGGCCAGACCGGCCTCGGCCATCGCGGTACTGGCCCGGGCCGGCCTGGCCCGCGCGTCAGTGCCCGGCCCAGCCGACACCCCCACCGGAGCCAGTTCCGCGTCGCGCAACGGGACCGGGCCCACGGCCGCCACCGGCCACCCGGTCCAGCACACCGCCGCCTGGGACACCCCAGCCTGGGATGCCGCCGCCGCGGACGCTCCTGCCCGGGACAGCGCCGCCTGGGACGATTCCGGCTGGGGTGCCGCTGCCGCGAGCCGTGCCGGCCCCACCGGAATCAGTTCCACCAAGACCAGCCCCGGCGGTATGAGCGCCACCAGAACCAGCCTGACCGGCGCTAGTTCCGCCGGAACTAGCGCCGCGAACGGGAGCGGAGCGGGGCGCACCGCTGCCCGGCACGGCGCGGCCTGGCCGGCGGGTGGCGCTCTATTGTGACCGGCCGTCGCTGGCACCTGCCCCACCGGGCCGTCCTGGTGCTGGCCGGCGCAGCCGCGGCGGGCCTGGCCGGCGCCGTCATCTGGCTGCTGACCAGCGATCCCGGCACCGGGCCGGCGGGCCACCGGCCACCCAGCCAGACCCCAGCCGCCCAGCAGGCCAGCCCGCGGCACTCACCTGGTCCGCACCAGGTCGCCGCGGCCCATCGCGGCCGCGCTGGACAGCGGGGCCATGGGGCCCGCACAGGAACCGGCCACCGACGGCAGCACGGGCACGGGCGTGGGTCCCAGCCGTCACCGACGGCCGCCCCGTCCACCCCCAGCACCGCCCCCACGCCGACCGAGCCGGCCGCCTCCCCGACCGCCAGCGCACCAGCCCCGACCCCCAGCGCCACCGTCAGCGGCAACGCCGGCGCACCAAACGCCCGGCTGGCGCTGGATAACCCGGCCGCCCGTTGAACCCGCAGCCTGAACGCTCAACTCCAGCCCCAGCAGGCGCATCGATCGTGCGCTCCCGCGACTTCCTCACGGATTCGGTGCGCTTGCCGCCCGGTTTGTCCGGAATCCAGCGCACGAACCACGTGAATAGTGGCCCACCGCCCGGGACAAGACACGCCGCATGGCGTTCTGGCGCCTCATTCCGGCTTGTTGCGCTCACGCCGAGTTACCGTAGGAAATGTGTTCGCATACACTGTTCCGCCCCGAGTGCCAAGCTCGTCCGGCGTGGCGCCACGGATGGCGGTAACCCGGATAACCCGGTGGCCGGATGCCAGTTGCGGATGATCCAGGGAAACCTGGGCCGCTGCCCGCTGATCATGCTGGCAGCGTCCTGTGCCGTCTGCTGATCGGCCACCCGGATGTCGTCGACATCGAGATCCTCGGCCAGAGCGAGATCCTTGACGGGATCGTCTCCTACTCGCTGGGCATTTTGCTGCCCGGCGGCCGGGAGCTGTACATCGACGTCGAGGACGCGGCCGAGCCCGTGCGGCCCCGGGCCGGAGTGCGCCGCGGGGCATGAGTATCGGGCGCTGAGGCCAGGGCCCGGAATGTCGGTAGCAGGTAGCATTCTTAGTATCTATGAGCCCCCGGATGAACAGGCCGGCTCTGGTCGGCCGGGCTGACTACCTGGCGGAATTGGATGCCGCGCTGGCCCGGGCCCGGGAAGGCGGCCCGTCCGCCCTGCTCATCGGCGGTGAGGCCGGCATCGGCAAGACCCGCCTGATCACCGAGTTCGCGGCCACGGCCAGCGCCGGCGGCGCCCGGGTACTCGCCGGGGGCTGCCTGGACCTGGGCGCCGATGGGCTGCCGTTCGCCCCGTTCGCCGCGATGCTCCGCGAGCTGGTACGGGACATGGGCGCGGCCGGGGTGGCGGCGCTGCTGCCCGGGCAGGCCACCCGGGAGTTCGCCCGGCTGCTGCCGGAGTTCGGCGAGGCGGCGCCGGAGCCTGACCCTGGGGTGGCCCGGGCCCGGCTGTTCGAGCAGATGCTCACGCTGCTGGAGCGGCTGGCCGAGGCCAGCCCGCTGGTACTGATCATCGAGGACGCGCACTGGGCCGACCGGTCCACCCGGGATATGATCGCGTTCCTCATCGGCAGCCAGCAGATCCTGGACCGGGTCCTGATCATCGTGAGCTACCGGTCCGACGAGCTGCACCGCACCCATCCGCTGCGGCCGCTGCTGGCCGAGCTGGGCCGGCACGCCTGGGTGCGGCGGATCCAGCTGCCCCGGCTGGACCGGATGCACGCCGATGAGCTGGCGGCGGGCATCATCGGCCGGGAGCCGGAGCCGTGGCTGGCCGACGAGGTGTACCGGCGCGCCGAGGGCAACCCGCTATTCGTCGAGGAGCTGCTGTGCCGAGACGGCGGGCCGGCCAGTGAGCTGCCCGAGTCGCTGCGCGATCTGCTGCTGGCCGCGGTGCGGCGGCTGCCCGAGGACACCCAGGAACTGCTCGGCGCGGCCAGCGCGGGCGGGCAGCGCACCGGGCACGCGCTGCTGGCCGCGGTGACCGGGCTGGCCAGCGAGGACCTGGCCCGCGGCCTGCGGCCCGCGGTGGCCGGCAACGTGCTGACCGCCGACGAGCACGGCTACGCGTTCCGGCACGCGCTGATCCGCGAGGCGGTCTACGACGACCTGCTGCCCGGCGAGCGGACCCGGCTGCACAACCGGTTCGCCGAGGTGCTCAGTTCCGGTCGCCGGGCTGATGGCACCAGGCCGGGCGCTGATCGAGGAGGCGCACCACTGGTATCACGCGCACGACACCACCTGGGCGCTGATCAGCGCATGGCAGGCGGCGGCCGTGGCCGAGCACGCCCTGGCCCACGCCGAGCAGCTGGCCCTGCTCACCCGGGTCCTCGAACTGTGGGACAAGGTGCCGGACGCCGCGGACCGGATCGGCGCGAGTCATCTGGCCGTGCTGGAACGGGCCACCGCCGCGGCGGACGAGGCCGAGGAGAACGAGCGCGGGATCGCGTTCGCGTCCGCCGCGCTGAAGGAGATCGACCCGGCCGCCGAGCCGGCCCGCACGGCGCTCCTACTGGAGACAGCGGGCCATGCTCGGCAAGCATTCCGGCCGCCTTGATCCCGCCCCGGACCTGCGCGCCGCGCTGGCCCTGGTGCCGGCCGGCCTGGACGACGCGGCGCGCGCCCGGGTGCTGGTCAGCGAAGCCAGGTACCTGGCCAATCCGTACAGCCCGCAGGCCCGGCTGGCCGCCGCCGAGGCACTATCCCTGGCCCGCCAGGCGGGTGCCGCGGAAACCCAGGTCACCGCGTTGTGCGAGCTGGCCATGATGGAGGCGAACGACGGCCAGGACGAGGCGGCGCTGCGGCTGTTCGGCGAGGCGCGCGCGCTGGCCGGGCGCAACGGCGCGCTGCGGCCGCTGGTGCACGCCGCCATCAACGAATCTCACGTGCTGGAAGGCGCCGGCGAACACGAGCGGGCCGCGCAGATAGCCCGGGACGGCATCACCAGTGCCGCGGATTATGGCCTGGCCCGTACTACGGGCACGTTCCTGGCCATCAACGTGGCCGAGCCGCTCGTCTCACTGGGCCGCTGGGATGAGGCCATCGAGGTCATCGAGCATGCCCTGGCACTGTCCCCACCGCGGCTGAACCGGCTGGGGCTGCGCGTGGTGGCGGGCGTCATCGCGGTGCACCGCGGTGACTTGCCCGACGCCAGGGCGGTAGCCGAGGCCACCCAGGCCTCGCTGAGCCGTGCGCCGTACCGGGGCCACCGGGCTGGCCAGTACTACCTGCCGCAGGCGCAGCTGCAGGCCGAGGTGTGCGCGGCCGATGGCCGGACCGGGCCGGCGCTGGACGCGATCGCGGCCATGGACCAGCAGTTCGACCTGGCCCGGGAGCGGCGGTACGCCTGGCCGCTGATCACCACCGGCGCGCGGATCTGCGCCGGGGTGAGCCCGGCCGGGCTGGCCTTCCCGTGGCGGAACGCGCCGTGGCCGGGCAGGCCGCCGACCTGCTTGGGCGGCTGATCGAGCTGGCCGGCAAGATGGACGCGCTGGGTCCGGTGCAGCAGGCCTGGCGGCTGACGTTCGGCGCGGTGACCGGGACTGGGCCAGGTGGCCAGCCGCCGGCCCAGTGGGACGCGGCGGTGGCGGCATGGGACCGGCTGGCCGAGCCCTACCAGGCCGCGACCATGCTGCTGGGCGCGGCCGAGGCCGCGCTGACCGCCGGCGACCGGGACGGCGCCGCGCGGCGGCTGCAGCGCGCCGCCCAGCTGGCGGGCCAGCTCGGCGCCCGGCCGCTGAGCCGCCAGATCACCGCGCTGGCCGGGCAGGCCCGGCTGGACCTGGGTACTGGCCGGCCAGCAGGCCCCGCCCGGACCGGCTGGGCCTGACCGCACGCGAGTTCGAAGTGCTGCGCCTGGTGGCGGCGGGCCGGTCGAATGCGGAGATCGCCGCTGAGCTGTTCATCGCGGCCAAGACGGCCAGCGTGCACGTGTCCAACATCCTGGCCAAGCTCGGGGTGAGCAGCCGCGGCGAGGCCGCGGCAACCGCGCACCGGCTCCGGCTGTTCGACCCGGAGCCGGCCTGACCGGCGGGATCAGCCGCCGGGGCGGGCCAGCGCGTAGCTGACCAGGGTCTGCTCGGGCTGGTCGGCCACCTGGAGCACCACGTGGGTATAGTCCACCGGCCCCAGCCGCGGATGGCACACCCGGCGGCAGCCCGACGTCGGCCGGCCGCAGGCGTCCCGCCGCGACCGTAGGAGCTGGCCGAGCGCCTTGGGGTCCCCACCAGATGGCATGACATCCAGGGTACTCACGCCATTACCAGTAACCGGCTGCTCTGGATACCAGTGCTGGCGGGGCCCAGGATGGCTGACCCCGGGCATCACCGGGCGGCTGCTCTACCTGGCCGGCGCGGACGACAGCCTGATCGACGCGGACCAGCGCAGGCAGATCCGCGACGCACTGACCGCTGCGGGCACCGACCACGAGCTGGTCGTCTACCCGGGCGCCGGGCACGCGTTCTTCTGGCCCGGCACGCCACCCTTCAACCAGGCGGCCCGTGATGACGCCTGGGCCCGGATCCTGGCCCTGCTGGCCAGCTGACCGGTTTTACCCGGCGCGGGTGGGCAGGCTGACCGTGATCAGGGTGCCCGCGCCGGCCGGGCTGGAAATGATGATCGTCCCGCCGAGCGCCTCGACCCGGTCGGCCAGGCCGATCAGGCCGGAGCCGAGGGCCGGGTCGGCCTCCCCGATGCCGTTGTCCCGGATCACCAGCTCCAGGGTGCCGTCCTGGATCCGGGCGCGGACCTGCACCATCGAGGCCCGGGCGTGCTTGGCCACGTTGGCCAGCCCTTCGGAGATGATGAAGTAGGCCGCCACCTCGACCCGTTCCGGCAGCCGCCCGTAGGCGCTGACGTTGAGCCGGACCGGCACCGGCGAGCGGCGCGCCAGCGCCTTGAGCGCCGGGGCCAGGCCGCCCTCGGTGAGGATGGCCGGGTGGATGCCCCGTGATAGCTCGCGGAGCTCGGCCAGCACCTCGCCAAGACCGGAGGCCACCCCGGCCAGTTCCTGGCTGAGCCCGGGCTGGCCCGGGGGCACGGCGTCCTGGGCGGCGCGCAACTGCAGGCCGAGCGAGACCAGCCGCTGCTGCGCGCCGTCGTGCAGGTCGCGCTCGATCCGCCGCCTGGTCTCGTCGCTGGCGGCCACGATGCGGGCCCGGGACGCGGCCAGGTCCGCGCGCGCCTGGGCGTTGGATATCGCGGTGGCCACGAGCGCGGTGAACTCCTCCATGCGCTCCTCGATGCTGGGTCCCGGGTGGGTCCGCCGCCAGGCGGCCAGGATGACCCCCCAGAGCCGCCCTCGACGATGATCGGCGCCCCGGCGGCCAGCCGGACACCCAGCCCGATGAACATCTCGGACATGGTGCCCGGTTGCTCACCGAACCGCTCCATCCGCACCGGCCGCCCGGTGTGCCAGACCCGGGCGGCGACGTTCTCAGCGTCCAGTGACACCCGGTCCCCCACCGGTATCTCCAGGCCGGGCTCGTACGAGGTGGCCAGCACCACCGCGTAGCGGCCCTGCTCGAAGCGCATCAGCCTGCTGTTCTCCGCGCCGAGGATGAGCCGCATCTCGGCCACGACCGCGTCGAACACCTCGGCCGGGGCGACCCCGCGGGCGACCAGCGTGGCCACCCGGCGCAGCGCGGCCTGTTCCTCACGGGCGCGCCGGCTGGCGGTGACGTCCCGGCCCGCGGCGTAGATCAGGCCCTCCTCTGGCACCGACCTGGAGCTCCACTGCAGCCAGCATTCCGCGCCGTCCTTGCGCAGGTACCGGTTCTCGAACCGGGCGACGTCCTTGCCGGACGCCAGCACGTCCTGCGCGGCGAGCGTCACCGCCCGGTCGTTCGGGTGCACGAACGCGGAGTACGGCCGGGCCAGCAGCTCCTCGCTGGTGTAGCCGAGGGTCTCCTCGAAGGCCGGGTTCACCCGCTTCAGGTAGCCGTCGGTGCCGGCGATGCACAGCAGGTCCAAGGACAGGTTGAAGATCCCGGCCAGCTCACGTTCCGCTCGCTCGCGGCCGCCGTGCAGCCGGGCGACGGCGGCCGTGGTCTCGTTCAGGCCGGCCAGCAGCTGGGCCCAGGTTCCCTCGAAAGCGGCCACGTCGGCCCGGTGATCCAGCCGGTTCTCGCTGACCGCGGTGGTGGTCGCGCGGATCTCGCCGGCCAGCCGCCCGGCGGTGACCCGCAGGTCCCGGAACGCGGCGGCAACGTCCCCGATCTCGTCCCGGCCGTTGTAGCTGACGTCGAAGTCCAGGTCACCGCTGGACAGGGTGCGCGCACCCGCGGACACCTCGCGGAGCGGCCCGGTGATGGACCGGCGCAGCGCGAGCGCGAGCGCGGCCACGACCACCAGCACGGCCAGGGACAGGGCCGCGTCGCGGATCCCGCCGCGCTGCGCCGCCATCAGGTCGCTGGCCGCGGTGCCGGCCAGGCTGCCCGGCCGCACCCCGTTCCAGCCGGAGCAGCCCGTCGATCCGGGTGCCGGACGCGGCCAGCCAGGTCGCCACCGGCGTGTGCACGGCTGCCGGGTCGGCCAGGAACCCGGCCCGCACCCGCTGCACCGTGAGCCCGGCCGGTGAGAACAGCACGCCCTCCAGGTCCGCGGCCAGGCCGCCGGACGCGGTACGGCGGAACGTGCCCAGTTCCGCGCTCTCCAGGGCCGACCACTGGGCGGCCGCCAGCAGCCCGGTGTGCCCGGAGGTGGCCAGCACGGCGACAACGTCGGCCCGCTCCCGCTGGGCGGCCTCGACCGCCTGCACGATGGCCAGGTACGCGTCGGCGGCCTGGCCCGAGTCCTGGGTGGGCGCGCCTTCCAGCAGTTCACCGGCGGCGCTGATCAGGTTGGTGACGATCACGTCGTAACCCTGGGCGATCTGTGGCGTGCCCAGCGAGCCGGCCGCCGTCTGCTGCCGGAGCGCGCCGAGCTGCCGCTGCGCCGCGCTGATCCGGCCCACCACGTTCACCATCCCGGTGCCCTGCCTGGCCTGCCGCCCGGCCTGGGCGATGGCCCGGTCCACCCCGCGCCGGGCCGCGGCCAGCCCGGCCTGGTGCGCCGGGGTGGGCTGCAGCTGTAGGAGCACCGCCGCGGTGCGCTCATCGGCCAGCTCCTGCGCGACGCCGGTCAGCGCGAAGGACTGCCGCGTCGCGGTCTGGAACTGCTGCAGGTCGGCCGCGGCGTCCCAGTCGTTGATCGCGGTGATGGTCATGAACCCGACCAGCACGCCGAGCGGCAGCAGGACCAGCAGCATGAGCTTGGTGCCGACACGCAGCCGGGCCAGCAGGGGCGGGCGGTGGCCGGCAGGCGGCGGAGGTGGAGACATCCTGCTCAGGGCTCCGATGGCTGGTAGTAACGGTGGG
This sequence comes from uncultured Actinomycetes bacterium, assembly GCA_963747705.1. Classification (GTDB taxonomy): domain Bacteria; phylum Actinomycetota; class Actinomycetes; order Streptosporangiales; family Streptosporangiaceae; genus RYN-230. The sequence continues at coordinate 39,472 of CAVVGF010000015.1, read as the reverse complement.
CCACCAGGTTGCGGTCAATCTGGCCGACGGCGGTGTCCAGCGCGCGGCGCGCATTGCCGCCCTTGGTGATGTCCAGGAACGCGGCAGAGAACGCCGCGGTGATAGCCGGGTAGGCGGGTGTCTGGGGGCGGGCCCGGGCGATGCCGTCCTTCAGTTGCTGGACGTACAGCTGCTCCGGTCCGCCGGGCGCGAACGCCGGTGCCTGGCGGATCGCGGCCCGGGTGGCCGGGATGGCGCCGGTGGCCCCGGCCAGCCGGAGCACCTGGCGCACCTGGAGGAGGTAGGACAGGAAGCGCCAGGCGGCGTCCCCGTCGATCGCGTTGCTGGTGATCCCCCACTGCCAGGACCCCAGCCCGCTGCTCGGCCGGGCGCCGAACCGGGGCAGCGGTACGACCTGCAGATCGTCCCCGAACACCTGGTGGTAGCCGCCGTACATCCAGCTGCCACCCCAGGAGATGGCGGCCTGGCCGCGGGCGAACGCGGTGCCGTCCCGGTTCGGGTTCACCAGCCCGGCCCGGAACCAGGACTGCACGCTGCTCAGCGCCCGGACCGAGGCGGGGCTGTTCAGCACGCCCTGTGCGGTCCGGTAGCCGGACCGGTTGATCAGGTCGCCGCCCGCCGACCAGATGACCGGGGCGAAGGCGTAGCTGAACCACTCCCGGCGGCCACCTGGCCGGGCCTGGTTCATCTGCAGGTCCAGCGGCTGCCGGTAACCAGCCTGGCGCAGCCGCTCCAGGATGCTGGTGAACTCGCTGGCCGTCCAGGCGCCGGCCACGCCGGTGGGCAGCCGGGCCCCGATCTTGCGCAGCGCCGAGGGACGGACGAACAGGCCCAGGCCGGAGTCGCCGGTGCCGATGCCGTAAAGCTGCCCGGTAAAGCTGCCCTGCTGCCGGATCGAGGGCAGCAGATCGGCGCGCAGCGCGCGGGGGACGCACGAGTCAAGCGGCGCCAGCATGCCGTAGTACGCGTAGTTGTAGAGGTAAGGCCCGTCGAAGTCGAGGATGTCCGGCAGGTTCCCGGTGGCCGCGGCGTCCGCGACCACGCTCGGGTAGCTGGCCGCCGGGATCTCGGTGAGCCTGACCTGGACCTCGTGCTGAGCCGCGTTGAACTGGGCCACCTGCTGCCGCATGGTGCGCGCCTCGGCTGGCGTCCCGGTGTGGAACCAGGCCGTGAGGTACACCGGGCCGGGCCCGGTCAGCTCGCCGGTGCAGGTCGTGCCGCCCCGGCTGACCCGGCCGGTCCCACCGCACCCGGTCAGCAGCACGAGCAGGCAGCTGAGCACGACGGCAGCGGATGTGCCGAAACGCACCCGCATGTCGCACCCCCCCATACCGCCCCTTGTCTGCATATCACGCAGGTCACCGGCATGTCAGGCGAGAAAGGGGAGCCCGGCGGCGGGCCGCGATGGCCCGGACCCAGGGAACTGGCCGATAATGGTCTCAGTGAGCGGTAGCCGTACCCGGGTAGCTCTCGCGGACGACGACATCCTGCTGCGCGAGGGTCTGGCCAGCCTGCTCGCACGCTCCGGCTTCGACGTGGTGGCGCAGGCCGGCGATGCGGCACAGCTCATCGAGGCGGTCCGTGAGCAGCGTCCCGACCTGGTCATCGTGGATATCCGGATGCCGCCCGACCACTCGACCGAGGGCCTGGACGCGGCCCGGGTCATCCGCGCCGAATTCCCGCAGATCGCGGTGCTGGTGCTGTCCGCGCACGCCGAGGTGGAGCATGCGATGGACCTGCTGGCCAGCGGGCAGCGCAGCGGTTACCTGCTCAAGGACCGGGTCACCGACGTGGACGAGTTCCTCGAGACGCTGCGCCGCCTGGTCCGCGGCGCCTCCGTGGTGGATCCCGCGCTGGTGCACGAGCTGGTCGCGGCCAGCCGGGTGGACGATCCGCTGGCCGGGCTCAGCACCCGCGAGCGCGAGGTGCTCGCGCTGATGGCCGAGGGCCGGTCCAACGCGGGCATCGCCCGCTGCCTGTGGGTGACCGAGGGGACGGTAGAGAAGCACGTCCGCAGCATCCTGATGAAGCTGCGGCTGCCGGACACCGGGGATGATCACCGCCGGGTGCTCGCCGTCCTGGCCTTCCTGGAGGCCCGGTTACCAGCCTGCCTCGTCGCCGGGTGCCGTGCCGCAGCAGCCCGTGCACGGCCGTCGCCGACAGTTCCCACTTGGGCAGGAACGCGATAGCCGGGCTGGCCGCGAGCAGGTCGGCCAGGTCCTCTTCCGCGTGTGTCGAGATCATGATCACCTGGATCGGCTGGGCCGGGTCCCCCGTCGCCAGCTGGCGGGCCAGGTCGAAGCCGCTTTCCGTGCCGAGTTCCACGTCAACCAGGGCGACCTCGGGCCGGGCCTGCCGGGCCTGGCGCACCGCGTCGGCGGTGCACGTGGCTACCGCGACCACGACGAATCCCCCGCTCTCCAGGGTCTTGCGGGCGATCTGGAGGAAGCCGGGGTTGTCGTCAACCAGCAGGCAGCGTACGGCCATGAAGTCAGGCTGGCACCGGGCCCAGCCGGCCAGCATCGCGGCTAGCTGCAATATCTCCAGCCCGGCGGGACCCGCCCGCACTACCGGCTAGCCGGTAGTGGGATTGGCCGCCTGCCGGGGCGACCGCGCCGCCCGGCTGGGTCAGGCTGGCAGCAGGATGAACGCCGGCACGTTTTATCACTTCGACGGCACTGTGTGCCATGCGCGCGGGTCGTGCTCGGGGTGGCGGGAAACGAACCGGCCACGGCGGTGCGGCGCGGAAACCAGCGAGCAGGCCCCAGGCGGCCCGGTCAGCTGCGCCCTGCCAGCTGGCCATCCCGGACCGCACCTGCGGCTGGAACCCAGCGCGGACGACTGAGCCGCGATGGTAAGCACCTGGGCCGGACCCCAGCCCGGCCCAGGCCCGCTCCGCTGGCTCACTCACCAAGGCACGGTGTTACCAAACCACAGTGTTACCAAGGCACGGGCCGGCCGCGATCAGCTGCCGTGCGGTTTCGAAGCCGAGTCCCTTGTTGGCCCCGGTGATAAGAGTCACGGTCATGGCAGCCACGATGGCGCGAATGCCGGGCTAAGACAACATGCCCGGCGGCAACGCGATCTCGCACCACACCACCTTGCCGCCGCCCTGCGCCGCGTAGTGCCCCCAGCGGCTGCTCAGCACGCCCACGATGAGCAGGCCACGGCCGTCCTCGTCCAGCGGGCCGGGATCATGGTCCGCGGGTGGGTCCGGGTCGGGGTCGCGGACTTCGATGATCAGGCTGGTCCCGGTGCGGCGCAGGGACAGCTCGATCGGCGCCCAGACCGCGGGGAAGCCGGTCGGGGGCATGGCCCGGGTGGCGGTCGCCGCGTTGGCCACAAGTTCGGAGGCCAGCAGCTGCGCGGTGTCCAGGCAGGCGGTCAGCTGCCAGCCCTTCAGCAGCCGCTGGACATGCCGGCGGGCGGCCGCCGCCGACGCGGCCCGGGCGGGCAGCGGCAGCGCGGCCGGCGGCCTGGCGGGCAGCCGGGCTGGCGGCCGGGCCGGCCACCCGCTGGGCGGAGCGACGGTGACCTGCTGTGCCATTAATACGTCCTGACCGGTGAAGTTGCTGGTGAGCGGGACCGGCAGCGCAGCTCGGGGGAGGACCTAGTGGGGGAAGATGGTCCCTGCGCTGCCGGCCCCGCTGGCCTGGGTGCCCGGCTGGGCCGACGTGAGCATCCGCCGGCCTGGCCTGGGCCGCGCTGGGTGGGTCGCGCTTGTGTTCCCCATCGTCCCGGCTGGGCGGCCCGGCGTCTGCGCAGCCAGCGGCCAACCCCGGTGGGGGCTGGCGTCACCTCCGGTATGCCTGCTAGCTGCAACCCGGCCGCGCCACCCGTGGTGCCCGGGAAGCTAGCCCAGGACCGCGCCGTAGATGGCCTGCCCGTAGCCGCTGCTGCGCTCCGAGCCGACCACGCCCGCGCCCATCTTGTTCATCATGTACGACATGGTCATCCGGCGGCCGGCGTCCATGATGATCACGGAGCCGCCCCAGCCGCCCCAGAAGCACACCTTCTCGCTCACGGCCCAGGGCAGCACCTCGGCCCGGGGCAGCCCATACCCCAGGCCGAACCGCAGCGGAACGCCCAGTACCAGGTCGATGCCGTCGATCTGTTCCTGGAAGACCAGGTCGATGGTGGCTGGGCTGAGCAGGCGCACGCCGTCAACCTGGCCGCCCCGTGAGAGCACCGACATGACCCGGGCCACCGAGCGCGCGTTGCCGTGCCCGTTGGCGGCGCCGATGTCGGCCCGCCGCCAGTCCGGGGTATTGGCCGCCGCCGCGTCGGCCACCGGCCCGGTGAAGGTCTTGTAGACCGGGCTGGCCGGGTCGAGGGTGGACAGGTCGAACGGCAGCGGGGGCGGCGGTACCACGTCCGCGATCCGCGGCCAGTCCCGTTCCGCCGCGCCGATCTGGAAGTCGGCGCCCAGCGGGCCGGCGATCTCCGCCGCGACGAACTGCTTGAGCGACTGGCCGGTGATCCGCCGGACCACCTCGCCGACCAGGTGCCCGTAGTTGAGCGCGTGGTAGCCCGACGCGGTGCCGGGCGGCCACCATGGCGCCTGCGCCGCCATCCGCGAGGTGGCCTGCTCCCAGTCGTACAGGTCGGCGATGACCGCCGGGTGCTCAAGACCAGAGACGCCCGAGGTGTGCGACATGATCTGGCTGACCGTGATGTCCTGCTTGCCGTTGGCGGCGAACTCGGGCCAGTACTTCGCCACCGGCGCCGCGGGGTCAAGCTCGCCCCGGTCCATCAGCATCAGCGCGGCCAGGCTGGTCACGGTCTTGGTCGTCGACCAGACGTTGGTGATGGTATCGGCCGTCCACGGCGCCGTGCGGCCCTCGTCGCGGAATCCGCCCCACAGGTCCACGGCCAGCTCGCCGTCGATGTCCACCACCAGTGAGGCGCCAAGTTCCGCGCCTGAGTCGAGGTTGTCCCGCAGCAGGCTGCGCACCGCCTCGAACCGCGCATCGCACGTCCCGTGCACGTCCGCCATGTACGGCCTCCTCGCCGTCGAGCCGGGTCCCGCCTGAGCGGATGGTAAGGCCGGGCCGCGGGCGCAGGAAGATCGGTGATCAGCGCTTCTGGATCCGGATGATGATCAGCGGCACCAGAAGGGCCGTGGCGATGGGCACCACCATCAGGGGCGTGTGCCCCCCGGTCACCGCGGCCGTGCCCGCCACGAACAGCACGAGCACCACGGTGACCAGGACGCCCGGCCAGGTCTGCGGGCCGTAGCCGAAGCCGAACCGCTTCGGCCCGAACCAGGGCCGCCGGGCCGGCGGCCAGCCGTTGTCATCCATGTCCGTGCGCTGTCCTCTCGGCTCCCGAATCATGGGGCGGCCGGCCTGATGGCCATCGCGGCGACCTTGCCGTCCGCGCCGAAGCGGACCACCCCGCGGGCCTCGCCCGCCTCGAAGAACAGCGGCACGATGACCACCGCGTCCTCACTGCCCGGGCGCGGGTAGGGCGCGCCGATCCGTTCCAGGCGCCCGTACAGGCTGGCCATGGTGGCCCAGGCGTGGGCCAGCAGCTCGGGGGTGTGCAAGCCGCGCATGGTCTCGTCCAGCTGGTCGAGTATTTCTGCCCAACGGCCATTGTCGTGCCAGCCGAAGATGGCCACCGCGCGGTCGGCGGCGCCCGGCGGCAGGGCGCGGCTCATGGCCAGCCCGGTGCGTGGGTTAACCGGCCGGCCGAACCGCTGGAACGCGGCCTGCCGGGTGGTTCCGAGCACATCGCCCACCTCCCGCCAGCTGTGCCCGGCCGCCCGGGCCCGGTCCACGGCCTGCTGCAACGCCGCGTCGCTGGCGGCCGACAGCTCACGGGCGGCGGCCACCGCGGTCAGGGGCGGGTGGCTGGCCCCGGCCAGCACGCGCCGGGCGGTGTCCCGGACCTGTTCCTGCACCGCATCCCCTTCGCTAGGCGAAGCCGTCCTGGCGTCAAGGTATTCATGACGGCCGGGCTCTGTCAAGGGAATCTTCACGGCGGGTGGACCGGAGCCCGCCCGGGCCCGCTGCCGGCGGGCCGCGTCCCGGCACCGCGCATCGCAGTACCGGCGCCGTCTCCCCCGTCCACGCTGGGGCGCGAGCGGTCGACCGCACGCCGCACAAGGCACCGGACCTGGCACATCCGCCATCTCACACCCCCGCACTATTACGTGTGCAAGCCATCATGCCACGGAAAGATAATTCGTGGGCAACAGTGGCCACGTAAAGAGGGGCTGGCTGGGCTAGGGCTGGAGCATTAGCGCGGTGAGTTCGCGGTCACCGGTGACCACTTTTTCACCGCGCTAAGCCCTGGCCGGCCGGGGCTGGGGCTGACGTGACTGGTGTGCTGCGGCGACGGGCGGTCTGCAAGAGCGCGGTGCATTGTGCCCCGCCGGTGGGGCACAATGCACCGCGCCGATGCAGCGGGGTCGCGGGAGGCCGTTACCGGCTGGGCCGCTGGATGTCCCCGGACGGCTGGCCCCGGCCGTCGAGGGCCGCCCCGTCCGGCGCCTCGGTGCGCACCTCCGGCGGCTGGCCCGGCACCTCCGGCCGCTGGCCCGGCACCTCGGGCGGCTGGCCCGGCACCTCGGGCGGCTGGCCCGGCACCTCCGGCGGCTGGCCCGGCACCTCCGGCGGCTGGCCCGGCACCTCCGGCGGCTCGCCCGGCACCTCGGCCGGCTGGCCCGGCCGGGCCGGGCCGCGGGCCCCGATCTCGGCTTCGCGGGCCAGGAAGCGCAGCCGGGCCGCCCGGGCGTCCCAGGCGTACACGACGGCGGTACCGGCGATGAGGTCGTGCAGCGCGCGGCGCTCGTGCTGCACCAGGATGCCGAGGAAGCCCAGGCCCAGCAGCAGGAAGCTGAGCGGGAACACCAGCGCGCGCACGACGCCCTGGCGGGGGGTGATCTCGGTGCCGTCGGCCCGGACCACGCGCAGGCCGAGCACGTACATGCCGAAGCTCCGGCTGGCGACCGCCCAGGAATAGCCGAAGTAGAAGAACTGCCAGACCACGAACAGCACGCCGACCAGGGTGTCGGACCGGGTCCAGGTCACCCGGTGGCTGGTCACCACCTGGATGACGAACGCGATGCCCGCCAGGGCCAGGGTGAATACCGCGGTGCTGGCCCCGAGGTCGACGGCATAGCCCAGGAACCGGGACACCGAGCCCGCGTAGTTGCCCTGATCGCCGACGGAACCGGCGGCCTGCCGCGGGGGCGTCATGGCCCGGCCCGGGCCGGGCGCAGCGCCGGCGGCGCGGCCGGCCACGGCTGCTTGCGCCGGGTCAGCCGGCCCACCCAGCGGTCGATGAACTGATCCAGGCCGACCGCCTGGCTGCGCAGCGCGTCCAGCGCCTCGCTGATCGCCCCGCCCGAGGACCGGGCGATGACCGCGCCGAGATCGGTCTCCTCGACCAGCGCGTCCATGTCCAGCCGCTGCACCACGTGGTTCACGTCCACCTGATCGATCACCGCGGCCACGTCCACCCGCTGCACGACCTGGTCCACGTCGACCCGCTGCACCAGCGGGTTGGGGTCCACCCGGGCCAGCAGCTCATTCAGGTCCACCCGGGCCAGCACGGCGTCCACGTCCACCCGGTCCAGCAGCGCGGCCACGTCCACCCGGCCGACCAGCTGGTTCACGTCCACCTGGGCCAGCACGGCGTCCATGTCAACCCGGTCCAGCAGCGCGGCCACGTTGACCCGGCTGAGCACGGCGTTCAGGTCAACGCGCGCCACCAGCGTGTTGACGTCCAGCGCATTGGCGACCAGGTTGACGACCCGGCCCGCGACTTGCTGGGCGAGCGCCTCCGCCGGGTCGGTCATCCGCCTGCCTGCCGACCGCAACCGGTCCCGCGGATTCACGCTCCTGAGTATTCCCACCAGGGGGACCCGCAGAATCATCCGCCGGGGATGATGCCCCCGGCCAGCGGGAACTCGGCCCGGGCCGGCCCTCCGCACCGCGGGCGGGCCATTTGTCTCACCCTGGTGAGATTCGTGCCAGGTGATGACATCTCACCCGATGCCGGGAAAGAACAGTAATCAGGCGGGCTGGCCGCGCAGCCGAGCCGGGGAGACGCTCGCCGGTCTAGAGGTGGCCAATGGCGTCGAGCACGTACGTACCCGCAGCGTCCCACCCGAGCACGGCGGCAGCCGCCGAGGATCCGGTCCTGGTCTCCAAGATCATCAGGCCGGTCCTGCCGGGCTGGGTGGTAGGGCGGCCGCGGATCGACAAGCTCATCGCGCAGGGAACAGCTGGCCCACTGACCATCCTGACCGGGCCGCCAGGGGCGGGCAAGACGATGGCGCTGGCGTCGTGGGCCGCCGGCCCGGCCGGCCCTAGCCGGGTCGCGTGGATCACCGTGGACCGGTATGACGACCGGCCCACGGTGTTCTGGTCCTATGTCGTGGCCGCGCTGCGGCGGTCCGGCATCACGGTGCCACGGGTCGTACCGGGGCCGGCCCGTGACGCTGTCGACCACGACTTCCTGCTCCGGCTGGCCTCGGTGCTGGCCGGGCAGGACGCGCCGGTGGTGCTGGTGCTTGACGACTTCCACCTGGTGAGTGAGCAGGCCGTGCTGGACGGCGTCAGCTACCTGCTGCGGTCCGCCCACCCGACGCTGCACCTGGTGATCTCCTCGCGGATGGACCCGCTGCTGCCGCTGCACCGGTTCCGGCTGGCCGGCGACCTGACCGAGATCCGGGCCAGCGAACTGGCCTTCAGCGTGCCCGAGTCCAGCCTGCTGCTGGCGCACCACGACATCAGCCTGCCCCGGGCGGCGGTGCAGCGGCTGACCCAGCGGACCGAGGGATGGGCGGCTGGGCTGCGGCTGGCCGCGCTGTCCCTGGACGGCCATCCCGACCCCGAGCAATTCGTCAAGGAACTCGAGGCCGAGGACAGTGCGGTGACCAGCTACCTGGTCAACGAGGTGCTCAACGCCCAGCCGGCCGCGGTACGCAACCTGCTGCTGCGCACCAGCATCCTGGACTGCGTCAGCACCGACCTCGCCAGCGAGTTCACCGGCGACCCGAACGCGCCCGAGATGCTGAACGCGCTAGCCCGGGCCAATGCGTTCGTCCAGCCGCTCGGCCACGGCTGGTACCGGTACCACTCCCTGTTCGGCGCCGTGCTCCGGCTGAAGCTGCGCAACGACTGCCCGGAGCGGATGCCCGGCCTGCACCGGCAGGCGGCCCGCTGGTATCAGCGGCGTGGCCGGCTGCCGGAAGCCGTGCAGCATGCGGCCGACGCTGGTGACTGGCCGCTGGCGGCCGGGATCATCCTCGATGAGCTGGCCATCGGCCAGCTCATCGAGCCGCGCCGCGACCAGTCGCTGACCGACGTGTTCCGCCAGATGCCCCGCTCCCCGGCCCAGCCGGAGCAGCTGCTCATGTCGGCCGCGGTGGAACTGTCCGATGGCGCCCGGGATCTGTGCAACTCCTCGCTGGACGCGGCCGAGATCGTGCTGGACCGGCTGCCGCCCAGGCAGGAACTGCCCGGGCGGCTGGCGGCGGCGCTGACCCGGCTGGCCTGGGCCCGTCAGACCGGCGATTTCGACGCCGCGACACGGGCCGTGGACCGGGCCGGCGCGCTGCTGCGCCGGCTGCCCGCCAGCCAGCTGGCCCCGCATCCCGGGATTCGCGCCCAGGTGCTGGCGGGCCGCGGCCTCGCGGAACTCTGGTCGGATCACCTCGACGACGCGGTGGCCAGTTTCGCGGCCGGCGCGGCCGCCGCCTGCACCCAGGACAGTGCGTTCGAGCGGGCCGACTGCCTTGGCTACCTAGCCCTGCTGAAGGCGCTGCGTGGGCGGCTGGGCAACGCGGCCGGGCTGCTCGGCGAGGCCGCCGCGGCGGCCGAGAGTGCCAGCGGCGAGCTGGCCGGGCGACCCGGACCGGCCGCCGCGGTGGCCGCTGCGGCGGTGCACCTGCAGCGGTCCCAGCTGCACCAGGCGCACAACCAGCTGAAGCTGGCCGACGCCGCGTTGCGGGAGAACCCGGACCGGCTGATCAGCGCGGTGGCCTGGCTGATAGCGGCGCAGCTCCGGCTGGCCCAGGGCCGCCCGGCCGCGGCTGCGGACATGATCCAGCGGGCCGGGCAGGGCTGGCAGCCGCCACGCTGGCTGGAGCACCGGCTGACCCTGCTCCGGTCGCGGGCCTGCGCCGCGGCCGGCGATGTGCAGGCGGCCGTGATCGCGGCCGGCCGGGCCGGGCCGCGCACCGGGCCCGCCGCCGTGACGCTGGCGCATGCCCGGCTGATGGCCGGCGACCACGAGGGCGCACGGAAGGCGCTGACCGCGGCCCGCGAGCGGACCACCGGGGCCGAGGACACCAGCCTGGCGGCGTGCCTGGTCGAGGCGCGGCTCGGCTACGACACCAGCGACCCGGTCCGTGGCCGCCGGGCGCTGGAACGGGCCCTCCGGCTGGCCCGGCCGGAGCAGCTCAGGCTGCCGTTCACGATGGAGCGGACGTGGCTGCGGCCAGTGCTGCGCAGCGACCCTGAGCTGGCCGCCGCCTACCGTGAGCTGCTGGAGCCGAGCATGGTCAGCCAGCCGGGTGGCCCACTCCCGGCGGCGCAGCCGGACAGCCAGCCCGCTCCCCCGGTGATCGAGCCGCTCAGCGAGCGCGAGCGTGAGGTCCTCCAGCACCTGTCCGGGATGCTGAGCACGGTGGAGATCGCCACCGAGATGTATATCTCGGTGAACACGGTCAAGACCCACCTGCGGAGCATCTACCGGAAGCTGTCGGTCGCCCACCGGGGCGAGGCAGTGCGCCGGGCCAGGCAGCTCAAGCTGCTCTGACCCCCGCCCGCCCCTCACTCCCCCGGCTGCTCAGCGGCCGGGCGCCCGGGCTGCTGGCCGTGCAGGCGGCGCACCTCCAGCACCTCCACGCCGAACGTCTGCAGCCGGGCCAGCAGGCCGTGCAGCGCGGCCTGATCCTGGAGCTGGCCATGGACCACGGTCTCCACCGGCTCCACCGAAGCGGTCAGCAGGTCGAAGTCCAGCAGCGCCTCTGGCGGCAGCACTCCGGAGACCCGGATCTCGTAGTACGGCGATGTCACGGAGCCCCCAGCAAATCGGCCTACGTGGTGTCTCCCCACGCTGCCGCGCCGCCGCCCGCCGCACCCCACTCATCACGGGTGAGATTGGGCTGGGGGTTTTTGTCCGGTAGAGCGCTTATCACCCGTCACGGGTGGGCCGGGACCGGCGCCGGGCTTGATGGACTGAGGCGGTTTCCTGCTGGCCCGCACAGAAAGAGAGCACCCATGGCTGACCTGATCGCGATCGGTTACCCCGACGAGACCACCGCCGAGGCAGCGGCCGAAGAGGCCCGGCGGCTGTCCCGGGACCTGATCATCGAACCGGACGCGATCGCGGTTATCGTCCGCGATCACGAAGGCAAGTACCACGTGCACACCAGCCACCACCCGGTCGGCGCCGGCGCGACCTGGGGCATGTTCTGGGGCCTGCTGTTCGGCCTGCTGTTCTTCATCCCGGTCTTCGGCATGGCCATCGGCGCGGGCATGGGCGCATTGATGGGCAAGATCACCAAGACCGGCATCGACCAGCAGTTCCAGGACCAGGTCCGCGGCATGATCCAGCCCGGCACGTCGGCGCTGTTCCTGATGGTGGAGAAGGTGACACCGGACAAGGCCGTCGAGGCGATGAGCAAGTACGGCGGCACGGTGCTGAAGACCTCGCTGTCCAAGGAGGGCGAGCAGGAGCTCCAGGAGGCGCTGCACGGCGGGGGCGCGTCCGCGTCCTGACCAGCACCAGCCAGCGGGCCCGGCGACTGGCCACCGGCGGCAGCGCGGCCGCCGGCGGCCAGTCGCGGTCGGTGGCGTTCAGAAAAATGAAGCCGCCGGGCCGGGCTGCCTCCCGGGCTAACCGCAGGATGTTCACCGCGCGGGCGACCACGAGCACCGCGACGACCAGCGAGACCGCTTCCTCGGCCATCATCATCAGCTTGGCCCAGGGCCGGATCGGCGAGACGTCGGTGGGGCTGAACGCCATCGCGGCGGAGAACGCGAGGTGCAGATAGTCGAGGAACGTCGGTACCCAGCCGGGCCCGGCGAACTCAGGGCTGGTCATCTCCGGGAACACGAACGCGGGCGGGCGGCCCGGCTCGCGCGCCCGCGCGGCCGCGCCGCCGCGGTCCAGGTCCCAGTACCACAGGCCGAAGGCGATCACGTTGGTCAGCCAGATCGCACCGCCGCTGGCCAGCAGGATGTTGGCGTTGTCGCTGAACGGGGCCACCCGGATGATCCCGCCCACCAGGCGCACGGCGGCCACCGCGTTGACCGCGGTGATCAAGCCGATCAGCGACCCGGTCAGCACCCGCAGCCAGGTCTTGTCGCGGTCGATGCGGCCGGGGTCGCCGATGATCAGGATGCCGAGCAGGACCGTGATGAGCACGATGTAGGCCCACCGGGCATCGCCGTTGCGCAGGGCCGGGGGCAGCACGGCGCGCAGGCCGCCGGCGGCCAGCACGGCCAGCGCCATCGGCCAGCGGCTCTCGCCCTGGCGCCGCGGCCGCGGGGCGGAACCGGGCGCAGCGGGCTGCTCAGAACGCATCGGGCTAACCGGCCAGCAGGTAGAGGCTCTTGCCGGTGAGCCAGAAACCGAGCAGCAGACAGATCCCGATGATCATCTGGTCGGTGTGCGTGTCCAGCCAGCCGCGCAGCTGCTTGAGCCGGGGCGCGGCGGCCGCGGGCGCGAACGTCGTATACAGCTCCATGACCAAGTAGCTGGACGTGGCTAGCAGGCAGAATGCCAGCAGCATCAGATAGCTGCCCGCGCTGTTCAGCTTGGCCTCGGCGACCGTCCCAGCGCCCGCCGCCACCAGCGTCCAGGGCTGCAGGAACGCGGCCAGGCCGGCCGCGGCCCAGAGCGACATGTGGTCCAACTTGGACATCCAGGCCGGCGTCTTGTGCGGGCGGCCCCGCCGGCGGTGCCGCCGCACCGCGATGAGGATCAGCACGATGCCTATAGCGATCTTGAGCGCCAGCAGGGCATTCGACGGCGGGGTCTGCGGCTTGGGTGGCTGGTTCCCGGTGACCAGGAAGACGACGGCGATCACCACGACCAGGCAGGCCAGCCAGCCGAGAATGAAGGCCAGCCCCTTATAGATGCCGCGCTCCGCGCTGAGCAGCAGGATGAAGCCGGTGATGGGGAACGGTTCCAGGGTGATGCCCAGGCCGATGAGCAGCAGATCGAGCCACATGCTTCCACCGCCTGCCGCACGGTCGGGGCCGTTATCCCGTTTCTGGCCTGACGATGCCGCACCGCGCTGGTCGCGCGCCTCATCCGGAGCGGATGACCAGTGGCCCCGGCCGCGTCATCCAGTCCGGATGATGCGCGGTAGCCCGCCGGACCGGGAGGCTGAGGGCGATGAGCGCACCGGATCTCGCGATCGTCACCGCGCTGCTCTTCGGCTGGGGGACGCTGTCGGCCCGGCTGGAGCGGTTCAACGTCACCGCGCCGATCGCCTTCGTGCTGGCCGGCGTGCTGCTCACGCACGGCCCGCTCACCCCGCTGGGCATCGCACCGACGCACTCGACGGTCAAGGCGCTGGCCGAAACGACCCTGGTCTTGGTCCTGTTCTCCGACGCGTCCCGGGTCAGCGTGCGGGACCTGCGCGCCGACGCCGGGGTGTGCCTGCGGCTACTCGGCATCGGGCTGCCACTGACCATCGGCCTGGGCACCGTGCTGGCGCTGGCCCTGTTCCCCGGCCTGACCGGCTGGGTCGCCCTCCTGGTCGGCGCGGCGCTGGCCCCGACCGACGCGGCACTCGGCGCCGGCCTGATGGTGAACCCAGCCGTCCCGGCCCGGATCCGGCGGCTGATCAATGTGGAGAGCGGCCTCAACGACGGGATCGCCACGCCGTTCGTGCTGATCGCGCTGGCCGGGGCCGGGACAGCCGCGGACGAGCACACCGTCGGCCCGGCCGAAGCCGTGGCCGAACTGGCGCTGGGCCTACTGATCGGCGCGGTGGTCGGCGGCGTCGGCGGCTGGCTGGTCAAGGTGGCCCGCAGCCGGGGCTGGGCCGCCGAGGGTTTCGCCGGCCAAGCCGTGCTGGGCCTGGCCGGCTGCGCCTACGCCTCCTCGCTGGCGCTGCACGGCAACGGGTTCATCGCCGCCTTCGTCGGCGGCCTGGCTTACGGCGCATTGAGCGGCCGCCGCGGTGAGCGGCTGGTGCCGTTCGTCGAGGAGGCCGGCGGCCTGGTGTCGTTGCTGGTCTGGCTGGCGTTCGGGGCCATCGCCGTAGTGCCCGCGGTGCAGGCCCTGTCCTGGGCCACGGCCGGTTATGCGGTGCTCAGCCTGACGCTGATCCGGATGCTGCCGGTGGCGCTGGCACTGGCTGCCCGGCTCGGCCGGACGCCGGTGCTGTTCATCGGCTGGTTCGGCCCGCGCGGCCTGGCCTCAGTCGTCTTCGCTCTGCTGGCGCTGGAAGACCTCGGCCCGGCCGCCGCCCACCGCCCGGTCGCGATCATCGCCTGCACCGTGCTGCTGAGCGTGGTGCTGCACGGGCTCAGCGCCGACCCACTGGCCCGCCGGTACGGGCCACGGCTCGCCCTGCCCGGCGACCCGGAGCTGCCCCAGGTGGCCGAGCGCAGGCTCATCCGGCACCACCGCGCCGCCTGACCCTTCCACGCTGGCCTAGACGTGGGTCAGTTGCCGCTGCTCCGCGCGCCGCAGGATGAACCCCCCGATGATCTCGAAGATGCCCATGATGATGAACCAGATGCCGAGCAGCACCGCCAGGAAGGAGAGCGAGGACGCCGGGGTGGCCGCGACCACGATGCCCGCGATGAGGCTGACCACGCCGAACACGATCCACCAGGCCCGGCCCTCGCGCACCCCACCGCCGATCCCGCCGATCAGCGCGGCCAGCCCCTGGACGATCCAGGTGATGCCGATGATCAGGCCGATCAGCGACCTGGTCAGGTGCAGATGACGGATCAGCACCACGCCGATGACGATGAACAGCAGACCCGCGATGCCGAGCCAGATCCGGTGCGGCTCGCGTGGATCGAACACCCGGATCAGGTGGAAGAGCCCGGACAGTATCAGCAGGATGCCGAGCAGGACCGCGAGCACGTTGAGCGATCCGGTCGGATGGGCGGTGACGATGATCCCGAGGATCAGCGTCAGCGCGCCCAGCAGCATGGCCGCTTGCCACGAGCCGGTCAGCAGCGCGGGTGCCGATGGCGCGTCATTATCCCCGGTCGTCATGGTCTGCCCCAGTGCCCGGCGGTCACGTGCCGAGCAGCTTGGCCTTGGCCGCAGCGAACTCGGAGTCGGTCAGCACGCCCTGCTGGTGCAGGTCGGAGAGCTGCTTCAGCTGATCGATCGTGGCTGAACCGGCCTGCGCCGCCGCGCGGGCTGCTGCTGAGGTTGCTGCTGCTGCCCCTCCAGGTCACCGATCCGCTGGTTCTGCTCCGACTCGGCCGCATACTGGTCGTCCTGCTTCCGGGCCATGTGCTTGCCTGCCATGTACGCGCCGCCGCCGACAACGGCCGCTCGCAGCAGGGGACGCCGTCGCCTGAACATGTCTCGCTCCTCTCGCCGGGCGGGCTAGGACGCCGGGCCGTCGTCGGGGCCGGGCGGCAGGGACAGGCCGAGCGCGACCATGATCTCCGGTGCGGCGGCCACTACCTTCGGGCCACCGACCTGCGGGGCGATGGCGAACAGCACGCCGAGCAGGTCGCCAGGGGTGGCCCCGGCGTCCAGGGCGTTGCTTACCTGCCACAGGTACGACGCGGGCGGCGCGTCCAGCGCGATCAGCGCGGCCAGCTTGACCAGCGCATAGCTCCGGCTGTCCAGGCCGCTCTTGGCCTGCCACTCGGCCCGGAGCTCCAGGCCCTCGGCCAGCAGGTCGAGCTCTCCGATGGCCAGCCCGGTCAGGGCCTGCTGGGTGGCCTCGTCCACATCCACTTGTGCGGGCATGTTCATGATCAGAGTCCTTCCCCGGTCACGGCGTCATGGGCAGGCGCTGCCAGCCGGCCCTGGGTACCAGCCTGCCCGGAAATAGCCGGCTGGCGTGTCACCCGTAGCGGATGGTGTGTGCCGCAGGCGGCCGGCTTGGCCGGGGGGAATCATGCCTGGCGGATGAGGCGGGGCGCCGGGTGGGTTTAGGTGGGCCGGGTGGGGGCGGGGGGCTGCAACCCAGCCGGGCGGCGGCTACTCGGCAGCACCGCCCGGCCGGGCGTCTAGTTCGGCCCAGACGGCCTTGCCCTCCCCGGTCTGCTGCACGCCCCACTTGGCCGCCAGCGCGTCCACCAGCATCAGGCCGAAACCCGATTCGTCCAGCCAGTCCGGGATGCGCGGCCGCGGGCCGTGCGGGCTGGAGTCGTGCACCTCGATGCGCAGCCAGCCGTCCCCGTATTCCAGCCGCAGCACGGTCGCGGACGCGTCCGGCCCGGCATGCTGAACCGCGTTGGTGACCAGCTCGGACACCAGCAGCACGGCCGCGTCGGCCAGGTACTCAAGCCGCCAGGCCGCGATCGCCGCCCGGGTGGCCTGCCGGGCCAGCCCGGCGGCCCACCTGGCCGCGGGCAGCGTCACCTCCCGGCATCCCTGTTGCTGCGCTGCACCATTCACCGCGGTACCCCGATCTGGCTCTGGGCCGGGATCATCCGGCCGGCTCGTCACGTGGGCACTGGTGCGGTGCGCTGGGGTAATCAGCGGCTGGCGCGTTCATGGGCTAGGCCTCACGCTGCGCACGCTTCGCACGTCCCCCGTGCAGGTCTCTTGACCTTCGCATACCTACCTGTAAGTAGATTGAACGAAAGCTGTGGATACTCCGATAGCCCGCTGATTGCTAGCTGACTTCCTCTGGCGCGGGCCGCTTCCTCTGGCGCGGGCCGCGCAGCCGTGCGACTGTGTGAAAAGGTGCCCTCCGGGAATACGTACTCTCGCTGTTCCCGGGGAGCTGGGGGGCTCATGGGGCGAGACATTCAGGCTGTCAAGATCAGCGGCGAGGACCGGCGGAAGTACCGGGAGAAGGTGCAGCGTTCGCTGGACGTGTTCGCCCGGATGCTGCGCGAGCACCTGTTCGAGGCTGACCCCGCGCAGGTCGGGGTGGAAATCGAGCTGAACCTGGTGGACGAGACCGGCACGCCGTCGATGCGCAACGCCGCCGTGCTCGACGCGATCGCGGACCCGGCCTGGGCGACCGAGCTGGGCCAGTTCAACCTGGAGATCAACGTGCCGCCGCGGCCGCTGGACGGCACCGCGGTGGCCGATCTCGAAGCCGAGATCCGCGGCAGCCTGAACGCGGCCGACGGCAAGGCCCGCGGCGAAGGCAGCCGCCTGGTCATGGTGGGCATCCTGCCCACGCTGAGTGAGCAGGACGTGCACGAGGGCACGCTGTCCGCCAACGAGCGGTACAAGGTGCTGAACGAGCAGATCTTCGCGGCCCGCGGGGAGGACCTGCGGATCGCGATCGACGGCGCCGAGCAGCTGCTGACCCACGCGGGCAGCATCACCCCGGAAGCCGCCTGCACCAGCGTGCAGCTGCATGTCCAGGTCAGCCCGGAACGCTTCGCCAACTACTGGAACGCCGCGCAGGCCAGCGCGGGCGCGCAGGTCGCGCTGGCCGCCAACTCGCCGTACCTGTTCGGCCGTGAGCTCTGGCAGGAGACCCGGATCATCCTGTTCGAGCAGGCCACCGACACCCGGCCGGACGAGCTGAAGCATCAGGGCGTGCGGCCGCGGGTGTGGTTCGGCGAGCGCTGGATCACCTCGGTGTTCGACCTGTTCGAGGAGAACCTGCGGTACTTCCCGGCGCTGCTGCCGATCTGCGAGGACGAGGACCCGGAGGCGGTGCTGGAGGGCGGCACGTGCCCGGAGCTGGCCGAGATGAGCCTGCACAACGGGACCATCTACCGGTGGAACCGGCCGGTGTACGCGGCCGTCGACGGCAGGCCGCACCTGCGGGTGGAGAACCGGGTGCTGCCGGCCGGGCCGACCGTGGCCGACGTGATGGCCAACGCCGCGTTCTACTACGGGCTGGTCCGCGCGCTGGCCGAGCAGCAGCGCCCGGTCTGGACCCAGATGTCCTTCGCCACCGCGGCCGAGAACCTGCGCGAGGCGGCCCGCAGCGGCCTGGACGCCCGGCTGTACTGGCCGGGGCTGGGCGAAGTGCCCGCCGCCGAGCTGGTGCTACGCCGCCTGCTGCCGCTGGCCCGTACCGGGCTGGCCCGGTGGGGGGTCAGCGCGGCGCACGCCGACCGGCTGCTCGGCATCGTCCAGCAGCGCTGCCTGACCGGCCAGACCGGCGCCGCCTGGCAGGTCGCCGCGACCGGCGCGTTCGCTCAGCGCGGCGCGGACCGGGCGGAAGCGCTGCGGCTGATGACCCAGCGCTACATCGAGCTCATGCACACCAACGAGCCGGTGCACACCTGGCCGCTGCCCTAGCTACGCTCGGGACGCGTGACTGAATACCGGGCGTCATTCGACGCCACCGTCCGGTTCAGCAACGGCGGCGACCTGGCCGTGCACGGGTTCCGGGTGGACGTGCCCGGCCCGGACGTTGGCCACGACGGGATCGCCGCGCTGTTCGTGGCCTCGCTCGGCCTGCTGATGACGGAGACGGTCGAGCTGAGCAACGTCGCGGTGTTCGCCGAGCCGCACAAGGGCACCCGGGGCGGGCCGGCGCCGGACCCGGGCGGCCGGGCGGCCCGGGCGGCCCGGGCGGCCGGCTGGTGGAGCTGAGCCACGTGATCCGGCCCGGCATGATCACCTACCCGGGGCTGCCCGGGCCGGCCATCACCCCGTTCCTGACCCGTGAAGCCTCGCGGGACCGGTACGCGCCGGGCACTGAGTTCGCCATCGACCAGCTCACCATGGTCGGCAACACCGGGACCTACCTCGACGCGCCGTACCACCGCTTCGCGGACGGCGACGACCTGGCCGCCATCCCACTGGACCGGACGGCCGGCCTGCCCGCCGTGCTGGTCCGGGTGACCGGCGCCCAGTCCCGTGGGATCGGCCCCGGCGCGCTGGCCGCCGTGGACGTGCGCGGGACGGCGGTGCTGCTGCACACCGGCGACGACGCCAGGTTCGGCACCCCGCAATATGCGGACGGCGCGCACTTCCTGACCCGGGCGGGCGCGGAGTGGCTGGCCGGCCAGGACGTGGCCGTGGTCGGCATCGACGCGATCAACATCGACGACACCGAGGACGCCGCGCGCCCCGCGCACACGGTGCTGCTGGCCGCCGGGATCCCGGTGGTCGAGCACCTCACCGGCCTGGCCCAGCTCCCCCCGTCCGGCGCCACCTTCACCGCCGTGCCGCTCCGCGTCGCGGGCCTGGGCACCATCCCGGTCCGCGCCTACGCCCGCCTCCCCGCCTAGTGCCCCGGGTGATAGGTACACCGGCGAGAGGCCGCTCAGCCGTATGTCGGGAGGTTGCGGGCCGCTCCTAGGGTCGCTGTCGGCGCGGCGTTGACCGCCACGCCTGCTGCCCGCCCGCGACCCCGGAGGTCCCCGGATGTTCCGACCCGTCAGACGTGCCCTGGCGATCACCTTGGCCCCACTGGCCGCCGTGCTGACCGGCCCGCTACTGCCCGCCACCGCGGGCACCGTCCAGCCAGCCGTGGCGCGGGTGTTCCCCGAGCTGGACTCGCAGTATGTGCGGATGCCGGACGGGGTGCGGCTGGCCGTCAACGTGTGGCTGCCGGCGGGCACCACGGCCGGCGCGCGGCTGCCCACGGTGCTGGAGACCGACCGCTACTGGCGCGCCCGGGCCTACACCGGCGGGATCAAGCACAACCCCAACTACTACGAAGCCCACCAGTGGAACCCGCGCGGTTACGCCTACGTGTTCGCCGACCTGCGCGGCACCGGCGCCTCGTTCGGCACGCTCAGCGCCGAGCTGGGCCGGGCCATGATCAGGGACGTCGGCTCGCTGGCCGACTGGATCGCGGCCCGGCCGTGGTCCAACGGGCGGGTCGGGGTGACCGGCGTGTCCTACTCGGCCGACACCGCGATGCTCTCGCTGGCGCTGCGCAACCCGCACATCACCGCGGCCGCGCCGATCTCCTACGACTTCGACCCCTACGAGGACCTGGTCCGCCCGGGCGGGATCCTGGTCGGGCCGCGCATCGCGCCGTACGCGCTGCTGCTGAAGATCCTGGACAAGACGGCCGGCACCACGTGCGCGACCAGCGCCGCAGACCAGGAAGATCTGCGCCGCAGTTCGGGCTGACCGGGGCCGAACCCGAGCCGGTGCGGCGGCCCGCACGGCCGTGCGCTGCGAGCCGCGGCGCGGGCCCAGCACTTCCACAACGCCAACCTGGTCCAGTTCGCCCGGACCGAGCCGTACCGCAACGACTCGGCCGGGCCGCAGAGCTGGACGGTGGCCAGCGTGGGCAGCAAGACCGCGGCTATCGGCGCGGGCGGCGTGCCGATCCTGACGTTCGCCGGCTGGCTCGACGCGGGCACGGCCAACGGCGTGCTGTCCGAGTTCACCAGCCTGCCCAACACCCAGCAGTCACTGGATCGGGCCGTGGAGCCACGGCCAGGGCTACATCGCCGACCCGTTCCAGCCCAGCCGGCCGCTCACCGCCGCCGAGCACCAGCAGCTCAACAACGAGGTGTACGCGTTCTTCGACCAGTACGTGAAGCACGATGACCGGCCCGACGGCCGCCGCCTGCTGCACTACTACACGCTGAACGAGGGCACCTGGCGGACCACCACCCGGTGGCCGGTGCCGGGCACCCGGATGCGCCGCCTCGGCCTGGCCGCCGGGCACACGCTGACCTGGCGGCAGGCCCGGCCCACCGCGGGCCAGACGGCCCAGGCCGATCAGGCGGACCTGCTCACGCTGAACCGGACCGCGGGCACCGGGCCGCTGGACCGGTGGAACACCAACTTCACCGGCGAGCGGGTCGTCTACCCGAACCGGGCCGCGGTGGACCGCAAGCTGCTCAGCTACACCACCGCGCCGCTCAGCGGCCCGGTCCAGGTGACCGGCCTGGGCCGGGTGACGCTCACCGTGACCGGGCTGCGCGGTGCCCGCCACGGCGCGCTCTACGCCTACCTGGAGGACGTCCAGCCGGATGGCCGGGTCGTCTACGTGACCGAGGGCGAGCTGGCCCTGGCCGACCGCGCGCTGGCCCCGCGGGCGGACAATCCGGCCTGGCGCCGGCTGCGCACCCCGCGCACGTTCGCCAGCGGCAGCGCCGCGCCGTTCCCGCTGCACCGGCCGGAGCGGATCACGTTCGACCTGCTGCCCACCTCGGTGCTGTTCCGCCCGGGCGACCGGATCCGGATCACCATCGCGGCCGCCGACCCCAGCTCGTTCCAGCTACTGCCGCCGGACGGCCGGGCCAGCTACCTGATCGGGGACAGTACCGCCCAGCCGTCCTATGTTGAGCTCCCCGTGGTCAGGTGAGCCTGGTCCCCGCCGCTATGGCCGCCGGGCGGCCGGATGCGTACCGTCGCTTAGGTGTGGCACCTACCGCTCGGCGACATCCGGGTCATCGACCTCACGGTCGCGCGGGCCGGCCCGACCTGCGTGCGCCAGCTGGCCGACTGGGGGGCCGACGTCATCCGGGTGGAGCCGCCGCCGGGCCGGGCGTCGCCCGGCCCGGTCGATGACACCCGCCATGGCTGCGACTTCCAGAACCTGCACCGTAACAAGCGGTCGCTGACCCTGGACCTCAAGACGCCGGACGGCCAGGACGTGCTGATGCGCCTGGTGGACACCGCCGACGTGCTGATCGAGAACATGCGCCCGCCGGTCAAGGACCGGCTCGGTTTCGGCTTCGACCAGGTGCATGCCAGGAACCCGCGGCTGGTCTACGGCTCGATCTCCGGGTTCGGCCAGGACGGCCCGTACGCGGCCCGCGGCGGCGTGGACCAGATCGCCCAGGGCATGGGCGGGCTGATGAGCGTGACCGGGCTGCCCGGCACCGAGCCGACCCGGGCCGGGATCCCGGTGTCCGACCTGGCGGCCGGCCTGTACCTGGCCATCGGCGTGCTGGTCGCGCTGCACGACCGGGAGCGGACCGGGACCGGGCGCTGGGTGCAGACCTCGCTGCTCGAATCGATGATCGCCATGATGGACTTCCAGGCCGTCCGGTGGACCATCGACCAGGAGGTACCGCCCCAGGCGGGCAACCACCACCCGATGAGCGTCCCGATGGGCTGCTTCGCATCCGCTGACGGGTACCTGAATATCGGCGCCGCGGGCGGCCGGCTGCTGCACAATCTGTGCCAGGTGATCGGCCTGCCCGGCCTGCCCGACGACCCGCGCTTCGACACGCTGGCCAAGCGCTCGGCTCACCGGGCCGAGCTGAACGCGCTGGTGGCCGACCGGTTGCGGACCCGGACCACGGCCGAGTGGGTCGAGGCGCTGAACCAGGCCGGGGTGCCCTGCGGGCCGGTCTACCGGATGGACGAGGTGTTCGCCGACCCCCAGGTCGGTCACCTGGGCATGACCGCGCCGGTCGAGCACCCGGCGCTGGGACGGCTGGACATCGTGCGCAACGCGGTGCGGATGTCCGAGGGCCCGCCGACCGTCCGGGCGCCCAGCCCGGAGCCGGGCGGGCACAGCGCCGAGGTGCTGGCCGAGCTGGGTTTCTCGGCCGCGGAGATCGGACGGCTACGCGAGCAGGGCGTGATCTGAGAGGACGTCCATTGACAGACCCCCACACGCCGAACTACCCCACCGGTACCGGCCAGCTGCTCACGGAACTGTCCGACGAGGGCATCGCCACGCTGACGTTCAACAATCCCGCGAAGCGTAACGCCCTTACCCGCGAGATGCGCTCCGCGCTGCCCGGTCTGCTCGGCCGGCTGCAACGAAGACCGGGATGTCCGGGTGGTGGTCGTCACCGGCGCCGGGGACAAGGCGTTCACCGCGGGCGCCGACATCTCGGAGTTCGGCGACCAGCGCACGTCGCCGGAGGCCCGGGCCGAGTACGACCGCGGCCAGGCGGCGGTCAGTACCGCCTGGGCCAGCCTGGAGAAGCCGGTCATCGCCATGATCCGGGGGTTCTGCCTGGGCGGCGGGCTCAGCGTCGCGCTGCAGGCGGACATCAGGATCGCCGCCGAGGACAGCCAGTTCGGCATCCCGGCGGCCCGGCTCGGGCTGGGCTTCGGCTTCGGCGGGGTGGCCAGGCTGCTGAGCCTGATCGGCCCGGCCGCCGCGCTGAGTGCTGTTCTCGGCGCAGCGCTTCAGCGCCGCCGAGGCCCTGCACATGGGCCTGGTCAACCGGGTCGTCCCGGCGGGCCGCTGGCCGATGAGGTGGCCGGCCTGGCCGGGGCCATCGCGCAGAACGCGCCGCTCACCGTGGCCGCATGCAAGGCGGCCATCCGGCAGGCGGCCAGCGCTCCCGGGCAGCCCGCAACCCCGCGGGTCGAGACGATGATCGAGGCCTGTTTCCAGTCCGCCGACTACCGTGAGGGCCAGCGCGCTTTCGCGGAGAAGCGCCCGCCCGCGTTCACCGGCCGCTGACCGGTACCGAGCTGACCAGGACTAGTCCTGGGTGCGCAGCTCGTCTTCCTGGCCCGCCGGGTCCGGGCCGCCCAGGTCATCCTGCTGGCCTGCCGGGTCCGGTCCGCCCAGCTCGTCCTCTGGGCCGCTGTCCGTGCCCAGCTCATCCTCTGGTCCGCGGTCCGGGCCGCCCAGCTCATCCTCAGGCCCGGGGTCCGGGCCGCCAAAGACACTCATTCTGTTCTCCCCGAGGCGCTGGCAGGTACCTACGGTGCACTCCCTTCCCATTGCCACCACGGCCGAACCAGGCTAACCCCGGCCAAATGGGTATCCGGATTAAGGATGCGGGGACACCCCGCCGCGGGCGAGTCTGTGACCAGCACACAGGAAGTATCGCTGGGGAGCCTGTGGGCCGTCCCCGTGGTCCGGTGCAGTGGGGGCCCGCCGTAGACCACGGGGACATTCAGCGTTCGCACCCGCCATGGCCTGCTGTTTCCCAGCCGGTGTGGTCGATGTGGCAGAAATGGGCCAGCCGTGCACCGGATGCTTTCTGAGTTTGGCCGATCGGCGGTAATTGGCGGGTTATCCAGCCAAGACGCCAATCGGCAGGTGACAATGACGCCAGGATCGCCCGCCATAACGCACGGAGGTGTGGCGACCGGTGAGGTTGGTTATGGGGATCATTAACGGGGCGTCACGTCTAATGGCCCGCCGGGGACGCGGCCATGCGGGGACGTGATCGCGAGCAGGAAATCGCCCTCGGATTCGTCCGCGACGGCACCCGCCGTCCCGGCGGGGTCCTGCTCATCGAAGGCGAACCAGGGATCGGCAAATCCGGGTTGCTCCGCGCCGCCGTTGACGAGGCGGCCCGGCAGGGCTTCTCCCTGGTCGCGGCGGCCGCCGACGAGCTGGGCCGGGCGGTTCCCTTTGCCCCGCTGCTGGCGGCGCTGCCCGAATCGCGCGGCCCCCGGCCGGGTGAGGCTGACTACACCGACCCGGCGGACGTGGGCATCTGGCTGGTGGACACGTTCCGCGCCCGGCTCGAACAGCGCGCCGGGGATAACCCCGTGCTGGTCAGCCTGGACGACCTGCACTGGGCCGACCGGGCCACGCTGGCCGCGCTCCGTGCGCTGCCCAGCCAGCTGGCCGGCCACCCGCTGATCTGGCTGCTGGCCAGCAGTACCGCGGCGCCCGGCAACGGCGCCGGGCTGCTGTTCGACCTGCTGGAGCGGGACGGTGCGGCCCGGGTCACGCTGGGCCCGCTGGGCGACGACGCGGTCGCCGCGGTGGTCGCCGACGCACTGCAGGCAGCGCCGGACGGCCGGCTGACCGAGCTGGCCGCCGGGGCGGCGGGCAATCCGTACCTGCTGGTGGAGCTCTTAACTGGGCTTCGCGAGGAAGACGCCATCCAGGTCACCAGGGGCCGGGCCACGCTGGTCTCGCCCCGGCTGCCGGACCGGGTCCAGCTGGCCGTGCAGGCCTGGCTCGGCGGCCTGAACCGCCAGGCCCGGCCGCTGCTGGAGACCGCGGCCGTGCTCGGCCGGTCGTTCCGGCTTGACGACGTGGCCGAGATGCTGGGCGAGGCGCCGGCGGCGCTGCTTCCGCTGCTGAACGAGGCGCTGCAGGCGGGCCTGCTGGCGGCCGGGACGGACGACTTCAGCTTCCGGCACGGCCTGGTGTGGCAGGCGGTCACCGAGTCCGTGCCGCTGCCCGCCCGGCTGGCCCTGCACCGCCAGTTCGGCGGCATCCTGCTGGCCCGCGGTGGCTCGGCGGTGGCCGCGGGCGCGCACCTGCTGGCCAGCGCCCGGCCCGGCGATACGGCCGCGCTCGCCGGGCTGGATCAGGCCGCGGCGGAAGCGCTCGGCACCGCCCCTTCGACCGCCGCCGACCTCGCCCTGCGGGCGCTGGAGCTGACCGCGCCCGCGGACCCGGCGCGGCTGCAGCGGTCCGCCCAGGCGGCCGAGTCGCTGGCCGCGGCGGGCCACCTGGAAGACGCCGAGAACATCGCGCGGGTGGCGCTGGCCCAGCCCCTGCCCGCCGCCGCCGCGGCCCCGCTGCGCTGCGCCATGTCCGCCATCCTGGCCGTGCGGGGCCTGCCGGGCAGGCCGACGCCATGGCCGAGTCGGTGCTGGCCGCGCCCGGGCTGCCGGGCCGGCTGCGCGACGAGGCGCTGATCACCCAGCTGCACGCCCGGGCGGCGCTGCGCGACATCACCCGGTCCCGCGGCCTGGCCGAGGCCATCCTGGCCGCGCCGGATCGGCACAGCGTGGCCGCGGTGGCCGGCGCGCAGCTGGTGCTGGCCGACATCAGCTGGGACGACGGCTGGGCCAGCCGCGGCCTGGGGCACGCCCGCAGCGCGGTCCGCCGGACCAGCGGGATCTCGCCGGACGCGCGGCATTTCCAGCCGCTGCTCACCCTGGCCGCCATGCTGGTCGACCTGCGCATGCTGGACGAGGCGTCGGCCGTCATCGAGGCCGCGGCCGGGGATGACCAGGCGCTGCGGTCGAGCGGCAGCGAACCAGTGCCGGCCATCCTGCGCGCCCGGGTGGACCTGGCTCTGGGCCGGACCGACGCCGCCGCGGACGCGGCCGAAACGGCCCTACGCGCCGCCCGCGCGCAGAGCCTGCCCCTGCACTGCTCACTGGCGCTGAGCGTGCTGGGCAGCGTGGCGCTGCGCCGCGGCGACCTGCGGATCGCGGCTGGCCATCTGCGCACCCGGCGGAGTTATCCACAGCCGGCTGGCTGGTATGCGCGGACCGCGACGCTGCTGGCTGAGGCGCAGGTCACCGAGGCCGCCTCCGGTCCGGCCGCGGCCATGGAACTGGCCGGCCCGATCTACCGGGAGCTGCCGGGCCGCCGCTCGGTGCTGATCGGCGAGCCGGCCGCACCGGCCTGGCTGGCCCGCACCGCGCTGGCCGCGGGCGAACGGCAGCGGGCCGCCGACGTGGCCTGGATCGCCGATGAGATCGCCCGGCTCAACCCGGTGCTCAAGATCGCCGCGACCGCGGCCGCTCATTGCCGCGGCATCGTCAGCCGGGACCCGGCCCAGCTCGCCCAGGCCGCGGCCGAGCACCCCGACCCGTGGGCCCGGGCGTCAGCCGCCGAGGACCTGGCCACGCTGCTGGCCGCGGACGGTGACCAGGCGGGCAGCATCAGCCATCTGGACCAGGCGGCCGGCGGCTACGGCCAGGTCAGTGCCACCCGCGACGTGGCCCGGGTGCGCCGCCGGCTGCGCCGGCTGGGCGTGCGCCGCCGGCACTGGGCTCCCGGCGGCGGGCCAGGCACCGGCTGGGACAGCCTGACCGAGACCGAGCGGGCTATCTCCGCCCTGGTCTCCCAGGGGCTGAGCAACCAGCAGGTGGCGCAGCAGATGTACCTGAGCGTGCACACCGTGGCCGCGCATTTGCGGCAGACCTTCCGCAAGCTCGGCATCAGGTCGCGGGTCGAGCTGACCCGGCTGGCCATCGAGGACGGCCAGCGCCAGGAGCACGGCCATGGCCATGGTCACCCGCAGCCGCCGCCGGGCTGGCGGCCCAGCCGCGGCCGCCAGCAGATCCACCGGCGGAACCGCGGCTAGCCGCTCTGCTGCTCAGCCGTGGCTGAGCAGCAGAGCCTGGTCGCTGCTGCTGACCCCGGCGGCCCACTCCTGGCTGGCCCCCGGCAGGGTGGCCGCCGCGTAGAGCGGGCTGTACGTGCCTGGCCGTGGGATCGGTGTCCGCCGACCAGGTGCTGCCGTTCCAGCGCAGGATCAGCCCTTGCTGCACCCCGCCGTTGACGCTCGGCTCGTTCGAGCCGACCGCGTACACGTCGCTGGCCGAGCGGCCGGCGACGGCATTCAGCAGCGGGTACGCGCCCGGCGTGGGGCTGGTCACGATGCTCCACGCGGTGCCGTTCCAGTGCTCGATCAGGGTGCTGAGGCCGAGCCCGGGGACTTCCTCGTTCTCGCCCACGGCCCACACGTTGTTGCTGGCGATGGCGGTCACGCCGTGCAGCACCGGGCTGCTCGGGCCGCTGGCCGCGGGCTGCGGCAGCACCGTGACCGACCAGGTGGCGCCGTTGTAGTGCAGCGCGTAGGCCGAGTTCGTGAAGCTGGTGTTGGTGAATTCACCGACCGCCCAGATGTCGTCGGGGCCGGTCGCGGTGATCGCGGTCAGGTTGTTGCCGGCCGTGTCCGCGGGGTTCGGGCTGGGCACGGTCACGCTGGTCCACGCGCTGCCGTCCCAGTGCTCGACCTGGCCGCTGGCGCCGACCGCCCAGGCATTGGTGGCGCTGAGATCGGCCACCCCGTTGAGCCCGCCGCCGGGACCGGAGACCACGCTCCAGGCTGACCCGTTCCAGTGCTCGTACAGTGGCTGGCGGACCCGGTAGCCGCTGGGCAGCGTGAAACCGACCGCCCACGCGTCGGTGGCGCTGCTCGCGCTGACCGCGTTCAGCCCGGCGTTGACCCCGAGCGCCGGGGTGGTGCTGAGCGACCACGCGGTGCCGTTCCAGTGATAGGCGGCCGGCGGGGCCCGCGCCTGGCCGGCCGCGACGAACTGCGTGCCCACGGCCCAGGCATCGGTGCTGGTGCGCTCGCTCATGCCGTTGATGATGACGTTGTTCCCGGTGGACGGGACGCTGACCACGGTCCAGCCGGACGCGGCCGCGGCCGGCCCGGCGGTGCTGATGATGGCGGCGCTGGCGAATAAGCTGGCCAGCCCCCAAAACGTGCGCTGCAACATGATCCGCTCCTTTTCCGTTGCTGCGCGGCCCCTTACTGGTTCCACGGCTGCCCTGAGGGCCAGGTTCAGCCCTGCGCCGGAAAAGCGGGCGGCGCGGAGGCTCATGCAGCTCGGCACCGGCCCGGTGGTCAGCTGCCCGTCCAGCCTCATGCCGCCGTTGGGCTCGGTGGCCGCGCCGAGCACACCACCGCTTCTAAAAATAGTTTTGACTCGTGATAGAGTGCGCGGGGTGACCGCACCACCACCCGAGCCAGCCGACCTGGCCTCGCTGAGCAGCCTGGACGACCCGGTGCGCAGCCGGCTCTACCAGCATGTGTCCGGCTGCGCCGGGCCGGTCGGCCGGGACCAGGCGGCGGCCGCGGCTGGCATCGGCCGCGCACTGGCCGTGTATCACCTGGACAAGCTGGTCGAGGCGGGCCTGCTGACGGCCAGCTACCAGCGCCCGGCCGGGCGGGGCGGCCCGGGGCCGGCCGCCCGGCCAAGCTGTACGCGCGCTCCGGCCGGGAGTTCACCGTCAGCGTCCCGCCCCGGGAGTACGAACTCGCAGCCCGCCTGCTGGTTCAGGCGGTCGGCGCCGACGCCACCGGGCAGAGCCGGGCTGCGCTGGGCCAGGCCGCCCGCCAGTATTCGGCGCTCAACTGGGCACCACCGGGCACCGCGGCGCCCACCCGGGCCCGCGCGAGTGCCTGACCGCGGCGCTGCACGAGCACGGCTTCGCGCCGTTCGACGCGGCGGACGGGGCTATCCGGCTGCGCAACTGCCCGTTTCACCACCTGGCCGAGCAGGACCGGCAGACCGTGTGCGGGATGAACCTGGCCCTGGTTGAGGGCCTGGCCACCGGGCTCGGGGCGGCCGGCCTGCGCCCGGTGCTCGACCCGCAGCCCGGGCACTGCTGCGTCGCCATCCAGGACCTGACCGCTAACCACCAGACCACCGCTATTCCAAAGACCACTGGGGAGGATGACCGCCATGGCGCATGACCTCGCCGTTGACCGTGCCGAGCCGCTGGCCGGGCCTGGTCCGCTGGCCGCGCCGGGGCCTGGCCCGGACGGCGGCAACGCCGCCCGGCCGGTGCTCCGCATCGCGGGCGGGGCGCCACACGCCGACCTGGACGCGGCCCAGCGGGCGGCGGCGGACTTCCTCGCCGCGCTGGGCATCGACGTGGACCAGGACGGGCTGCGCGACACGCCGGGCCGGATGGCGCGGGCCTACGCCGAGCTGTTCACCGCGCCGCCATTCGAGCTCACCACGTTCCCGAACGACGAAGGCTACGACGAGCTGGTACTGGCACGGGACATCCCGTTCCGCACCGTGTGTGAGCATCACCTGCTGCCGTTCGACGGGCTGGCCCACGTGGGGTACCTGCCCGGCGACCGCATCCTCGGGCTGTCCAAGCTGGCCCGCCTGGTCGGGCACTTTGCCGCCCGGCCGCAGACGCAGGAGCGGCTGACCAGACAGGTCGCCGACTCGCTGGTCACCCATCTCAGCCCGCGCGGCGCGGGCGTCGTCCTGGAGGCGGAGCACTCCTGCATGACGCTGCGCGGCGCCCGGGCGATTGGCGCGAAGACCGTCACCTCGGCCATGCACGGCAGGCTGCGTGACGATCCCCGCACCCGGGCCGAGTTCTTCGCCATGGCCGGTCTGCCTGGCTGAGCAGGCCCAGCCGTGTTACCCAAAAGAGCGGCCGCCGCTGTCCACCGATTACCTGATCGGCCCGGCCGCCCGGGGCGGCTGGCCGCGCCGGACCGGGAACCGTTGCCCGGTGCGGCCCGTCCAACCTGCGATGATGATTCACGGCAGGCCAGCGGCTCAGGGCGTGCTCGCGGCGGGCGCGGCGCTCGGCCTGGTGGCGTGCGGCAGTGTGGCCGCCACTCCCACTCCCACCGCCACCGGCCACCGGGCCGCGGCCGGGCAGGCCACGGCGCGCGGCGCGCGGGTGACGGCCCGGGTGCCGCTCTGCACGGCCGGCCGCCAGGTGAATCGGCTTGAGATCAGGCTGACGGCCAGCAGGCCCCGGGAGATCCTGCCCCGCGCCCTGACCACCACGGACGCCGCGCGGGTCCGCGCCCTGGCCGCCGCGATCTGCGCGCTGCCGCCGGTACCCGCGGGACTGCACTGCCCCATCGCGCCGGGCGCGGCGCTGCTGCTGGTGTTCGCGGAGCCGGGACGCGGCTTCACCCCGGTCCGCATCCAGGACACCGGCTGCCCCAGCCTCACCGGGCCGGCCCGGCCCGGCAGTGGTCCTGGTCGTCGCCGCCCGGCCAGCTGCTGAGCCGGACCATGGGCGGCATCGGCCGACTGATCCCGGACACCCACCCGAGCAGCCTGCCGCTGCCGTGACGGCGGGCGGCAGGCTGCCGGGCCGGTGCGCTTACTTGGCCGGGCAGGGGTTCGGCATGTCCCCGCTGTTGAAGTTGTCGATGAGTGTCTCGGTCTTGAACCCGGTGGTCGGGTAGACGGTCTTCAGCAGCGGCCCGAATTCAGTCGTGGAACTGCCGCCGAAGTTGTTCGTCGTGTTTGGCAGGTAGTTGCCGCCCTCCTGCCAGATGCACGAACCGTCGCGGTGGTGGTCGAGTAGAACGGGTAGAACTGCGCGCCCATCGGTGGGTTCACGCAGTTGGCACCGGTCGTCCGGTCACAGAACGGCGGGTTGGCCTGCGAGTCCGCTGCCTCGATCCGCGGCAGGTCGGTCTCGAACGCAGCCGTCTGGTAGTTCTGCCCATGCGTGGTCGGGCTGGTGAACATCACCGGCTGCGGGTGCAGTGCCTGGTCCTGGGCCACGCTCGGATTGGTGCCCGGCCAGTCCAGCCGGTAGGACTGCCCGTCGAAATCTTCGTCCGGGGCGAAGCACCCGTTGATCTTCACAACGGTGGACAGGCTGCCGGGCACGCAGCCGACGTCGTCCGAGTCCAGGGTCCCGTCCTGGCCCGCCGCTTGGTGCAGTTGCCGGTCGTCGCGTTAACGGCCAGGCAGTTCTCGAAGTGGCCGATCTCGTCGGACATGGCCACGTTGTAGGTGTGGGCTGTCCACACGTTCCCGCGCGGGTTCGCGGTCGAGTACGCCGGGTGGAACGCATAGGGCGCCTCGTGGCACGTCTTGGACTTGGGCGTGAACAGGATGTGCCCGAACCCGTTGGCCACCGAGGCAGTCATCGAGCCGTGCTGGCCGGTGGTCAGGTCGGCCATGTTGATCTGCAGCCCGGCCGACGTGTCATGAATATGGAACCGGACGGTGTCGCCCGGCTTCATCAGCAGGTCCTTCTTCAGGTTCGGGTTCACCGCCGCGAAGTTGGGATTGGTGACCGTCCCGGTGAACAGCGGGTTGGCCGGTGCCTGGGACTTCCCGCTCTTGGTGATATACGCCCAGTTGATCGGCTCGACACCGCCGAGTACGAAGTTATTGCAGGCGGCGGTGTTCACCGCGCCCGTGTTCAGGTTCTCCGACGCGCTGTCGATGGTCATCGCCGCGCAGTACACGTGCGCGGCGCAGCCGAACCCAGTGAACTGCGGCACGTAGCCGGGACCGTAGAACTGCAATTCCATGAACGCGGTGCCGGGGTGCTTGCCGATGTAGTTCCGCTTCGCCGGGTTCGTGCCGACCAGGTTGTTACGGTCGGTGTCCGGCGTGCACTTCTTGGTGAAGTTCGGGGCGGACTGGTTGTCGCACAGCGCCAGGCCGAACCAGAACGTGGGCCGCAACTGGAAGTTCCAGGTCGAGCCGCCGACGCCACTCTTGTTCGGCTGTTTCTGCGGATCCTTGGGCAAGGTCATGGTGTATGTCATGTTGTTGCCCGACCCGGGGATGCCGGACTTGAACAAGACCGACGGCTCGTCGTGGCCGACGTACCCATTCTTCGGGTTGTTGACCAGGTCGGCGCAGAGCGCGCGGGCGCTCTGGCACAGTGGCTGGTGGCTGGATGAGGAGTTGGCCTGCCTGGCCATGGCGTGCGAGGTGGCGCTGGTCGCGGCGGTAGCCGGGAGGGCCGCCGCCGCGAGGACGAGGAAGCTCAGAAGGCTGATCACAGCCAGAGCGCACCGCTTCATCGTCGGTCCTTTCCTGCGTAGTTGAGACCTCGGGCGTGGTGATGTGCCCACACGGCCGGCCAGCCC
Source organism: uncultured Actinomycetes bacterium (assembly GCA_963747705.1). Classification (GTDB taxonomy): domain Bacteria; phylum Actinomycetota; class Actinomycetes; order Streptosporangiales; family Streptosporangiaceae; genus RYN-230. Next base: position 7,220 of record CAVVGF010000015.1, on the reverse strand, counting down.
TCGCGGACTGCCCGCACCGAACGGTCTCAGCGCAGCGGGACCTGCCCCGGTAGCGAACCCCTTCCCCTTGGTAAAAGCGTCACGGAGCCTGTTGGCCACGACTGGCCGAGCCGTCGGTGGATCTGACAATGGAGCCTGCGGGTGACAGACGTAACCGGCCGCTTTCGGGGTGCTACTAGCTGATACTCTCTCCCAGCAACTGGGAGATGGCAATGAACGCAGAGGGAAACCATCCGGGCAGCGCCGCGGGCCCGGCTACCGAGATCGACACCAGCGTCGCGCACCCGGCCCGGGTCTATGACTACTGGCTGGGCGGCAAGGACAATTTCGCAGCCGACCGCGAGGCCGCCGAGCGGGTGCTGGCGGTCACGCCGGGGCTACGCTTCCGGGTCCGGGCCAACCGGGCGTTCCTGGCCCGGGCGGTGCGGTTCCTGGCCGGCGAGGTGGGCATCCGGCAGTTCCTCGACATCGGCACCGGCATCCCGGCCGCGGACAATACGCATCAGGTCGCCCAGACGGTCGCGCCGGACGCGCGGATCGTCTACGTGGACAACGACCCCATCGTGCTCGCGCATGCCCGTGCGCTGCTGGCCAGCGGCCCGGACGGGACCACGCAGTACGTGCACGGGGACGTACGCAAGCCGGCCAGCATCCTCGAGGCGGCCACCCAGTCGCTGGACTTCAGCCAGCCGATCGCGCTGATGCTGCTCGGCATCCTGCATCTGGTGCAGGACAGCGAGGACCCGTACCGGATCGTGGCCGAGCTGATGGCGGCCCTGCCGCCCGGCAGCTACCTGGCCATCTCGCATCCGGCCAGCGACATCCATCCGTCCCAGGCCGAGGCGCAGAAACGGTACAACGAGCGGGTATCCACCCCGCAGACGCTGCGCACCCAGGACGAGGTCGCCCGTTCTTCACCGGGCTGGACCTGGTCCCGCCCGGGCTGGTGTACGTGCACACCTGGCGGCCTGACCCCGGCGACACCGCGTCCCCCGGAGCGACCTCAGCCTATGGCGGCGTCGCGGTCAAGCGCTGAGCGGTAGCGGGCCGCCGCGCCAGGCCGGTGGGGCGGCGTGGCCGGCCGCCACGTCATAGGCGGCCCGGGCCAGCAGCCGGGTGGAGTCCAGCGTGGGCAGCGGGGCCACGTCCGGGGTCACCAGCAGCGGGATCTCGGTGCACACCAGGGCGGCCGCGTCGCAGCCCCGGTCCGCGAGCCGGGCGATGATCCGCACGTACTCCTGGCGGGACTCGTCGGTGAACACGCCGTTGACCAGCTCATCGAAGATGACGCGATTGATGGCGTCCCGGTCGGCCGGGTCCGGGATCTCGGCCGCGATACCCCGGGCGGCCAGCGCCCGCGGATACAGCGTGCTGTCCATCAGGTACCGGGTGCCCAGCACGGCGACCCGCCGGTAGCCTGCCCCGGCCGCCTCGTCCGCCACCACCTCGGCGATGTGCAGGCCGGGCCGGGCCAGTTCGGGGCCGGGCTGCTCCAGCGCGAGGTGCGCGGTGTTGTCCGGGCAGGCGAAGAAGTCGGCGCCGGCCTGGGCCAGCCGCTGCACGCTGGTGGCCAGGGTGGCCCGGATCTGGGCGTACTCCCCTGCTTCCCAGGCAGGCATGCTGTAGCCGAACGCGATGTAGTCCAGCGTCACGTCTGGGTGCTCGTTGCGGCCAGTCCGGCGGAACCCTTCCTGGCAGTAGGCGAGGAAGCACAGCGCGGCACCTTCGGTGCTGTGCGCGAGGATGCCGAGATGCACGGTCTCAGCCTCTCACGCGGCTGTACCGGTCACGGGTTGCTGATCGTCGCGACCGAGCCGTCCAGCTTGGTGATGGACACGCTGAAGTGCTCGTTGTACGCGTGCGCGTGATCCCGCAGATAACTCAGCGCGATCGCCTCGCCGAGCTTGATGGACTCGTCGGTGTCGCTGCGCCAGTGGATCCCGGCGTGAATGCCGTGCCCGAAGCTGATGTTGTGCGCCAGCTTGTGCAGCTCGCTGTTGACGGTCAGCGGCCGCTCCCCCGGCGGCGGGTAGTACTTCTCCGGCTTGGTCGCGTCGGCCGACGGCACCACCGGATTGGTGATCGGGAAGTTCCCGTCGAAGAAGAACTTCAGCGCGGTGATGCACGCGCCGCCCACCGTGCCGTGCCCGGCTGGGTAGGCCGGATGAGTCGGCGAGCCCTCCGGGAAGGCCTGGGACAGGAAGTAGCTGTTGTTCGCGCTGAAGCTGGCCTGCACGGCCTGGGAGTTCAGCACGGTGTGGCTGAGGTGACCCTCGATGGCACCACCCTGGCCGGTCTGCTGCAGGTGCACGATGGCCCCGGCGGACTCCGGCCGGTGCCGCAGGTGCGCCCACCACTTCTGGTACCACACCTCGCGGATGGCCTCGCCCGCCACCGCCGCCAGCGTTAACGCGATATCCGGCTGGCCGAACGTGCCGAACCCGTTCTGTGTCCTGGACGCCGCGTAGGGGTTGCCCGAGTTCAGCGGCGGCGGCAGCCGGCTGTTGATCGAGTCCAGCACCAGGTAGGCCGTGAAGTAGGCCTGGAACAGCACGTCGCCGTGGGTGAACGCGGCCAGCGCCCGGCCGTCGTTCAGGTAGCGCCGCCCCGGCGGTGAGCAGCGACTTCCCGGTGGGCCTGCCGTTCTGCACGTCCAGGAATTCGCCGGGTTCGGTCATGTAGTCCAGGCCCGCCCGGTTGGTGACGTACTGCTGGGTGATCGGCAGCGCTCCCAGCGCGGTCGGCAGGAGCAGGAACTGAGACAGGTACGGCCCCAGCTTCTCGCCCGCGAAGTCACCGCGCAGCAGCAGGCGCGGGGTGACCTGGCCAGTGTGATTGTCCCGCGGCCCGGCGTACTCCGGCAGCGAGGACAGCTCGGCGGCCGCCCGCTGCGCCACGCTGCTCTGCTCATAACTGCCGAACGCCACGTCGCGCAGCAGCGACGCCCAGTACAGCTCGATGAGCTCGGTGGCGTAGGCCTCACTGGCCACGGCGGGCGCGGGCGGCACCGCGTACTGGCTGCCGTCCAGGCTGTCCAGGTGGAACGCCAGCCCGGCCTGCGGCCCGTTGAGTGTGCGCGGGCCACCGAGGATGATCTTCTCAAAGTCGGCCGGGGAACCGCTGGCCAGCGCGGCCTTGAACGTCGCGTACGCCACCGGGTCAACCAGTCCGATGCCGGACTGCAGAACTCCCTTGGTGTAGGTGCCCGACTTGTCGCTGTACCGGGCCTCGTCGCCGTTGTCGGTCTGGGCCGGGGCGACCGCGAACGCGTCGCTGCCAGCGGTGCGGGTGCGCAGCGCCAGCGACCGTAACACCCGCTGGCTGGTGGCTGGTCTCAGTTCCTCGTTCAGCGTCATCCAGGGGGCGGCTGCCGCCCCAGGCTGGCTCCCGTCTGCTGGTCCTGTTGCTGGGCCCGCGCTGGCGCGCTCGTCCATCGCCTGGTCCGGCACCATCCGATGCTCACCTCCGAGGGTGGTCCGCGGGACATGGTCCCGCCCTGCATCCCACGGCGCTGGGGGACACTTCCGGGTGCGTACAGCCTCCCGGTAGCCGGTTGATTGCCAGTTGCCGCCGATTAACCCCCGGTTGAGGGCGGTGGCCGCGGCCCCGCGTCGGGTCAGCTGACTTGCTCCCAGCCCAGGCAGAACGGGTGCCCTTCCGGGTCGGCGTAGACCCGGAAGGGTGGGCCGGGGACAGGTTCAGCGCCGGGCAGCCGACGGCCGCCCAGCGCCAGCACCGTGGCCTCGGCCGCGGTGATGTCGCCAACCTGGAAGTCCAGGTGCAGGTGCGGCGGATAGGCCGGGTTGGGCCAGCGCGGTGGCTGGTAGCGGGGTATCCGCTGGAAGCTCAGCCGGACGGCCTGGCCGCCGCCGACCTCGGCCCAGCCCGGCTCGTCACGGGTCACCGCCAGCCCGAGCAGCTGCGCATAGAACCAGCGCCAGCCCGTGCGGGTCAGCGCAGTCCAGCACGATGGAGAACAGCCGGATGCCCATCAGGGTCCCGGCCCCGTCTGGGCCAGCGCGGCGCAGCCCGGCCTTGGTGGCGGGCATAACTGCCGCGGTCCTCTTCCGCCGCCATGGCCAGGTCCGCGGCATGGCTCACTGCCAGCGGCTCCAGCCGGACCAGCGCGCCGTGCAGGACCGGGATCTGCGGCAGGAAGCCCCTGGCTGCTCCTCATCGATCCTGGCGTTGGCACCTTACGGCGAGCGCAGGTTGCCGGACCGTCCCCGGGCCAGATCCCTCAGATCCTCTGGATGATTACCAGTGGGACGGTAACCAGCGGGCCAGGCGCAGTCAACGACCGGCATGGCCGACACTGGATACGGTCAGGAAGCCGGAGCACGCAGCCGGGGAGGAACTGTGCCACCACGACCACCGCTGCCACCGTTCACCGAGGAGACCGCGCGGCAGAAGGTCCAGGCGGCCGAGGACGCCTGGAACACCCGTGACCCGGAGCGGGTCGCGGCCGCGTACACCGTGGACTCGGTCTGGCGTAACCGCAACGAGTTCATCACCGGCCGCACAGAGATCATCGAATTCCTGCGCCGTAAGTGGTCTCGCGAACTCGGCTACGCGCTGCGCAAAGACCTGTGGGCCGTGCTCGGCAACCGGATCGCGGTGCGGTTCCAGTACGAATCGCACGATGCCAGCGGGCAGTGGTTCCGCAGTTACGGCAATGAACTGTGGGAGTTCGATGACGATGGCCTGATGCGGCGACGCGAGGCCAGCATCAACGACGTCCCCATCGACCAGGCGGACCGGCGCATCTTCGGCCCGCGTAGCGACGAGGAGCGGGACCAGTCCCCGCCGTTGCGCTGAGCCACCATGAACGCGGCAAGTGATAATATCTCGCGGTACGAGATAGTTTTCCGGCGGGGAGCACGCCGATGAGCCACTGGTATCGCCAGCTGCGCATGCTGCACCGGCTCCGTCACGAGACGATGCGCACCGATCCGCAGCTCGCCGAGATGCTGGACCAGTTCAGCCAGCTGGCCGCGGGCCAGCCGATGCCCGCCCATGAGCGGCGGCGCACCCCGCTGCGGGTGATCGCCCGGGGGGTGCGCGCGGCCGGGATGGCCTGTGCCATCGCGGACGGCTGGCTGGCCGCCAAGCTGCCCGACGCGGCCCCCGGCTGGGCCGCCACCGGGGTGTGGGCGGGCGTCCAGCCGGCCCGGCCCCGTCGTCCCGACCCCGGGCCACACCACCCATCTTCTTAACGCCAGTACCCGCGACCGCCGTCGCCCGGTGCAGAGGCCAAACGCGCCCAACCGGCCCCGGCCGGCCACCTGCCCACCCAGCCGTCACGTTCTGCTCCCCCGGCGTGTCACTAGCAGTGCAGACCGGCTGAGCAGGAGGAGGGACAGCATGCGAGTCCTGGTCGTAGGGGGCAGCGGGGCCATCGGCCGCCGGCTGGTGCCACAGCTGGCCGACCGGGGGCACGAGGTGATCGCCAGTTCCCGGTCGGCGGGCAGAGCCGGGCAGCTGCGCGCCCTGGGCGCCGAGCCCATCGCGCTCGACGTGCTGGACGTCGCCTCGGTCCGCGCGGCGGTCGCCGAGGCCCGGCCCGAGGCCATCGTGTACCAGGCCACCGCGCTGGCCGGCGCGCGCTTCTCGCGCAGCCTGGACCGGACGTTCGCGCCGACCAACCGGCTGCGTACCGAGGGCACCGACAACGTGCTGGCCGCCGTGCATGAAGCGGGTGTCCAGCGGTTCGTCGCGCAGAGCTACGCCCCGTACCGCTACCTGCGCGCGGGCGGGCCGGTCAAGGCCGAGGACGACCCGCTGGATGACCACCCGCCGGCCAGCGCGCGGCAGACGTTCGCCGCCATGGCCCACCTGGACCAGGCGGTCCTCGCGGCCGGCGGGATCGCGCTCCGCTACGGCGGCTTCTACGGCGATCCGGACCAGCTGAACCAGGCGGTGCGCAAGCGGCAATACCCGATCGTCGGCGACGGGGCCGGTGTCATGTCCTTCATTCACCTGGAGGACGCGGCCGCGGCCACCGCAGCGGCCCTGGACCAGGTCGGCCCGGCCGTCTACAACATCACCGACGACGAGCCCGCGGCGGCGCGGGACTGGCTGCCGGTGCTCGCCGATGCCCTCGGGGCCAAGCCGCCGCGGCACGTGCCCACCTGGCTGGCCCGGCTGATCATGGGCGGCGGGCTGGCCATGATGACCCAGGCCCGGGGGGCCGCCAACGCCAAGGCCAAGAAGGAACTCGGCTGGACGCTCCGCTACCCGAGCTGGCGGCAGGGCTTCCCGGCCGCGTATGGCCCGCACTGAGCCCCGCCCGGGTCCTCGTGCCCAGCCTGACTAGGGATCGCGACACGCGCCGGGTCCGGCTGGGCGGCAGGCGGGCTGCCTACGATGACGGCTATGACACAACCTGAAGCCGCCGGATTCCCGGTAACCACCGCTTTCACCCTGCCCGGCCTGGCCGTCGAACAAGACCTGGGCGTCGCCTTCGGCCTGGTCGTGCGCAGCATGGGCGCGATCAAGTCGATTGGCGCCGGCTTCAAGGCCATGCGCCAGGGCGAGGTGACCCAGTACACCGAGCTGCTCGAGGACAGCCGGCGGCACGCGATCGACCGGATGATCGAGAACGCCCGGCTGCTCGGCGCGAACGGCGTCGTCGCGATGCGGTTCGACTCGTCCGAGATCGGCCAGCAGCTCACCGAGATCGTGGCCTACGGCACGGCGGTGGTCGCCCGCCCGGCCAGCTAGGCGTGCCCGGGACACCGCCGCCAGCGCCACCGCCGGGGCCGCGGTCCGTGCTCAGCGAGGCCGGCCGTGAGCGGCTGCTGAGCCTGCTGCGGGAGCACTACGCGCGGGGGCTGCTCGACCTGGACGAGATGAGCCGGCGGGTCGGCGTGGTGCTGGCCGCGGCCTATTCCGACCAGGCCGCGGCGGCGGTGACCGACCTTCCGTTCCTGGACGCGGCCGGCCCGTCCGGGCAGGCCGCTCCCGGGCCAGCCGGGCCCGGGCCGGGCAGCGCCGGCGGCACGCGCAGCGGGCCGAGCCGGACCCGGGCTGGGTGCCGACCCCGGAGCGGTTCCGCGACCCGTCCACCCGCGCCATCATGCGGGTCTGGATCGACCCGGCCGACCTGAGCCGGCACTACGTGCCGGAGCCCGATCTCCCGTAGTTCAGGGCGCCGTTGCCTGCCGGTCACCTACCCGACGAATCCGGTCCTTCCTGGACTGTGAAGCTCGGTGCGCCAT